>CAZTIG010000004.1:0-140236 GCA_964613665.1 uncultured Chloroflexia bacterium
TTCGCTCTTCCTCGGGCGAGTCTCAACCGCCTCTCGGTTTTGGGTAATCACCAACGACGCCTTTTCTGTTGACCCCATCATGGCGCTGTGGTATAATCTCGGCGGTCGGCGGTGATCGGTTCCGCACGAGAGACAACCTCCAATCGACCGCTAAGCCACCAGGGCGCAAGGATGAACGGACCACCAGGGCGCGGAGACGCCAGGAAAGTGTCAGGAAAGAACCCCTGCCAACGTGGCGCCCTTGCGTCTTGGGATCTCGCAGGCAGTCCTGGCGTTCGGAGCAGCGAGGACAGGGCATGAATGCCGGCCGACTTGGCAACTGGTGGCAGCGCTTCACCTCGCAGGAACAGAGCCCCTTGTGGCTTCTTCCCCTGGTCATTCTCCTCTACGTGGGGCTGTCGTTCAGCCATGGCGCGATCTTCCCGGTCTCCAAGTTCGCCTTCTACAACTACCTGGCCGATGCCTTCCTACACGGGCAGCTGCACCTGCGGCTGATGCCCCCGTCGACCAACGACCTGGTCCTGTACCAGGGTCGCTACTACCTCTACTGGCCGCCCCTGCCCGCGGTGCCGCTGATGCCCCTGGTAGCCATCTTCGGCGTGGGC
Organism: uncultured Chloroflexia bacterium; assembly: GCA_964613665.1. Classification (GTDB taxonomy): domain Bacteria; phylum Chloroflexota; class Chloroflexia; order DTKN01; family DTKN01; genus CAZQFV01. The sequence continues at coordinate 606 of CAZTIG010000004.1, forward strand.
GTCAGCGACGCCCTCTACACGGTGGTGCTGGGCGTGCTGAACGTGGCCGCCGTGGCGCTGGTGCTGCAGCAGGCCGCCCGGGTCGGGGTGATCGAGCTATCCAGCTTCCAGCTGCGCCTGCTGGTCTTTTTCTTCGCCCTGGGGACGGTCCACCTCACCCTGATCCCGTACGGCATGGTCTGGCCGGTCGGCCAGCTCTTTGGCTTTCTCTGCCTGGCACTGGCCTACCTGGCGGCGCTGCGCCTGCGCGGCTGGCCGGCCTTTTTCCTGGCCGGCCTGGGCATCGGCTGCGCCCTGCTCACGCGCAACCACCTGTTCCTGGCCGGCCTGTGGCCGGCCGTTTACCTGCTCCACCAACACCGCGCCGCAGGCTGGAAGCGGCTGGTCGGCTATGCCCTCGCCGGGCTGTTGCCCGTCTTCCTGGCTGTGGCCCTCACCGGGCTGTACAACGCCGCCCGCTTCGGCAGTCCCCTGAACAACGGGCTCCCCTATCATCAGATGGCCGGGGTGTTTGTCGAGGATTACCAGCAGTACGGATACTTCAACCTGCACTATGTGCCGATCAACCTCTTCTACCAGTACATCGCCTACCCCTTCCCGCTGCGGCCGGAGACCTTCAAGGGCGGAAGCCTCTTCCTGCTCAGCCCGCTCTTCTTCGCCGCCATCTGGGGAGTGGTCAAAGGCCGGCCCCGCTGGTCGGTGTGGACCATGCTGGCCACCATCTTCCTGGTCAACCTGCCCATCGTCACCCTCATGGGCACGGGCGAGATCCAATTCGGGCCACGCTACCTGCTCGACTGGCACCTGCCGCTGCTCATGCTCACCGCGCTCGGCATGCGCCGCTGGCCCAACTGGCTGCTGGTCGTGCTGACCATGGCCTCGGTCCTGCAGTATGTCATCGGCGCCACAGCCCTGGGAGGACACTGGCCGTAGGACCGCACCTCCCGGGCAGGAGAACGACGGATGCCGAAACCCAACCGCAGCGGCAAGGTGGTGATCGTCCTGCCGGCCTACAACGCCGCCAAGACCGTGCTGCGGACGCTGGCCGAGATCCCGGAAGAGTTCCGCGAGCACGTCATCCTGGTGGACGACGCCTCGCAGGACAACACCGTGGACATTGCGCGCGAGGCCGGCCTGACCGTCTTCCGGCACGACCGCAACCGCGGCTACGGGGCCAACCAAAAGACCTGCTACCGCGAGGCCCTCAAGGCAGGGGCGGACATCGTGGTCATGTTGCACCCGGACCACCAGTACGACGCCCGGGTCATCCCCGACCTGGTGTGGCCGCTCCGCCGGGGCCAGGCGGATGCCGTCTTCGGCTCGCGTATGCTCGGCGGCCGGCCGCTCGAGGGAGGCATGCCGCGCTACAAGTACGTGGCCAACGTCTTCCTGACCGCCTTTGCCAACATCATCTTCGGGCGCTACCTGACCGAGATCCACTCCGGCTTCCGGGCCTACTCGCGCCACTACCTGGAGACAGTGCGCTTCGAGGAGAACAGCGACGACTTTGTCTTCGACACGGAGATCATCGCCCAGGGGATGACCTGCAACCTGACCTTCATGGAGGTGCCGATCGTCACGCGCTACTTCCCCGAGGCCTCGTCGATCAGCTTTCGCCGCAGCGTGGTCTACGGCTTCGGCATCCTGCGCGTGCTGCTGCGTTTTGTCCTGCACCAGGCGCGGCTGCTCCGCTGGCGCCGGCTGCTGCCCAAGGAACCCCCACCGTCGACCCATTGAAGGACACCCCATGCCAGATGACCTCTCCGTGCGCCGCTACGCCCTCCTGATCACCACCATCTCCTCTTTCCTGGCCCCTTTCATGGGCAGCTCGATGGACCTGGCGCTCAAGAGCATCAGCGAGCAGTGGCAGGCCGACGCCCTGTCCACCACCTGGGTGCAGCTGGTCTACCTGCTGACCTCGGCGGCTCTGCTGGTGCCCTTTGGCCGTGCCGCCGATATCTACGGGCGCAAGAAGGTCTACCTCATCGGCCTGGGGGTCTATGCCCTGGCCTCGGGCCTGGCCGGCCTGTCGCCGGGCATCATGTGGCTGATCGCCTTTCGTGCCCTGCAGGGCGCCGGCGGGGCCATGGTATTCGGGACGGCCGTGGCCAATCTGACCTCGATCTTCCCGCCGGCCGAGCGCGGGCGCATCCTGGGCATCAACACCGCCGCCGTCTACAGCGGCCTCTCCCTGGGCCCCGTCCTGGGCGGCTTTCTCACCCAGCACGTCGGTTGGCGCTCCATCTTCGCCCTGACCGCTGGCCTGGCCCTGCTGGCCCTGGTGCTGGCCCTGTTCAAGCTGCGCGGCGAGTGGACCGGAGCCGCCGGCCAGCGCTTCGACTGGCCGGGAGCGCTCCTCTACGCCAGCGCCCTGGCCGTGCTGCTCTTTAGCGTCTCCTCGGTCTACCGCATGCCGCTGGCACGCTGGCTGCTGCCGGCCGCCGCGCTGGGGCTGGGGGCCTTTGTCCTGCTGCAGGCGCGCCTGCCCTCGCCGGTGCTGGACGTGCGCCGTTTCCGCGGCAACGTCGTCTTCATCTTCTCCAACCTGGCCGCGCTGATCCACTACTGCGCCACCTTCGCCATCGGGCTGCTGCTGTCGCTCTACCTACAGGTCGTCCAGGGCATGACCCCCGACCAGGCCGGCCTGGTCCTGCTCGTGCAGCCGGTCGTGATGGCCGTCCTGTCACCCCTGACCGGCTGGCTGTCGGAGCGCGTGGAGCCGCGCCTGCTGGCCTCCAGCGGCATGGCCATGATGGCAGGAGGTCTGTTCGCCTTCTCCACCCTGGGAGCCGACACCGCGCTGGCCTTTGTCCTGGGGATCTCCTTCCTGGTCGGCCTGGGCTATGCGCTCTTCTCCGCGCCCAACACCAACGCCGTGATGGGCTCCGTGGGGCGGCAGGACTATGGCGTGGCCTCCTCGACCCTGGGAACCATGCGCTTGATCGGACAGGCGCTGAGCATGAGTCTGGCCCTGCTCTTCTTCTCCATCTACGTGGGCACCGTGGAGCTCAATCCGCAGAAGGTAGCCGGCCTGGTCGCCAACCTGCTCATGGCCATGGCGTGGGCCTTTCGCCTCTTCACCGGGCTCTGCCTGCTGGGGATCGTGGCATCGCTGGCGCGGGGCAGGGTGAACCGGGGAAGCGCGCCGGTGGAGAATCCTCCCCGCGCAGCACGCTGAGGGACAGGTTACCCCAGCACCACGGCCCGCAGCGTGGTGTAGAGCGGCCCCTCGGGACGCAGGTCGCTGCGGATCACGCGCACCTCGCGCACCAGCCACCGCCCCAGGGAAGGCACGGCCGTGCGGGTCACGGCCTCGCCCAGGGCGCGCACCTCGGACAGGCCGGCCTGCTGGCGCATGCGCCCCAGTGTCAGGTGGGGAGAAAAGGGGCGGTCCTCGGGAGGAAACCCCAGTGCGGCCAACTCGCGGGACAGGCCGGCCTGCAGCGCCCGCAGCGCATCGAGCTCGCCTGCCAGTCCCACCCAGATCACGCGCGGCCGGCGGGGGTTGGGAAAGACGCCGATTCCGACCGCCTCGATCTCGAAAGGCACGGCCGCGGCCGCGGCCCGTGCCGCCGCATCGCCGACCCCCGGCACCTGTTCCGCCGGGATTTCCCCCAGGAAGTTCAGGGTGACGTGGATCTTGTCGGGGGCCACCCAGCGCACCGGCGGCCGGCCCTGCTTGAGCTGCTGCTGCACCCGGGCCAGGCCCTGTTGCACGGCGGTTGGCAGACTCATGGCAATGAAGGTGCGTATCTGCTCGGGCATAGGGGCCTCCTTGGCAATTGACAATTGGCGATTGATGATGAGCGACTGACGATTGACGATTGGCGATTGGCGATTGACGATGAGCGACTGATGATTAGCCGCCGGCAGGCTCAACCAGGTGGGAAACGTCGTCGCGCATCAGGAAGCGCGCTTCCCCGTCGCCCACGGCCAGGCGCGTGACCGAGCCTGGCCGCAGGGCAAAGTCGCGCCAGCGGGCAGGGTTGCCGGCGAAGAGGAGGGCCAGGTAGCAGCAGAGCGTCCCGGTGTGGGCGACGATGACGATGCGCTGGCCGCGATGGGCTCGCGCCAGCGCCGCCATGGCCCCCACGACGCGGCTGTGAACGTCCTGCCGCGACTCGCCTCCAGGCCAGCAAAACGACAGATTGTCCGGGTCGGCCCACCGACGCATCAGCTCGGGCCAGCGGCTCCGGCACTCGGCGATGGTCATGCCGCCGGCCAGACCAAAGTCGCCTTCGCGCAGGTCCGCATGCGGGATCGCGGGCAGCCCGAGGGCGGCGGCGATGGGCACAGCCGTGTCCCAGGCCCGCCGCTGCGGGCTGCTGTAGAGGGCGGCAACGTCCTCCAGGCCGGCCATACGCGCGGCCAGAAGCTGCACCTGGCGCCACCCCTCCGCGCTCAGGGCAGCGTCCGGCCACGGCAGCCGCTCCGTCCCGTGGTGCTCGGAGCTGGCGTGGCGCACCAGCCACATGTCAGTCACGGCATCCATCACGGCTCCTGTTGGGAAAGCTCCTGGCCGTACCGGCAGAGGTCCCGCAGGCGGCACTCGCCGCAGGCCGGCCTGTGCGGGTGGCAGACCTCGCGCCCGTGGCGGATCAGGTTGAGGTGGACGGTGTAGTATGTCTCGGCCGGCAGCAGCTCCTCCATCAGGAGGTGGGCCTTTTCGCGCGAGGCGTTGGGTGGAATCAGCCCCAGCCGCCTGGTGACCCGGTGGATGTGGGTATCGACCGGGAAGGCCGGCCGGCCAAAGGCAAAGAGCAGCACGATGGCCGCAGTCTTGGGCCCGACGCCGTCGAGCGCCGTCAGCCAGGCACGGGCCTCCGCCAGGGGCATCTCGGCCAGGAAGTCGAGGGCGATTCCCCCGGCGCGGTCGCCGATGCGCCGCAGGGCCGCCTGGATGCGCGGGGCCTTGATCTGCGAGAGGCCGGCCGGGCGGATGGCCTCGGCAACCTCGGCCGGCGGGCCGTCGCGCAGCGCCTCCCAGGTGGGGAAACGCCGGCGCAGGCGCTCAAAGGCACGGTCGCGGTTGCGATCGTTGGTGTTCTGGGAAAGGATGGTCGAGACCAGCTCGGCCACCGGGTCCAGCGCCGGGCGCTCTGGGTGTTCTCCGTACAGCTCCACCAGCCGACGGTGGACGGCCATGGCGCGGGCAGAAAGCGCGCTGCTCACGAGGCCGCACCTCCCTTGAGCTCGTCCCATGCGGCCAGGGCCCGGCGCAGGTGGGGAATGGTGATCGACCCACCGACGACCAGGCCGATGGCCAGCGCTTCGTCCATCTCCGCATCGCTGATCCCCTCCTCGTGGCAGCGGATGAGATGGTAGCGGACGCAGTCGTCGCAGCGCAGGACGAGCGAGGCCACCAGGCCCAGCAGCTCCTTGAAGCGGGCCGGCAGGGCGCCTTCGCGGTAGACCTGCCCATCGAGGCTGAAGAAACGCTTGATCTCCAGGCCGGCGTAGCGCATCACGACCTCGTTGAGCCGTTCCCGTTCCTGCCAGAACTCCTCATTCGTTCGCGCGAGCATGCTGTCTTGCCTCCTCGTATCGGTCGGAGCGGTGCTGGCGGCACGCGGGGCGGCGCCGACGACCGCGGGATGTGGTGTTGCGCCCGGATTATACCGCAAGGTCACCGGGCCCGCAATTCGTCCTTGCACAAGCTGGCCCTGAAGGTGTGGACTGAGAATCAGAAGACGCAAGGTCACCGGGCCCGCAATTCGTCCTTGCACAAGGGGCCGGCCACGGGTATAATGCTCGTAGCAGTGCTCCCGACAGGAGGCCAGGCCATGGCTCGCAAGCGTGCGCACCTGTGGATCAGCGGCTATGTGCAGGGGGTGGGCTACCGCGCCAGCGCCCGCCAGTACGCGGCCGCGCTGGGGCTGACCGGCTGGGTGCGCAACCTGGCCGACGGCCGGGTCGAGGCGGTCGCCGAGGGCGAGGAGGGTCCCTTGGAGGCCTTTGTCGGCTGGTGCCGGCGCGGGCCGGCCCACGCCGAGGTCGATGCGGTCGAGGTGCGCTGGGAGCCCTACGAGGGGGAATTCACGCGCTTCTCGCTGGCCTGGTAGGACTTCTGTGCGACCGGCCCGCCTCTGCTTCCTCCGTGGCCTGGCGGTCGACCGTCGGCGGCCTGCTAGAACGGCAGATCCGCTTCCTCTTCGCCGGCAACGTCACCCCACGGCAGTCCCGGCTGCACGGGTGGATCGCTCCCTCCCGCCGCAGGCTCTTCCGGCCCCCGATAGAGCTGGGCCTCGAACATCTTGCTCCACTCCGTCCAGGACTCACCCGGCAGCGCGTACCGCGCGACGTGGTCCCCGAACCCACGGATGCGCGAATCGAGCATATCCAGCAGGTGCAGGACGACGGCCTCCAGTGTCTGGGGCCGCACCGGCGAGCCGGCCGCCCCGTCGCCGTGGTGGGAGAGCAAACCGTGCAGGACGCGGCGGCGCAACTCGGTGGGAAAGTCCGGCCACCCGGCGAGGGCCATCTCCACGCGGCGGGTCCCCAGGTAGATGTGATCGAGCAGCCGGCCCTCGTCGGAGCGGCGGAAGGCCGTGTCCCAGTCGTACGCCTCCACCTTGCCGATGTCGTGCAGCAGAGCCAGCGTCACGAGGAGGTCGCGCGGCAAGCCCGGGTACAGCGGGGCCACGGCCTCGGCCAGGGCGGCAACCCCGAGGGTGTGCTCGATCAGGCCGCCAAGGCAGGCGTGGTGATACTCCCGCGCGGCCGGCGCCTCGACGAAGCGGGGCAGGAAGTCCGGGGTCAACAGGACCCCCTCGAGCAGCCGCCGCAGCCAGGGATCGCCCACGCCGCAAATGTACTCCTCCAGGCGCAGGCGCATCTCCGCCAGCGGCTGCGCCGAGGTGGGGAAGAAATCCTGGGCCCGGATGGGCTCGGGCTCGATGCGGTCCAGACGGAGCTGGGCCCGCCCCTGAAAAGAGGTCACCTCCCCGCTGACCCGCGCGCCCTGCCCGGCGACCAGGACATCGGCCACGCCGGCAGGCAGATCCCAGAAGCGCGCCTCGATCTCCCCCGTGGCGTCGCGCAGGCGCGCGCTCAGGAAGAGACGGCCGTTCTTGGCAGTGCGGACTTGCTTCTCGGCCAGCAGGTAGACGGCGTCGCGCACCTGCTTTCCCGGCTTCAGATCGCGGACCTTGTCCTGGGCCAACATCGCCACGCTCCTTTCGGGCGGGGCCGGCGGCGACCGCCCGGGGTCATTCTACCATAGGTCCCGGCGCCAGGCAATCGCCTCCAGCTGAGATCCGGACACAAATGCCGGTGCACCACGAACGGTGGGCCGAGACCCCGATCGCAGCCGTGGAAATGCCCGCCACAGTGGGCCGAGCGGCCCATCTGGCATGGCTGGGGGCCCACCGAAATGGGTAGCGTGGAGATATGTCCGGATGTCAGCCTCCAGGGCCACTGCGCGGCTCCTTTTGACAAACCCGGCCCGCGCGTGTATACTGCTGAGCAGCGGACAGCCGGTCGTCGCCAGCCCGCGCGAACACGCCAGGAGGATGTCGACATGACAGAACCACCGCCGGAGGACATCACCGTCCGCGCCCACCTGCTGCCGGGCGGCGAGGTAGCCCGGGGAGCCATCTTCATCGGCCGGCTGGGGGCCTTTCGCTTCGAGGCCTCCCGCGACGAGATCATGGGCTGGACGATCTCCTTTGCCGGGGAAGAGATCCCCCGCAGCCTGCAGGACCACCTGTTCGCCGCGGCCATCTCGGCCATCGGCGTGGCCGACGGGCTCTACCGCCAGCCGCCGCCGCGCATCCTGTACGTGCGCCTGGAGGACCTCCTCGACGAGACGCTTCAACCGACCGTCGACGTGCGCGACATCCTGGCCGAGGCCGGCATCGCCCAGGGCTTTGTGAACGTGCCCGGCAAGGGGCGCTTCACATTCCAGGCAGACCGGCTGGGCGAGGGGGAGTGGAGCATCGTCTTCGGCCTGGACTTTGCCCTGCCGGCCGATGTCGCCCTGCGGCTGGAGCGCCTGGTCCTGATCGCGATCGAGGCGGCCATCAACAGCCAGGACGGGGAGTAGGGCCGGCATGGCGCTCTACCTGGATTCCGCCATCGTGGAAGAGGTGCGCGAGGGGCTGGGGTGGGGCTTTGTCACCGGGGTAACGACGAACCCCCGGTTGATCGCCCAGGCCGGCCGGCCGGCCGAGGAGATCATCGCCGATATCTGCGCCCTCTGCCCCGGGCCGGTCTTTTACCAGCCCGCGGCCCGGGAGCCCGCCACCCTCGAGGAAGAGGGCCGGCACTTCTCCGATCTCTCGCCCAGCCAGGTCGTGCTCAAGATCCCGGCCTCGCTGCCATACCTGGCCGTCCTGGCCCGCCTGGCACGCGCTATCCCCTGCGCCGCGACGGCCGTCTTCAGCGCCGCCCAGGCCTATCTGGCGGCCGAAGCGGGCGCGCGCTACGTGATCCCCTATGTCAACCGTATGACCCGCCACACCGGCCAGGGCATCGCCCTCGTGCAGGAGATCGCTGCCGTACTGCGGGGCAGCCGGGCGCGGACCGAGATCCTGGCCGCCTCCCTGCGGGATGTGCCCGAGGTGCTGGCTTGCCTGGCAGTGGGCGCCCACCACATCACCGTCCCCCTGGCCCTGATCGGCGAGATGGCCGAGCATCCCCTGTCCCAGCAAGCGATCGAGGAGTTCGCGCAGGCGCTGCGCGGCGATCGCTAGAAGCCGCCTCATCCCGGTTCCCGCGTGTCGCCTCTGCTGTCCGATCCCTCCCTACAGGTCCCCGATGGGCTGGGTGGGAAAGGGCGTCGGCGTGGCCGTGGGGTAGGGGCGGAAGGTAGGGGTAGCCGTCGGCGGGCGGCCGTAGGTCGGGGTGGCCGCCGGGGTCGGCGTGGACAGGCGCGTCGGCTCGGGCAGGCCGGCCCACTGCCGGTAGGCCGTCCAGGTGGCGCGGGCCCGCTTGAGGTGGCTCTCGGCCTCCTGGAACTTGACGATGCCGCGGTTGAAGTAGCCGTTCTGGGACGTCGCGTAATAGTCCAAGAAGTCCTCCAGGGCCTCCAGTTCCAGGTCCAGCCCCAGCAGGTACTCCCGGTGCGCCTCCGCTAGGACGGGCGGCGCTACGAGCCGCGCCAGATCCGCCCGCGCTGCCGTCACATGGTCCCACAGGGTGCGCGTCCTGGCGCTCCCCTCCGAGAGGGACCCCGGGACGACGGCATTGCCGCGGTAGACGTCGTGCGCCAGGCGCAGCGGGCCCAGGATCGTGTCCAGGTTACGGAGGTATGCCCGAACGCTCTCGCGCTCTTGCTCCCGCGCCAGGGTCACATTGATGGTGGGAATCGGGACGTCGTCGACCGCAACTGGCGCCGGTCCGGTGCCCAGCGCCGTCATGACGACCACCATGACCAGCACCACCAAGACGGCCCCGGTGAAGATGCCGGCCGGAACCAGACTGTGCCGCTCCGCGCGCCGGAGCTGGGGAGGTTCGATCACCACCGGCATGGAGGGAGTTGGCGTCTCCGCCAGGATGGCCGGCAGGTCCATCTCGCGCAGGTCGGCCAGCGCCGACCACTCGCGCGGCCGGCGAGGCTGGCGAGCATCCGCGCCGCGCTCCCGCAGGAGCTGCAGTCCCACCTGGGCCTTTTCGCTGTGCGGATCGATCGCCAGGACCGCCTCCAGGCAGTAGGCGATGTCGTCGGGGTCGTCCAGAACCTCGCTGAGCCAGAGCCAGGCACCGGCGTGCCGCGGGTTGATGCGGATCACGCGCTTGAAAAAGGCCTGGGCCAGCCGGCGGTTCCCCGCCTTGGCCGAGGCGATCCCGCTCAGGTAGAGGTCCTCGATCTGATCCATAGTCCTAGGCTCCGCTGGCTTGGCTACGGGTTCGGCAGATAGCGGACGATGGAGCGCAGTATCTCGTACGGATCTCGCGCCAGCTTCTCGCGCACGGACTGCCAATAGGCCGGGTCCTCTCCTCCCAGCCGCCAGATGGCGATGCCCGCCAGGTCGTACTGCACGAGGAGGTCCAGCTTGGCCTCCAGGCTGCGCCGGCTGGCGAACCACACGGTGTGCAGGCCGGCGCTGTCCCGGTAGTTGAACCACGACTCGGCCACCTCACCGTTGGCGTCGCGCTCGCGCAGCTCGACCCTGGGGTTGTAGCGCTTGATCAGGTCCTGGATCTGCTGCCAGGTCACGGCATAGCCATCTTCGCCCACCCAGTCATAACCGTAGAAGGGCACGCCGACCTCGATCTTGGCCGGGTCGACCTGGGTTTCGGCGTACTCCACCACCTGCTGCACCCAGTAGATGGGGGCGACCGGCCCGGGGCCTCCGCCCCGCCAGTGGTAGTCGTAGGTCATGATGCGAAAGCGATCCACGGCCTGGCCGATGGCGTGCCAGTCCTGGGCCCCGGCGCCGGCCGCACCCCCTTCGTCGCTCGTGCGGGCGTGGATGGCGATCGCCAGGAGGCGGCCCTGGGCGTGCAGGCCGGCGGCGAGCTCGCGGATAAAGGCCGTGAAATAGTCCCGCTCCCCGTCCGGGACGGCCTCGAAGTCGATGTCCAGACCGTCATAGCCGTATTGCTCCACCTCGTCCAGGAGGCGCTGGACGAACATGGAGCGGCGCTCGGCGTTGCGCAGCACGTAGCCGGTGCGCGCGGGATCGAAGCCGTTGGTGATCGAGGGCAGGACGAGCACGCCGGCGGCGCGGGCGGTCTCCACCAGGGTCTGGTCGCGCGCCCCACCGAGGGCGTGCAGCGTGCCGTTGCTGCGCATCTCGTACCAGACGGGGCTGATCTCGTCGATATAGTCCAGGTTGGCCTCGAAGGAGGCACGGGCGTTGTCGGTGTCCCAGTCGGTGGGCATCCACGCAGCGACGAAACGGCCCGCCTTGGGGTGCACCATCGCCGGGGTCGTGGGCGGATCCAGGCCCGGGTTGGGCAGCGACACGGAGGGTCCCCCGGGTGTCTCCGTGGGGCCGGCCGTGGGCGGTGTGGAGAGCGGCGTCAATTGGGCCGGGCTTGTCCAGCCGGAAGAAAGGAACAGCCAGATTGCCAGCAGCAGTGCGATGCCGAGCAGGAAGAGGATGCCCAGCCGTACCGCCCGCTCCATGCACACCTCCACGGAACAACTCTCCCCATGATTATACCACAAGTCGGGGGGATGCGCTTCGGTCGCCACGCTGCGTTTTGCCAGCGGCGGCGCGTTGTGGTACAATCCCCTCGCCCGGCGCGGGCAAGCGCGCCCAGGAGGCGACCGTGGGGCCGATCGAGGCATTGATCCTGGGGATCATCCAGGGACTGACCGAGTTCCTGCCCGTGAGCAGCACGGGACACATGGTGCTGGCAGCAGAGGTCCTGCGGCGGCTGCTGGGGTGGGACGCGCCTGCCGAGAGCGTGGCGGTCACCTTCGACACGCTCCTGCACCTGGGCACGCTGCTGGCCGTGCTGGCGGCGTTCTGGCGCGACCTGGTCCAGATCCTGGCAGCCTGGTGGCGGGGGCTGCGGCGGCGCCGGCCGCTGGAGACGGCCCATGCACGGCTGGCCTGGTGGATCGTGCTGGGCACGGTGCCGGCAGCACTGGCCGGCCTGTTCCTCGAGGAGATCGTCACCGGCTGGTTCGGCCAGCCCAAGGTGGTGGGCGGATTCCTGGTGCTGACGGCGCTGCTGCTCGTGCTGGCCGAGTTGGTGGGCCGGCGCCGCCGCGGGCTGGACGCGCTCACCTGGCTGGATGCGCTGCTGGTCGGCCTCGGCCAGGCCGTGGCGATCGCCCCGGGCCTGTCGCGCAGCGGGACGACCATGGCCGTGGGCATCTTCCGCGGACTGACCCGCGAGGCGGCCGCCCGTTTCTCCTTCCTGCTGTCCGTGCCCATCATCGCCGGGGCCGGCCTGGTCCAGCTCCTCAAGGCGATCGGCCGTGGCCAGTTGCAGGGCCAGCTCCTGCCATTGCTGATCGGATTCCCGGCCGCCGCGCTGTGCGGCTACGCTGCCATCCGCCTGCTCCTGGCCTACCTGCGGCGGGGCCCTCTGTACCCCTTTGCGGCCTACTGTGCGGTGCTGGGCCTGCTGGCCATCAGCCTGCTCTAGCTCACCCGCCGCAGCGGCCAGGCGGTGAACGCGCGCTCGTTGCCCCCCAAGAGGCAGGTTCGACCCATCACCCCGGTGGCCCCCCGGTGACACGACCGGCCCACCCGTAGCGGAACGTGCCGATCTCCGGGTGGGGCAAGAGCTCCTGCGTCAGGCGATCCTACGCGCTCCTCTCCCCAAAGAGCGCCCGGCCCAGCCGCACCAGCGTGGCTCCCTCCTCCACGGCGACGACATAGTCGTCGGTCATGCCCATGGAGAGGTTGCTCCATGGCGCCAGCGGGTAGCGCTGGCGTAGGGCCTCGCGCAGCCGCCACAGCCGGCGGAAGACCGGGCGCGTCTCCTCGGAGTCGGCAGCGATCGGCGCAACAGTCATCAGCCCATCCAGGCGCAGGGCCGACAGGGCCAGCATCCCCTCCACAGCGCGGAACAGGGCGTCCTCCACTGGCGCAAACCCGTACTTGCTGGCTTCCCCACCCACATTGACCTCGATCAGGACGGGCAGTACCCGCCCCAGGGCCTGCGCGCGCCGCGCCAGCACCTCGGCCAACTCCAGGCTGTCCAGCGAGTGGATCACGTCGAACAGGCCCACGGCAATGCCGGCCTTGTTGCGCTGCAGGTGCCCCACCAGGTGCCAGCGCAGGCCCGCGACGTCAGGAAGGAGGTCACGCTTGGCGCGGGCTTCCTGCACCCGGTTCTCGCCGATGTCGGACAGGCCGGCTGCGGCAGCCGCCCGCACGACCTCGGCCGGAAAGCTCTTGGTCACGGCCACGATGGCCACCCCGGCCGGATCGCGCCCGGCCCGGCCGGCGGCCGCAGCGATGGTGGCCCGCACCTGCTCCAGGTTCCCCGCAATCCGCGCCACATCCATCGTTGTCCCCCAGTGGACAGCGCCAGGCCTACCGACGTACGCCGATCACTGCTCCGAACAGCCCGTTCACGCGGCCCTCGCGACGGTAGGAATAGAACCGCTCCCCATGGCAGGCCGTGCACAGGCCGGCCACCTCGATCCTGTCCGGCAGGACCCCGGCCTGCAGCAAGACCCGGCGGTTGGCCTCCCACAGGTCCAGGTGGGCATGGCCCGGCCGGCCGGGCCGCAGCAGGTCATCGTGACCGGGGAAGCGCTCGCGCAGGCCGGCGATCACCTCCGCGCCAACCTCGTAGCAGCACGGGCCGATGGCCGGCCCCAGCCCGACACGCAGGTCCCCCGGGAAGGTGCCGAAGTCGGCGGCCATCTCCTCCACCAGCCGGCCGGCGATGCGCAGCAGCGTGCCTCGCCAGCCGGCGTGGGCCAGCCCGGCGGCCCGCCGTACCGGGTCGTAGGCCAGGATGGGCACGCAGTCGGCAAAGTAGCCCATCAGGAATCGGCCGGGCACGGCGGTGATCAGCCCGTCTGCGCCGCGCTGGCCGCCCCAGTCGCCATAGCCCGGCCCGGGGACGCGCACGATCTCGGCGCGGTGGACCTGGCGGGTCGGCACCAGGTCCTCCTCGGCAACCCCGAGCGCCGCGGCCAGCCTGGTCCGCCCCCCGGCGCCCGCCGGATAGACCGAGCCGTAGCTCCGATCGGAGATGCCGTGAACGAGCTCAGGAAAGGGGTGGAAGAGCCGAAAGCGCACCAGGTCGGCCACTACAGGCTCCGACAGGTCAGCGCGCACCGCCGGCCGACGCCGCCCGCGCGGGACCATAACAGCGACTACGGCGCGGCCGGTGCCGTGCTCAGCACCGTCGGGTACGGCGCAACCGTGGGCTGCGGGGACACGGTGGCGGGCGTCGCCGTCGCGGTCGGCGTGGGGGTCAGCCCGGTCGGGCTGGGCGTGGGAGTGCCCACGGTCGCCGTCGGCGTCGCCGTCGACGGGGTCCCGGTAGGCGTCAGGGTGGGTGGGTAGGTTGGCGTGGGCGTCACAAAGGGCAGTGGGGTCGGGCTGGGCTGCCACGGCGGCGGTTCCTCGCGCCCCAGCGCCAGGTTTACCAGCTTGATCACGTCGAGCACGTCGGTGTTGCCATCGCCGTTGATGTCCAGGGCCACGATTTCCTCATCGTCGGCAATGTGCCGGCCGATGACGATGTTGACCGCACGCTGCACATCCAGGACGGTGACCTGGCCGTCCTTGTCGATGTCCCCGTTGTGCAGGAAGCAGGAGGAGCAGATCACCAGCGAGCCGTCATAGATATAGGATCCGGGCACGACGACCTCGTTGCCGTCCACATCGACCAGGATCGCCCGCGTGATGTCGATGCGGGCCCGCCGGCCGTCCGCTGCCCCGGACTGGACCTCGAAGAGCAGGCTCAAGATGGGCCCGCGGCCCGGCGGGATGGCCGCCCCCTCCGGCGAAAAGAGCAGCAGGTCGACGCTGCCCCGGCCCGTATCCAGCACCGGAGCCGGCCGGCTCATGGTCTCGCTCCGCGGGGTCAGGTTCACCCCGGTGGCGGTGAGCATAGTGGTATCGTAGCTGATCTCGAGCTGGATGCCGGCGACCCAGACGAGGGTATCGGCATTCACGTACACGCGGATCGGCCGGCCCCCGATCCCGCGCGTCTCCGGCACGCGCAGGGCGTTGCCCCCGGGGCGCTCATTGATACGCTTGACCTTGCCCGAGGTAGCCGTGAAGGTATGGACCAGGTCGGTCTCCTGGGTCGGCAGCGGGGCTGGCGTGGCTGGCGGTGCCGGACGGGCCGTGGGGCAGACCCCCGTGGGCACGGCCGTCGGCGTGGCCGTGCGGGTGGGTGTGGCCGTGGGCGGCGTGCCGGTCACGGTGGGACTGGCCGTAGGAGAGGCTGTCGGCGTGCCCGGCGTAGCTGTGCCGGTCGGGGTGCGTGTGGGCGTAGCCGTGGGCCTGGGGCTGTGCGTCGGCGTGTTGGTCCGCGTGGGCGTGGGCGTCGGGGGCGAGGGGCTGGGCGTGTCGGTCGGAGGGACAGGGCTCGGGCTGGCGCTGACGGGCGGGGTTGGCGACGGCAGCCGCGTTGACGTGGGCGCCGGCGTGCCCTGCGTGGGCGAGGGCAGGCGCGTCGGCGTAGGCGGCTGCAAGGGTCCCGCGGGCGCGGCAGCCGCCCCCAGGCCGGCCACGCTCCACTCTTCCCCGCCGCGGTAGGCGTAGCGCGTGGGATCACGGGTCGGAGGGGGAGTCGTTCGAGGGCTTGGCTGGGGTGTCGGGGAGAGCTCCGGCGCATAGATGGCCAGGGGGTCCAGATAGCGGATCGCCCCCAGCTGCGTGCCCACCCAGATCTCGCCGGGCCGGGTGGGGGCCAAGACGGTGACGTTGTCCGATGGCAATCCGTCGGCCGGCCCGTACTGCGCCCACTGCCCCGTCCCGGGCACGAGCACGCTCAGCCCCCCGCCCGGCAGCCCGTAGGTGCCGCACCACACGCGCCCCTGGGCATCCACGGCGACCGCCTGTACCCAGTTGGCGGCCAGGCCGCTGTTGCCGGCCTTGTAGGTCTGCCACTCCTGTCCATCAAAGACGCTCAGCCCACCCCGCCACGTGCCGGCCCAGACATAGCCCTGGGGATCGGTTGCCATCGACAGCACGAAATCGTCGCCCAGCCCATCGGCGGTCGTGTATGACTGCCACTCCCGCCCGTCGGCGGAGAGGCGGGCCACGCCGCCGCCCTCGGTGGCGAACCAGTAGTTCCCGTCCCTGTCGATGGCGATGTCGGTCACCACATCGTGGGGGAGCGGCGAATCGTTGGGGGTAAAGGTCTGCCAGGTTGTCCCAGAAAAGACGCTCACCCCTCTGGATGTTGCGAACCAGACCAGGCCGGCCGAGTCGATGGCAATGTCCCGGACCCAGTTAGAGGCCAGGCCGTCAGCCGCCGTATGGATCGTCCAACCTGCTCCGTCGCGGTAGGCCACCCCGCCGCCCTGCGTGCCGAACCAGACCCCGCCGGCGTCGTCTGCGGCGATGGCCGTGACCCACTGGTTGGGCAGCCCGTCGGCCTGGGAATAGGTCTGCACGGTGTCGTCATCGGGATCGACATCGTCGTTGGGGGAAAAGGCCACCACACCCTGCTCGCCGCCCAGCCAGATCGTGCCGCGGGCATCGCGGGCGACGGCCCAGATGGGCCGGCCGGCCAGGGTCTGCGCGACCAGCCGCGGCTGGTCCCAACCGCTGGGCAGGCTCTCGGGGATCGGGGCCGGCGTCAGGGGCGGAGCAGCCGGCGAGACCGCCGCCGTCGCAGTCACCGTCGCCGTAACCCCCTGCGAGATGCGCGGCGTGGGCAAGCCGTTGGGGCCGAAGGGGGCCGGCGTCGGCCACTGCGGCAGCGTGCGCGGCTCCAGCGTCATGCCGGCGATGGGCAGCTCCACCTGGACCGACTCCTGCTGCCACAGGCTGCCTTCGGCGTGGAACCACTGCCAGGGCTGCCGGAGCATGTCGTACTGCATCCGGTACGTTCCCGGCCGCAGTGGCGCGCCCAGCAGGAAGGTAAAGGTGTAGACCTGGCCGGGCAGCACCTCGCTCTCCAGCGGCAGGTACAGGGCATTGCCAGAGGCCCCCGGGGAAGCGCCGGCCGCGGCCGTCTCCTCCATGTTGAACCCCAGGCCGACCTCCTGGGCGGGCCAGGTGTCCCAGCCGTCGTTGCGCACGGCCAACTGGATGGCCTCGGCCTGCCCGGCGACCATCTTAGCCGGCAGGGCCGGCTGCAGGAAGGTGGCGCGATGGTCGTTGCTGCCGCCCAGGTCCTGGCGCAGCAGGTGGAAGAAAGTGAAGGGATCGACCACCTCATAGTCGCGCTCGGGGTGTTGCCGGCGCAGCTC
The DNA here is from genome assembly GCA_964613665.1 of uncultured Chloroflexia bacterium. Taxonomy (GTDB): domain Bacteria; phylum Chloroflexota; class Chloroflexia; order DTKN01; family DTKN01; genus CAZQFV01. The sequence goes on from CAZTIG010000004.1 coordinate 17,404, forward strand.
CTCGGTCAATTGCAGGAGGAACGAGGGCGAGACGTAGACGCAGCGAAAGGTCAGAAAGACAGGCCCGCCGGTCCCGTGGGACTGCTGGTACTGCGCATAGGCCTGGTCCACCTGATCGACCCAGTCGGGCAGCGGGTTGTCGTTGCTCATGCCGTAGTAGGGAAAGGCCGTCAGCGGGGTATTGCCCTGGAGGCGGGGCCAGTCGCCCACCAGGTGGTGCCAGTTGAAGGTGATCCCGTCGGGCGAGAACGAGCGATACAGGTCCACGACCTCGTCGGGCGCCTCGGCGCCCTGGCCGTTGAGGAAGAACCCGGTGATGGCGAGGCCCAGTCGCCGGTAGTAGGCCGCGTTGTGCTGCCGCCAGGACTCGCGCAGCGATACGGGCAGCGCCTCCGGGTTCAGGTAGCCGGCCCCGGTGTCGGCAGCCACAAAGTAGTCGTTGGCCGTACGCGTGCTGGCCATATAGTCCAGGATATCGGGCACGATCTCGATCGCCTGGGGATTGATGCCCCACGCCAGGGGCAGTTCGCCGCGGCGCTCGTCCTGCCACAGGTCCGGCATCAGGGTGTAGAGGGGCTGCGAGAAGTCAAAGTCGCCCATGTAGTAGAGCAGGTAGGTCTTTGGCGCAACGCGGCCATCCTGCAGCAGGCCGGCCTTGCTCAGGTCATCCGCCGTCGGGGCCGGCAGTCGCGGCACCCAGCCCGGAAAGGGAGCGAGGCGGTGCACGGAGGCGTTGGCCATGTCCAGGCCGTACACATCGCCCAGGCTGCCGGTGAAGTAGGCTCCGTAGGAAGAGGCCAGCCAGACCGTCTCCCACTCCCCGTCCACCGGGGCGTGGCTTCCTCCAGCCCCCGCGCTGTCGGAGTACTTTTGCCACCAGGGCGGAAAGCCCCACACGGCGATCATCTGCTCCCCGGCCTGCCGGCGGGCCGCCGCCAGGATCTCCTCAAAGACTGCCCGGTCCTCGCCCAGCGGCTGGTCCGGCTCATCGATCGGTATCTCGTCGCCCCATGGCGACAGATCGAAGACAAAGCCGCGGCCCTGCACGAGGTAGTCGCGGGAAAAGACCGAGGTAGACCCGCTGGTCATCTGGCGCTGCCCGTAGAGCACGGCCGGCCAGCCATCCTCGATATAGGCCAGCAGGAGCGGGTTGGCCCGGCCTGTCTGCAGGTACTCTTGAACGGCCCAACGGTAGGCCCCGGCCTTGCTGCTGAAGCGGCCGCTGAGGTCCACCAGCACCGGCATCGCCGCGGTGACCTGGTCGTAGAGCGCGCTGCCCTGGCGGATCACGGGCGTGTTCTCGATCCCGGCGATCGTCGTGGCCACGTTCAGCGTGGCAGGCACGCGATCCTCCCAGACCACCGTCCCGGCGACATCGGCGCGAAAGGTCTCGAGCAGCGCTGCCAGGTCGGCGATGGGGACGACCTGGTACTGGCTGAGCCACTCCTCGGGAGCGAGGAAGGTCTGCAGCCAGTAGTCGTCCACGCCTGCCGCGTGGTACACGTAGAGGCGTGGGCCGGCGCGGTTGACGATGCCCTGCAGCGTGGTCACGAACAGGGTGAGGTCATAGTCGTACAGCAGGTCGCTGTACGACTTGCCCGGCACGGGCTGCTCGGCCCCCTGGACGCCGTAGCCGTCTCCGGAACGGGCCTCGTGGTTTAGGTAGGATGCCCGCAGGTCATAGGTGTAGAGGATCGGCGCGGGGTCGGCGGGCACGGCCCAGGCGGACGGCGGGTTCGAGGCAGGCGCCGGCCCCAGGCCCGGCCAGACGTTGAGGGCAACGAGCAGCACCAGCGTCAGGCTCACCCCAAGGAAGCCCCTCCGCCGACGAGAGCCAAGCAGCCTGGCAAAGTAACGCCTGTCCAACGGATCCTCCACGGTCCGATCTATTGTCTATTGTACAACAAAGGCAGGCGTCTGTCAACGACAAAAGGTAGTGCGGCGCGCTGAGCAGATTGGGGAGGCAGTAATCGCGCAAGCCCACTTGACAGAGACGGACAAATGTTCTATCATGACCCCGTGTTCGGCCAGAGCCGCGTTGGAGAAGAAGGAGGATTCCCATGGAGCGCATCATCGCCCACTGTGGTCTCATCTGCAACGACTGCCCCGCCTACATCGCTACCCAGACGAACGACCGCGCGCTGCTGGAACGCACCGCCAGCGAATGGTCGCAGGCGTTCCACGCCACCATTACCCCGGAGAGCATCCTCTGCGACGGCTGCATCGCCACGAGCGACCGCCTCTGCGGGCACTGCTACGAATGCGAAGTGCGGCTGTGCGGCATCGAGCGCGGCGTGGCCAACTGCGCCGTGTGCCCGGACTATAGCTGCCAGCGGCTGGAGACCTTTTTCGCTATGGCGCCGGATGCCAGGAAGACGCTGGAGCAGCTGCGGGCGCAGGCATAGGCAACTGCCGCGGATCAACCCCGAAGGCACAGCGGTGCCACCGGAGCGGGCCGCCGGTACGAGGGCCCTCGAAGACGCCAGGTGCCCTCGGCGACGTGGTCTGCGCTCGGGGCGCACATCTGTGCCTACGGGGCGTCACGCCCGAGGGAAGACAGCGCACTGGCGCCCGGCGTGCCGCACCGGATCCTGCCGCCACCGAAGCTGCCAGGAGCCGGGCCGAAGCCTGCCGCCGTGGGCGCCGACACGGCGACCGCGGCGGGGCCGGCTGGGCAGCCGGCGCCGGACGGGGGCGAGGGTGGGACACGGCGCCCGGGTGAACGGGCTACGTGCCGCTGGCGGATGGGCAGCGGCCGGCCAGAGGACAACCGCAGCAGCGTGGCCGCCGCGCGCGGCAGCGTTCCTGGCCGTGGCGGACGATCAGGGCATGGTACTCGTTGAACAGGGCCGCGTCGGCCGGCAGGTGCTGCATGAAGACGGCCTGTAGCTTCTCATAGGAACAGGACGGCGGCACCAGCCCCAGGCGCGCCAACAGCCGCCGCGTGTACGCCCCCACCACAAAGACCGCCCGGCCCCCGGCGTACAGCAGGATACTGTCGGCCGTCTCCGGTCCGATGCCCGGCACGGCCAGCAGCTCCCGCCGCAGCGAACCCAGCTCCCCACGCAGCACGCCGTACGGGTCGCCGCCGTGGGCCCGCCAGAGATGCTCCACCAGCGCCCGCAGACGGCCGGCCTTGACCCGGTAGGTGCCCGCCGGCCGCAGCAGCCGCTCCATCTCCGCCTGCGGGAGATCGCGCAGGCCGGCCGGCGAGAGCGCGCCGGCCGCCTTCAGGTTCGCCAGGGCCCTCTCCACGTTCCGCCAGGTCGTGTTCTGGACCAGGACGGCTCCCACCATGATCTCCCAGGCTCCTTCGCCGGGCCACCAGCCCTGCGGGCCGTAGGCCGCCAGAAGCGCCCGGTAGCACTCCAGGAGGACCCGCTCGCTCGCCTCACCCATCGCCCGCCCGCCTCCGCCAGCGCACCCCCAGCCACAGGCCCAGCAGCAGCAGCACCAGGCCGCCGAAGCCCAGGGCCGTGTACAGGCCGCCGTCGGCCGCGCCACCCGTCGAAGCGCCCTGCCCCGGCGGATGCGCGCCGCCCAGGGCGGTGACGATCGGCGGCGTCTCGGTCGCCGTGGGCAGCGGGGCCGCGCTGGGCCGCACCGCGGGCACTGCCTCGGTCGCCAGCGCCGCGGGAGAGGCCCAGGCGACCGGCCGGGGAGACACCTCCTCCGTGGGCGGCGGCGCCGCGGTGTCGACCGGGGCCGTCGGCACCGTGGGCGAGGCGCTCGGGGTCGCGGGCATCCCGGTGGGAGGCCGCCCCGGCTCCGCACTCGGCGGCACCTGGACTGGCGCCGCCGGCCCGGCCAGGGCCCAGATCTGCTCCCACGTCAGCAGCGGCGGCGCGGTCTGCCCGCTGCCCCAGACCCAGCCGTCCACGTCGCCATCGCGCAGGATGTGGCTGGCCGCGCCCGTCGGCGCATAGACCCAGGCGCCGCCCTCCAGATGAAAGTAGCTCCAATAGAGGCACTCGCCGCCGCGGCACTGGCAAAAGCAGTCCTGCGGCGTGGGGGCACAGCCCACATCCTCGACGGCGCAGACCGCCGCCCCGGCCAGCAGGGCCACGCTCAGGCCCGAGCGCTGCAGCAGCTCTACCCCGGTGATGCTGTCCCCGGTGAAAGCGACCACGCGCACGATCACCCGGCCGTCGCGGAAGTCCACGACCAGGCCGGCGTGGTGCTCTGCCTGGGCTGCGGCCGGCAGGGGCCGGGCGGCCGCAGACAGCACGACCAGCAGCAACAGAGCCACAAGGAGATCCCTGCGTCGCGACATCGCCTGTGCTCGCATACCGGACAGGCCTCCCAGGCGCGCCGGGCGCGTCAGTACTCGATGCCCCGCCGCGCGGGCACACCCCGCGCGTACGGATGCTTCACCTCGCGCATCTCGGTGACCAGGTCGGCCCGCGCGATCAGCTCTACGGGCGCTCGCCGGCCGGTCAGGATCAGCTCGACGCCGGCCGGCCGCTGCTCCAGGAAAACCACTACCTCCGCCAGCGTGAGCAGCCCAAAGTGCAGGGCCACGCAGACCTCGTCCAGGACGACAATGTCGTAGCTGCCGCTGCACATGGCCGCGCGGGCCCGGTCCAGCCCTTCGTGGGCCAGGCGCACGTCCTCGGGCGTGGCCTCGTGGACGTGGATGAGCGTGGGCCGGCCGTACTGCTCGATCGTCAGGTAGGGCGACAGCATGCCCGCCGATCGCAGCTCGCCATAGTCCTGCCCTTTCATGAACTGGCCGATGTAGGTGCGCAGGCCGTGGCCGGCCGCCCGCAGGGCCAACCCCAGCGCCGCCGTGGTCTTGCCCTTGCCGTCGCCGGTGTAGATCTGGACCAGGCCCGTGCCGTCAGCGGATCGCTGCACGTCGGACATCGCCCACCTCGCCAGCAACACCTCTGGCCCGGGCCGGCCGTGCCAGGCGGCGCAGGGCCAGCCCGACCAGGAAGGCGACCAGGCCGATACCGCCAAGCGCGGCCGACAGGGGATCGCCGTGGCCGGTCGCAGGAAGCACCGCCGGGGTGTCGGCCACCACGGTGCGGGCCAGCGGAAAGGGCCGCAGCATCAGCGCCGGCACGGCCTGGTAGGTGGCCACGGCGTTCTCGCCGAAGCCGGCCTGCCACTCCAGCGCCCCGCTGGGGAGCTGCAGCCGCCAGAGGGCCGTCAGCGGCGTGCTGCCGGCCACGGTCCAGTCCGCGCCCTCGGGGTCCTCGCCGGCCGCGACGAGGGCCTGCACGACATAGGCGGTGGAATTGGCATCGGTGTCGCTGCCCCACGGCGAGGGCTTGGCGTAGGGGAAACCGCCGTCGGCGTTCTGCTGGCCGTGCAGATAGGCCAGGGCCCGCTGCAGGGCCGGGTCCGACCGGGGCACGCCGGCCGCGACGAGGGCCTGAACGGCCAGTGCGGCCGAGTTGGTGTCGGCGGCGCCCGCGCCTGGGCTGCCGTCCCAGGCCCAACCGCCCTCGGGGGTCTGGGCCGCGCGCAGCCAGGAGACAGCCTCGGCGGGGATCGGCCGGCCGGCAGCAGAGAGGGCCAGCAGGGCAAAGGCATGGCCGGTCAGATCGGACCCGTAGCGCCCACTCGCCGGGTCGTAGGCCGATTCCAGGGCGGCCACCAGGTCGACCCCGCCGAAGGCGCGCGGGTCGTGGCCGGCACAGACCGCCGCCAGGAGGACCTTTGCCGCGCTGCCGGGCGCACCGGCCAGCTCGCCCGCGTGGGCGCCCAGGTAGGAGACAGGGGAGTTGCCCGCGGCCAGGAAGCCGTTGGGGTCACCCTCGACGGCACAGATGGCCAGCACGGCGTCCGCGGTCGTACCAGGGCCAAAGCCGGGAAAGCCGCCATCGGGCTGTTGCTGTCGGGCGATCCAGGCCAGTGCTCCCAGGGCGGCGTCGCGGTACGGGCCGGCCGCCTGTGCCGCCGGGGGCAGGGCGATCAGCAGAGCGAGCACGAGCAGGAGAACGGACAGGGAACGGCAGGCACGCATGGCACGACCTCCTTTTCTACGACCGAACGGCCAGCAAAAAGCCCCTCCATGGAAGGAGGGGCGTACCCAGGCGCCGGAGCATCCTCTCACACCCCTTTGTCCACGAAGGCAGTGCAGAGAAGCGGCAGAGGTGGGCGACCTGGCTTGGGATGGCGTGCATCCCTCACAGTTGCGGGACAGCACCGGACTCGCACCGGTTTCCCCCGTTCGGCCCTGGCATCCGGGCTTCGGGCGCCTCTGCCACCACGGATCGATTGTTAAACAGGAGCAGCCACAGCAATATAGCAGAAAAGGGCCGGCCTGTCAAATCGGCAACCGTCAAGACCTCTCCAGAACTTGCAATCGCCGCGCGCTTGTGATACAATGCAGGCAAGCGATTAGGCGAGGGAGGAAGGGATGCACGACACGAGCGAAGCACACTGGCGCACCATGCGCGAGCTGCCGGCCACGGAGCAGCCCCGGGAGCGGCTCCTGCAACTCGGGCCGGCGGCGCTCTCCGAGGCCGAGCTGCTGGCGATCCTGCTGCGCACCGGCACCGCGAGGCGCACCGTGCTGGACCTGGCGCGCGACCTGCTGCTGGCCCACGGCGGCCTGCACGGGCTGCTGCGGGCCAACGCCGCGGAGCTATCCCAGGCGCGCGGCGTGGGGCCGGCCAAGGCCGCGCAGGTCAAGGCGGCGCTCGAGCTGGGCCGGCGGCTGCTGCTGGTCGCCCCGGGTGAACGCCTGCAGGTCCGCTCGCCCGAGGACGTCGCCGCCCTACTGCTCCTGGAGATGGGCACGCTGGACCAGGAGCAGCTGCGGGCCATTCTCCTGGACACGCGCCACCAGGTCATCCGGCAGGCCGTGGTCTACCAGGGAAACGTCAGCACCTCGCTGGTGCGGGTGGGGGAGCTCTTTCGCGAGGCGGTGCGCGAGAACGCCGCCGCGGTGCTGATCGTGCACAACCACCCGAGCGGCGACCCAACGCCCAGCCCGGAGGACGTGGCCGTGACGAAGGAAATCGTGGCGGCCGGCCGGCTGCTCTCGGTCGAGGTGCTCGACCACCTGGTCATCGGGAGGCAGCGCTATGTCTCTCTGCGCGAGAGGGGGCTGGGGTTCTAGTCCAGCCGGACCGCCGGCAGGCTGAAGTAGAAGGTGCTGCCCCGGCCGATCTCGCTGTGCACCCCCACCTGCCCGCCCAGCCGCTCGACGATGTGGCGGACGATCGAAAGCCCCAGCCCGTGCCCCTCCGCGCGCAGATGATCCAGGCGGGAGAACGGCTTGAACAGGAGCGGCAGCGCCTCGGCCGCGATGCCGGGCCCGTTGTCGCGCACCCAGAAGCGCACCGCATCGCCCTGCAGCTTCACGCCGAGCTCCACCTGCGGCGGCTTGCCGCCGTACTTGATGGCGTTGCTGAGGTAGTTGACCCACACCTCCTCGACCCAGGCAGGATACCCCTGCGCCAACGGCCAGGAGGCCGGCAGGACGACCTGGGCCCGGTGGGAATCGATCATGTAGGCCAGGCGCTGCAGGGCCTGTCCCACGATGCGCCCCATGTCCAGCGGCATCGTCCCGATCTCGGCCATGCGCACGCTGGCCAGTAGCAGCAGCTCCTGGATGATGCTGGTCATCTTGCGCCCGCTCCAGGCGATCGTGCGCAGGTTCTCGCGCTTCTGCTCGTCGGAGAAGGTGTCGAGGTGTTCCTCCAGCGACTCGGCAAAGCCGACGATCGAGGTCAGCGGGTTCTTCAGGTCGTGGGCGACGGTATGGGCAAAGTCGTCCAGCTCCTCGATGCGCTCCTGCATCTCCATGGTGCGCCGCAGCAGGGCATCCTCCGCCCGGCGCAGCTCGGTGACGTCCACGGCCGATACCAAGACCCGGCTGAAGGTCGCCTCGCCCCCCGGCGGCACGGACCAGCGGAGCAGCAGGTGCCTGGCCGTGCCGTCCGGTCGCTGCATGTTGGTACGACACTCCAGGTGCCGGCAGCCCTGCACCACGGCGACCATCTGCTCGCGAAAGGCTTCCGGGGATATCTCCCGCACCAGCGGGCTGAAATCGCCCAGGAGCTGCTCCCTGCGCGTGGCCTGGCACAGCTCCATGGCCGGCCTGTTGACAGCCGTGATCCGGACCAGCTTCACGCAGTCTTCCACCAGCTCGGGGTGGTCCTCCAGGTACGACGGCAGGTCCCGGCTCCCCAGGTCGCGGAAGTGTCCCAGCAGAGCCTTGACCTGGGAGTAATCGGCCTCCCAGAGCGCGACCGGGGCGTGCTCGAAGATCTCCCGGCAGTGTTCCGCATCCAGCAGAGACACCATGGCGACGCTCTCCTCCACATCTCGCGACAGCCTGCCCGATCCCGACGGCACTGCCCCCATTATACCACAGAGTTGTGCAGCGCGTTTGGAAGTGGAGCAGCAGACCTCTATGCATAGATCCCATGCCTGCCTCGACTGCGGCCCCTTGCAGGGCGCCGCTTTGGCGCACAGCGCGGGCCACTGCCGCAGGTCCTGGAGACGCAGCGGGCCGCCCTTCGTGGTGCACGGCGTTTGTGAGTGGATCCCAGAAAGCAGTTGACAATCACCACCAGATGTGCTATAGTAAACGACACGGGGGAAACTGTGGGGGGTATCTGCCTCTGTACGGCAGCAGTGCTGAAAAGGAGCACCTTCATGGTGAGACTGCCAGACAAGTGGAGCGAGACGAGATCCCAGCGCTGGTTCGCCTATCTCTGCATCGGTCTGGGCGCCCTGCTCATCCTGACCTCGTTCCAAGGTTCCTGGGGCAAGGCCTACGGCCAGACTGTCCCCACGCCCACTCCCTCCGAGGAGATCGCCGACCCGGTGCTCACCAAGATCGCCCAGCCCTACTGCTGCTACCCGGGCGATCCGGTCATCTTCACCATCGTGGCCACGAACGTCGGCACGGCTCCGGCTACTGGCGTCGTCATCAGCGATACGCTGCCTCCCGAGCTCCACCTGGAAAGCGTCACCTCATCCAAGGGAATCGTGACGATCAACGGGAACTCCTTCCGGGTGGTCGTCGGTGCTATCTACCCGGGCGAGATCGTGACCATTGTCGTCCACGCCACCGTGCTCGAGGACGTGCCGAACGACACGACCCTGACCAACTGGGTCTTTATGCACACGAACCAAGGGGACCGCCAGGCCTATGCTGAAGTGATCGTGCGTCCCGAGGGTGCCTGCGAGACCCCACCGTACCAGCCGCCCACGGGTACTCCCGCTGCCACGCCGAGCGGGGGCTTTTCCCTGTGGCTGCTGCTGTCCGGCCTGCTGCTCCTGCTGCTCGGAATCGCCCTCGCCGTACGGGCCCGCACGCGCGCACGGCCGGAGGAATCGTAGGCCGCTGAGCCCGCCAAGGGCGGCTCTTGCCGGCACCGCACAGTCGGCGGTCATCCCTGCGCAACGAGTCCAGGCTCCGTTGCCGAGGCCGACGGGCACCCCGGCCCCGCGTAGCGTGCCATCCGGCAGCGGAGCCCCGGGAATGGCGGCGGGTCTGGCCGCTTGCGCAGCAGGGGGATTCGATTGGAAATCCGGCGTTACCTTCGCGTCCTGCGCCGCTGGTGGTGGCTCCTCCTGGCAGCCACGGTGATCGCTGCGGGCAGCAGCTACTACGTCACCCGCTCCCAGCCCCGCATCTACAGCAGCCGGGCGCGCGTCATGGTTGGGACGAGCATCCAGAGCGCCAACCCCGACTGGATGGCGATCAACACCGCCTCGCAATTGGCCCTCACCTACGTTGAGCTGGCTACCGCTACCCCCATCCTGAATGGTGTGGAGGCTCAACTGCAAAACCAGGGGTACACGATACCCACCGATGCCCTGCGCGGCATGATCGCTGTCAAGCTCGTCCAGGGCACCCAGATCCTGGACATCACCGTCATCGACGTCGATCCCAACCGTGCCGCGGCCATCGCCAACGCCGTCGCAGATGAGATGATCCGCAAGAGCCCCGGCGGATCGGAGAGCAGTGAGGCGAGCCGCCTGAACAGCCTGAAGGAGCAGATCCAGGAGCTCGAGGCGCGCATCAATAGCGCCAAGACAGAGATCGCGAACATCAACGCGGCCATCCCCGGAGAGAACTCGGCCCGGGCCATCGCCGAGATGACGGCGCGGCGCGACCTCCTGCAGCAGCAGGTCTATCAGTGGGAGTCCACCAGGGCCCAGCTCGAGGTGGCCGTGAGCGGCGGACGGGCCAACGTCCTGGACGTCGTCGAGTGGGCCGAGCCCAACTACGCTCCCATCGGCCCCCAGACGACAACGAACGTGGCCCTGGCCGGGGCCATCGGGGCGCTGCTGGCGACCGGTGCCATCCTGCTCCTGGAGTACTTGGACGACACGGTCAAGAGCGGCGAGGAGCTCTCCACGCTGAGCGGCGTTCCCTTCCTCGGCATTGTCCCGCGCATGGCGCAGAGCGAGCAGGCCCCCGAGCGCCTGGTCACCCTGAGCAAGCCGCGCTCCAATATCTCGGAGTGCTTCCGCGTGCTGCGCACGAACCTGCAGTTCTCCAGCTTCGACCGCCCGCTGCGCACAGTCCTGGTGTCCAGCCCGCAGCCCACCGAGGGCAAGAGCACCACCGCCGCCAACCTGGCCGTGGTGTTTGCCCAGGCCGGCAAGCGCGTCATCCTCGTCGACACCGACCTGCGCCGGCCCATCCTGCACCGCATCTTCGAGGCTCCCAACGACTGGGGGCTCACCAGCCTGCTCATTGCCGACGACAGGGACGTGGCCAGCGGTGTCTGCCCCACCAAGGTCGAGAGGCTCTTCTTCGTGCCCAGCGGCCCGCTGCCGCCCAACCCCTCGGAGATGCTGGGCTCGCAGCGCATGCAGGGCCTGATCGAGCAGTTCCAGCAGGTGGCCGACGTGATCATCTTTGACAGCCCACCGCTGCTGACGGTCACCGACTCCACCGTGCTGGCGACCCGGGTGGACGGCGTCGTCCTGGTGACCGACTCCGGCGCCACACGGCGCGAGGCCGTGCGCAAGGCGGTCGAATCGCTCCACCAGGTGGGCGCGCGCCTCCTCGGCACGATCCTCAACCGGGTCAACACGCGCTCCGAGGGCTATTACTACTATTACTACTACTCGCACTACTATGGCGAAGACGGGCAGCGAAAGAAGCGCCGCCGTCGCAAGCTTGGACACCAGCACAAGCCGGAAGAGCAGGTAGCCCGTTAGAGCCGGGCTCCACCAGGCACGACCCCGCGCGGACTGCACCGCGGCGGCAGGAGGACGCCAGGCGATGGGGTGGTCCGGTCGGAAAGGCAAGCCCCGCCCACTACGAATCAGCCGCCGCGTGGCCTACCTCCTGATCCTGGCCGGTATCCTCCTGATGCTCCTGTGGCTGGGCCTGACGGCCTACCGTGCCTACCAGTTCGCCCGCGGCGGGCTGGCCCACATGGAGACCCTGCAGGCATCGCTGCAGCGCCCCGCGCCCGAGCTCCTGGCCGATTTCTCCGCCCTGAAGGAGCAGGTCGACGCCCTGGACAGCGACCTGCAGGCGCTGCGGGCCGAGGTCGGCACCTTCGACTGGCTCCTGGGGAACCTGGGCTGGGTCCCCCGCTACGGCCCCGAGCTGGCCGCCACGCCGCACATCACAGCCATGGCCGCCGACCTCAGCGGCGCCGCGGCCGACCTCGGCACGGTGCTGGAGGCCCTGCTGCCGGCCCTGCAGGAAGGCAGCCAGAGCGGCCTGCCCCAGATCGTCACGCTCTTGCAGCAGCAGCGGGCGCTGCTGCTGCGCGCGCACGGCCGCCTGCAACACGCCGCCTACGAACGCACCTTCATCGATGCCCGCCAGCTCGACGACGGGCCCTTTGGCCGCATCGCCTCCCTGCTGGAGCAGCTCGACGCCAACCTGCCGGCCCTGGTGCAAGACCTGGGGCTCCTGAACAAGGTCCTGCCCCAGGCCGACACCCTGCTGGGCATGCAGGGTCCCCGCCGCTACCTCATCCTGGGACAGAACAACTTTGAGCTGCGCGCCACCGGTGGGTTCCTCGGCTCGATGGGCGTCGTCACGCTGGACCAGGGCGAGATCACCCAGCTCGACTACCGCCGCAGCTACGACTGGGACAACCCCAACCGCGAAAAGGTCCAGCCGCCCTTCCCCTATGTCCGCTACATGCTCTTTGGCGCCTGGTTCATCCGCGACGCCAACTTCTACAGCGACTTTCCCACCTCGGCCCAGACGGTGCAGATGTTCTGGAAGCTGGACGGCCACGAGCCGGCCGGCGGCGTCATCGCCGTGGACCTCTACGCCATCCAGGCCCTCCTGGAGGCGCTCGGCCCGGTGGAGGTGCCGGGCTACGGCGTCTCGGTCGGCGGGGCCAACATGCTGGAAACGATCTGGGAAGGGTACCGCCGCGACCCCGGCTTTCTCCCGGCGATGACCGCGGCGGTGGCCCAGCGGCTGCAGCAGCCCGGCCTGCTCACCACGGCCAGCCTGCCGGCCCTGGCACAGGCGCTGGGCGGCGCATTGGAGGAGAAGCACATCCTGCTCTACTTCGACGATCCTGCCCTCCAGGGAGTCGTGCTGGAGGCCGGCTGGGGCGGGGCCATCCGCAGCGACCGCGGCGACTTTCTCATGGTGGTGGACTCGGACTTTTCCTACGCCGAGGTCAACCGCTTCATCGAGCAGGACATCGCCTACCAGGTCACGCTGGACCGCAGCCTGCAGGTCCAGGAGAGCACCGTCACCCTGTCGTACTGGAACCATTTCGACCGCTGGGGCAGCGCCGAGACGCGCGAGCTGTTCGGCGGGTTCTGTTTCGACCCGCAGACAAAAGCCCATCGCCACGACCCCGGCTGCTACGGCGACTATATCCGCATCTACGTGCCCGAGGGCAGCCGCTTCGTGCGGGCCGAGGGGTTCGACGACGGCATGGAGTACCGCCAGGAGGCCGGCCGCACCTGCATCGCCGGGTACCTGCGCGTCCTGCCGGGCGAGCAGCGCACCGTTTCGGTCACCTACGTCCCGCCGGCCGTCGCCGTGGGCGGGGAGTATCGCCTGACGCTGCAGAAGCAACCGGGCACCGACGCCCTGCCGGTCGACGTCCAGGTCCAGGTGGCAGCCTCCCCGGTGGCCTCCGCTGGCATGCGCACCGACCTGCGCGTCGACCGCACCATCACGGCGCAGTGGCAGTCGGAGCAGCTGGTCCTCTCGACAACGGGGCCGCAGCAGGCCCAGCTCGACCCGCAGCGGCGTGCCCGCCAGCAGGCCTTTGCCGAGGGGCTGGCCCTGTGGCACGCTGGCCAGCAGGACCAGGCAGTGGCCCGCTGGCGCGACGCTGCGGCTGCCGACCTGGTCCTGGACCAGGCCAACCTGCTCCTCTCGCGCGGCGAGCTGACCGCGGCGGCCGAGCTCTGCCAGGCCGCGCTGCGCGTCGCGCCGGACTCGGCGCGGGCCCACTTCCTGCTGGGCAAGGTGCACATCGAGCGCGGCGACACCGCGGCCGCCCGGCAGGCACTGGGCAAGGCCGTCGAGCTGGAACCGGCCAACTACGCCGCGCAACTCGAGCTGGGCCTGCTGTACGAGGCCCAGGGAGACGTGGAGCAGGCCTATGCCCACCTGCGCCACGCCGACCCGCGGGAGGCCAACCACCAGCTCTGGGCGCGGGCCTGGCCCTACTTCAACAGCGGGCAGCCGGAGGCCGGCCTGGCGGCCCTGGAGCTGATCATCCGCCTGGACCCGGCCGACGCCAACGCCCTCTTCGTCCGGGCCGACCAGCTGCGGGCGCTCAAGCGCTACGACCAGGCGCTGGTGGCCTACGACGAGCTGCACCGGGCCGCCCCCGGCGACGTGCGCTACTACCTGGGACGGGGCCAGCTCCACGCCGACCAGGGGCAGGGCGATGCGGCCATTGCCGACCTGGAGACGGCGGTGAATGCCGCGCCGGCCAGCGCCGAGGCCTGGTTCCACCTGGGGCGTTACCGCTGGCGGTTCCGCCGCGACGGCCCCGGCGCCACGGCGGCGCTGGCGCGGGCCCTGGCGCTGAGCCCCAACGCCTGGTACGCCACGGAGCTGGGCAACGTCTACCGCGACTCCGGCGACTGGGACGCCGCGACGCGGGCCTATGAGCAAGCCACAGCCCTGCACGGCAGCACCGCTTACACGTGGGAGCTGCTGGGCAGCGCCTACACGGCGCAGGAGCGCTGGGACGATGCCGCCCGCGCCTACGCCGCCGCCATCGCCCTGGACCCGCAGAACGCCCGGCTGCACGCCGCGCTGGCCGCGGCCCACGAAAAGGCCGGCCGCAAGACCGAGGCCATCGCCGCGTACGAGGCGGCGCTGGCGCTCGAGCCGGGCAACGCGCAGTGGCTGGCGGCGGTGGAAAGGCTGAAGCAGTAGAGGGTTGGAGGTTGGAGGTTGGAGGTTGGAGGTTGGATGAGCGAGGGCAACCGGGGCAGGCGGGTGCGGGAGCTGGTGGTACCGGTGCGCTTCCCGAGCGCCGACGAGATCGTGGCCCGGCGCGTCGAGCGGCGGCCGGCCGGGGCAGTGGACATCCTCTTCGCCAACCCGCCGACGCCCGATGGCGCGCAGTGGATCCGCAGTCAGCACCGCGTGGGCCGGCGCTCGCGTGAGGGTACGCCGTGGCCCCAGGCCGACCTGGCCCAGCTGGCCGCCCTTTTTCCCGACTACCGCCTCGACGTGATCGACGCCGTGGCCCCGCGGATGGGCTGGCCGGCCTTTGAGCAACTCCTGCGGGAAAAGCGGCCGCGCTACTATGTCACGCAGGTGACCGGGCCGACGCTGCAGAACGACATGTACGGCTGCTTCCTGGCCAGGAGTCTGGGGGCGGCGACCATCGCCTTTGGCACCCACGTCACGCCCATGCCGGTGGAGACGATGCGGGCCTATCCGGCGCTGGACTATGTGCTGCGGGGGGAGCCGGAGTTGACGCTGCGGGAGCTGGTCGATGCCCTTGAGACGATGGGCCAAGGACCAGCGACCGACGATGAACAGCCGGTGGCGGGGAACCCGTGGGCAAGGCTGGAGGAGCCGTTTCGCCGGCGACTACAGAGGCTCTTCACCGACACCGAGCCAGAATGGGATCCCGCGTGGGCCGGCGGGGCAACGCGCCAACGTGCCAACGTGCCAACGTGCCAACGCATCAGGGGCCTGGCCTGGCGCCGCGGCGCCGAGATCGTCATCAACGAGGACCGTCCCCTGATCCGCCACCTCGACGACCTGCCCCTGCCCCGCCACGACCTGCTGCCCCTGCGGCACTACTGCGCTCCGCTCATCGGCGGCCCCTACGATTTCGTCGTCACCAGCCGGGGCTGCCCGGCCGGCTGCCGCTTCTGCATCAAGCACGCCAGCTACGGCAGCGCGGTGCGTTTCCGCTCGCCGGAGAGCGTCCTGGCCGAGATCGAGCAGCTCGTGGGACTGGGCCTGCGCGACGTGCACATGTACGCCGACCTCTTCACCCTCAACCGCGACCACGTCGTGGGCATCTGCCAGGGCATCCTGGAGCGCGGCTGGAAGCTGCGCTGGACGTGCAACAGCCGGGTCGACTTTGTGGACGAGGAGATGCTGCACCTGATGGCCCGCAGCGGCTGCCACTGGATCTCCTGGGGGATCGAGTCGGCCAGCGAGGAGGTGCTCAAGCGGGCGCATAAAGGCTACGACCTGGAGCAACCCATGCGCGCGCTGACCTGGGCGCGGCGGGCGGGGATCAAGAACTGGGGCTATTTCATCATCGGGCTGCCCGGCGAGACCGAGGAGACGATCCGGCAGACGATCGACCTGGCGCTGCGCCTGCCGCTGGACCTGGCGCTCTTCCACATCGCCGCCCCGTACCCAGGGACGCCCTTTTTCTTCGAGGTGGTGGAGAACGGCTGGTTCCGCCCCGGCACGCGCTGGGAGGAAGTTGACATGGACCGCAGTACCGTGTTACAATATCCTGGCCTGCCGGCAGAACGGCTGGAGCACTGGGCGAGGGTGGCCTTTCGCCGCTGGGCACTGCGTCCCGGTCCCCTCTGGACCTACCTGAAGATGCTGCTCGGTGCTCCCCGGCTCTGGCCCATGGCGGTGCGGGTGGGGCTGGAGGCCATCGGCTGGGGTATGGGGGCAGGGCGTTAGCACGTTGGCACGTTGAGGCGTTGGCACGTTGACACGTTTGCACATTGGCACGTTGACAGATCGAGAGGGCCAAGCTGATCGCCGAGATCTGACCGCCATGGAATCCTGGTACGCGCTCTACACGAAACCGAAGCAGGAGGCGCTGGTGGCCCGGCAGCTGGGCCGGCAGGGGCTGGAGGCCTTTTTCCCGCAGTACCTCGAGCGGCGGCGGGGAGGCTCGCGCGCGCAGGCGCTCTTTCCCTGCTACCTGTTCGTCCGGGCCGACCTGGCGCAGGTGGGGTTGTCGGCGCTGCAGTGGACGCTGGGGCTGCGCGGCGTGGTCTCCTTCGGCGGCCGGCCGGCGCGGGTGCCGGATGAGGCCATCGTGCTGGTGCAGAAGCAGCTGGCCCGCCTGGAGGCTATAGGTGGTCTTCCACAAGCCCGCTTCCGGCCGGGCGAGACGGTACGGCTGAAAGAAGGGCCGCTGGCCGGCCTGGAGGCGGTCTTCGAGGGGCCGGTGGGGCCGGCCGAGCGGGTGCGCATCCTGATCCGCTTCCTGGGCCAGGCCAACCGCGCCGTCGTGCCGGTCGATATCCTGGAGGGCATCGCCCCGCGCCCGCACCCGCCGCGGAGGACGAGGGGGCGGGGGCGGGTGATCAACCGTTGGAACATTGGAACGTTGGAACGCTAGAACGTCGGGTAAGACCATGCCCACAATAGCCCGCTTTGAGGAGATCGAGGCCTGGCAGACGGCACGTCGGCTGGCCAATCTCATCTATGACCAATCGAGCCAGGGCGTCTTCGCGCGCGACTTTGGGCTGCGGGACCAGATGCGGCGCGCGGCGGTGTCGGTCCTATCCAACATCGCCGAGGGTTTTGAGAGCCGCACGCAGGCGCTATTCCTGGACTATCTGGGACGAGCAAAGGCTTCGGCAGGCGAGCTGCGAGCTCAGATCTACATTGCCCTGGACCGTGGCTACGTCGACCGAGAGCAGTTCGACGCTCTTTACGATACCGCGGACAAAGCGAGCCGGCAAATAGCGCGCTTTATGTCGTACCTTGAGTCTCAGCCATCAGCCCGCCGCGTCCGTGACGAGAGCATCGAGTACGAGGCCTGACCGCGTTGCCCAGTTCCTGCGGGTCAACGTGTGAACGTGCCAACGCGCAAACGTGCCAACGTGCCAACGTGTCAACGTGTGAACGTGCCAACGTGCCAACGTAGAGGTTCCAGCCCGTCGTAGCCACTGCTCCGGGCGGGACCACCAGGCAGCACTCCTCTCCTGGCAGCGAGTCCCCAGGAGGGGCGGAGCACGCCCGAATGCGTTGGCATGTGTACACATTGGAACGTTCGAACGTTGAGAGTAGGCGGTGAACGTGCGAACGTGCTGACGTGACCAGGCACGTTGAGCAGTCGAGCTTTGGTCCAACAACCAGATCGAAAGAGGTCTTCCGTCCATGGAATCTGAACGTGTGAACGTCGTAGTGATCGGCATGGGCTACGTCGGCATCCCCTGCGCGGCGCTCTTTGCCGACGTGCCGGGGTTCCGCGTGACCGGGGTGCAGCGGCGCTCGGCGCGCTCCGGCTGGAAGATCGACGCCCTCAACGCCGGCCGCTGCCCCTTCGAGGGCGACGAGCCCGGTCTGGCCGAGCTGATCCGGCGCGTGGTCGTGGACAAGGGCACCTTTCGCGTGACCGACGATTACGGCGTCTGCCGGGAGGCCCAGGCGATCCTGATCGATGTGCAGACGCCGGTGGACGAGGACCACGTGCCGCGCTACGAGTCGCTGCGGGAGGCCTGCGCCCGGGCCGGCCGGCACCTGCAACCCGGCACGCTCGTGATCATCGAGTCGACCGTGGCGCCGGGGACGACGCAGCACGTGGCCCAGCCGATCCTGGAGGAGGCCTCCGGGCTGCGGGCGGGGACCGACTTCTCCCTGGCCTTTTCCTACGAGCGGGTGATGCCGGGGAAGCTGCTGGCCTATATCACCGACATGCCGCGGGTGGTCGGGGGAATCGACGAGGAGAGCACCCGCCGGGCGGTGGCGCTGTACCGGCACATCGTGCGGGCCGAGATCACCGCCAGCGACTGCCTGACGGCGGAGATGGCCAAGGTGGTCGAGAACGCCTACCGCGACGTGAACATCGCCTTTGCCAACGAGATGGCCGTGGCCTGCGGGCGGCTGGGGGTGGACGTGCACGCGGTGCGGCGGCTGATCAACGCCCGGGACGACCGCCACATGCACATCCCCGGGGCCGGCGTGGGCGGGCACTGCTTGCCCAAGGATACCTACCTGCTCAAATACGGTGTCGAGACGTATGGGAGGAAGCAGGAGGCAGGAAGGAGCAAAGATGCAGGAGGCAGGAAGCAGGAAGGAGAAGAGGAAGGCGATCTGGAGTTGATTCTTGTGGCGCGGAGGATCAACGATAGCATGCCGGCGCACGTGCTGGCGCTGGTGGAAGAGGCGCTGGCCGAGGTGGGGCAGCCGCTGGCAGGGGCACGGGTGGCGGTGCTGGGGGTAGCCTACCTGGAGGACGCCGACGACACACGCAACACGCCGGCGGTGCCGTTGATCGAGGGGCTGCGGGAGCGCGGCACCGCGGTGGTGGCCCACGACCCCTACGTCTCCGCCCACGAGTGGGGGCTGGCCTGGCCGGGAGAGCCGGGGGCAGAGCTCACCGCGGACCTGGCGGCCGCGCTGGCCGGCGCCGACTGCGCCGTGTTGGTGACGCGGCACAAGGCGTACCGCGACCTGGCGGCGGACAACCCCGCGGGGCTGGAGTGGCTGAAGGAGCGGATGGGCCGGCCGGTGCTGGTGGACGGGCGCAACGTCTTCGAGCGGGCGGCGTGCGAGCGGGCCGGGATCGTGTACCGGGGGGTGGGGAAAGGGGAGAGGCGTCGGAACGTTTGAACGTTCGAACGTTGGAACGTTCCAACTTTCGACCTTCAACTTCTCGCCAGGAAGGACCTTCTTGCTCAAGCTCTATCTCTCCCGCCAGGCCAGCAGCCTGGGGCGGTACATCTGGGAACAGGTCATCCTGAGCCTCTTTGGCTGGATACCCACGATCATCGGCATCGGCCTGCGGGCCCTCTTCTACCGGCTGATCATGCGCCTGGAAGGGATCGTGGCCATCGAGCGGGGGGTGCGCATCCGCTTCGCCGACCAGGTGCGGCTGGCCAAAGGGGTCTATCTGGACGAAGGCGTCTATTTGCACGCCTGCCCGGGCGGGATCGAGATTGGCGAGAACACCATCGTCATGCACCACGCCGAGCTGCACGTCTACAACTTTCGCAACCTGCCCCACGCCGGCATCCGCATCGGGCGGGACAGTCTGGTGGGCGAGTTCAACGTCCTGCGCGGGCAGGGGGGGATCGTCATCGGCGACCGCGTCTACTTCGCCCCCTTGGTGCAGGTGCTGGCGGTGAACCACGTCTACGACGACCCCACGCGGCCGTTCGTCGAGCAGGGGATCACGGCGCAGGGGATCACCATTGAGGACGACGTCTGGGTGGGGGCAGGGGCGATCGTGCTGGACGGGGTGCGCATCGGCAATGGGGCGGTCGTGGGCGCAGGGGCGGTGGTGGGGGAGAATGTGCCGCCCCATACCGTGGTGGCCGGGGTACCGGCGCGGGTCGTGCGGCAGATCGATGGCCGGTGGCAAAGAACCCCTCCCGACGTAAGAGTCCACTTCGCCACTCAGCAACGTTCGAACGTTCGAACGTTCGAACGCTGATCCGAAAGAGCAGCCCATGTCGGCAGTCGATCCTAAGAGTGCAGATAGAAGCGCCCTCCTCTCGGTCGTCATCCCCGCGTACAACGAGGAGGCGGCGATCGGGGACGTGCTGGAGCGGGTGCTGGGCACGGAGGCGGCGCTGGCGGAGGCCGGCCTGGGCATGGAGGTGATCGTCGTCGACGACTGCTCGGCCGACGGGACACGGGAGGTCGTTGGCCAGCGCGAGGCGGTGCGCCTGGTGTGCCACGAGCGCAACCGCGGCTACGGCGGGGCGATCAAGACGGGGTTCCGCCAGGCGGAGGGAGAGCTGCTGGCCTTTCTGGACGCCGACGGCACCTATCCGCCGGAGGCACTGCCGGCGCTGTGCCGGCCGCTCCTGACGGGCGAGGCCGACCTGGTCATCGGCTGCCGGATGGGCAACGCCGAGAGCCGCATGCCGCTGGTGCGGCGGGTGGGCAACACCCTCTTTGCCGGGCTGCTGACGGTGCTGGGCAGCGCGCGGGTGCGGGACAGCGCCAGCGGGATGCGCGTGCTGCGGCGGGCGGTGCTGCCGGCGCTCTACCCGCTGCCCGATGGGCTGAACTTTACCCCGGTGATGAGCGCTCGAGCGCTGCACGAGGGCGTGCGGACGGTGGAGGTGCCGATCGCCTACGAGGAGCGGGTGGGGGAGTCGAAGCTGCACCCGCTGCGCGACGGGGTGCGCTTCCTGCGGTCGATCTTCAAGACGGTGCTGGCCTACAACCCGGTGCGCCCGCTGGGGCTGGCCGGGGCGGTCGGGATCGGGCTGGCGGGCCTCTACTTCCTGGTGCTGCTGGGGGTGCGGCTCTCGGGCGCGACGGAGCTGGGGCCGTGGGGCACGCTGGGGGTGTTTGGGGCATTGGTGGCGGCGGTGACCGGGACGAGCCTGCTGACGCTGGGGGTGACCTTTAACGTGCTGGTCTCGCTCTTTCACCGCCGGCCGGTGCGCCAGGGTCTATGGGGCCGGCCGATCCTGCCTCCGGGGCTGGAGCGCCATTTCTCCTGGCTGGGGCTGCTGTCGATCGCCGCAGGGTTGGGGTTGGCGGGGGTGTGCATGGGCCTGGCACTGGGCGGCTGGCCACTGCTGCGCCTGTGGCTCTACCTGGTGGGGAGCACGGGGCTGATCCTGGTGGGGGTGCAGCTGCTGGTGTCATGGCTGCTGACCACGGTGCTGCGGACGCTGAGCCAGCGGGAGAGCACGGTGGCGGAGGAACTGGGGGACACGGCGCGGGGAGAGAGCAGCCGTTGAGTATCGCGGGTTGCCGGTTGGCAGCTGCAGGCTGTGGGTTTCAGGCTACACGTTGCAGGGCAAAGGGTACCGGTCCCTGGCGTGTGTCGTGGGACATTTCGCCATGACAGATCGCATCCTGGTAACCGGCGGCGCCGGCTTCATCGGCTCGCACACGGTCGACGCCCTGCTGGCGCGGGGGTACAAGGTGCGCATCTACGACAACCTGGAGCCGCAGGTGCACGGCGGGCTGCGCGAGCGGGGCGCGTGGCCGGCCTACCTCTCCGCGGAGGCCGAGCGCATGCAGGGCGACGTGCGCGACCGGGAGGGGCTCCGGCGGGCGCTGGACGGGGTCGACGCCGTCTTCCACCTGGCCGCCCTGGTCGGCGTAGGCCAATCGATGGTCGAGGTCGAGCGCTACGTGGACGTGAACCTGCGCGGCACCGGCGTCCTGCTCGACATCCTGGCCAACGAGCGACATCAGGTCAAGAAACTGGTCGTCCCCGGGTCCGTCGCCGCCTACGGCGATGGCCGGGCCCGGTGCCCGGGCTGCGGCGTCGTCTTCCCCGAACCCCGCAGCACGGCCCAACTGCAGGCACAGCAGTGGGAGACGACCTGTCCCCAGTGCGGGGGCGCGGTGACGCCCCTGCCCAGCACCGAAGACGACCCGGTGCGGCCGGCCTCGGTCTATGCGCTGACCAAGTACGGCCAGGAGCAGATGTGTCTCAGCGTGGGCCGTACCCTGGGCATCCCCACGGTGGCGCTACGCTATTTCAACGTCTACGGGCCGCGCCAGTCGCCGCTGAACCCCTACACCGGCGTGGTGACCATCTTTGCCCAACAGCTTGCCGAGGGCAAGCCGCCTACCCTGCACGAGGATGGCTTGCAGACCCGCGACTTTGTCCACGTCGCCGACGTCGTCCAGGCCAACCTGGCCGTCCTGGAGAAGGTGCACGAAGGAGCACGGGTGCTGAACGTCGGCGCCGGCGTGCCGATCACGATCCGCCAGGTCGCCCAACTACTGGGCCAAGCTATGGGACAAGAGATCTCCCCCGCGATGACCGGGAGCTACCGCCCCGGCGACGTGCGCCATTCCTGGGCGGACATCGGTCGGGCGCAGCAAATGTTGGGGTACGCACCGCGGATATCGTTTGCCCAAGGCGTGAGCGACGCGGCAGATTGGCTGAACACAATGCCGGTGGGGCAGAGCAACTGAGACGATGAGCAGAGCACTCCAGTTCCTCACAATGAACGAGCGCTCTATCCGAGATCATCAAGTACAATGCTCGCACATTTCAAGGCACTAGTCAGGCACCGCGATCTGCTCTGGACGTGGGTATGGCGGGACATCCGTGTCCGCTACAAGCAGGCCCTGCTGGGCGGCCTGTGGGCCATTATACAGCCTGTCTCTCTGATGCTGATGTTCAGCCTGATCTTTACCATATTTGCCCCGCTGCCCACAGAAGGTGTACCCTACCCGATCTTTTCCTACACCGCCCTCCTGCCATGGAGCTTTTTCGCCACCTCCATCACCTTTGCCGTGACCAGCCTGACCAATAACATGCACCTGATTACCAAGATCTACTTCCCACGCGAGATACTTCCCTTGGCGGCGGTGGGCACCGGCCTGCTCGACCTGGGGATCGCTTCCATCGTCCTGGTCGGGCTGATGCTCTTCTACCAGGTGGCGTTCAGCCTGACCATGTTGCTCTTCCCGCTGCTGCTGTTGATCCAGGTCGCCCTGACGCTGGGGATCGCTCTTTTTGCCTCGGCGATCAATGTCTTCTACCGGGATATCCGCTTCATCGTCCCTCTGGCCATTCAGCTGTGGATGTACGCGACGCCAATCATCTATCCCGTCCAGGTGGTCCCTGCGCAGTACTTGACGATCTATATGCTCAACCCCATGGCCGGCCTCATCGAGGGCTACCGCAGCATCCTCCTGCACGGCCAGCTGCCGGATTGGACCTACCTGGGCCTGTCGGCTGGAATATCCGTCGTGCTCCTTCTTGCCGGATACGCATACTTCAAGCACGCTGAGCCGCGCTTCGCCGACGTGATCTAGATCGTCCAACTCCTGCCACAGACCGCGGGCAGCAGGAACGTGCAAGAACCAATCATCTCTTTCCAGGATGTATCCAAGGTGTACCGGTTGGGACTCGGCCGCTCGAGCCTGCGCGAGGCCCTGACCAGCCTTTTCAGGCGTGTTGCCTCACCGGGCCGCCGGGCGCAAGACCAGCCCCAAATCCTTTGGGCGCTCCGCGACGTCAGCTTCCAGGTCCATCCTGGCGAACTCCTGGGCATCATCGGCCCCAACGGCGCTGGCAAGACGACGATCTTGAAAATCCTCTCGCAAATCACCAGGCCCTCGTCTGGGCGAATCGCCGTCAACGGCCGACTCTCGGCCCTGATCGAACTGGGGGCCGGCTTTCACCCGGACCTCACCGGGCGGGAGAATATCTACCTGAACGGCGCGATCCTGGGATCGGGGCGCAAAGAGATCGACCGCAAGTTCGACAGCATTGTCGAGTTTTCCGGCCTGGAGCGCTTCCTCGACACGCCGGTCAAGCGCTACTCCTCCGGCATGTACGCCCGACTCGGGTTCGCCATCGCCATCCACGTCGAGCCGGACATCCTCCTGGTCGACGAGGTGCTGGCCGTCGGCGACCAGGTATTTCAGGCCCGATGCTTGCAGCGGATGCGCGAGCTGCGCCGCGGCGCCCGCGCAGTCGTCTTTGTCTCCCACAACCTGGTGGCGGTGCGCGAGCTCTGCGATCGGGTCATGTGGCTGTCCGAGGGGCAGATCCAGGCCATCGGCGACCCTGCAGAGGTGATCGACGCGTACCGGGCCAGCACCCTGTGGCAGCGGACGACGGACCCATCCACATCTGCTCCAGACGACATTCGCGAGGAATCGCCTATCCGGATTACCGCGGTGCAGATGTTGGACGATTCGGGGTTGGAGCGGGACACTTTCCAAATTGGGGAACCGCTACTGATACGCATCGCATACCATGCCCACCAGCCCATCCACGATCCCACCATGGCCCTCGCCGTCTGGCGTCACGACGGATTCAAGTGCGGGGAAACCAGCAACCTCCAGGCAGGCACACCGCTGGGAGAGCTGAAGGGGGACGGGCACATTCAGGTACGTCTCGACGACCCCCGGTTGATGCCCGACCAGTACTACATCAACGTAGCCATCAGCGACCGTAACTTGGTCCAATACGACCATGTCACCCAGGCCGCCCGATTCGTCATTACCTCGGCGACCGCCGGCACGCTCGGCCAAACCGGGCCGTTTCGCTTTCCGGGTGAGTGGCGGAGAAGTGATGGGGCAGAAACGAGTCCCACGGATACAAGCCGATGACCGACCCCCGGTACTTTGAGCGTGCCGAGGTCTGGGCCCAGGACCTGACCGTTGACCCGTTCTGGGCACAGAAGTTCCGAGCCATCACGGCCATGTTCCCCGAAGGCACGGCTTCCGTCCTGGACGTCGGCTGCGGCGACTCAGCCTTTGCCCGTATGCTTTCCAACAGGGCCCGGGTCGTTGGGGCAGATTTCAGCCTGACGGCGCTCCGGCTGGCCCACGGGCCGGTTGTCTGTAGCACCGCCGAGCGCCTGCCCTTTGCCGACGAGTCCTTCGACGTGGTCGTCTCGAGCGAGATGCTGGAGCATCTGCCCACGGAGAAGCTCCGAAAGGTGACCGCAGAACTGCAGCGGCTGGCCCGGAAACGGGTCATCGTCTCGGTCCCCTACCGCGAGAACCTGCGCCTGCGGTATATGAGGTGCCCCCGCTGCGGGCACACCTTTCACTGCTACGGCCACGTGCAGTGTTTTGACCTGCCACGGCTGCGGCGCCTCTTCGCCGGCTGCCGGCTGGTCATGTGGACCCACTGCGGTCAATACTCCTGGGACTATCATCCACTGCTGCTCTATGTCCGCCAGTATCTCGGGGACAAGTGGTTCTACTGGGAAAAGGCACATCCACGCTGTCCCCGCTGCGGACACGAGGCATTCGTGCCCCACGGCAACCGTCTGGGAAGCTGGTGCGACCTAACCAACGCCCTCCTGTTGCACCACACCGTAGCCGCGCACCCATATTGGATTGTCACGGCATGGGAAAAGAAGGCGAGAGCGCCGTGAGAAGACGGGCGAACAGCCTCCTTGCGCTCAAACGGCAGCTTTTCACTCCTAGTCGCCGAGGGACTTGGGGCCGCGGAGCGGTCGGCACCATCCTGCTGCTCCTGTTCCTGCTCGTGGACCAGGCTGCCGCCCAATCCCTATCAACTGGCCCCTGGACCCCGGCCTACCTTGTCTTCCGGGAGGGTGAGGCCGGGGAGATGGTCTGGCTGCCCACTATGGTCGTCGACCCCGGCGGCGACGTTCACCTCTTCTGGAGTTTCAAAGAGGCCAACAGCCCCCACCGCGGTGGCAACCTGATCGGCTATGCCCGCTTCGATGGACAGAGATGGAGCGAGGCGAACTATGTCCTGGCCTCGCCGAGCGGCGAATCCACCAACGCCCCACGCGTTGCACTGGACCCTACACGCGGTGAGATCCACGTCGTCTGGTTGGGAGTGACCACTGGCTACAGGACCCTCATCTACCACAGTCATGCCCACGTCAGCGCCGCCTGGTCGGCCCGCGGATGGTCTCCGCCCAATAGGCTGCCGCTGGAAGGCGATACCAGGTCCACGCCCGCCTTGTGGATCGACGAGCGGGGTGTGCTCCATGTCGTGCTGGAGACGACCCGGGGAGCCTGCTACACGCGTTCGGGGGACGGCGGGGCCGACTGGTCCGACGCGGTTTGGATCACTAACCTGACCGGGAACGAAGCCCTCGTGGTCCACGACCTGCTCATGGACAGGCGCGGCCGGCTGCACGTGGTCTGGGCGCAGTATGATACCACCGACGAGATGCAGCGACACATCTACTACAGCCGTTCGACCGACGGCGGAGCGGTCTGGTCCCGTCCAACCGACCTGAGTGGGCGGGGCTATATCAACGAGGCCAGCTTGGCCACCCTGGAGCAGGACGAAATCCACGTCGTCTGGAACGGATCAAGCACCGACAGCTGGCGCTTCCACCGCTACTCGACCGACGGCGGAGCAACCTGGAGCGATACGGTTCGCATCCTGCGGGTGGGCGGCTGGGCCGGCCGGCCGGCTATGGCGGTGGACGGCTCCGGCACGCTCCACCTGGTCACTGCCGGCAACGGCTACGGCCTCAGTGGAGCAGTTGTGCACACGACCTGGGACAGAACCGCCTGGACCGAACCGGAGCTGCTGGACCTGGGATTCTATGCCGAGCATGCCGCCCTCACCTGCCGCGGCGGCAACCTGCTGATCGCCGCCGGCGACGGTTCCACTCCGGGGGGCGAAGGATTCGACAAGGTGTGGACCTCGACCCGCCCCCTGGAGGCTGCAGCGGTCCCCTTCGGACGTGTCCCGACCCCAGAACCTACGCCGACCCCCGTGCCCGCCCCCGCATCGCCGACGGCCCTGCCGACCGCAACGACGGCTTCACCGGTCACGCCGGGCTCATCGCCGATCGGTGCGCCGGGCGAGGCCAGCCAGTTGCTTATGCTGGGGGTGCTCCCCGCCGCAGCGCTCGTCATGCTGGCCGTTTTCATCGCGCGGCTGCGCCGCCGGTCGTGATCTGAGGCCAAGGAGGAGCGCAGTTGGGATCCCGCCGCCTGCTGATGGTGTCCCATACCTTTCCTCCCTACCAGGAAAGCCCAGGGGCATCCATACGCTTCGTCAAGTTCATCAAGTACCTATCCCGACACCGGCCGGACTGGTCGATCGACGTGGTGACAGCCGGTTTCTGCGGTGCCGAGCGGCAGCTTCCAGAGACCGGCGTATACCTGCTGGACGACGTGCCGGCTGCGGTGCGGGTATTCCGCATCGACGACCCCTACTATGCGCCGCTTGCCGCCGCAGGGCGCGGCCGGCAGCTGTGGTCCGAAGGCAAGGAGCGGCTGCGAGCCGCGCTGCTCCACCGGCCGGCGGCCTTCCGACTGCTGCGCCGGGCGTACCAGGGACTGAAGCGGGTGCGGCCAGCCCGAAGGCAGACGCCGGCCCCGGCGGCAGCCAGCAGCCCAATCCCCGACGCCCACGTGTCGTGGCACGCCCCGGTCCTGGCCTGGCTCGACGCCCGGCCGGACGCCGCGTACGACCTGGTGTTTGTCACCATCCCATACGTCTCGACCGCCCTGCTGGGGCTCGAGATCAAGAGGCGGCGGAACGTCCCCCTCGTTCTCGACGTGCGCGACGACTGGGGCGACTACTGGGTGCGGGATACCGAACGGGTGCGGATCGAGCAGGAGATGGAACGGGCGGTCGTGCAGGCCGCCGACCTGGTCGTGGTGACAAGCCCCGAGATCGAACGGAGCTACCGCCGGCGGCACCCTGGCCTGGACGAAATCGTGGTCATCCCCAACGGCGTGGACCTGGAGGACTATGCGGACCTGTGGCGCGCGCCGCCGCCGGGCGATTTCGTGGTGACCTGCGTGGGGCGCATGGACCAGCGCAGCCCGATCCCGTTCCTGCAGGCGTTCCGCCGGCTGCTCGACGATACCGATGTGCAGGCCAACCAATGCCTGGCCCGCTTCCCCGAGACGATGAACCCAGATTGGTGGCAGGCCGGCTTCGAGCTCGGCCTGGGACCCCACCTGCGGAGCGTACCGGTATTGGAGCGAGAGGCCTATCGACAACTGCTGATCGACTCGAGCCTACTGCTCATCATCCAGATCCCCGGGCGCACGGGCGCCACCACCGGCAAGATGTACGAATACTGGGCCAGCGGCCGGCCGGTGCTGCTGTTGGACACGCCTGGGGCCGGCACCGCACTGCTGGAGCGCCACGGTTTCGGCTGCGCCGCCCCGCCGAACGACGTGGAGGCGATCCACCAGACGCTGCGGCGGCTCTATTTCGAGCACCAGTCCAGGTGTTGGCCCCAGCAGCCCGATCCGGCGATCCAGGCCTACAGCCGCGAAACGATCACGCTGCGGTTGATCGAGCGGTTGGAATCCCTGTTTGCCGCCGCGCCTTGCAGCGGCGGAGTGGACCGATGAAGCTCGGCCTGGTCGTCGACGACAACTGGAACTTTTTCCGCGAGATCGCGGCCGATCTCGCCACGCACTACCCGGTACGGACCTTTGCGCCGCGACAGGTCCGGCTGTCGCTCATGCAGGGCCGGATCAACCAGCTGCTGCTGCGAGCGCAGCTGCGCGCCTTTCTGCGCGCCCACGACGTCGTCTTTTTCGAGTGGGCCGGTCAACTGCTGGCCGAGGCCACCCGGCAGCCCAAGTCGTGCGCAATTGTGACCAGACTGCTCGGCTACGAGCTGTTCCACTGGGCGCCACAGATCGACTGGACCCGGGTGGACCGCGTCATCGTGCTCCTGGACACGGTCAAGGAAATCCTAGTCCGGCTCCACCCGGCCTGCCAGGGCAAGGTCGCCGTCATCCGCCACGGCATCCCGCTGCCGCCACCGCCCCCGAAACGGCGGCCCTTTCGCGGCCAGATCGGCACCCTGGGCTACCTGGTCCCACGCAAGCGCGTCTATGAGCTGATCCTGGCCCTGCCCGCGCTGATCCAGGCCGGCCACGACCTGCACTTGCAGGTTGCCGGCGAGCCGGTGGACCGCTTTCAGCGCGATTACGCGGCGCTGCGGGCGCTGCCGGCCCGCCTGGGCCTGGAAGAGCGGGTCACCTTCTGCGGTTACGTCCCGGACAAGGAGGCCTGGTATCAGGGGATCGACATCTTTGTCTCCAACAGCTACGAGGAGACGCAGCACGTGGCCTTGCAGGAAGCCATGGCTGCCGGCTGCTACTGCCTGGCTCATTTCTGGAAGGGGGTGGAGGAGTTCCTGCCGCCGGCCTACCTCTTTGGTCCCAACGAGGAACTGCAGCAAAGGATCGCCGCTTACTGTGCCCTGGATGATGTACAGCGGCGGCAACTGCGCGCGCCGCTGCGCAACATCGTCGAAGAGCAGTTCGACATCGAGCGGACCAAGGAACGGATCCGCCAGATTATCGAGCAAGCCGCGGGCGGCTAGAAAGGGCCCCTGACGATGCGCATCGCCTACCTCTACCAGGCGCCCCAACCTGAGCTGCGGGGTGACCGCGCCGCGCCGGTCCACATCTACCACCTGGTCCGCGGCTTGCAGCAGCAGGGCCACGAGGTGCGCCTGTTTACCTTGCAGGGACGGCAACCCGTGTACACGGACGACCTGGCGGCCTATCGCGACGGGCAGGAGACAGCGCTGCGACCCGGCCGGCAGGACGGCACTGGCAGCCGGGCGTTCCTCCTCCTGGAGAGCGGTCTGCGCCGGATGCAGCGCACGCTGGGGCTGCCCTACCTCGGTCTCTTCGACAGCCTGCACCTTTACACGTCCTGCCGGCGCGAGCTGGCGGATTATAGTATCCTCCACGAGCGCTACAACCTGCTCGGCCTGGGCGGCACCTGGACGGCGCGGCGCACCGGCATCCCGCTCATCCTGGAGGTCAACGGCGACATGCTCGCCGAGTACGACTATATGGGCCGCCCCATTGGGAGGCTACAGCGGCTTTTCGCCACATGGGCCACACGCCAGGCCTTCTCCACCGCCCGGGTTGTGCTGGTCCCCTCGGCCGGCCTGGCCGACCACCTGGCGATCCGCTGGGGCATCCCCCGCGCCAAGATCGCCGTGCTGCCCAACGCCGCCGACGTGGAAGCGTTCGCCCAGGCGGGTGATCCAGCGGCGCTGCGCGCCGAGCTGGGCATCCCCGACGGTGCCCCGACGATCGCCTTTGTCGGCGGCTTCTATCCCTGGCACGGGCTAGAGGTGCTAGTGGAGGCCTTTGCCCAGGTGCGGCGCGCGGTCCCTACCGCCTACCTGGTCCTGGTCGGAGATGGTGAGGTCAGGCCAGTTGTCGAGGCCTGGGTCACCGACCTGGGTCTGTCCGCAGCGGTGCATCTGACCGGCGCGGTGTGCCACAGCCAGGTGCCACAGATATTGGCCCTGGCCGACGTAGCCGTCGCGCCATGGCGGAGCTTTCCCTGGGGACTGGCCCCGATCAAGCTCTTTGAATACATGGCCGCCGGCAAGGCCATTGTCGCCTCGCGAACCGCTGGCGTGGCGGACTTTATCCAGGATGGCGAGACCGGCCTTCTCGTCGAACCCAACTCGCCTCAGGCGATGGCGCAGGCACTTGTCCAGCTGCTACAAGACCCGGAGCGGCGGGCCCGCATGGCAGCCAACGCCCGTCGGGAAGCGGTTGACCAGCACTCGTGGGTACAGCGCTCACGAGTATTGGCAGACATCTATCAATCCTTACTTCCCCAAAGGTCTTGGCAGTCTCAGGCTGACGAAGAGTGACAAGTCGCTCCCAGATACCTGCATTTCCCTCCGCATCGCGGGAATCCTTTATTCAGACATTGCGGGAACTCGCCCCCCGCATCGAATCTGGGGGGGGCTTGTCTGGACATCGGCTGTGGGGACGGTTGGAGCCGTGCGGAACTCGAACGACTCGGATACCGCTGGGTCGGCGCAGACATTCGAGAGAACTCGGGCGCACGGGTCATATGCGATGGCCATTCTTTGCCCTTTGCGGATGAGTCATTCGACCTCGTCCTCTCCTACGCCGTCCTCGAGCACCTGCACACCCCTTGGACCGCGATTCGGGAGATCGCACGCTGCTGCAAACCGGGAGCGGTCCTGGCCGGCACCTGCGCTTTCCTGGAACCGCACCATGCTCACTCATACTTTCACATTACGCACCTGGGCCTGGAACGACTATTGGACGAAGGCGGGTTTCAACTCCTACGCATCTGGCCTGGCTGGCACGTCCTCCAGGCGATAGTTCCACTCCTGCAGGCAAGATATGTGTATCGCTTCATAAGACTAGCGCGGTTCCTAGCCCCCGAGGCCGCGGCACTTCTGCATCGGCTCCGATTTCAAGCTCAACTGAGAACAGGCACTCCTCCTGGTGAGGACTGGCCGCTCATCGATCGTCTGAGCTTCTCCGGTTCCATCGCCTTCCTGGCCCAAAAGACAGCACCGGTAGTACAGTAGAATACGAGAACCCATGCGCATCCTCTTTCTCTCCAACTTCTACCCACCGGCGCGACCGGGCGGATACACCCAGTGGTGCTACGAAGTGGCCGAACGGCTGCGGGAACGGGGGCACACGATCGGCGTGCTCACCAGCAGCTACGAACGCCACAAAGCCCCCCCGGGCGAAGCCGGCATCTTCCGCACCCTACACTTGGACGGCGACCTCTTCTACTACCGACCCGGGCACTTTCTCCTGTCCCACCGCAAGGAGTTGCGGGAGAACCTGGCCGCGCTGCGGCGTACGGCTGGCGAGTTCGCCCCCGACCTCGTGTTCGTGTGGGGCATGTGGGCGCTGTCGAAACAGCTGCCCGCGCTGGCCGAGCGACTGCTGCCCGGCGGGGTCGTTTACTACCTTTGCGACTACTGGCCCGCCGCCGAGGACATGCACACAGCCTACTGGCGGGCGCCGGCGCAGCGGTCGTTTATGCGACTGCCCAAAATACTACTGTCCACAATCGGTCACCGGATGATCGCGCAAGAGGGCCGTCCGGATCTCGCGTTCGAGCATGCGATCTGTGTCAGCGCCGCGGTGCGCCGCATCCTTGTCGAGGCTGGCGTGCCGGTGCAGCACGCCGCCGTCATCCACGGCGGGACGGACATCGCGCGCTTCCGTGAGGCCAGCCCCACTGACCACGGCCAGCCTCCCGATGGCCCGATCCGTCTGCTCTACGCCGGCCAACTGGTGCCGCACAAGGGAGTCCACACGGCGGTCGAGGCCATCGCGCGGCTGGTCCACGACCCCGAGCCGGCCCAGGTCCATCTGGCGCTCGTCGGCTCGGGCCACCCGGACTATGAGGCTGCCCTGCGCGCCCTCGTCGCCCGGGAAGGGCTCGAGTCCCACGTACACTTTCACGGCCCCGTCGGCCGGGAAGAGATGGCGACGCTCATGGGGGAGTTCGATGTACTCGTTTTCCCCTCGATTTACGAAGAGCCCCTCGCCCGCACGACGCAGGAGGCCATGGCCGCCGGCCTGGTCGTGATCGGGACGACCACGGGCGGGACCGGGGAACTCCTGGTGGACGGCGAGAATGGCCTCGTCTTTGAGGCCGGCGACGCCGCCGGCCTGGCCCGGCAGGTGCGCCGCCTGGCGGACGACCCCGCCCTCCGCCGCCGGCTGGCAATGGCGGGGCAGCAAACCGTCCGGGAGCACTTTACCCTGGACAGGATGGTGGACCGGATTGAGTCTTACCTTACCAACATAGTACGAGGACATCTTGACACGCAGACTTGACCTCGCCAGGATAGCGCCGTGGCTCGTCCTGTCAGTAGTCGCCGCGGCCCTGTACCTGGCCAACTTTGACAGCTTTCAAGTCGGTGCTTATGGCGACGACGCTCATTACATCGTCCTGGCACAATCTCTGGCTGCCGGAAACGGGTTTGTCGAAGCCAGCTATCCTATACCCAGAACGCAAAGCTATTGGCCCATAGGCTACCCGCTTCTCCTCACGCCACTCGTCGGACTCGGGTCTTTTGCTTTCACTCCGCTCAAAGTATTGTCTCTCCTGCTAACTCTGACTTCCATTTACCTGGTTTGCCGGGTCTTTTCCGCCCCTCTCGCCGAAAAATCACCCGGGCGACTCGGCCTGGTCGCACTGGCGGGCATGTATGCACTGAAAACTATATCGTCGCTGGCGCCGGCATGGTTATGTCAGAGCCCGCATACCTGGTGTTCTCCCTGCTCGCTATCCTGCTGTTCCAAAGGTATCGCCGAAGCGAATTCGCCCGGTGGTATGACCTCCTGCTTATCGGGCTCGTGCTGGTCTGCACGACAATGATCCGGCTAATGGGGCTGACCCTGGTCGCTGCCCTGCTGCTCGACCTCGTGCTCAACAAACGCTGGAAAGAAGTGGGTTTGCTGCTCCTGGTTAGCGCCGCCGGGCTGGGACTCCGGTCCTGGATGGAGACGGGAGCCCTCACCAGTGTTTTGCCGACCGGCGCATGGGGTTATACCCTGGGCAGTAGCCTGAACATACAACGTATCGGTTCCACCCTTTGGGATTACCTGAACCAGTCAATACCCCAGGTGACCTTTGGGCTTTTCGGCCCCTCCACCTATGCCTACGCTGCTACGCTCAAGCTAACGTGGGCCGTCGACCTCGTCAAATACCTCCTGCTCCTGGTTCTGCCCCTGGGTGCCCTCCGGACAATCAGCCGTAAATCACTCCTGTTTTTGAGCTACCCGCTACTGTACATGCTCGTGCTGACGCTAAAGCGAACCGGTATCCCCGGTGCAGAAAGCCATGCCGAACCGCGCTATTTGATCCCCTTGCTCCCGTTCTTCTATCTATACATACTCAACGCCAGTGGCTGGTTTTCGGCACGAGCCCGGAAGCAAGAGTTCGTCCTCGCAGCCCAGAAGTGGACCCCCATCGGCTTGGTCGGCCTGGTGCTCGTCTTTTCTCTCGGGCGCGGGATCGACAGTGCTATCCACCCCATCTCGGACCAGATTCCAGACCTATCGGCCGGCACTGCCTGGATCGCCGCCAACACACCGGATGATGCAATTGTCATGTGCCGTAATCCGGTCTCTAGGTATCTGTACGCACAAAGACATACGCTGGATCATCCCGACACCCTGGTGGCAGACGACCTCGTCCAATACATAGAGCGCAACAACATCACGCACATCCTGCTGGCTCCCAGGCTGCAAGTAAATGCCTCCCCGCAGCTCGACGACTACCAGGCCCAGTTCCTCTTGCCGTTACTCGAGAACGACCCAGGACGCTATCGTCTGGTCTTTGCCGAGCCGGACGAACAAGTGCTGGTTTTCGAGGTCACAAGTGGCCAATAAACCAATGTTCATCCGCAACGCGCTCCTCTCCCTGATCGCCGCCGCCCTCCGTCCCTGGGCGCGCTCCGTCGACCGCCAACTGGGCATCTTTTACACCCCCTGGTGGGCTGAGCTGCATCCGGGCGGGCATCGCCTGCGCCATATCTACTGGAAAAGCCTCCTCGACCAGGTCGGCGACCAGGTTTTGTTCTACGAGCAGCTCAAGATCATGGGGCCGGCCGGCATCCGCATCGGCGACCACGCGCGCATCACCGGGCAGGTCGTCCTGGATGGCCGCGGTGGGCTCACCATCGGGGCCTATACGCAGGTCGGTTTTCAATCGCTCGTCCTGAGCTACACCCACAACTATGAGGCCCTCGACCGGCCCATCGTCGACCAGGGCATGGCCGGCCGGTGCACATCGGCGCCGACGTCTGGATCGGGGCGCGCGTCATCGTCCTGCCGGGGGTCACCATCGGCGACGGCGCCATCGTCGGGGCCGGCGTCGTGGTGACCCGCGACGTACCGAAACGGGCCACCGTCGCCGGCAACCCGGCGCGGCTCATCCGGTACCGGGATCGAACCGAGGCTCCCGCGTGAGATTGCTCTTCCTGACCAACTTTTACCCCCCCTACGAGATCGGCGGCGAGGAGCAGTCCTGCTACGACGTCGCCCAGGCCCTCAAGTCGCGCGGGCACACCGTCACGGTGTTGACCAGCACCCACGGCCGGCCCCGGCGATACACGCCGGAAGACGGCGTATACCGCGACCTGTACCTGGAGATGGAACTGGGCTCGCCGCTCCACCCCTGGCGTTTCTTTGTGCAGCGCCACGCCCGCGAACGGGCCACGCTGGATCACCTGCGGCAGGTCGTCGGAGAGACCGAGCCCGACGTTGTCTTTATCTGGGGCATGTGGAACCTGCCGCGCTCGGTGCCGGCCCTGGCCGAGCAGCTTCTGCCAGGACGGGTGCTCTACCGCTTCGGCGACTACTGGCCGACGCTGCCTAGCCAGCACACGATGTACTGGCAGGCCCGCGGACGCGCATGGGCGCGCCCCCTGAAGCACCTGCTCGCCGCCCTTGCCCTGGCCCAACTGCGCCGGGAGGAACGGCCGGCCCTGCGCCTGGAGCATGCCTACTGCATCAGCGCCGCCATGCGCCAGGAGTTGGTGGACCGCGGCACGCCCGTGGGACACGCCCATATCATCCACAACGGCCTGGATACCGAACGCTTCCACCCCGGCCCACGGCAGGACCGGCCACCGGCGGACGGCCAGCCCCTGGCCCTGCTCTACGCCGGCCGCCTGGTGGCCGACAAGGGTGTCGATACCGCCATCGCCGCGATGGGCCATCTCGTCCAACGGCAGGTGGCCACGGGAGTCCATCTCACACTGGCCGGCGGCGGCGATCCCGCCTACGTGGCGCACTTGCAGCGCCAGGTGCAGGAGGCGGGGATCGAAGCGCGCGTCTCTTTCCTGGGCCGCCAGCCCAAGGAGCGCATGCCGGACCTCTTGCGCGACCACGACATCCTGCTCTTTCCCTCGATCTGGCCCGAACCCTTTGGCCGCAGCATCATCGAAGCGATGGCCACCGGTCTAGCCGTGATCTGTACGCCGGTCGGCGGGGTGCCCGAAATCGTCACCGACGGGCAAGAAGGCCTGTACTTCGCCCCCCTGGATGCAGCCGGCCTGGCGGCCCTGGTTGCCCGGTTGGCCGACGACCCTGCGCAGGCACGGCGTCTCGGCCAGACTGGACGGGGGACGGTCCAGGAACGGTTCGGGATTGCGCACATGGTCGACCAAGTGGAGGCGCTCCTGCATCAGGTCGCGGGGAGCAGGGCAGACCCGTGAGAGTGCTCATCACCGGCGGGGCGGGATTCATCGGCTCGCACCTGGCGCGGGCCTTGGTCACTGCAGGCCACCAGGTCATCCTGTACGATAACCTGCACCCGCAGGTTCACCCCGGCAGCGCCAGGCCACTCCACCTGCCGGCCCAGGCCGAGTTGATCGTGGGGGATGTGCGTGACCGTCGAAGCCTGCACCGGGCCCTGGCCGGCGTGGAGGCGGTTTACCACCTGGCTGCACTGACCGGGGTGGGGCAGTCCATGTACCAGATCGCCGAGTACACCGCCGTCAACATCGGGGGAACGGCCGTCCTGCTGGACATCCTGGCCAACGAGCACCACACGGTGAAACGACTCATCCTGGCCTCCTCCCGCGCGATCTACGGGGAAGGTGCCTACGACTGCGCGCGTTGTGGCCCCATCCTGGTCGTGGGCCGCAGCGATGCCGCCCTGCAGGCCGGCCGATGGGATCCCGTCTGCCCGCACTGCGCGGCACCCGTCCATTCCCGCCCAACACCCGAGAGTCATCCCCCCTCTCCCCGGTCCGTCTACGCCGCCAACAAGCTGGCGCAGGAGGAGCTGGTCCAGGCGGTGGCCCCGGCCTACGGAGTAGAGGCAGTCATCCTCCGGTTCTTCAACGTCTATGGGCCGGGGCAGTCCCTCGCCAACCCCTATACTGGCCTCCTCTCCGCTTTCTTCACCCGCCTGCAGGCAGGGCGGCCCATCGAGCTCTACGAGGACGGCCTGGAGAGCCGCGACTTTGTCCACGTCGACGATGCCGTCCGCGCCTGCCTCCTGGCCCTCGAGGAACCGGCCGCGGCTGGCGAGACCTTTAACATCGGCAGCGGCCAGGCCGCTACCGTGCTGGAGATCGCCCTGACCCTGTCCCGGTTGGCCGGGCATCCCGACCTGTACAACGTTTCGGGGCGCTTTCGTGTGGGGGACATCCGCCACGGCTGCGCCGACATCACCAAGGCGCGGCGACTGCTCGGCTATTCCCCCCAGGTCTCTCTCTCTGCCGGCCTGCTCACCTTTCTGGATTGGGCTACGGCGCAGCAGCCGCACGACCAGGGTGACCAGGCCGAATCAGAACTGGCCGGCCATGGCCTGTTCCGACAAGGGACCCAGCAGAGGTAGATTGGCAACGCCGCGGGTCAGTGTGATCATCCCTACCTTTAACCGCTTCGCTGCCCTGCTGCAGACGCTGGAGGCGCTGGAGCAGCAATCGCTCCCCGCCACGTGCTTCGAGGCCATCGTCGTGGACGACGGCTCGGACGACGCGACACCCACCCGGTTGAGCGAGATGACCTTTCCCTTCCCCCTATCCGTGCTGCAGCAGCCGAACCGGGGAGCGGCCACCGCGCGCAACCTCGGAGCCGCACACGCCAGCGCTCCCATTCTGCTCTTCCTGGACGCTGACATCATCGCCACCCCAGGACTGCTCGAGGAGCATATTCGCAGCCATTCGATGCACGAGCATGCCCTGGTGGCGGGCCGGCGCGTAACCTGGCCGGCAGCGACATCCTCCCACTTCAGCCAATTGACCGACCTGGAGGGCAGTAGCTCAGGGGTCCGCCGCCAGACGTTCCAGGAGGCTTTCTCCGCCAACCTCTCCATCCGCGCAGCAGACTTTCGCGCCCTGGGCGGGTTCGATCCGGACTTCCCTGCCTCCGGCTGCGAGGACATCGAGCTCGCTTTCCGAGCGACCCAAGCCGGCCTGCAGGTCATCCACAACCCGGCCGCGCTGGGCTACCACAACCATCCACAGGACCTGCGCCAGGCATCCCGCCAGGCATACGCCTATCAGGTCTCGGCGGCGCTGCTCATGCGCAAGCACCCGGCGCTGCGCGGGCAGATGGTCTACCTGCGGGACAAGGAGCCCATCGCCTGGGGGCACGATGCGGCCGGCCTGGTCCTGCGCAAAGTAGCCCGCCGACTGCTGGCCGTGCGTCCGGTGCTGCGCGCCATGGAAGTAGCAGTCGTCGCCCTGGAGCGGGTCTGGCCGGCCCCCGGGCTTTTGCGTTTCTTGTACTGGAAGATCCTGGGCAGTTACCAACTGCGGGGCTTCCGCGCCGGCCTGCGCCGGTACGGCCCACTGCCAGCTGGGGAGGGCTACCGATGAGGATCGGCCAGCCCTGGCCCCGCGCCTGGCGGAACGACTTGCGCCAGAACTGGTTGCGTTGGCTGCGGCCTCTCATCATCGCTGGCGTGCTCCTGGTCAGCGCGCGGATCGGCTACCAGCCGCCGCTCTCTCCCTTTTACATCGTCGCCGGCCTGTCCGGGCTGCTGCTTGCCCTGTTCGCCCTCAACTCGATGCCGCTGTCGCTCACGCTGCTGGTGGCCACATCAGCAGTGCTCAACTTTTCTCTCTCTACCGGGACGCAGAGCCCGCTGCATTTCAGCCTGCTCCTGGTCGCCCTTTTCACCGGCGTCTGGGTCGTACGTAAGCTCTTCAACAAAGACCTCAGCCTCACCCCCACCCCAGCCAACCGTGCCCTTCTTCTGTTCGGCTTGGCACTACTGGTTTCCTGGGCCGCCGGGTACGCTTTCTGGAAGCCGACCGTGCCGCGCCCCGGCAACGCTTTCACCGTCCAGGCCGGCCAGGTGGGCATCTACATGCTCTCTGCCGCCGCCTTCTTCCTCGCTGCCAACCACTCCCTCCGCGAAAAGGATGTCAAGCGCTGGAACGCCATCATCGTCGCCATTGGTCTGATCGCCGTCCTCTACGAGCTGTTTCAGATTCTCACCACCGGTTGGTCGCGCCGGCCGGACGGCTTCAACGGCGCAATGACCATGTGGCCCTTTGTCCTCCTGTGGGCGCAACTGCTCTATAACCCCAACCTCTCCCGCTGGGCGCGTGTTGGGGGCTGGCTGAGCCTTCCACTGTGGCTCTACTGGTTCGGGGTGCGCTACCTGCAATGGAAGAGCGGCTGGGTTCCAGCCCTTCTGGCCTTAGGAGTGCTGCTGTGGATGCGCTCGCGACGGCTGTTCGTCATCTTTGCCATCGTGGCCGGCGTCTTTGTCGTTGCCAATTGGAGCACCATCGCTCCCGCGGGGCTCGAGTCGGAAGCACAAGCCGGCTCCTTCCTGCGGCCACCCATCTGGTATGATGTCCTCCGCCTGACTTCCCATTCTCCCATCTTGGGACTGGGACCGGTCAACTACATGTACTACTGGCGTGACCCGACCTTTGTCTCCTACTCCCTGGACCTGACCAACTGGTGGGCCTGGTATGAGACGGGCTATGCCCCGCCGTCGCACAACATGTACATCGATGTTCTCGCCCAAACAGGGGTGCTCGGTTTCGCCGTCTTTCTGTGGGCCATCGTCGCGCTCGTGTTTCTGACGAACCGGGCCCGGTGCCGCCTTCCGCAGGGCTTCCTGGGCGCCTATGCCCATGGCATCTTTGCCGGCTTCCTGGGCCTGCTCATTGCCTCGTTTGCCTTCGCCGACTGGCTGATCCCCTTTGTCTACAACATCACCATCAAGGGATTCCAGCACAGCGTCTATTCCTGGCTCTTGCTGGGCTCACTTGTTCCCTTGCTGCGGACATACAGTGATCCCGATGTCGGACCCTGACCTGTCGGTCGTCATCGTCCACTTCAATACACCCGACTACACTGCCCAGTGCCTGGACTCGATCCGTCAGGCCGGGGCGACGCTCGGCTACGAGGTCATTCTCGTCGACAACGCCTCCTCCGATAACAGCGCGAACGGGCTGGCCGAGCACTACCCCGAGGTACGGCTCATCCGTAGCCTGGAGAACCGCGGTGTTGCTGGAGGCAACAACCTGGGAATACGGGCTGCCAGTGGTCGCCATATCCTCCTGCTCAACAGCGATGCACTGCTGGCACCCGGCTTCATGGAGCGCTGCGCCATGTACCTTGATGAGCACCCAGACGTGGCCGGCGTGGGCGGCAATCTGCTCAACCCGGATGGTTCCTTCCAGGCTGGTTACGTTTCCTTTCCTTCCCTCTGGCAGGAACTGCTCATCGTCAGCAAGGTGGGGCAGCTGTTGCGCCGCGGCTACCCTTCGCACTCACCGGCGACAGAGATCCGCAAGGTGGATTGGATGAGCACAGCCTGCATGGCCTTTCGCCGCGCTGCCCTGGAACAGGTCGGGCTTGTTGACGAGGAGTACTTTATGTACTCCGACGAAACTGACCTGCAGTACCGGCTGCACCGGGCCGGGTGGAAGATCGTCTATCTGCCCGACCTGAAGACCATCCACTTCGGAGGCAAGAGCCTGACCCCGTGGCGACGCCGCTACCTGGTCTACCGCGGGCATCTGCTCTTTTTCCAGAAGCACTATGAACCATGGCGTACAGCGGTCCTGCAGGCGCTTTTTTTCACTTCGAGCGCGGCAAAAATGGCCTTCTGGGGCCTGGCCCGACTGCTGCCCTCCCTCCGGGAACGCGCACAGAACGAACTGCTCTCCCATCGCCGTGTTCTGAAGATGGCCCTGACCGGGGAAACCCCCATCGGCTGACCCAGGGGCTTATTGCAGGCAGGCTTCGATAACCCTTGCCGCCGGCTGGGGCATTGGGGCATCCTGGCCCTCACCCGCCTGTGCCTGTCCGAGCAGAGATCTCCACACGCAACCGGTGACCTACCCCTGCCAACCTGTAACCTTCAACCTGCTAACCTGCAACCTGCTCCACGCTCTCAGCTCTCAGCTCCCTGCTCTCATCCTATGCACATCCTCTACCTCACCCCCTACGTCCCCACCCCCATCCGCGTCCGGCCCTATTACCTGCTGCACACGCTGGCCCGCCGCGGGCACGCCGTCACCCTGCTCTGTGTGGCCCAGGGCGATGGGCTGTTGGCCCGCCGGCCCAGCGCGCCGGAAGAAGCCGCCCTGGCCGAGCTGCGCGCCCTGGGCATCCGCGCCACGGCCGTCGTCCTGCCCCGCTGGCGCTCGCTCTTGAACTGCCTGCTGGTTCTGCCCACCCGCACCCCCCTCCAGGCCGTCTACTGCTGGTCGCCCACCCTGGCCCGGCAGCTCGGCGCCGAACTGGGCACGGTTTTTTCACGTTTCACGCATCACGCCGCCCCTCTGCCCACCCCATCCGCTGTCCTTCCGGCACCGCATCCCCAGCAGTACGACGTCTTGCACATCGAACACCTCCGCGCCGCCCGCTACGGTATCCAACTTTCAACCTCCAACCTCCAACTTCCAACTTCCAACTTCCAACCTCCAATCATCTGGGATAGTGTGGACTGCATCTCCCACCTCTTTGCCCAGTCCGCCGAACGCAGCCGCGGCTTCTTCGGGCGGATCATCACCCGCGTCGAACTGCCCCGCACCCGCCGCTACGAGGCGATGCTCGTGCGCGCATTCGACCGCACCCTCGTCACCTCGGCCGTCGATCAAGCAGCGTTCGCCACATTGCTCCCCGAGACCCAGCCCGCTAACCTGCAACCAGTAACCTGCCAACCGGCAACCTCCGCCAACCTGCAACCTGCAACCTGCCAACCGGCAACCGTCTTGCCCAACGGCGTCGACCTGGCCACCTTTGCCCCCGCCGACACCCCACGGGAGGCAGCGGAAGTCGTCTTCAGCGGCAAGATGAGTTACCACGCCAACGTCACGGCCGCGCTCTACCTGGCGCAAGAGATCATGCCGTTGGTATGGAAAAGACGCCCGGAGGCACACCTGACGATTGTCGGGAGCGAACCCCCGCCCGCAGTCCAGTCCCTGGCCGGCCCGCGCATCAACGTGACAGGCTACGTGCCCGACCTGCCGCCGTATCTCCGCCGGGCCGCAGTGGCCGTCGCTCCGATGCCCTACGGCGCCGGCATCCAGAACAAGGTACTGGAAGCCATGGCCTGCACCACGCCGGTCGTGGCCACGCCCCAGGCCATCTCGGCGCTGGCGGCCCGGCCGGGCGAGCATGTGCTGGTGGGCGAAACGGCCGCCGCGCTGGCCGCGCACATTGTCGAACTGCTGAACGACCCCGAGCGCGCCCGGCAGATCGGCCAGGCCGGCCGGGCGTACGTCGAGCGACATCACGATTGGGATGCCATCGCCGGCCGCCTGGAGCAGGTGTACCGGGAAGAAATCGCGCGCCAGGAGAAACGGTAGAGCATGACCGCTGTGATCTGGGCCTCTCTGATCCTAGGGGCCGCCGTCGCCCTCCACCTCGCCTACCTCTACCTGCTGGCCGGCGCGGCCATCCGCCGCCGGCCCACCGCGCCCAGCACTGACCCCCAGCACCGCTTCGCCTTTCTCATCCCCGCCCACAATGAAGAGGCCGTCGTCGGCCGCACGGTGGCCACGCTGCGCCAGATGGACTACCCCGCCGAGCTGTACGACATCTATGTCGTCGCCGACCACTGCGGCGATGCCACGGCGGAAAAGGCGCGGACGGCCGGGGCTACCTGCTTCGAGCGCCGGGAAGGGGTCCGTGGAAGCAAGGCCGCCGCCCTGGCATGGCTGCTGGAACGCGTCCGCGAAGCCGGGCTGGCCTACGACGCCCTGGTGATCCTGGACGCCGACACGCAGGTAGACGGCCAGTTCCTCCGCTATGTCGATGCCGGCCTGGCCCAGGGCCACCGCATCGTCCAGGGCCGCCACGTCATCGCCAACCCGCAGGATGGCCCCTACCCGGCCCTGGCCTGGGTGATGATGACGCTGGACAACCGCCTGCAGAACCAGGGCCGCTCCAACCTCAGTGGCTCGGCCCGGCTCATGGGCGACTCGGTCTGCTACCGTGCCGGCATCCTTGAGCACGCCGGCTGGCAGGGCGATTCCCTGACCGAGGACTATGACCTGCGCCTGCGCCTCTTGCTGGCGGGTGTACGGATTCACTACCTCCCCGAGGCCGTGGGCCGCGGTGAGGCCCCGGTGACCTGGGCCGA
This sequence comes from uncultured Chloroflexia bacterium, assembly GCA_964613665.1. Lineage (GTDB taxonomy): Bacteria > Chloroflexota > Chloroflexia > DTKN01 > DTKN01 > CAZQFV01. The sequence goes on from CAZTIG010000004.1 coordinate 59,988, forward strand.
CGCCCGCCGGCAGCGGGCCCGCTGGCTGGTCGGCAGCCGCCAGGCCCGGCGGCGCTACGCCTGGCCCCTGCTGCGGGCCTTCCTGCGGCGGCCCTCCTTCGCCCTGCTCGACGGGTTCCTGCAGAGCACGCTCCTGCCCTATTCCCCGCTCGTCGTCCTCACCGGCCTGCTTTGGGCGGCCAACCTGGCCCTGCTCCCTTGGACCGGGGCTGGACTGCTGATCGCGTGGAGCAGCGCCCTGCTTCTGCTAGCCCTGTACCCGTTCCTGGGACTAGCCGTGGAACGTGCCCCAGGCTGGGCCTACCGCGCGCTGCTCGTGGGCCCATTCTTCATTCTCTGGCGCACAGGGATGGACCTGCTCATCCGGTTGGGACTGAAGAAGGCCACTTGGGTGAGAACGCCGCGACGGGACGAGGCCGGCCGGTGAGCGGGATCCCCCCGCGTCGCCGCCTGTACCTGCGCCTGCCGGGATACGACTACACCCAGGCCGGCGCCTATTTCGTCACCCTATGCACCCGGTACAGGGCACCCCTGTTGGGCCGGATCGTTGGTGGCGAAATGGTCCTGTCCCCATTCGGGCAAATCGCCGACGCGGCCTGGCGATGGCTGGGGGAACGATACCCGTATGTCGTCATCGATGCCTACGTGATCATGCCCAACCACATGCACGGCGTCCTCTGGATCGTGGACGAACCGGCGGCCGGTAGGGGCCGTTCGCGAACGGCCCCTACCACGGAACCGCCGGCCCACGAGGGCCGTTCGCGAACGGCCCCTAACACCGACATCCAACCCCCGGCCCACCCGGACCGGTCGCGAACGGCCCCTACCGAAACCCCACCCCCGGACATGGAACCAACGGCCCCGGCCGGCACACCGGACCCGGCACGTACGGCCCTTACAACCGCCCCTGCCGGCGATGCCCCGACCAAACGCAAACCCCTGGGCCGCCTGATCGGCGCCTTCAAAACGGTCTCCACGAAACAGATCAACCTCCTGCGGTGCACCCCAGGCGCGGTCGTCTGGCAGCGCAACTACTACGAACGCATCGCCCGCAGCGAACAAGCACTGCAAAGGATTCGGCTCTACATTCAGAACAACCCGGCTCGCTGGGAACACGACACCGAAAACCCCCAGCACGTCCGCCGGCCGCTGGGCTAGGAAAAAAGACGTTGCCCCGCATCCTCTCCATCTTCGGCACCCGCCCCGAGGCCACCAAGCCGGGCCCAGCCGTGCACTCTGGCACCTGCGTCCCCGCCCAGCATCGCCAGATTCTGGGCCAGGTCCCGGGCTGCCCCTGCCAATCCTTGCTGGGACTCTCACTATGAGCGATTTGGATCGGTTCTGCCCGATCTGTGGGCATTCGGACAGTGTCCCCCTGTTCTACCCTGCGCATTCCCCCGGCCCGTTAGTACGCTGCTCATCCTGCGGACTCGTCTATGTGTCCCGCCTGCAGGACAGGCATGCCATCATCTCCGCCCCAGTGATCGGAGAACTGGCTGCAGGGATAGTGACCAGCACACGGCTGGAAGACCTCGACGGATGCTGGGAGATAGCCGCTCTGCCGGGCCGCGAAGCCGAGCGACCGGCTTTGCGCCGCAACGCGCTCGCGGCGCTGCGGCGCATACAGCGGTACGCGCAACCTCCCGGCGTGCTCCTCGACTTTGGCTGCGGGTGGGGCTTTTTCCTGGAAGTGTGCCAAGAAGCAGGTTGGAAGCCCTATGGACTGGAGCCGCTTCCCGGCCACGCCGTCTATGCCCGCGCCCGGGTCGGTGCCACTGTTGTCACCGACATCCTGCGCGAGGACACCTTTCCTCCCCGTGCGTTCGATGTAATCACTGCGTTTCAAGTATTCGAGCACCTGCCTGATCCCGCCGGCGATCTGGACCGGCTGTGGCAGTGCCTCAAACCAGGAGGCATCATCCTGATCGAGGTTCCCAACATCGCTACGCTGGGCGTGTCCCTGCTAGGGAAACGCCACCGCCATTTCACCGCTGACCACCTGAACTTCTTCTCGCCAACTACTCTGAAGACGTTGTTGCACAAGACAGGTTTCTTGATCCTGGATGTCTACCACCCCACCCGCTGGATGACCCTGCGCCATCTGGCTGTAGACTGGGGAACCCGCGCCCTGCCAGAGCGGGCCGCCCACACCCTTGGCCGGCTGCTGCAACACAGCCACATGGAGCGCGCCATTGTGCCGATGAACATCCGCGACATCATTGCCGCCATCGCTCGCAAGGAGCCATAGTTGCTGCGCGCCCTCACCATCTTCGGCACCCGCCCCGAGGCCATCAAACTGGCCCCGGTCGTCCGCGAGCTCAGGCGGCACCGCGACCGGTTCGTCTCCCGCGTCTGCGTCACCGCCCAGCACCGCCAGATGCTCGATCAGGTGCTGGACCTCTTCGGCATCGTCCCCGACCTCGACCTGGACCTGATGCAGCCGGACCAGTCCCCCTCCCAGGTTGCCGCCGCCGTGCTGGAACGGCTCGATGGGCTCCTTCAGGAGGAAGAGCCCGACTGGGTCCTGGTCCAGGGCGACACCACCACCGTCATGGCCGCCAGCATCGCCGCCTACCACCGCCGCATCCGCATCGGCCACGTCGAGGCCGGCCTGCGCACCGGCGACAAGTGGCAGCCCTTTCCCGAGGAGATGAACCGCAAGATCGCCGACCACCTGAGCGACCTCCTCTTCGCCCCCACCCCTCGCGCCCGCGACAACCTGCTCGCCGAAGGCCTCCCCGCCGAGCGCATCCTCGTCACAGGCAATACAGTGATCGATGCGCTGCTCTGGGTGGCAGCACAGCCTTTTGACCCAGCGGCGCTCAACTTTCGAACGTTCGAACGTTCGAACGTTCAAACGTTTCCGAGTTCCAACGTGCGAACGCTCCTGGTCACCGCCCACCGCCGCGAGTCCTTCGGCCGGCCGCTGCGCGCCATCTGCGCCGCCCTGCGCGCCCTGGCCCGCCGCGGCGACGTCCAGATCGTCTACCCCGTGCACCGTAATCCCAATGTCTGGGACGTGGTCCACGACGAGCTGGACGGCGAGCCCGGGGTGACGCTGCTCCCGCCGGTGGACTATCGCGCGCTGGTCTACCTCATGCAGCACTGCGCGTTGGTACTGACCGATTCCGGGGGCATCCAGGAGGAGGCGCCGGCGCTGGGCAAGCCGGTCCTGGTACTGCGCGAGGTGACCGAGCGGCCCGAGGGCGTGGAGGCCGGCACGGCCCGCGTCGTCGGCACCGACCCGGAGAGGATCGTCGCCGAGGCCGGCCGGCTGCTGGACGACCCGGCGGCCTACGCCGCCATGGCCCAGGCGGTCAACCCCTACGGCGACGGCCACGCTGCGGAGCGCATCGTGACCACGCTGCTGGGGAGCTGATGGCTGGGATCGATTCCTGGGCCCTGCGCGAGGTCCGCGAGCGGCGCCTGCTGCTCGACCGCTGCGATGCCTGGCTCTTTGAGGAGATGGAGCCCTCTATCGGCGCACGCGTGCTCGAGGTCGGCTGCGGCCACGGCAACCTTACGGCCCACCTGCTCTCCCGAGACCTGGTGGTCGGTCTGGATATCTCCGCCGAGAGCATAGCCATCTTCCGACAGCGCTTCGCCGCGCACCCCCATGTCCACGCCGTCGCTCAGGACATCACTTCGGCCGAGGTCCTCGAGTTGGCCCGGTTCGAGTTCGATACAGCCATCGCCCTCAACGTCCTCGAACATATCGCTGCGGAAGAAGTGGCGCTGGGGAATCTCGCCCGCCTGCTGCCACCAGGCGGCAGGGTCATCGTCATCGTCCCAGCGCTCCCCGGCCTGTTTGGCACCATGGACCAGTCCATCGGCCACCAGCGCCGCTACACCGCGGCGACGCTGGGACGGTCTCTGGAGCAGGCTGGCTTCAGCATCCAACGGCTGCGTTACTACAACCTGCCCGGAATCGTCGGCTGGTGGCTCAACGGCCGGCTGCTGCGGCGGCAGGTTCCACCGAAAGGCCAGTTGCGCCTCTTCAACCGCCTGGTGCCGCTGGTACGAGCTGTGGAACGCCGCATCCACGCGCCCATCGGCCTGTCGCTCATGGCTGTAGCGCAAAGGAGAGTTGATTGAGCCGCAGAGAGAAGACCTGGCTGGCAGTGATCCTGGCAGTGGCCGCCCTCACGCGCCTGGGAGCAGCTGTCTACATGGGGGACCGGGTTGAACCGCTGCCCGGTATCTACGACCAGCTCTCCTACGACGCCCTGGCCCGCAGTCTGCTGGCCGGCCACGGCTACTCCTTCGACCGCGCCTGGTGGCCGGCGACCGCCCCAAACCAGCCCACTTCCTTCTGGTCCTTTCTGTACCCCCTCTACCTGGCCGGCACCTACACCCTGTTCGGGCCTCACCCGCTGGCCGCGCGCATCATTCAGGGCCTCCTGCTCGGGCCGCTGACGGCGTGGCTGCTCTATCGGCTCGGCCGCCGCCTCTTCAGCCCCACTGTCGGCCTGGTAGCTGCAGCCATCTCCTCTTTCTACATCTATTTCGCCTACTACGACGCCGCCCTGATGACCGAATCGGTCTACATCGCCGCCATCCTGGGGGCCATGGTCCTCACGGTGGAGATTGCCGAGCGGCCCTCCTGGGGCAAGTGGCTGGCGCTCGGCCTAGTCCTGGGTGTGGCAACCCTGCAGCGCCAGGTCGTTCTCCTCTTCTTGCCTTTCCTGCTGGGCTGGCTGCTCTGGGCTGGCCGGAAGAGGTTCCGCTGGTGGTCCATCCTGGCCCCCCTGCTCATCCTGATGCTCACTCTATTGCCCTGGACGGTTCGCAACTACACCATCTTCCACCGCTTCGTCCTGCTGAATACCAACGCGGGGTTCGCTTTCTACTGGGCCAACCACCCCATCTACGGAACGAACTTCGCCCTGCTTTCGGGCGAGGGACCTTCCTACCAGGACCTGATCCCTACGGAGCTGCGCTCTCTGAACGAGGCCGACATGGACAGCGCGCTGCTGCGCCGCGGTATCGGCTTCGTCTGGGAAGACCCCGGGCGCTACGTGCTCCTCAGCCTCAGCCGCATCCCCGAGTATTTCAAGTTCTGGCCTTCTCCCGAATCGAGCACGATCAGCAACATCTCCCGCGTCGGCTCCTTCGGTATCTTCTTGCCGTTCATGCTCTACGGACTGGTGCTCTCCATCCGCCGCTGGCGCGCCTACATACTCCCGTATCTATTCATCGTCGTCTACAGCGGCATCCACGTGCTCTCGTGGGTAATGATCCGCTATCGCCTCCCCGTGGACGCCGTGCTCATCCCCTTTGCCGGCCTGGCCATCGTCGACCTGGCCCAGCGGATCGCCAGGCGCTGGTTCCCCAAGGGGGCGCCCGCGCCCTAGAACGTGCCAACGTGCCAACGTGTCAACGTGTGAACGTGCCAACGTTGAACCTGCCAACGTGTCAAAGTGTGAACGTGCCAGCGTGTCAACGTGTGAACGTGCCAACGTGTGAACGTGTCAACGTGTCAACGTGCCAACGTTGAACCTGCCACCGTGCGAACGTGTGAACTCCTTCCTCCCCCTCTGCCTCCGCTCTCCCTGGGACCCCGCCGCCCTGCCGGCCGCCCGCGCCCTCGCCGCTGACCTCGACGTAGCCGCTCTGCTCCAGACCGCCCAGGCCGAGGGCCTGGCCCCCCTCCTCTACAGCATCGTCCGCGGCCAACAGCTCCTGCCCCCGCCCGCCGAGGCAGCCCTCCGCCAGGCCTACTACGGCAGCGCCCACCGCAACCTCCTGCTTCTCCACGAGCTGGAGGAGGTACTCTGCGCGTTCGCCACGGCCCGCATCCCGGTAATCGTGCTCAAGGGCGCCGCCCTGGGGCCGGCCATCTACGCCAACCCGGCCGCCCGCCCCCTCGGCGACCTCGACCTGCTCCTGCACCCCGCCGACGTCCCCGCCGCCCAGCGCATCCTGGCGGCACGGGGCTACCGGGCGCCGCAGCAGGAGGCGCGCCCGGAGGCCCTGCTCGACTACGAGAACGAGCTCATGCTCCGGCAAGAGGGCCCGCCCGGGGCGGCGGTCGAGATCCACTGGAGCCTGCTCGACTCGCCCCACCACCAGCGCCGCCTGCCCCTGGAGTGGTTCTGGGCAACCGCCCAGCCCCTGTCCCTCGGCGCCACCTCCGCGCTGATGCTGGGCCCGGAGGCCCAGCTGCTCCACCTCTGCGCCCACCTGGTCCTGCACCACGGCAGCGCCGACCTGCGCCTCCTCTGGCTGCACGACATCGCCGCCGTCATCGTCCATTACCAACAGCAGCTCGATTGGGACGCGCTGCTGGCCCAAGCCCAGGCGTGCGACCTGGTCCTGCCCGTACAGCAGCTCCTGCCGGCCATCGCCCGCGACTGGCACGCGCCGATCCCCGCGACGGCGCTGGCGGAGCTGGCGCGCCTGCGGCCCTCGCCGGCCGAGGTCCGCGTCCACGCTCAACTCACGGCCCCCGGCCGCCCCGCCGGCCGGCGCTTCTGGGACGACCTCTCCGCCACCCCCACCTGGCGCCAGCGCCTGCGCTTCGCCTGGGCCGGCCTGTTCCCCGCCCCTGCCTACATGCGCCAGCGCTACCGCATCCGCAGCCCGCTCCTCCTGCCGCTCTACTACCCGTACCGCTGGCTGCTCGGCTTCCGCGGCCTGCTCTTCCGAACCCAGCCGTAGAGGTTTCTTGTCCCTTGTCCCTTGTCTTCTTGCCTCTTGCTTCTTGCTCCCTGCCTCTTGCTTCCTGCTCCTTGCCTATGCCCTGAGCCCTACCCCATGCGCATCCTCTACCTGACCCCCTACGTCCCCACCCCCATTCGCGTCCGGCCCTACAACCTGCTCAAGACCATGGCCGGCCGTGGACACGACATCACCTTGCTCTGCATCGCCCAGGGCGAGGGGCTCGCCGCGCGCCGGCCGTCCGCGCGCGAGCAGGCCGCTCTGGCCGAACTGGGCGCACTGGGCGTTGACACCCACGCTGTCGTCCTGCCCCGCTGGCGCTCGCTCCTCAACTGCCTGCTGGCCATACCCACACGTACCCCGCTGCAGGCCGTCTACTGCTGGTCTCCCCGCCTGGCCCGCCTCCTGCGCGCCGAGCTCGACAGTTCTCTGCCGGCAGCTCCCGCTCCCGCGCCCCACGCCCCGAGCCCTGAGCCCTTCGCCCCAGGCCCTGAGCCCTATGCCCTGCTCCACATCGAGCACCTCCGCGGTGCCCGCTACGGCTTCCAACTTCCAACCTCCAACCTCCAGCCCCCCATCATCTGGGACAGCGTCGACTGCATCAGCCACCTGTTCACCCAGTCGGCCCAGCGCAGCCGCAGCCTCTTCGGACGCCTCGTCACTCGCCTGGAGCTGCCGCGCACGCGCCGCTACGAGTCCAAACTTCTGCAACGCTTCGCCCGAGCCCTGGTCACCTCCGCAGTCGATCAACAGGCATTCGCAGCACTGGTTCCCGAACCACAAGCTGCGACCTGCAACCTGCAACCTGCAACCGTATTGCCCAACGGCGTGGACCTCTCCTACTTCTCCCCCGACGACACCCCCCGCCAGCAGTGCGAGGTTGCATTTAGCGGCAAGATGAGTTATCATGCCAACGTCACGGCGGCCCTGTACTTTGCCCGTGAGGTCCTGCCCTTGATCCAGGAGCGGGAGCCCGCCGCCCACCTTACCATCATCGGCAGTGAGCCCACGCCCGAGGTACGGGCTGTGGCCGGCCCCGCAGTCGCAGTCACGGGACACGTCGCCGACGTGCGACCCTACCTGCGGCGGGCGGCCGTGGCCGTCGCCCCAATGCCCTACGGGGCCGGGATCCAGAACAAGGTGCTGGAGGCAATGGCGTGCGCCACGCCCGTGGTAGCCACGCCCCAGGCAGTCTCGGCGCTCTCCGCGCGGCCAGGCGAGGAGGTTTTGGTGGGCGAGACGGCGGCGGAGCTCGCCGCGCACGTCGTGGGGCTCCTGTCCAACCCGGCCCGGGCTTGCGAGATCGGCCGGGCCGGCCGCGCCTACGTCGAGCGGTGCCACGATTGGAGTACGGTGGCCGGCCTGCTCGAGCAGGTCTACGACGAAGAGGTCGCGCGCCGAGCACCGCTTCCGAACCGGGGCTAGCGCGCTTCTGCCACTACTGACTATGTAGGGGTTCGCACCAAAGGGATAGAGCACGTGGACACCACGGCGGGGAAGATGGCAGGACATCGAGCAGACAAGTCATACGTGCTCCGCCGCCGCTGGCGGCTCGCCGCCGGCCTGCTGCTCATGGACGCACTGGCCGTCGGCGCTGCCTTCGTTCTGGGCTACCTGCTGCGCTTCCACAACCCCCTGTGGCCCTACTTCCCCACGGTGAACCCCGAGTACTACCTGCGGCTCGGGCTGATCATGATCCCCGTCTGGCTCGTCCTCTTTTCCATGCACCGCCTCTACGACCCCGAGCAGCTCCTCGGCGGCACCCGCGAGTACACCCACGTGCTCAGCGCCTGCACGATCGGCGTCGTGGCCATCGTCGCCTACGATTTTCTCCGGCGCGGCGACGCCCAGGAGCTCTCCCGCGGCTGGCTGATCGTCGTCTGGCTCCTGGCCTGCCTGGTCGTCGGCGCCACGCGCTTCGGCCTGCGCCGCCTGGTCTATGCCATGCGCCGGCGCGGCCGCTGGCTGCGGCCGGCCATCGTCGTCGGCGCCAACGCCGAGGGCCACGCCGTGGCCCGCCAGCTCCAGGAGGCCCCCGCCGCCTCCGGCGTGCGCGTCGTCGGCCTGGTCGACGACGCCCCGCCCGCGGACACGGGCGACGCCGCCCACCTGCCCCACCTGGGGGCACTGGACGACCTGCCGGCCCTCATCCAGCAGCACGACGTGCGCGAGATCGTCGTCGCCGGCACCGCCTTGCCCCGCGAGCAACTCCTGGACATCTTTCGCGAGTTCGTCCGCAACCACGACCAGGTCACCGTGCGCCTCTCCTCCGGCCTCTTCGAGATCCTCACCACCGGCATGCAGGTGCGCAAGGTCGGCTACGTCCCGCTGATGACGCTGGAGCGCACCCGCATCACCGGGATCGACGCCGTCCTCAAGCGCGTCCTGGACATGATCGGCAGCGTGCTGCTGTTGCTTCTCGCCTCTCCGGTGATGGCCGTCGTGACCCTGCTGGTCAAGGCTACCTCGCCCGGCCCGGTCTACTACCGCCGCCGGGTGATGGGCCAGGGCGGTCGGCCCTTCGACGCGCTCAAGTTCCGCACCATGCACTCAAACGGCGACGAGATCCTGGCCCGCCACCCCGAACTACGGGAGGAACTGCGGCGCACCGGTAAACTACGGGACGATCCCCGCGTTACCCCCCTGGGCCGTGTCCTGCGCCGTTTCAGCCTGGACGAATTGCCGCAGCTCTTCAACATCCTGGCCGGCCAGATGAGCCTGGTCGGCCCGCGCATGATCACCGTCGAGGAGTGGCCCCACTACGGCAAGTGGCAGCACAACCTGCTCACCGTCAAGCCCGGCCTGACCGGCCTGTGGCAGGTCTCCGGCCGCTCCGACCTGACCTACGAGGAGCGCGTCCGCCTCGATATGCACTATATCCGCAACTATACCATCTGGCTGGACGTGCAGATCCTCTTGCAGACGGTGCCGGTGGCACTGCGAGGCCGAGGAGCTTATTAGGAGCAGAGAGGAGAGAGCAGAGAGCGGAGAGCAGGGCCCAGGGCTCGGGGCCCTGGGAGCAAGAACGAGGGAAGTGCGCACGAGAGGGAGGCAAAGATGGGAAAGGACACGTACCAGGACTATGAGAGGCTGGAGGTATTCCAGCGGGGCCATCGGCAGGCTGTCCAGATGTATGCGCTGACCCGGGGGTTTCCTCCGGCGGAACGATTTCGGCTCACGGACCAGCTTTGCCGGGCTGCAATGTCTGTACCTGCGAACATCGCCGAAGGCTACGGCCGCTTCCATCGGCGCGATCTGATTCGCTTTCTATATATCGCCAGAGGTTCCACCGAGGAGACACGCTATTTCCTATTGCTCGCCCGGGACTTGGGCTACGTAGACGCAGAGACCTGCCAGACAGCGCGTGACGGCTATGCCGAGGTGATCCGTATGCTCAATGGCCTCATCGCCCACCACCGCCGCCAACTCGGTGCCGCAGATGCCTAAGCGCCAAGCCCTGAGCCCTGAGCCCTGAGCCCTGATCCCTGAGCCCTGATCCCTGAGCCCTATGCCCTGAGCCCTGCCATGATCATCACCCAGACCCCCCTCCGCATCAGCCTCCTCGGCGGCGGGACCGACTTTCCCGAGTACTACCGCCAGGAGGGCGGCTGCGTCCTGACCACGGCCATCGACAAGTACGTCTTTGTCATTATCAAGGCCCGTTTCGACGAGCTCATCCGCGTCGGCTACAGCCGGACCGAGATGGTCGAGTCGGTCGACCAGGTCCAGCATGACCTCGTGCGCGAGACCCTGCGCCTGACCGGCATCGAGCGCGGCGTGGAAATCTCCACCATGGCCGATATCCCGGCCCAGGGCACCGGCCTGGGCTCCTCCAGCGCCGTCACGGTGGGGTTGCTCAATGCTATGCACACCTATCGGAACGACTTCCAGCCGGCCGAGCACCTGGCCCGCGAAGCCTGCGCGATCGAGCTCGATACGCTGGCCCGGCCCATGGGCAGGCAGGACGCCTACATCGCCGCCTACGGTGGCATCCGTTTCGTGCGCTTCCTTCCCAGCAGCCGGGTCGAGGTGGAGGCGATCGTGCCGCCGGAGCCCACGCGCCGGCAGCTCTCCCAGAACCTGCTCCTCTTTTACACCGGTCAGACGCGCGAGGCCAGCACGATCCTGGCCGAGCAGCGCCGGAACATCCCCGCCCGGCTAGACGTCCTGCGCCGGCTCAAGGCCCTGGCCGAGGAGGGCCGCCGCCTCCTCCTGGCCGGCGAGCTGGACGAGATCGGCCGCCTCCTCCACCAGGCCTGGGAGCTGAAGCAGCGCCTGGCTTCGGGGATCGCCAACGGGACGATCGCAGAGATGTACGAGGCCGCCCGCGCGGCCGGTGCGCTGGGCGGCAAGGTCTGCGGAGCCGGCGGCGGCGGTTTCCTGCTGCTCTACTGCCCCCGCGAGCACCAGACGGCGCTGCGCGCCGCGCTCGCCGCCTACCGCGAGCTCCCCTTTCACCTCGAGCCGGACGGGAGCAAGGTCATCCTCAACGTGCGGCGCTGACCGCGCCGCCGCGTCAGCAGCACTCCCGCGCTAGCGCGTCTCCCCCTCGTCGGCCCCGCCCAGCAGTTCGCCCACCCACTCCACCGCTTCCCTGGCCAGTCGCACCGCATCCGTCGCAGCCTGCCGCGTGTAGACGTCGGCCGGGATGCCGTCGGGCAGGCCATTGGGGTAGCGCGTGGGCACATAGTACCCGTCCAGGATGCTCCACGAGCGCGCACGGACCCGGAACGCGGCCTCGTACGTCGCCGCCGCCGCGCACAGCCGCTCGACCGAGTGGCCCAGCACGATCTCCTCTCCCTGGGCATAGAGAAAGGCCTTCAGGGCCTTTTCCGCCACCTGTTGGGCCAGGAAGCAGGCCAGGTGGTAGGCCCCCTGGTCGGCCAGGTGGCCGGCCCAATGCAGGTCGTGGCGGGCCTGGCGCAGCCAGCGCCGGCCCTCGTCAAGCGCCTCGTCTCTCATAGAGGACCCTCCCTTTCTCCAATGCCTGCCGGACCAGGCCCCGGCCCCGGTTGCGCTCCAACTCCTGCGGCGTATAGACCAACAGGTCCATATCGACCGGGCAGGAAAGGTAGCGGTACAGCTCGGCCGTTCGTGTGACATAGTCCGCCGGCGTGTCCATGACCACCAGGAGGTCCAGGTCGGTGAACAGGTCGGCCCGGCCCCGGGCATACGAGCCGAACAGGATCACCCGCTCGACCTCCGGCCGGCAGGCCAGTGCCGCGACGACGTCGCGCAACGCCGTCGCCAGCGCATGCCGGTGCCGCTCTCGCTTTTCCACAATCGTCTCTCCGCACATCGACCTGGCCTCTCTGCTGCGTATTGTAGCACAGCCGCCCCTCCCCGGTCAACCATCGCTTCTGACATCCACTCACAACTCCTGCCCGCACGAATGGCGGCCTGGACTGCCGGTCGGGACAGCAGGAAACGGCCGTTGCGGAGGAGGCTGTCAGTCGCCTGCGGCCGGCCTGGGGGCCGCCGTAGGGGGATGTGTGGGATCTATGGGTCGCTGTCGGTCGCTTCGTGAGCGTTACGCGTTGGGCAACACGCCTGGCACAATCGGAGCAGCCGTTGTGTACAGCCGAAGAGGCCCTCTTTCGTGCTTTCGCCGGGGCCAATCCAGCCTTCGGGGCATCTTCTCCGTATCAGCGTATCCCCGACCTGAAACGCTTTCGTGCGCCGCCGCACCGTGCCGGCACGAGCCATTTGACAACTGCCGCCGCTTACGGTACACTAGTACTCGACCACCATGGTTTTGAGGGACTGTCTTCTCAGGTTGCGGATGCCTTTGCCGTTCCAACCCATCAGCTTCAGGGTGGTCAGCTACTAGGCCGGGAGCGCACTGGAGCAGTGCGGCATATTGTCTGGTCTGGCGTCTATTGTCCATCTTCTTCGGTCCTTGGTCCTTTGTCCGATCGCCAGGAGCCCGCCATGCAATCCGCCACCGACTACCTCAGCCAGATGCAGGACATTATCGCCGCCCTGCCGGTCGCCGAGATCCAGCGCGCCGGGGAGATCCTCCTGCAGGCCCGCCGGCGCGGCATCCAGGTCTTTACCCTGGGCAACGGCGGCAGCGCCGCCAACGCCTCGCACATCGCCTGCGACCTCTCGAAGAGCTCGATCCGCGACGACCTGCCGCGCTTCCGCGTCATCTCGCTCGTCGACAACGTGCCCCTGGCCACCGCCTGGGCCAACGATACCTCCTACGAGAACATCTTTGCCGCCCAGCTGGAGAACCTGCTGCAGCCCGGCGACGTCGTCATCGCCCTCAGTGGCAGCGGGCGTTCGCCCAACGTCGTCAAGGCCGTGCTCCTGGCCCGGCAGCGCGGGGCCACCGTCATTGGGCTGACCGGCTACGACGGCGGCCGGCTCCGTGAACTGGCCGACCCCTGCATCATCGTACCCTCGCACTGCATGGAGCAGGTGGAGGACACCCACCTGATCATCGGCCACCTGCTCAGCACCTACCTGCGGGAGTGCCCCATTGGGCCGCCGGTCGCCACGGCGGCCCTGGCGGGCCGGCACGAGGGCGGCGATGGGGACGGAACCGTTGCGTCTTGAACATTTGCCGAAAAGCGGGTATAATAGGGGCCGTACCAGGAGCAGGCGGCGATAGCCCGGCGGGGGATGGCCATGGCAGCGCGCGAGCTCGACTTCTGGCTGGTGGATTCGTTCACCACGGAGCCGTTCCGGGGCAACCCGGCCGGCGTCGTGCTGGAGGCGGCCGACCTCTCCGCCGACACCATGCGCCTCATCGCCCGCGAGGTCGGGGCCTCCGAGACGGCCTTTGTCTTCCCGCCCTCCGCCCCCGGCGCCGACCTGGTCCTGCGCTGGTTCACCCCCAACTGCGAGGTGCCCTTTTGCGGGCACGCCACCCTGGCCACCATGCACATCCTGGCCGAGACGGGCCGCTATGCCCCACCGCGCGAGCTTACCCTGGAGACGCTCTCCGGCCTGCTCCAGGCCCGCCTGTGCCCAAGGGATGAGGGGGGCTGTACGCCGATGGTCCAGACGCCGACGCCCGCCTTTGAGCCCTCCCCCATCGCCGCGGAGGAGCTGGCCGAGGCCCTGCTCACCTCGGCCGAGAACCTGCGCACCGACCTGCCCCTGTCCAGGGATGGCATGCACCTCTTTGTCCCCTTCCGCCACCTGGAGACACTGCTCAACCTCTGCCCGGACCTTCGCCTCCTCAGCCGCCTGGGCCTGGAGCACGAGATCACCGGATTCGCCTGCTTCACCACCGCCACCGTGGACGCCGGCTCCAGCTGGCATATGCGCTTCTTCGCGCCGGGGCTGGGCGTCAACGAGGATCCCGTCACCGGGGCCGCCCAGGGCCCCATGGCCGTCTACCTGCTGGAGCAGGGGCTCCTCTCGGCCGGGCCCGGCGAGAGCGGCCGCTGGACCGGCGAGCAGGGCGACGCCCTGGAGCGGCGCGGCCGCGTCCTCGTCGAGGTGGCCCTCGACGCGGACGGCCACGCCCGGCAGGTGTGCATCGGCGGCTCTGCCGTCACCGTGCTGCACGGTCGGATGCGGGTGTGTTGAGGATCGGTCGGCCTGACATCGACAGCAAGGAGGAGAAAAGACCATGGCCACGAAGGCGTACGTGCTCATCGAGACCGCCATCGGCAAGACCCAGACCGTCGTCGAGTACCTGCGCAAGATGCCTGGCGTCACCTCGGCCGATGCCGTGACCGGACCGTACGACGTCATCATCGTCGTGGAGACGCGCGATCCGAACGAGGTGGGCAAGCTGGTCATGAACCAGATCCATGGCCTCGAGGGCGTCAACCACACGCTGACCTGCCTGACCATCTGACGCACGCCGGCCAGGGCGCACGCCGTCCGCGGGCACCGCGGGCCAAGCCTGACCCGCACCCGCGCCTGTCCCACGCCCGTGACCGCACCGGCTCGTCCGAGCCCGGTGCAGCAGGCCCACCGGAACGATCCGGCGTGCCGTTGACAACCGCAGCAGCTCGCAGGGGGAGCCGAGTGTTCCTCGGCTGAGAGGCCGGCCATCAGCCGGCGACCCCAGAACCTGACCTGGATCATACCAGCGGAGGAACGCGAGACCCGTCGCCGCCACCCACTCCGTTGGGTGGCGCTTTTTTGCCGCCGGCCGGCAGCGGCTGGCACCCGGCCATCCACTGGCCGCTGATGGCTGATCGCTACCATGAAAGCTCTGGTCATCACCAACGGCATCCTGGAGGACGTGACCGCCTGGCAGAGCGAGATCGCCCAGGCCGGCCTGGTCGTCGCCGCCGACGGCGGCGCCCGCCACGCCCGCTCTCTGGGCCTGGTGCCCGGCGTGGTGGTGGGCGACGGCGATTCGCTGGACGCCGAGACGGCGCGCTGGCTGGCCGAACGCGGCACCACCGTGGTGCGGCACCCCGCAGCCAAGGACGAGACCGACCTGGAGCTGGCCCTGCTGCACGCCGTCGAGGCCGGAGCCGGGGAGATCCTCGTCCTGGGGGCGCTGGGCGGCCGGCCGGACCAGGCCGTGGCCAACATCCACCTGCTGGCCCACCCGGCGCTGGCCGGCCGGCGGGTGCGCCTCCTGGGTGCGGGCTACGAGGCGCTGCTCCTGCGCGGCGGCGAGGAGGCCGAAGTCAACGGGCAGCCGGGCGACACGATCTCCCTGCTCCCACTGAGCGCCGAGGCTCGCGGCATCCGCACGGCCGGCCTGCGCTGGGCCCTCGACAGGGGCACGCTGCGCTTCGGGCCGGCCCGCGGGGTCAGCAACGAGATGACCGCGGCCACGGCGCGCGTCGGCCTGGAGGAGGGTCTCCTCTTGCTGGTGCACCTGCTCGGCGGCGCCACCGCTGCCGCAGCCGCCCCGGCCGGGCGCACGGAGGAGCAATGATGGGCACACCTCACGGATCGCCCCCGGGACCGCCGCGCGCCGCGCCGCTGCGAAGGCTCGTCGCGCAGCACGGTCCGCCTCTCCTCTTTCTCCTGCTGCTGCTCTTCCTGTGGCAGGGGCTCAGCTGGCTGGGTGTCGTCCAGCACTGGTTGCTGCCCTCGCCCTGGCAGATCGTCGTCGAGGGGGCCGACGCGTGGGCCCGCCTGGGTCTGCCGCAGCACACCCTGCAGACGCTGGCCGAGGCCGGCCTCGGCTTCCTCCTGGCCGTGGCCACCGGCCTGGCCCTGGCTTTGGCGGTGGACCTCTCGCCACTGCTCCGCCGGACCATCTACCCGCTTATGGTCGTGTCGCAGACCATCCCCATCATCGCCATCGCCCCCATCCTGGTGCTCTGGCTGGGCTACGGCATCATGCCGAAGGTCCTGGTGGTGGCCCTGGTCTGCTTCTTTCCCATCGTCATCAGCACGGCCGACGGGCTGCGCAGCACCGACCCGGAGTGGGTGGCCCTGCTGCGCTCCATGGGCGCGAACCGCTGGCAGATCTACAGCAAGGTGCGCCTGCCCAACGCCCTGCCGGCCTTTTTCTCCGGCCTGAAGGTGGCCATCACCTACAGCGTGATCGGCGCGGTGATCGGCGAGTGGGTCGGCGGCAACCAGGGGCTGGCCATCTTCATGCGCCTGGCCCACAACAGCATGCGCTTCGGGCGCGAGTTCGCCGGCATCGCCGTCGTCTCGCTCCTGAGCGTCGCGCTCTTTCTGCTGATTGCCGGGATCGAGCGCCTGGCGCTGCGCTGGTACTATGCGCAGGGGAGGGGGAAGTAGGGCTCAGGGCTTGGGGCCCAGGGACCAGAGCCCCAGGCCGTTCGCGGAGGTACTGAGATGAACAGATCGAAAGCAATGGCGCTGCTGCTCCTCGCCCTGGTGCTGGCCTCCTGCGGGCCGGCACCGGCCCCGACGGCTCCGCCCACACCCGTCATCCTCTCCCTGGACTGGGTGCCCAACACCAACCACAGCGGCTTTTACGTGGCCCTGGACAAGGGCTACTACGCCGCCCAGGGCCTGCAGGTGGACATCCAGATCCCCGCCGACCCGGCGGCGGCGCTGCGGACCGTGGCCACCGGCCAGACCGCCTTTGGCGTCAGCTTCCAGGAGGAGGTCACCGTCGCCCGGGCCAACGACATCCCGGTCGTCTCCCTGGCGGCCATCATCCAGCACAACACCTCGGCCTTTGCCGCGCTCCGGGAGTCCGGCATCACCCGCCCCAAGGACTGGGAGGGCAAGCGCTACGGCTCCTACGGGCTGCCCCTGGAGCCTCCGGTCATCGCCGGCCTCATGCTCTGCGACGGGGCCGACTTTGGCCAGGTCGAGTTCGTCGACGCCGGCTTCGACGCCTACGCGGCGCTGCGCAACCGGCAGGTCGACTTTATCTGGATCTTCCTGGCGTGGGACGGCATCAACGCCGAGCTGCAGGGGGTCCCGCTGAACACCATACCGCTCTACGGCTCCTGCATCCCCGACTACTACACCCCCGTCATCATCGCCGGGGAGCGGACCATCGCCGAGCGTCCCGACCTGGTGCGGCGCTTCATGGCGGCGACGAGCCAGGGGTACGAGTACGCCATCGCCCATCCCGAGGAAGCCGCGGCCATCCTGCTGCGGTACGCCCCCGGGAGCGACCCCGAGCTGGTCCGCCGCAGCCAGGCCTGGCTCAGCCCGCGCTACCAGGCCGACGCCGCCCGGTGGGGTTGGCAGGAGGCCGCGGTGTGGCGCGACTTTGCCACCTGGCTGCACGAGCGGGGCCTGCTGCCCAAGGCCATCGATCCGGAGCAGGCCTATACCAACGAGTTCCTGCCCGCAAGGTAGGAGGCAGGCCCCTGGAACCTGGGCCCTGAGCCCTGGGCCCTGGACCACCATGCCGACGCCCAAGCTGGAGCTACAGGCCATCCGCAAGGCTTTCTGGAACCGCTGGGGCTACCTGCCCACGCTCGAGCAGGTGGACCTGCGCGCCGCAGCCGGCGAGTTCGTCTCCCTCGTCGGGCCCAGCGGCTGCGGCAAGAGCACCCTCTTCAACATCGTCGCCGGCCTGGAGCCGGCCGACGGCGGCCGCGTCACCCTGGACGGCCGCGACGTCACCGGCCGGGTCGGCCTCTTCGGCTACATGCCCCAGCGCGACCTGCTGCTCCCCTGGCGCACGGTGCTCGACAACGTCATCCTGGGGGCCGAGATCGCCGGCCGGGACCGCCAGGCCGCCCGCCGGGAGGCCCGCGAGCTGCTGCCCCTCTTTGGGCTGGAGGGCTTTGACCACAACTACCCGGCCACGCTCTCCGGCGGGATGCGCCAGCGCGCCGCGCTCCTGCGGACCTTTCTCTGCCACCGCCAGGTCCTTCTCCTGGACGAGCCCTTTGGCGCCCTCGACGCCATCACCCGCACCGAGATGCAGGAGTGGCTCCTGCGGGTCTGGGAGCGCCTCGGACAGACCATCCTCTTTATCACCCACGACGTGGAAGAGGCCGCCTTTCTCTCGGACCGCGTCTATGTCCTCTCGCCGCGGCCGGCCCGCGTCCGCCTGGAGCTGCCCATCGCCCTCTCCCGGCCGCGCCCCCGCACCCTCGTCACCAGCCCGGCCTTTATCGCCCTCAAACGCCGCCTCCTCGAGGCGCTGTGCTGAGCACAAAGCAAAGGGCCGCTCCACCATACCTCGGAGCGGCTCCTGCCTCTTGCTTCTTGCTTCTTGCCCCTCAGCTTGGCGCCCCGTTGCCCCGCCGCTCATCCGGAATGGCCAGCATCGCCACCACGTACAGCACCGCCCCGATCCCCACAGACAGAAGCGTGACCACGATCCAGATCAGCCGCACCCAGGTGGGATCGATCTGGAAGTAGGCAGCGACGCCGCCGCATACCCCGGCGATCATGCGCTCCCGGCGCGAGCGCACCAGCCGGCGGGCGCCGCCGTTCCGCCGCGAGATGCCAAAGATGATCAGGAGGCCGGCCGCGATCAGCACCAGGGCGATGGCCGAGCTCTGCAGCATGCCCCAGACCCACGACGGGATAAACCGGCCGGCCACGGTGCTCACCAGGAAGAAGAGGCCAGCCAGGATGAGCAGCCCACCCCAGAAGACGTTGCCCTGGATCGGCATGCGCTGGATCGCCACCGGCTCCTCCTCCCGGGCCTCCGGCATCACCAGCATGGCCAGCAGGTACAGGAGCACGCCGCCCGCCCCCCAGGTCACCAGCGTCAGGAACACCCACAGGGCCCGGATCAGCACCGGGTCGACGCCAAAGTAGCGCCCCAGGCCGCCGCAGACCCCGGCAATGACCCGGTCGCGCCGCGAGCGCATCAGCCGCCGCGGAGCCGGCGGCGCCTCGGCGGGGACCACCTCGACCACGGGCGCCGGGGGTGGCACCTCGCCCGGCGGGGCTGCCTGCTCGACGCTCTCCTCCGGTACCAACCGCTCTTCCGACATCGCACACCTCCTACCATCGAACCGGCTCGTTGCCTGCGCCGATGGTACGGCCGGGCCGGCGCTTTTGTTGCACCGTGCCGCCCGAGGCGCGGTTGCGCTCAGAGCGGGTTGAAGAAGGTGTAGACGATCCAGGAGACGCTGGCGATCCGCGGGTTCCCTTCCGCATCGCTCAGCACGCCCTCCTCCCAAGCAAAGATGCTGACCACGTAGGTGCCGCCGGAGGAGTAGACGATCCCGGCGTCGGCCTTCATGTCGTCGATCCAGCCGCTCTTGTGCGCCACGGGGATGCCGGCCGGCAGGCCGGCGGCCAGGCGGCTGTCGTCCTCGTTGTACTGCATCAGCCGCAGCATGGCCCGGCACTCGGCCGCCGTGATCTCGCCCGGGAACGACGCCAGGAGCGGCCCCTCGCCCTGGGCGCACTGGTAGACGTAGGTCAGCAGGAGGCCCATGTCGCGGGCGGTCGTCTGCAGCACCTCGTCGGCCTCGGTCAGCGGCAGCCCCGCGGGGGTGTCCTGGGCCTCCGGCGGGCAGCCGCTCCACTGCGGGCCGCCGCCGTAGCTGTTGCACAGGAAGGAGCTCTCCAGCCCCAGCGCCCGCAGCGTCGCCGTCATGCGGCCGGCCCCGCGGGCCGCGCTGCCCTCCCCGACGAGCTCCAGCAGCCTGTTGGCAGCGTCGTTGTCGCTCCAGACCATCATCGCCTGCAGGTCCTCGGCCACGCGGCCGGCCACGGCCCCGTCGAGCAGCCGATAGGTCTGCAGCAGGATGGCGATCTTGATCACGCTGGCCCCGGAGAAGACGACCCGGTCGTTCACGCCGGCCTCGCGCCCGGTGGCCAGGTCGCGCACATAGACGCCCACCACGCCGGGCATGGCCGCCACCTGCTCGCGGATGACCGCGGCCAGCATATCCATGTCGGGCGCGGGTGGGGGCACCTCCTGCCACGAGAGGACCACCTCGGCGTGGTCCCACTGCCGCAGGGCCGCCTCGACCTGGGGAAGGGCCGCCGCCGTGTCCAGGTGGCAGCCGGGGACGGCGGCCAGGAAGCCCCGCGCCGGCTCCTCATCCGACCACGTGATCTGCCGCACGCCCTGGGCCAGGAACGCGGCCGTCGCGGTGAGCACGGCCGGCCGCTGCGGCAGGGGGGGCTGCTCGTACACCAGCGCCAGGCTGTCCATGAGGTCACCCAGGGCGGCCTCGTCCATCTCCACCGGGACGGCCAGGTCCTCGAAGCACGGCTCGAGCCACGAGAGGCTTCCCCCCAGGTAGATGCTCCAGCGGCGCCACAGGCCGGCCCAGGCGTACTCCTCGGCCTGGGCCAGGACCGGCCCGGCGTCGGCCTGCAGGCCGACCCGGTCCGGGTGCAGCGCCAGCGTCGTCTCGTTCAGGTGCAGGAGCAGGGGGCGGCGCAGCGGCTCCAGGCGGTGACGTTCCAGCGCGGTGCGGGCCTGCGCGGGGGTCAGGCCGCCCACCGGGACGCCGGCGATGGAGAGGCCGGGCGGCAGCGTCAGCGTGGGCGGTCCGCTCACGACAAAGGGCTCCCCGGCAGCGAGGTCGGCCGGCCCGGACGTGGCGGCCCCCACCTGGGCCGGCAGCCCGGCCAGGAAACAGAGGAACAGGATCAGCAGCAGGCCACGCCTGAGCCAACGAGCCATCGCCGGCAACCAGCCCCGCCTCGCGCAGAAGGACGGCCAGGTCGGCAGGCGCGCAGCGGCGCTGCGCCACTGCCCGGAGCCATTGTAGCACGCCGCGCGAGTTTTGCCAACTGCGGCCAAGGAAGAGGCCGGGACCCGTGGGGCCCGGCCTGCTGTTTGCCTTCTCCACCGGGGGCGCACCCCGGCCTATTGCTCTAGGGATAGGGCGTTGCCTGCGTCGCCGGCCGGCACTCGCCGCGGAAGTAGGCCCACTCGTCGCACTCGCTGCCATCGGCAAACCTGCACGCCCCGGACTGGCTGCCGTCGGCCGCGGTGCGGATCTCCACCGTGCCGCCGTTGTCCTGGCAGTAGACCGAGGCCGGGTTGGCCACCTTCGCGTCCGGCATGAACTGGCCCGGCGCACACTCGCCGCGGTAGTAGGCCCAGTCGCCGCACTCGCTCCCGTCGGGGAACTTGCACACCCCGGACTGGCTGCCGTCGGCCGCGGTGCGGATCTCCACGGTGCCGCCGTGCTCCTCGCAGTAGACCGCGGCGGGGTTCGGCATCCCGGCGGTAGGAACGGCCGTCGGAGAGGTCTCCGCGGCCCCACAGGCTCCCAGGACCAGCACGGCCAACATGACCAGACATCCCAGCGGAACCATCTTGCTCTTCATTGCTTGCCTCCTTCTCGGCTCTTGCCACTGCGCCCGGCCGCCTCCGGGTGGTGCACCTGGTGTGCGCTCGTGCGCAACGACCGTGTCATGACGCGCCGGCCGCCCCGCTGTTACGGCAGTAGGGGCGCAGCATGCCGCGCCCCGCACGGCCGTATCAAAGTCGCCGGCCTTGACCGGCAAGTGCCCGGCTCCGGCAACAGCCCGACGCCGCACATGCCGGGGCGCAGCAATGGTGCGGCTGTGCCGCGCTTTGCGCAGGCCGGGCACTTGCCATCCGCTGTGCATCGGCGTGACCTTGATATCGCCGTACGCGCCCCGATCCGCTCTTGCACGACCGCCCGTGTTGTAGTAGAATACGCGCACCCAAAAACCGGGCCCAGCCCGGGGGAGGCCGCATCGTTGCGCTATGCCATCTGGACATCGGGTTGCCAGATGAACCGGGCCGACTCGTCGCGCCTGGCGGCAGCCCTGCGCCTGGCCGGCCACGAGCCGGCCCCGCCGGAAGAGGCCGATCTGGTCATCCTGAACACATGCAGCGTGCGCCAGAACGCCGAGCGCCGCGCCGCCAGCAAGCTGCAGTCCCTGGTCGGGCTCAAGCGTCGACACCCGGCCCTGCGCATCGCCCTGACCGGGTGCATGGTCGGCGTGCGCCCGGCGGCCGACCTGGCCCGGCGTTTCCCCATGGTCGACGCCTTCTTCCCGCCGGACGCCGTGGACGAGGTCCTGGAGGCCTTTCCCGGGTCGCACGCCGTCGAGACGAGCCACCTGCTCCACCTCGACACCGCCGCCCGCCCGGTCAGCGCGTTCCTGCCTATCATCGTCGGCTGCAACAACCACTGCACCTACTGCATCGTCCCGCTGCGGCGCGGGGCCGAGCGCAGCCGGCCGCCGGCAGAGATCGTCGCCGAGGCCCAGGCCATGGCCGCGCAGGGCGTGCGCGAGGTGACGCTGCTCGGCCAGAATGTGGATGCCTACGGCCACGACCTGCCCGAACGCCCCACCCTGGCCGGCCTGCTCCGCGCGCTCCACGAGGTGCCCGGCCTGGCCCGGCTGCGCTTCCTCACATCGCACCCGCGCGATATGACGGCCGAGCTGATCCAGGCCGTGGCCGGCCTGCCCAGGGTCTGCCCGGAGATCAGCCTGCCCGTCCAGGCCGGCCACGATGCCCTGCTGCGGCGCATGGGCCGCCCTTACACCGTCGCAGCCTACAGCGAGCTGGTGCAGCGGGCCCGCGCGGCCATCCCCGGCCTGGCCCTCTCCAGCGATGTCATCGTCGGTTTCCCCGGCGAGACGGAGGAAGAGTTCCAGGGCACGCGCAGCTTGCTGGCGGAGATGCGCTTCGACGTCGTCCACGTCGCCGCCTACTCGCCCCGGCCGGGCACGGCCGCCGCCCGCCTGCCCGACGACGTCGCGCCCGCCATCAAGGAGCAGCGCCGTCGGGAGCTGGAGGCCATGCAGGAGCAGATCGCCGCCGAGATCAACGCCGGCTACCGCGACCAGGTGGTGGAGGTGCTGGTGGAGGACCTCCACCGGGGCAGGTGGCGCGGCCGCACCCCCCAGGGAAAGTGGTGCTTCTTCGACGCGCCGGGAGACCGGGCCGGCCGGCTGGTCCGCGTGCGGGTCACCCAGACCAGCCCCTGGTCGCTCCAGGGGCGGTTGGAGGGATCCCAGCAAGTCCGTTGATAGGAATCGAGGGATAGAACGATGAGCCAGGAAAACTTGGCAGCGGCACAGCGCAACAAGGAACTGGAGCAGGAGGCCATCCAGATGGCCCTGGAGGGCCGCTGGGAGGAGGCGGAGCGCCTCAACCGGCTGCTCCTGGAGGGACTGCCCGACGACGTCGAGGCCCTGAACCGGCTGGGCAAGGCGCTCTTCGAGCTGCGGCGCTACGACGAGGCGCATGAGGTCTACGGGCGAGCCCTGGAGCGCGACCCCTACAACCGCATCGCCCGCAAGAACCGCGAGCGCCTGGTCAGGCTGCTACAGACGGAGAAGGAACAGGCCAAGGCCGAGGCAGCGGGGCGCGAGCAGATCCGCCCCGACCTGTTCATCAGCGAGTCGGGCAAGTCGGCCGTGGTCCCACTGCACGGGCTGGCCGGGCCGCGCGTGCTGCAGCGGTTGAGCCGCGGCGAGATCGTCCGCCTGGAGCCCTCCGGGCACATCGTCCTGGTGAAGACGGAGGACGGGGTCACACTGGGCCGCCTGGACCCGCGCATCGGCCGGCGGCTGTCCGAGTTCATCGCCATCGGCAACCACTACGCGGCGGCGATCGCCGAGGTGGACGAAGGGGGCATCAAGGTCTTTGTCCGCGAGACGTACCAGCACCCGCGGCTGGTCGGCCGGCTGTCCTTCCCACCCGTCGCCGCCGCACCCGCGGAGACGGTGCGGCCGTACATCCGCGACCTAGGCCTGCTGCAGGAGGCCTTCGAGGCCACCCTGGACGACGACGAGGAAGAGGAGGAAGAGGCCGAGGAGAGCGAGGAGGATCTGGGCATGGAGGAAGTGGACGAGATGGACATTGTCGAGGAGGTCGCCGAGGAGCCTGCGGAGGAAGAGTTCCCCGAGGAGCTGGACGAGGAGCTGTAGCGACAGGAGGGGGTGCCATGGCGGGCAAAGCCAAGCTGGTCCTCATCGACGGACACGCCCTGCTCTACCGGGCCTATCACGCCCTGCCCCCGACGATGGTCACGGCCCAGGGAGAATCGACCAATGCCGTCTACGGTTTCCTCTCCACCGTGCTCAAGGTCCTGGCCGAGGAACGTCCCGAGCACATCGCCGTCTGCCTGGACAAGGGCCGCACCTTCCGCCACGACCTGTACGACGCGTACAAGGCCCACCGCGCCAAGATGCCCGACGACCTGCGCCCGCAGATCGACCGTGCCGAGGAGGTCCTGCACGCGCTGGGCATCCCCACCTACGGCGTCGAGGGCTATGAGGCGGACGACCTCATCGGCACGCTGGCCCGCCAGTCCAGCGAGGCCGGCCTGGATACCCTCATCGTCACGGGCGACGCCGACGCGCTCCAGCTGGTGGACGAGCGGGTCAGCGTCCTGGTGCCCGGCAAGAAGTATGCCGAGACACTCCGCTACGACCCGGCGGCAGTGCGCCAGCGCTTCGGTTTCGACCCGTCGCAGCTCATCGAGTTCAAGGCCCTCAAGGGCGATCCCTCCGACAACATCCCCGGCGTGACCGGCATCGGCGACAAGACCGCGGGGGAGCTCGTGCAGCGCTACGGCTCCCTGGAGAACGTCTACGCCCACATCGAGGAGGTCGCGCCGCGCTACCGCAAGGCGCTGGAGGAGCATCGCGAGCAGGCCTTTCTCAGCCGCAAGCTGGCCACGATCGTGAAGGACGCCCCGGTGCAGCTCGACCTGGCCGGCAGCCGCTTCGGCACCTACGATCGCGAGGAGGTGGTGCGCCTCTTCCGCGAGCTCGAGTTCCGCAGCCTGCTGGCGCGCCTGCCCGGCGCCGGGGCCGCCCAGGCGGAACGGCCCGGCCCCTCGCGGCAGCTCTCGCTCTTTGCTGATGCGGCGGCCGAGGAGCCCGCCACGGCCGCGCCGCCGGCCGGGGCCTACCACATCGTGCGCGACGCCCCCGCCCTGCAGGAGATGCTAAGCGCGCTGGGCCACGGGCCGCTGGCCCTGGACACCGAGACAACCGCCGTGCAGCCGATGCAGGCCGAGCTGGTGGGCATCTCGCTGGCCAGCCCCGGGGGCCAGGCATGGTACATCCCACTGCGCCACCGCGGGCCCGACGGCCAGCTGCTCCCCGGCCAGCTCCCGTGGGAGGAAGCCCGGCGGCGGCTGGCCCCGCTCCTCGCAGACCCGGCCGTGCCCAAGTACGCCCACCACGCCAAGTACGACACCCTCGTCCTGGCCGAGGAGGGGCTGGAGGTAGCCGGCCTGGCCTTTGATACGCTCATCGCCGCCCACCTGGTGGGCGCGCGGTCCGAGCTGGCCGCGGAGGGCGAGCCGGGCGAGAGCGCCGCCGGCCGCGGCGACCGCTCCATCGGCCTGAAGAGCCTGGCCTTCCGCCTGCTCGGCGTGGAGATGCACGACATCTCCGAGCTGCTGGGCAAGGGCAAGTCGCAGCGCACGATGGATTATGTCCCCATCGAGGAGGCCGGCCCGTACGCCTGCGCCGACGCCGACATGACCTGCCGCCTGCAGCGCATCCTGGCCCCGCAGCTCGTGGAGAAGGGGCTGCAGGCGCTCTACAGCGAGGTGGAGCTGCCGCTCGTGGATGTGCTGCGCGACATGGAGCGGGCCGGCGTCGCCCTGGACGTGGCCTTTCTGCACGAGATGTCCGGCCGGCTACAGCAGTCGCTGCTGGAGCTGGAGGAGCGCATCTACCAGGCCGCCGGCTACGCCTTCAACATCAACTCCTCGCAGCAGTTGAGCGAGGTCCTGTTCCACAAGCTGGGCCTGCCGACGAGCGCCAGCAGCAAGCTCAAGTCGGGCATCTACTCAACCGCCAGCGACGTGCTGGAAAGGCTGAGGCAGCAACATCCCGTCGCCGAAGCCGTGCTGAACCACCGCGAGCTGGCCAAGCTCAAGTCGACCTACGCGGACGCGCTGCCGCTCCTGGTCAACCGGCGCACCGGGCGCGTGCACACGTCGTTCAACCAGACCGCCACCTCGACCGGCCGGCTGTCCTCCTCCGACCCCAACCTGCAGAACATCCCCATCCGCACCGAGCTGGGGCGGCAGGTGCGCAAGGCCTTTGTGGCCGAGCCCGGCTGCGTGCTCCTCTCGGCCGACTACTCGCAGGTCGAGCTGCGCATCCTGGCCCACCTCTCGCAGGACCCCGGGCTGCTGGAGGCCTTTGCCCAGGGGGAGGACATCCACGCCAGCACGGCCGAGACCCTCTTTGGCGTGCCGCACGAGCAGGTCACGGCGGATCAGCGCCGCGTGGCCAAGACGGTCAACTTCGGGCTGATGTACGGGATGAGCGAGTACGGCCTAGCCAGCCGCCTGGGGATCGACCAGGACGTCGCCGCGCGCTTCATCGCCACCTACTTTGGCCGCTACGCCGGCGTCAAGCGCTACATCGAGGAGACGCTGCGCCAGGGGCGCGAGCTGGGCTATGTCGTCACGGTGCTGGGGCGGCGCCGCTACTTCCCCGAGCTGCGCAGCCCCAACCCCAACCTGCGCGGGCGGGCGGAGCGTGAGGCCATCAACATGCCCATCCAGGGCACCGCCGCCGACATCATCAAGATCGCCATGGTCCGGCTGCACCGCGCCCTGGCCGCCGCGGGCCTGCGCAGCCGCATGATCCTGCAGGTGCACGACGAGCTCGTGCTGGAGGTCCCGCACGACGAGGTCGGCACGGTGCTGCCGCTGGTGAAGCAGATGATGGAAGAGGCCTATCGCCTCGACGCACCGCTGCAGGTCGACGCGCACACCGGCCCGACGTGGGGAGACCTGAAGTAGGCCGGCGCGCCGCGCGCGGCGAGGATTCATGTCCATGGACCAAACGCGCACCCTGCTGGCCCTCTTTGCCCATCCCGACGACGAGAGCTTCGCCGCCGGCGGGACGCTGGCCCGCTGCGCCGACCAGGGCGTGCGCGTCGTGCTGGCCACCGCGACGCGCGGCGAGGCCGGCATCGTCCACGACGCGGGGGCGGGCACCCCTGCCGACATGGGCCGGGTGCGCGAGGGCGAGCTGCGCTGCGCCTGCGCCGTCCTGGGGGTCCGGGAGCTGCGCTTCCTGGGCTATCGCGACTCGGGGATGGCCGGCACGCCGGAGAACGAGCATCCCGCGGCCCTCTGCCGGGCGGACCCCGAGGAGGTCGTCGGGCGCGTCCTGGACCTCTTTCGCGAGTTCGCGCCGCAGGTGGTGCTCACCTTCGGCCCCGACGGCGGCTACGGCCACCCTGACCATGTGGCCGTCCACCGCCACGCCACGGCCGCCTGGGAGCGGGCCGGCGAGCTGCCCGGCGTGCCCCCGCCGCGCAAGCTCTACTACACGGCGGTCTCGGAGCGCACCTTTCGCCGCATCCGCGAGGCCATGTGGCGGCACGGGCTGATCCCGCAGATGCCCTCGGAGGAGGAGATCGCTCGGCGCAGCGTCCCCGAGGAGGCCATCACCACGGAGATCGACGTGCGGGGCTTCCTGGAGCGCAAGGTCCAGGCCCTGCGCTGCCACCGCACGCAGCTGGCGCCGGACCATCCCTGGCTGAACTTGCCGCCGGCCTTTCGCCAGGAGTACATGGGCTACGAGTACTTTCGCCTGGCGCGCACACGGGGGGTCGCCATGGCGGGCAGGGAGGGAGATCTCTTCGCCGGCCTGGACGAGGTCCCCTAGCCGCCCAGAAGGCCGCGGTAGGCCCGGTACAGCCATGGCCGAAAGGGGCAGTCGTACGCTCCCACCAGGCGGATCGGCCGGCCGAGCTGGCCGCAGAAGCCCAGCTTGAAGGCGGCCACCCCGGCCATGCCGTCGGCGCCCTCCTCGGCTCCCTCCTCTCCCTCCTCGCCGGTCACGCCCTCGGGGATGCCCCCCCAGAGGTCGTAGCGCGTGCAGCCGTGGTCGCGGGCCCAGCGCATGGCCTCGAACTGCAGGAGGTAGGTGGGCCGGTGCTTGTGGCCCTCGCTGCGCGAGCCGGCGTACAGGTTGACCGCCTCGGGGCCAAAGGCGCTCACCCAGTGGCCCGCCAGGACCTGGCCCTCCCGCTCGGCCAGGAGAATGACCCCACGCCCGTCGGCGTGCAACAGGCGCTCGGCCTCCTGGTAGTAGGCCGGCGTGTGCACGTTGAACTCGTGCCGCCGGGCAGTCTCCAGCAGGATGTCGTGAAAGAGGGCCAGGTCGGCGCTGCCCTGGGCCGGCCGCACCGTCACCCCGCGCCGGCCGGCCAGGCGGACGTTGTAGCGCGTCTTCAGCTTCATGCGCGACAGCAGGGCCTCGTCGTCGGCGGCCACGTCGATGACCACGCTGCTGCGCGGCTGCACCGTGCGGCTGGGTCGAAAGCCGAGCTCGTGCAGCCGGCTGCCCCAGGCTGGGTCGTCGGGCAGGTTCGGTTCGACCTTGACAAAGACCGCCCCCTGCTCGCGGCAGGCCGCGGCGAC
The DNA here is from genome assembly GCA_964613665.1 of uncultured Chloroflexia bacterium. GTDB lineage: Bacteria > Chloroflexota > Chloroflexia > DTKN01 > DTKN01 > CAZQFV01. Next base: position 88,340 of record CAZTIG010000004.1, read on the forward strand.
GGCCTCCAGGAGAGGCCGCAGGAGCGCCTCGTCGGCCCAATCGACCACCGGGCCCCGCGGCACATAGGCCAGCGCCACCCCGGCGACCCGGCGGAACAGGACCTGCGCAGCAGCCACGATGCGGCCCTCGTCGCAGAGGGCCAGGCGCAGCGCCTGCCAGCCAAAGGCCGACTTGAGCTCGCCCCAGGCGTAGCTCTGCAGCAGGTGGCCCCGCGGGTGCGCCGCAACAAAGGCGTCCCAGGCGGCTCGCTCCGGCGCTGTGGTGCAGGTGAGGGGCATCGGGCGATACTCCTCCTGCTTACGACGCGGTATCGGCCAGGCGTACGGTGCCTTCCGCCCGGCCCGCACGGGCGCCCACCGCACTCAGGGCCGCTCGCCCAGCGTCACCGTCAGCTCCATCATCTGCCCGCCGCGGCTCAGCTCCACGGTGACCTGCTGGCCGGAGCGGTAGTGCGAGAGGACGTTGATCAGCGGGTGGTCCTCGTCGAGCGCATAGTCGCCAATGCGGACGATGATGTCGTCCTGGCGGATGCCGGCCAGGGCGGCCGGGCCGCCGGCCGTGGCCTCGGTCACGTAGACGCCGTGGTCCACGGGCAGACCGTAGTAGGCGGCCAGGCTGGGAGTGACGGTGACCGTGCGCACGCCCAGGTAGGGCCGCGTCACCTTGCCCCGGGCGATCAGCTCGTCGACCACGTAGCGGGCAGTGTTGCTGGGGATGGAGAACCCCAGCCCCTCGGCCACGTCGCCGCTGTAGCTGCTGCCGCGGATGATCGCCGTGTTGATGCCGATGACCTCGCCGCGCAGGCTGACCAGGGGCCCGCCGCTGTTGCCGTGGTTGATGGCGGCATCGGTCTGGATCATGCCCTCCATGATCACGTCCTGGGAGGCCTGCAGGCTGCGGCCCAGGCCGCTGATCACGCCGGTGGTGACGGTGTTGCGAAAGTCCCCCAGCGCGCTGCCGATGGCGATGACCTGCTGCCCCACGAGCAGGGCGTCCGAGTCTCCCAGAGCAGCAAAGGGGTAGCCGTCGCCCTCGACGCGGATCACGGCCAGGTCGCTGAAGGGGTAGTCGTGCCCGATCAGCGTGGCCGGCTTGCTGGTCCCGTCGGGGAAGATGACCGTCAGCTCCACCGCCTGCTCCACCACGTGGTAGTTGGTGACGATATAGCCGCGCGGGTCGATGATCACCCCGGAGCCGCTGGCCTCCGGCGACGGTCCCACCCGCCCCCAGATGTCGCGCTGCGCCTCCATCCTGTTGACCACGGTGACCACGGCCGGCCCGATCTGCTGTACCACGGCAGCGATCGGGTCGGCTCCTTCGGCTGTCGATTGCTGAGCCACCGGCACCGGCGCCGGCAAGGTCGCCTGGGCGACCGGCAGCCCCTGGCTGCCCTGCGTGCGCAGCACCAGGTAGGCGGCCCCTCCGCCGATCAGCCCGCCCATCATGCCACCGAGGACCAGGCTGACCAGGATCGCCGCCAGGAGCAGCCGCCGGCCCCAGCGGGAGAACGACGCGGGCGTCAGCCAGCCCGCCGGTTGGCGCGGCGGCTGCGGAGCCTGTTGGAAGCCGTACCCATCGAGCACATCACACCTCCAGGCCTGCCACGAAGATACCTCAGGGCCGTTGCCATCGTAGCAGGACCAGATGAAAGGCACGTGAGATGGCTCACCGGGCGGAGCGGACGGCCCACTCCACGGCCTCCGCGGGCGAGGCGGCGTAGCGGATGCGCTCCTCGGGTCGCCCGTCGCCGCGGACCAGGCGCCAGGTGCCCAGCCCGACGACCGGCCGGCCGGCCTTGAGCGCCAGGGCGATCTCGGAGAGCGTCCCGGCCTCGCCAGCGATGGCAATCACGGCCTGGGCCGACAGGACCAACACCACGTTGCGCGCCTGGCCCAGCCCCGTAGCGAGCGGCAGGTCCACGTACGGGTTGGCCGCCGCGGCCTCGGCTCCCGGCAGAATGCCCACGGTGAGGCCTCCGGCCTCGCGGGCCCCGCGGCAGGCGGCCTCCATCACCCCGCCCAGGCCGCCGCACAGGAGCACGGCCCCGGCCTGGGCCAGCAGCCGGCCCGTCGCGAGGGCCTGCTCGTAGACCGCGGCAGCGCACTCCGCGGGTCCGCAGACGGCGATGCGCGGCCTCACCGCGAGGCCCCCCCTCGCCGCGCCGGCAGCCCCTTGGCTTTGGCGATCTCCTCCCGTGTGGCGCCGTACTGCCGGGCCAAGCGCTCCAACTGGCGGATCTCGGCCCGGTCGGCCTTTTTGCGGCAGGCCTCGCGGATCTGCCGCAGCAACGCGAGCTTGTTCCAGGGCATGGTCTCTCCTTCGCACCGCGCCGCACGATCCGGGATGCCTAGCCGACCTTGGTGCCGCAGCCGGAGCAGAACTTAGCCCCGGGGGCCAGGCTCGCGCCGCAGGTGGGACAGGTGGCAGGAGCGGCGGCGGCGCGCTCGATCTTGGTGCCGCACTGGGGGCAGAACTTGGCCTCGCCCACCGCCGCACCGCACTTCGGGCAGGTGCTGGCGGCAGGCTGGACCATCGCGCTGCCGCAGTTCGGGCAGAACTTGGTGCCGGCAGGCGCCATCGTGCCGTCCCGTGGGCAGCGCGCCGCGCCGGCCTGCGCCTGCTGCACCGCCTGGCTCACGCCCTGGAAGAGCCCTCCGAGGCCCAGCGCGCTGGCGAACCCCTTCACCGCCCCGGCAGCCTGTTCGGCCTGCGCCTGGGCGATCTCGGCCTGGCGCGGGCTGTCTTCCCGGCAATAGCCCGTCTTCAAGTCGAAATCGGGCAGGCAGACGACGCGCCCGCAGGTCGGGCAGAGGCGAAAGTTGGACTCTACCTGCTGCCAGGCCGCCTCGAGCTGCTGCGGCGTCAGGGCGTGGGAGTAGCGCGGGTCCTCCCGCGTGGCCATGCTGCTGGCGATCGAGCCGACGATGGGGATGTTGCTCAGCAGGCCGCGGCCTGCCTCCCGCCCAACCTCCCGCGTCACCGTGCTCTTGACGTCGGGCTGACTGCGGTACTCGCGCTCGCACAGATCGCAGTAGAACACCGCATAGGGACCCAGCCCGTCGTTGCGGACGTCGTAGCGGGGCATTCTCGTGGCAGCCATCGTCTCCTCCTCTCTGCCAAGCCGCAAGCCCACTGAACCGGATGAGGGCAGTATATCCCCCCGATGGGGCTTTGTCAATCTGTGCGATCCTCTCTCTACCTGGCCCTCTCCTCCAGCATATCCCGATCCAGCACCACCGCCCGGCCACGCTCCATGCGCACGACACCCTCGTCCTGCCAGGTCCGCAGCACGCGCCCGACCATCTCCCGCACGGTGCCCAGGTGGGCGGCGATCTCCTCCTGGGTCCACCGCCGGCCGGGCAGGGCGCCCGCCGACGTCAGCAGGAAGCGGGCCAGCCGCGAGCTGACCGTGCGGAAGGACAGGTCCTCCACCAGCCCCACGAGCTGCCGCAGCTTGCCCGAGAAGTCGGCCAGGACGTTGCGGGCGATCTGCGGGATCGCCTCGATCAGCCCGAGAAAGGCGGCGCCGGCAAAGGCATAGACCTCCACCTCGGTCAGAGCCACGGCGCTGGCCGGGTTGGCCCCGCCGTCGAAGAGCGGAACCAGGTTCAGCCCCTCGCCCGGCCCGAGCAGGGCCAGCACCTGCTCGCGCCCCTCGGCGGAGACCATGCTGACGCGCACCCGCCCGCTGGCCACCAGGTACACCGCGGTGCACGGTTGCCCCTCCAGCAGCAGCGTGTCGCCGCGGGCAAAGGTCTGCCTGCGCGCCACCGCCGCGACGCGGGCCAGCTGGCGCTCGTCGAGGCCGGCCAGGACAGGGAAGCGGGAGAGCGGGGCCGATTTGCTAGGCAACGGCCGCCTCCCGGCAGGCCTGCTGCGCCAGCCGCTCCAGGAGGCCGGCCCAGTGCCCACCTGTCAGCTCCGCCGGCACGGCCACGGCGACGCCGTCGCCCGGCCAGGCGAAGCGCACGCGCAGCGGCGCGCGGCTGCACGCCGTGTCCACCTCGACCTCCAGGCCGTCTTGGCCACGGCGGACGCCGCGCAGCGACAGGCCCTCCTGCTCGTGCAGCAGCCGGCGGAGGAGCGGCAGGAAGAGCGCGCCCTCCTGCCGCGCCAGCGCCAGCTGCGCCCGCGGCTCGGTCACCAGGGTGGGATCGAAGAGGGCCTGCACCCGGGCCCAGAGCACGTCCGCCACGGCCGGAGCCGGGAGTGCCCCGTCGACCACCTGGATGGCCTCGCGCTGCTGCAGGCGGCGCATCGCCCGGTAGTAGCTCTGGCGCACGCGCGCCAGCGCTTCCTCGCGCTCGAAGAGCTCCTTGCGCTCGCCCTGCCGGCCGCCGATGCGCTCCAGGCACGCCGCCACCGACACCTCCAGGAAGAGCGTCAGGTCGGGCCGCATGGCCCGGCTATTGAGCGCGTACACCCAGGAGAAGCCGGCGGCCAGGGTCTGGTAGGCCAGCGAGGAGAGGTAGTAGCGGTCGCAGAGGACGTTCTCGCCGCGCCGCAGCCGCTCGGCGATGCCGGCGGGGCCGTAGACGTGGTCCAGGCGGTCGGCGGCAAAGAGCAGGGCCAGGGCGCGGGGGTCCGTGACCAGGTTGCCCTCCAGGACGCGGCGGATGAGCAAGCCGGCCGGGCGGTCGGTCGGCTCCCAGGTGCACCAGACCGGCCCGCGAGCCGCCAACCTCTCCCCCAGCAGGCGCGACTGCGTCGTCGTGCCGGCGCCGTCGAGTCCCTCCAGGACGACCAGCTTGCCCGGTCCCGGGTTCGGCCTCATGCCAGCGCCTCCTCCGCCGCGCGCAGGACCTGGCCGCTGTGCACCATCGCCGCCACCGCCTCGACGTCGGGCTGCAGGAAGCGGTCGTACCCCAGGAAAGGCACGCTCTGGCGGATCAGCCAGCGCACCGCGGCGGTGCTCCGCCCCAGCCGCGCCCCGGGGTCGAGGCCCAGGCGCAGGTCCACGGCCTGGGCAGCGCAGAGCAGCTCCAGGGCCACGATCCGCTCCACGTTCCACACGACCTGGCGGGCGTGCAGGGCCGCGTTGGCGCTCATGGAGACGTGGTCCTCCTGCTCCTCGCAGGTGGGGATCGAGTCGACGCTGTCGGGATGGGCCAGGGTCTTGTTCTCGGAGACGAGCGCCGCGGCCACGTACTGCGGGATCATCAGGCCGGCGTTCAGCCCGCTGTCCTCGACCAGCATGGGCGGCAGGCCGTCGTTGAGTTGGCGTGTGAGCAGGCGAAAGATGCGCCGCTCAGCGATCGTGCCGATCTCGGCGATGGCGATGGCCAGGAAGTCGGCCGCCAGGGCCACCGGCTCGCCGTGAAAGTTGCCGCCGGAGAGGGCCTTGTTGGGCCGCTCCAGGTCGGGAAAGATGAGCGGGTTGTCGGTGACGGCGTTCAGCTCGCGGCCCAGGACCTCCCGGACGTACGCCAGCGCGTCGCGGGCCGCGCCCAGCACCTGCGGGGCACAGCGCAGGGAGTATGCGTCCTGGACCCGCGCTGCCGAGCCCACCAGGGTGCTGCCCTCCAGGTAGCGGCGCACCGCCGCTGCCGAGGCTACCTGGCCGGGATGGTTGCGCAGCCGGTGGACACGCTCGTCCAGGGCGTCCGGCGCGCCGCGCAGCGCCTCCAGCGTCAGGGCCAGGGCGACCTCGGACTGGCGCAGGGCCTGCTCGGCGTCGGCCAGAGCCAGCACGGCCACCGCGGTGGAGACGGCGGTGCCGTTGTTCAGGGCCAGGCCCTCCTTGGCCTGCAGCACCAGGCGCTCCAGGCCGGCCCGGCGCATGGCCTCGGCGCCGGGGAGGCGCTCGCCCCGGTAGTACGCCTCCCCGCTGGGCTCGCTGGTGCCATCGGGATCGCGCGCCAGCACCAGCACCAGGTGCGAGAGCGGGGCCAGGTCGCCGCTCGCGCCGAGCGAGCCCTTGGCCGGGATGACCGGGTGCACGCCGCGATCGAGCATCTCCAGGAGCGTCTCCAGCGTCTCCAGGCGGATGCCGGAGTAGCCGCGGGCCAGGGTGTTGGCGCGCACCAGCATGGTCGCCCGCACGACCTCCTCCGGCAGCGGGTCGCCCAGCCCGCAGGCGTGGCTGGTGATGAGGTTGTGCATAAGGCGCTCGCCCTGGGCACCGGGCACGCAGACCCCGGCCAACGAGCCAAAGCCGGTGTTCAGGCCGTAGACGACCATCTGGTCCTGGGCGGCGACCTGGTCGACCCAGTCGCGGCAGCGCTGCACCTGCTGGCGGGCCTGGGGACTGAGAGCCACCGGCCGGCCGGCGCGGGCCACCTCGAGGACGTCCTCCAGGGTCAGATGCTCGCCGTCGAGCAGCAGCGGGGCGGAGGCAGAGCTCACCGACGCACCTCCTGGCATTTGCTGGGGGCAGTGTAGCAGAAAAGGCGCGTGGGCGCAAGTGGCGCCCATGCCTGATTTGCATTGTCATAGGCCCTGTGGTATAATACCGCCAGCACGTGTAATGAGAGCAGTGGTCGATGTAGGAGGCTGGCAGTGTCTTTGCAGAGGGCGGAGAAAGACGTGATCATACAACAATACCAGACCCACACCGGCGACACGGGCTCCCCGGAGGTGCAGGTCGCATTGCTGACCGAGCGGATCAACCAGTTGACCGAGCACCTGAAGATCAACATACACGACCACCACTCGCGGCGCGGACTGCTGAAGCTGGTCGGCCGCCGGCGCCGGCTCCTGGCCTATCTGCGGCGCAAGGATGTGGATCGCTACCGGGCCGTCATCAACCGCCTCGGCCTGCGCAAGTAGGCCGGGAAGGATCTGGCCAATGGAGAACGACCCCCACGAAGATCGCGGTGGGGGTTGTTTCGTGCCGGAAGGAGGTGCTGCAGAATCGTCACTGGCCAACGGATTCCGTGGATGTTAGGGATTGGAGAGCGCCCCGCAGCGCGGGGGCATCTGCGAGGCGCTCTCCAGTGCCTAACCTCCACGGATACAGGGGCTGAACGCCCGCCTGGCCCGGCCGTATGCCTAGCGGCAGCTCGCCGCGGCGCGCCGGCAGGAAGTACCTCGAGTCCCACCAACGAAAACAGAAGGATCCATGTGCAGCTGCCAGCGAAGAGGTCGGCAGGCCGCAGGCTGGCAGCCATCAAGAGAGGCGATTGAAATGACGCAACACAGTGAACACAAGGTAGGAGAACGGACCGTGCACCGCTTCGAGCTGACAGTGGGCGGCAAGACCGTGTCGTTCGAGACAGGCCACTTGGCCGAGCAGGCCAACGGGGCCGTGCTGGTGCGCTGCGGCGAGACCGCCGTGCTGGCCACCGCGGTGGCCTCGCGTGAGCCGCGCGAGGGGATCGATTTCTTTCCCCTGACGGTCGACTTTGAGGAAAAGATGTACGCCGCCGGCAAGATCCCCGGCAGCTTCTTCCGCCGCGAGGGCCGGCCGGGCGAGACGGCCATCCTCTCCGCCCGCCTGATCGACCGCCCCCTGCGGCCCCTCTTTCCCAAGGGCTACCGCAACGACGTGCAGGTCATCATCACCGTCCTGGCCGTGGACCACGAGAACGCGCCCGACGTGCTGGGCATCGCCGGTGCCTCCGCGGCGCTGATGATCTCCGACATCCCCTTCGCCGGCCCCGTCGGCGCCGTGCGCATGGGTATGCTGGAGGGCAGACCGGTCGTCAATCCGACCATGGAGCAGGCCGAGAACGAGAGCGCCCTGAACCTGGTCGTCGCCGGAACCGAGGACGCCATCATCATGGCCGAGGGCGAGGCCCGCGAGCTGCCCGAGGACGCGATCCTCGAGGCACTGCGCCAGGCCCACCTGGCCATGCAGCCGCTGCTGGAGGTGCAGCGCGAGATGGCTGCCCTCCTGGGCAAGCCCAAGCAGCAGTTCGCGGCCAGCGAGATCCCGGCCGAGCGCATCGAGCAGGTGCGCGCCTGGCTCGGCCCGCGCCTGGGCGAGGCCCTGCAGCACAGGGTCAAGCAGGAGCGCGAAGAGGCCACCAATCTGCTGCGCCAGGAGACGGTGGCGGCGTTCGGCACCGGCCAGACGGAGCAGGAGGTGCTCGACAACGCCAGGGAGGTCGGGGCCATCTTCGACCAGCTCTTCAAGGAGACGATGCGCCAGACCATCCTCGCCCAGAACCTGCGGCCCGACGGCCGCGGGCCGCGCGAGGTCCGCCCCCTGACCATCGAGGTGGGCCTGCTGCCGCGGGTGCACGGATCGGCCCTCTTCACCCGCGGCCAGACCCAGGTGCTCACGGTGACCACGCTGGGCGCGCCGGGCGACGCGCAGACCATCGACGACCTGGGCATCGTCCCCGACAAGCGCTACATCCACCACTATAACTTCCCGCCCTACTCCACCGGCGAGGCCCGCCCGCTGCGCGGCCCGCACCGCCGGGACATCGGCCACGGCGCCCTGGCCGAGCGCGCCCTTGCGGCCGTGCTCCCCAGCGAGGACGAGTTTCCCTACACGCTGCGCCTGGTGTCGGAGGTCCTGTCCAGCAACGGGTCCTCCTCCATGGCCTCGGTCTGCGGCAGTTCGCTCTCGCTGATGGATGCCGGCGTTCCCATCAAGGCCCAGGTGGCCGGCGTGGCCATGGGCCTGATCAGCGACCCCAACGGACGGTACGCCATCCTGACCGACATCCAGGGCGTGGAGGACTTTCTCGGCGACATGGACCTGAAGATCGCCGGGACCGGGCGGGGCATCACGGCCTTGCAGATGGACCAGAAGGTCCACGGGCTGCCCTACGAGGTGCTGTCCCAGGCCCTGGCCCAGGCCCGCGAGGGCCGCCTGCACATCCTGCAAGCCATGAACGCGGTGATCGATCGGCCGCGGCCGGACCTGTCGCCCTACGCGCCACGCATCATCAAGCTGCACATCGATCCGGAAAAGATCGGCGCGGTCATCGGTCCCGGCGGCAAGATGATCCGCTCGATCATCGAGGCCTCGGGGGCGGAGATCGACGTCGAGGACGACGGCTCCGTCTATGTCACCACGGCCAACGCCGATGGCGCGCGCATTGCCGTGCAGATGATCGAGCAGCTCACGCGCGAGCCCAAGGTGGGCGACGTCTACCTGGGCAAGGTCGTGCGCCTGATGCCGTACGGGGCCTTTGTCAACATCCTGCCGAACCGCGACGGCATGGTGCACATCTCCGAGCTGGACGAGAGCCGCGTGGACAGCGTCGAGGACGTGGTCAAGATCGGCGACGAGATCAACGTGATGATCACCCAGGTCGACCCCGAGGGCAAGATCTCGCTCTCCCGCCGGGCGGTGCTGACCGGCAAGCTGCCGGCCGTGGCCGCAGCGCGCAAGCGCGGGCCCTCCGACCGTGCCGGCCGCGGCGAGCGGGGTGGCCGCGACCGCGATCGCGGACGGGGGTTCGACCGCGAGCGGGACCGCCGGCGGCCCCCACGCCGGCCGACGGAGCGATAGCCCCGGAACAGGGCCATGCGCATCGGCATCAGCGCCCACTTCTGGCCCCGCCTCACCGCCGGCAGCGGGCAGTACCTGCGCCACCTGGTGCGGGAACTGGCCCGCGTGGGGACGGAGCACAGCTTCGTCCTGATCGGTGAGCGCGGGGCCTTTGCCGATGGCCCGCCGCCGGTGCCGGCGGTCGAGCTGGCCCCGGCGCCGCTGCCGGCCGGCCGGCCGGCCCGGCTCTGGTTCGAGCAGATGGCGGTGCCCCGCGCCGCCCGCGCGCTGCGCCTGGACCTGCTGCACGTGCCCTACCTGGCCCCGCCCCTCTTCTCGCCGGTGCCGACGGTCGTCACCGTGCACGACCTCATCCCCTACCTCCTCCCGGCCTACCGCGGCTCCTGGCGCAAGCGCGCCTACACCTGGCTGGACCTGCAGGCCGCGCGGCGCGCCCGCCTGCTGATCGCCGTGTCCGAGCACACCCGGCAGGACACCGTGCGCTGCCTAGGGTTCCCGGCCGAGCGCATCCGCGTCACCTACGAGGCCGCCGCGCCAGGGCTGCGGCCGGCCGGGCCGGCCGCGGTGGCGGCCGTGCGCGCGCGCTACGGCCTCCCGCCGCGGCTGGTGCTCTACCTGGGGGACACGGACCGCCGCAAGGGGCTGCCGCTTCTCTTGGAAACCGTCGCTCGCTGGCGCGCGAGACACCCCAGCGAACCACTCGGCCTGGCCATCGCCGGCCCGCTGCACCAGCCCGGCGGCGCGGTGTTCCTCGACCTGCCGGCCATGGCCCGGTCCCTCGGGCTGGAGGACGTAGTGCGCTTCCTCGGCCCCGTGCCCGAGGAGGACAAGCCCGCCCTCTACAGCGCCGCAGCGGTCTTTGCCTTCCTCAGCGAGTACGAGGGCTTTGGCCTGCCGCCGCTCGAGGCCATGGCCTGCGGCGCTGCCGTCCTCTGCGCCGACAACTCGTCGCTGCCCGAGGTGGTGGGAGAGGCCGGCGTGCTGGTGAACCGTGACGACGAGGCCGCCGTGCTGGCGGCCCTGGAACGGCTGCTCGCCGATGAGGAGTGGCGGACGGAGCTCGGCCGGCGGGGGCGCGAGCGGGCCGCGACTTTCTCCTGGGAGCGCACGGCGCGGGAGACGCTGCGGGCGTACGAGGCGGCAGCGCAGTAGCCTGCCGCGGCGTCAGTAGGCACTGCCCAGCAGGTGGCGGTTGCCCACGCGCACGTTCCGCAGTCCGGCCTCCTGCGCGGCCGCGAGGCACTCGGCGGCGTGCCGGCGCGAGGTCGGCGGCAGGTCGCTCAGGAAAAAGGCCGGCCCGAACCCCAGCAGCGCATAGGGGATGTCCGGGCTCAGGGAGGCGATGTGGCGCGCCAGCGCCCCTACCTCCTGCGCATCGACATAGCCCGGGACGAGCAGCGTCGCCGCCACCAGCAGCGGCGGGTCCGGCTGCTCGTGGAAGCGCCGCGCCGCCCGGGCCAGGTTCGCCAGGGTGCGGCGGTTGCTGAAGCCGGTCAGGGCGATGTGCAGCGGCTCGCTCCAGGCCTTCAGGTCGAACTTGACCACGCCTCCGGTCGCCAGCGAAAGGTCCACCGCCTGGTCCAGCAGCCTCGGGGACATGGTCCCGTTCGTCTCCCAGCAGACACGCACGCCCCGCCCCGCTAGGAGGCGCGAGGTGGCCAGGGCGTGCGGCATCTGCGGAGTGGGGTCGCCGCCAAAGTAGCAGATGCACTCGGTGTGGGCGCCGGCCGCGGCGGCCAGCTCCGCCGCGCTCAGTTCGTCCACGTCGGGCGAGAGGTCACGGTACTGCCAGTTCTGGCAGCCCAGGCAATCGAGTGAGCAGGCCCCGTAGAACACGGCCAGGTTGACCTTGCCGTGGGCCCGGCCGGCCGGGCAGACCCACTCGGCCACGCAGTTGGTGGGAATCGGGTCATCGTACCAGTGCAGGACGCCGTGCTGGGCCGTGCCGCCGCGGTGGTGGAGCCGCCCCCTGCGGCCCTCGCGCAGGCCGCAGTAGCCCACCTCGCCCTCGCCCATGCGGCAGTCGTGCACGCACAAGCCACAGCGGGCCCCCCCGGGGCTGCGCGGGGGCTGCGGCGGCAGGCCGAACTCGCGGCGGGCCCGCACGTGGGCCTCCTCGGCCAGGGGCAGGGCCTCCGCCGGCCGGCCGCGCAGGCAATCGGCGCACACGCCCAGAAAGGCCGCCACGCGCGGATCGCTGCGGCCGCAGAGCCGACAAATAGGGGCAGACTCTTGCCGTGACATCAACGGGCCTCTTGCTTCTTGCTTCTTGCTTCTTGCCTCCTGCCTCTTGCCTCCTGCCTCTTGCCTCAACCCAGCTCCCCGGCCTGCCGCAAGTTCTCGGCCGCCACCAGCAGGCTCTTCTGCAGCAGCAGCAGGGAGAAGATGCTCTGCAACGGCTGGGCGTCGTCCATCTCTTCCGCCGCGGCTGCCGCCACCGCCGCCAGCTCCGCCTTCCCGGCCCGCTGCAGCCAGCCGGCCATGTCGCGCAGCCGCCGGGCGTACAGCAGGCAGACCTCGGCCGGCAGCTCGGACTGGATCAGAGAGACGGTGGCCAGCGCCAGCAGGCCCTGCCCCTCGGGACGGGAGAGATCAGCGCCCTGCAGGGTCTGCGCCATCCCGTAGATGGCCTCGCTCTCCACGTACCACGAGGCCAGGTAGCGGTGCCCCAGTAGCCGCGACACGTCGCTCTGGACCAGGCCCGCGGCCCGCTGCGGCCACCGCGGCGGCTGCTCCTCGGCTACGTCCCAACCCCAGATCTGCGGGTGAAAGAAGCGGTACTCCAGCGGGCAGAGGGCCTCGCGCGTTTCGACATAGGCCAGGTACTCGCGCAGGAGACCCTGGGCATAGCCCCAGGCCGCCTCCAGCAGATAGATGCCCTCCCACGGGTGCGGTGCCGGGTACACGCTGCCCTGCGGTCCAACGGCAGGGATCTCCGGATGCGCGTAGACGACCTCGTACGCTCCCCGCACGCCCTGGCTGTCGTCCAGAAAGAGGTGCACGGCGCGATACCCGCCCTCCACCGGAAAGAGAAAGAGCAGCAGGCGGTTGCCACCCCCGTCCAGCGGGCTGACCAGCGCGCGGGCCCCTGCCGGAAGCGCCGGCCGGGGCGGCTCCGGCACCCCGCTGAGGAGCAGCTTGCGGCGCACGCGCTCGACCATGGCCCGCCGCGGCAGCGGCACGTTGGGCTCCAGGACGCGCAGCGCGTGCAGCGCGGCCGGCAGCCGCACCGTGCCCAGCGACTCCAGCGCCCGCTGGGCCACCTCGTCGCGCTCGTCCAGGGCGAAAAAGGCCAGCACGGCCACCGCCTGGTCGCCGGCAGCCTCGCGGAAACGCTCCAGGGCGGCGAGTATGTCCGCCAGCGGCTGCGCATGGATGATCGATAGGTAGTCCAGGCGAACCAGGTACTCGTGGGGCGGCGTGTCGCGCAGGAGGGCACGCACGGCCACGTCGGTGGGGTTCCCCAGGGCGCTGAAGAGGCTCTCGTCCGGCGGCTCTTCCAGGAACTGGTCCAGCAGCACCATGGCCACGATGCGCCGACGGTCGGAGCTGCGCGGAGCGACGATCGCCCGGCGCAGCGCCGCGGCCGCGCGGCGGCGGTCCTGCATCTGCGCCAGCGTCCGCCCGAGTGCCCGCACCATCCAGGGGTCGGGTGTGTCGAGGTGATGCAGCACGACCGGCAGGACCGCCGCGCCGTAGCCCTTGAGCGTCAGCAGATAGGGCCGGCTGCCCTCCTCCGTGCGCGCCCGCGCCAGCGCGCGCAGGGCCGCCTCGATCTCCGGGCGGCTGCGCAGCGTGGTGACGACCTGGCCCCTGGACATGGCCTACGCCTCGCCGGCCCGGAGCGGAAACCGTTCCACCGTCCCCGACTCCAGGTCCAGGTAGAGCAGCAGGCCGCGCAGCAGCTCGCCGCGGCCCGTGAGCAGCTTGAGCACCTCTGCCACCTGGCAGGCTGCGACCAGCAGCGGGGTGGGAGGCGGGGTGCCCAGCACGAACTCGGCGCCGTGGTCGGCCACCGGCCCCCTGCCGTAGAGCACATCCAGGGTGCGGTCGCCCGGCAGGATGGTCGTGACCTGGCCGATGAGGCCGGCGATGGCCCCGTGCACCAGCGGGATGCCCCGCCGGCCGGCCGCCTCCTGCAGCACCAGCCGGTCCCCAGGCGTGTCCAGCGCATCCACCACCACCGCGGCCTCGTCCAGGAAGCGCGGCAGGTTCTCGGCTGTGGCCACGACGGCGTGGGCCTGCACCTCCACGGCCGGGTTGATCGCCGCGACGCGCTCGCCGGCCAGCTCGACCTTGAGCCGACCCAGGCCGGCCACACTGCTCAGAAGCTGGCGGTTCAGGTTGTGCGGCGCGAAGCGGTCGCCATCGACCACGACCAGCCGGCCGACGCCGCTGCGGGCCAGCCCCTCGATGACCGCGCCGCCCAGCCCGCCGCAGCCGATCACCGCCACGCAGCTCTCCAGAAGCCGCCGCTGCCCATCCCAGCCCAGCGTGCCCAGGTTGCGCAGGTAGCGCTCCGGCAGCAGCCGCTCCTGCAGGGCCAGCAGCTCCACCTGCCGCAGCGCCAGGCCCGCCCGCCGCGCCGCCTCCGCCAGGTCGGCCGGCGACAACGTCGCCACCGGCTCGCCGCCCGGCCCGGGAAGGAGCTGGACACGCTGGCGCAGCCGGGCCAGGATACGTTCTGCCGCACCGCTATTGACCATGCTTCACCCCTATCCTCCCGCGATGGCCGGAAAGAGGTCCACGCGGTCGCCATCCTCCAGCTCTTGCTCCGCCGCGCGCACCCTGCGGTTGACAAAGGCAGTGCGCACCTCGGCGGCGGGGATGCCCAGGCCGGAGAGGAGGTCCAGTACGCTGCTGCCGGCCGGCAGCAGGACCTGCTCGCCTCCCTCGAGCGGGGCCTGGGGACGGTAGCGGCGCAGGCTGGCATAGAGACGGACAGTCACCTCGATCATCGGCAACCTCCCCGGGAATTATACAACGCGCCGCGGCACAGGGCAAATCCACAGCCATGGCAAAGTCGCCGGCCTCGACCGGCAAGTGCCCGGCTCCGACAACAGCACGACGCCGCCCATTCAGGGGCGCAGCAGTGGTACGGCTGTGCCGCACTGTACGCCGGCCGGGCACTTGCCATCCGCTGTGCACTGCCGCGACCTTGCTATCGCCGTGGGGCAATCGGCCGGCCCAGCATGGCGCGGACTGCGGCCAGGTGCGGCAGAATGCCGGCCGGCAGGGACAGTACCAATAGCCTATTGCATCCTGCACAGGTTGTGGTAAAATGTCGCCATGCAGGCAGCCGCATCTCTCCGTTGCCCGGACTAGCAAAGGAGGCACCCATGGATATCATGCACGCCCATTGGTCGCGACGACGGACCCGCACCGCCTACTCCCTGCTCTCCATCGCCCTGATGCTCTCCATGGTAGTCGGCGGAATCCTCAGCCCATGGCTGGTGCCGCCGGCTCACGGCCAGGCCGCCCCCCAGTCCCAGCAGCCCGAGGCCATCGACATCGGCAAGAGCGAGCAGTCGGAGTTCTCTCCCCACATGAAGGCCTCGTATGGCGAGCTGATCACCTACACCCTGGTCTTTACCATGGGCTCGGGGCTCCACAGCAACATTATCATCACCGATACCTTCGGCAACCCCTCGGGCGGAATCTGGCTCCCGGTGACGCCGACCAACTCCTTCGGGCCCTACCCCATCAGCGGCGCCGGGATCATCGACCCACCCGACGCAACGATGCAGATTTACTGGCCGCCGAGCATGCCCGGCCGGCCCGTCGTGCACTGGGTCGTCGGGGACATCGACAATACCTCCGGCGGCGATTGGGTCTTTGGCCTGCGCTACCGCGCCCTAGTCCACACCGACAACCAGATCGGCAACCCCACCCGCAGGATCGCCAGCACGGCCAAGGTCAAGTGGGACCAGGGAGCACCGGTCACCGACACTACCATGGAGGTCTGGCTGGCGCAGCCGCAGAACTTTTCCTTCGCCAAGGATCAACTGCCGCCCGAGGGCACACCCCTGAACCCGGGGGCCACGGTCACATGGACCATCTCGCTGCGCGACCACACCGGGGACTACCAGGGTTCGGCCTACGACATCCTCGTCACCGACACCCTGCCCTCCGGGGTCATCACCGACGTGATCTCCGCGCCGGCACCCACGGCGACCTACTCGGTCCAAGGGAACAAGGTCATCTTCTCCATCCCCGAGCTCCCGCCGACGACGTACAACACCAACCTGCGCATCCGGGCCCACCTGCCCACCACCGGCAACGTGGCCCACGGCAAGGTCTACAACGTGGCCGACCTGTTCCGCAGCTCGGCGCCGGGCACGCCGGTGGGAGAGCGCACCTGGCTCTCCCAGGACAGCACCACCGCCTACATCAGAAACATCAACTTGACCAAGGCCCAGAGCTCGGACGTCTACTACAACAACTCCGACCATCAGGCCGTGGCCGGAGAGGAGGTGCTGGTCACGGTGAACATCGTCGTGCCGCAGGGCCTGGTCATCTACGACCCCCGGGTGCGCATCCTGCTCAAGGACGGCATGACCCTCACCGAGGTGCTGCCGGGCACGCCGCCCTACGACCTGGCCACGGTGAATCCGGCCGACCAGGACCCCGACAGGCCGGCGGGGGCCTACTGGACGCAGTACCAGTGGACCAAGATGGACTCGATCAGCGACACCGGCAGCAGCCCTGTGACCCTTACAATGAGCTTCCGCGCCCAGGTCCGCCAACGCTACTTCCTGCAGGCCAACCCGAGCAAGGGCCAGGAAATCCCCCACGGGACCTTCCTGGACATTGTCCCCATCGTCCGCTGGGCCGACCAGCCCGGGGGCGTCGTCGCGGACACCGCGTGCAGCACGTCCCTCTGCCAGCGCAACGTCGACAGCAACCCCACCGTGAGCGTGCAGTTCATCCGCCCCGACCTGCGCTACGCCAGCACGACCAGCGGTTCCTACTTCAGCAGCAGCGGGGCCTTCCAGGGCAACGGGGCCATAGCCTTTACCCTGCACCTGCGCAACCGCAGCGGCAGCCCGTCGTACCCGACGGCCTACCCCGAGGCAGCCGAGTCCCTGATCGAGGTCCTCTCGCCCGACCTGACCTACCAGAGCGCCACCCCACCGCCCGACGATGTCCTGGTCGGCGCCAGCGGCACCACCGTCACCTGGGACGTGACCGGGATCATCACCAACAACACACGCCTCTACGTGGTCAACGCCAGCCTGCCCCCCACCATGGTCGTCGGGCTGGTCGTCACCGCCACGGCCCACGCCCGCTACTCCACGTTCGCAGGAAGCACCGTCCCCGACGAGGGCATCTACTTTGACGCCCCGCCGGCCACCAACCCGGCCTACACGGCCCAGACGGCCATCCTGGGCGGCTTTTACGTGACCAAGACGGTCACTCCGACCGACAACGTCCGCATCGGCGACACCGTCACCTACACGGTGCGGCTGGAGCTCAACCAGGGCATGGTCATGTACGTGCCATCCTTCACCGACATCCTGCCCAAGGGGTTCCACTACGTGGATGGCTCCATGGTGACGGACCCGCCGGACATGCTTACAGGCACGGTCTCCTACACCGGCACCGGCGTCCCGACCTACCAGCAGAAGCTCTCCTGGAAACTGGAGACGATGGACAATCAGGGCGGCAGCGGTACCCAGGTCGTGCTGGTCCAGTACCACGCCGTCATGACCGGGCTCGATTGGCGCTACGGCGCGAACGGGCAGCCGGTGTGGGCCAGCAGCCGCAGCGACATGGTCAACAAGCAGAACGCCGACAACGCCGTGACCACCTGCTGGCAGGAGGCCGCGGGACCCGGACAGCCGACCCACTGCCTGGCCACGACGGTGCGCGCCCGCACCAGGGTGGTGCAGCCATATCTGGCCGATACGCCGCCCTGGAACAAGGTGCGCACCGAGGCGGTCAACAAGTACGAGGTCGGGGACCAGGTCAACTTCAAGGTGACGCTGAAGAACGCGGGGCAGGGGACGGCCTATGACGTCGTCCTGAAGGACATGCTGCCGCGCGGTATCGCCTACGCCGACTCCTGGGTCGAGCCCTCCTGGATCGTCATGACCCCGCCGCCGTACACCAGCACCGGGGAGATCACCTGGATCCTGGAGGCAATCCCAGTCGGCCAGCAGGTCGACGTGGTCTACCGCACCACGGTGATGAACACGGCGATCCCGGGCGACTACCTCACCAACCTGGCCTCGATCTATGACTACACCAGCATGCCCGGCGCGGCAGACCCCGAGCGCCACTACCGCGACTTTGACGGCGCCTTTTCCGGGGACCCCATCCCCGTGCCCGATCCCTGCACGCCCTTCGTCGTCCTGGGTGTGGGGCTGTCCAAGACCGACTTGCCCGACCCGGTCGAGCCCGGCGCGGTGCTGACCTATACGCTGACCTTTAGCAACAGCAGCGGCCGCTACGGCGCCGTCGACGCCCGGATCACCGATACGTACGACGCCAACCTGACCTACCTGGGGGCATCCGTGAGCCACCCCTCGCTGATCCAGGGTCCCTACAGCGGCGGCCTCAGGACGCTCTACTGGACGATCGCCTTCCTGCCCAACAACAACCCCACGGAGTATTGGATCAAGCCGTACTTCCAGGTGGCCAAGCCATTCGACCCGCTGCAGGTGCCCCTGGAGAATACGGCCGGCATCGACGGCGCCAGCGACCGCACCGGAGCGGTGTGGCGCACCGAGGAGACGGGGCTGAAGATGCCGGCGCTGCAGATCAAGAAGTACGGCACGCCTGCCTTTGTCCCCGCCGGCGGCACAATCGCGTACACCCTGCGCTTCACCAACACCGCCGCCTACCCGGTCACGGCGACCGGCGTTGTCGTCGAGGACACCTACGACCCGAACGTGAGCTTTGTCTCGGCCAGTCCCGCCCCCATCAACCCGCCCGACAACGACCGCTGGAGCGTGGACCCGCTGGGGCAGAACGACTGGGGCTCGATCAAGGTGACCGTGACAGTGGATATGCCGGTGCCGGCCGGCGTCACCCAGGTAGTCAACCGGGCCAGTATCTCCTGCGACCAGGTGCTGGCGAGCGCCAGCCCGCCGTTCTACACCGCCCTGCAGGTGCCGGTCCTGAACATCTCCACCATCGACTACCCCGACCCGGTGAGCCCCACCTGGTCCCTGGCCTACACCATCGCCTTTACCAACAACGGCACCGCCAACGCGACCAACCCGATCCTGGTCGACACGCTCGACCCGAACGTCACCTTCTTCGACGCCGTGCCCGACCCGGTCGGCAACACCTGCCCCGGCAACGTGTGCACGTGGAACCTGCCCAACCTGAACCAGGGCAGCTTCAGCAAGGTGACGCTGTACGTGAATGTCAAGCCCGAGATACCGCCGGGGGTGGTCCGCCTGGTCAACCGTGCCGCCCTTTCGTCTGACCAGGTGGGGCCCAACACCGACATCGAGTACACCGCCATCTGGGGTGCCGGCGGGGCCTTCCCGGTCTACCTGCCGCTGATCTACAAGAACGCGACCGGGGAGATCGTGCAGTAGATCGACAGGCCGGCCCGGTCGGCCATCTGGACGCTGCGCGGGGGCCTGGGCGAACCGTCCAGGCCCCCTGTTCTGGAAGACAGCATGGCGCGCTCCGGCGCGGCGTGCTGTGGAGATCGGCCAGGGAACAAGCGATGGGCAGCAGACCTGTCCGCATTGTCCTGCGGGCCCTTTCGGCCCTCGCCGGCGGGGTGGCCGGCCTGCTGACCCTGCGCTTCGTCTTCCGCTTGGTCATCGCCAACCCGGCCAACCCGGTGAGCGGCATCGTCGAGACGGTCAGCCGGCCGTTCCTGTTCCCCTGGGAGCGCCTGTGGCCCGTCCCGGAGGTGCCCGGTCTGATCGTGGAGCAGGCCACGCTGGCAGCCCTGGCGCTCTATGTCGTCGCCGGCCTTGCCCTGGGCCTCCTGGGGCGGGACCGCGCCGCCGGAGCGGCCGTAGATGCCGCCGTCCGGCCCGAGGAGGAAACGAGATGACCGCGAAGCAGCAGCCGCCGGAGGGCCAGCCCCTCCGCCTGAACGTGGAGGTGCCGGGAGAGCTGGAGGCCACCTACGCCAACCTGGCCGTGATCCGGCACTCCCCCTCGGAGGTGGTGATCGATTTCATCCGGCAGATGCCCGACCAGCCGCGGGCCAAGGTCTATGCCCGCGTGGTGATGACCCCCATGAACGCCAAGCTGCTCCACCGGGCACTGGGCGAGAACCTGGCCGGCTACGAGCAAAAGTTCGGCGAGATCCGCACCCCAGAGCAGGGTTTTCACGAAGAGAAACCGATGGGCTTTACGCGCTGATCCGAGGACTCTTCCCATGGCGCGCATCGTCTACATGGGCACCCCGGCCTTTGCCGTTCCTCCGCTCGAGGCCCTGTTGGAGGCTGGACACCAGGTCGTCGGCGTGGTGACCCGGCCGGACCGGCCGGCCGGCCGCTCCGGCGCAGCCCGCCCCAGCCCGGTCAAGGAGCTCGCCCTGCGGGAGGGCCTGGCGGTATGGCAGCCGCCGACGCTGCGCTCGCCCGCCGCCGCGGAGGAGCTGCGCGCCATGGAGCCGGAGCTCATCGTCGTCGCCGCCTACGGCGCCATTCTGCCCACCGCGGTGCTGGCAATCCCCCGGCACGGCTGCCTCAACGTGCACGCCTCGCTGCTGCCGCGTCATCGCGGCGCCGCGCCGATCGCCGCCGCCATCCTGGCCGGCGACAGCGAGACGGGCATCTCCCTGATGCAGATGGACGCCGGCATGGACACCGGGCCCATCATCGCCCAGGCCTCCCTGCCTCTGGCCGGGAAGGAGCGTCAGGGCGAGCTCACGGCACGCCTCGCCGCCCTGGGTGCCGGGCTGCTCCGCAGCACCCTGCCGGACTGGCTGGCCGGGAAGATCGAGCCGCGGCCCCAGGACCACAGCCTGGCCACCTACTGCCGGACGGTGCGCAAAGAGGACGGGGCTATCGACTGGACGCGGCCGGCCTGGCAGATCGAGCGCATGGTGCGGGCCTATGATCCCTGGCCGGGCGCGTACACGCTTCTGCGCGGCCGCCGGCTGCACATCTGGCGGGCCGCGGTGGTGCTAGGTGAACCGGCCGACCGGCCCGGGACGCTGCGCGCGGCCGACGGCAGGATGCACGTCTCTACCGGGGAGGGGAGACTGGAGCTGCAGGAGGTCCAGCTGGAGGGCAGGCGCCGCCTCGCTGCCCGCGAGTTCCTGCAGGGGCAACGGGAACTCCAGGGGGTCGTCCTGGGGTAGCAGACCTCGCCCGCCCACACACAGACCGGGGCAGTGCCCATACGAAACTGTTCCTGTCGACAGCAGTTGGCCGCCGGCGTTCCGGCGGCCCTGCTCGTGTCCGCGATGGGTGGGGCGAGATTCCTACAGCAGCGCGTCCAGGTGCTCCTGGAGCACTTTCTTGGGCACAGCCCCGATGATCCGGTCGACCTCCGCACCGTCCTTGAAAAAGATCAGCGTGGGAATGCCGCGGATGCCCAGCTTGCGCGCCCACTCCTGGTGCTCATCCGTGTTCACCTTGGCCACGACAGCCCGGCCCGTGTACTCGCTGGCCAGCTCCTCGACAAACGGGGCCACCATGCGGCACGGGCCGCACCAGGGCGCCCAGAAGTCGACCAGCACCGGCAGGCCGGCCTGGACCACCTGGGCCTCGAAGTCGCCATCGCCAACGTGCAGTGGACCACTCTGTTCAGTCACATATCACCTCCGAAGAACTGTCCGGGGTTCATACCCCCGGAGGGTATTCTACCACGTCCCGGCGCGTTGTCAAGTCGCCTGCTCTACACCTACTCCGGTCCCAGCACCCGCACCGGCACCGGGCAAGACCGGGCGAAGCGCTCGGCGTCCTCCTGCCCCCCGACGATGGTGCCATAGTGCATCGGGATGACCAGCTTTGGCTGGATGGCCGCGGCTGCCCGGACGGCCTCCTCGGCAGTCATCACATAGGTGCCGCTGACGGGCAGCAGGGCGATGTCGACGCGGAGGTCGCCCATCTCGGGAATGACGTCGGTGTCGCCGGCATGGTAGATGCGCGTGCCGGCGATGGTGACGACGTAGCCGACGTTGTCGGGGCTCTTGGGGTGGAACGTCTTGTTGGTGTTGTAGGCAGCGACGACCTCGACGGCGATGCCGTGGGCCTCCAGGCTGTCACCGACGCGGACCGTATGCACCGGAGGCGGCAGCAGAGCCGCCGCGGGTGCCGGGGCAACCACGACCGTCTGCGGGCCGCGGATGCGGGCCACGTCCTCGGGGGAGCAGTGGTCGTGGTGGTGGTGGGTGATGAGAATCAGGTCGGCCACCGGCGCTCCTGCCCGGAGCTTCCAGGGGTCCAGGTAGACAACCTTCTGTCCGTCGATGCGAAAGGCGTCGTGGCCCAGCCAGTGGATGTTCTCGATCATCGGCTCACCTCCTGGGTATCATCGCCGGCCGTAGGCGGGGTGGAAGGTGGCACTTCCGCCGCATCCGCCCGGTCTGCCGGGGCAGGGGCGTGCAGTGCCTCCTCGGGCGCCGGCTGGGGGACGGCCTTCGGCCGGCGCGCGCCACCAATGCGCCAGCGAAGCCGCGGCGGCCGGCGGCGCATCCGCTGCTCCTGCGTGGCCGCCGCCCGGCGCAGCCGCGCCGAGAGGTCGTCCAGCGAGGCCTCCTCGGGCGCCGGCTTGCGCGCCCGGCGGGCGCGGCGGGACAGCAGGTAGGCCACCAGGCCCCCGATGGCCGTGGCCAGGAACAGGCCCAGTGCTCTCAGCCGGCGGCGGCGCTCGGTCGTCATCGGAACGTCCCCTTCTACTTCGGGCCGGCCGGCCCGGGCCGGCCGGTCAGGACAGGCGGGCCGGCTTCCACGGTGCGCAGCTCGTCCAGCGCCTCCTGCAGCCACGTCTGCAGCTGCGCCTGGGACAGCACGCCCTCCACCCCATTGACCGGCTGGCCCCGGTAGAAGAGGACGAACGTGGGCACGCTGCGGATGCGCAGCGCGGTCAGCAGTTGCCGCTCGCTGTCGCTGTTCAGGCGGCGGATCGTGACCTGTCCCACGAGCTGCTGCCCCACCTGCTCCAGGATCGGCTGGAGTCTCTTCCACGTCGGCGAGCGCGGCGAGTCCACCACCAGGAGCACCGGCAGGCGGGCCTGCCCCACCTCCTGCTGGAAGTCGAGCGCGGTCACCTCCGCAATCGCCTGCTGCTTGCGGGACTCTTGCGCCTGCTTCAGGCGCAGACGCTCCGCAGCGATCTCCTGCGCCGACATCGAGCCATCCTGCTCGGCCTGCAGGAGGCGCAGTTCCTCCAGCGAGGGAGCGTACTTCAGCGCATAGCGGTCGCAGAAGTTCAGGCACGGCCCCCGGCAGTCGCCGCAGCGCTCCGGGAAAACGACAATCCGGCCCTGCCTCTCGTCATAGAGCAGCGCCTGGTTCGGGCAGGCCGCGGCGGCGTAGCAGCGCGGCAGGTTGTCACATCGGTCCTTCAGAATGAGCACCGGCATCGCCATCTCCTCCGAGCAAGAACTCCAGCAGCAGGCGGTTGAACGTCTGCGGATCGTCCATCCAGGGAAAGTGCCTGCACCCGGGCATCACCACGACGCGAGCCGCCGGCACTTGGATATGGGCAAAGATCTCGGCCTGGTCGGGATCGACGATGTCGTCCTCCGAGCCGTGGATGATCAGGGCCGGCACCTGCAGACGCTGCAGCTCTGGGCGCAGGTCGGTCTGGCGCATGGAGCGGACGCTGCGCAGCAGGGCCTCCTGATCGGCCTTGGTGCTCTCGTCGACGACCTCCTGGAACCAGCGGCTCCATCCGGCGCGGATGTTGCGCATCAGGCGAGACCAGACGCCGGTGACGACGGGCCGGCGGACGAACAGCCGCGCGATGAGCTGATTGCTGGTCAACTTGAGCAGCGGCGCCAGCGCCGAGCCCTCGATCACGGCACCGGCCGTGGCCACGCGGTCGATGCGCTGGGGGTGGTCGATGGCCGTCTTCAGCGAGACCATCCCGCCCATCGAGTGGCCCACCAGCCGGCAGCGGCCGATACCCATCCCGTCGAGGAAGGAGACGACCTGGTCGACGAACTCGCCGATCGTGTGCGTCTCGGCACCCTTGTCGGAGTCGCCAAAGCCCCAGAAGTCGAAGGAGTAGGTGCGAAAGTGCCGGGCGACAGCCTCCATGGTCGGCAGCCAGTAGCGCCAAGAGCCCATCCAGCCGTGCAGGAAGAGCACCGGTTCGCCTTGGCCGAGCACTTCGTAGTGGATGACCTGCTGATCCAGAACCAGAACAGGCATGGCCGCTGTTCGCTCCTCCTGATGGCAACATTGTACTACAACCTCCGGCATTGCGCAACCGAGGCCTGGTCGCATTTGACGATCCCACAGGAATCGGTTATAATATCTGTTTGGCGGAGGCCGGCCATCCCCTGCCAGGTGCAGGGGTGCGCCTTCCATGTCCCGCCGAAATAGACTTGTGGAGGACACCTGGTTATGGATGAGGCAGAAGAGCTCGTACCGACGGAAACCCAACCCTCGATGGAGCAGCTCCTGGAGGATGAGGAGTGCAAGCCTCCTCGCCGCGGAGAGATCCGGCGCGGGGTGATCATCTCCGTCTCCCCGGATCACGTGGTCCTGGACGTGCACACCAAGCGCGAGGGCTATGTGCCCCAGCGCGAGCTGGAGCACCTGGAAGCGCCGGTGCGAGAGCAGATCGTGCTCGGAGCCGAGCTGCCCGTCTGCGTCGTGACCCCGGAGGACGAAGAGGGTCGGCTGATCGTCTCCATCGCCCGTGGCCTGGTCCAGGCCGATTGGGATCGCGCCCTGGCGTTGCTCGAGAGCCAGGAGATCTGGGAAGGCCGGGTCACCGGGTACAACCGCGGTGGCCTGCTGGTCGAGTTGGGCCGGCTGCGCGGTTTTATCCCCACCTCGCACCTGGCCGGCTTTCCCCGCACGCTCTCTCCCGAGGACAAGCAGAAGAGGCTGACCGAGATGGTCAACCGGCGGCTCGGGCTGCGCGTGATCGAGGTGGATCAGCAGCGCAACCGGTTGGTCCTCTCCGAGCGGGCAGCCTACCGCGAGTGGCGCGAGCAGCAGCAGGAACGTCTGCTGGAGGAGCTCAAGGAGGACCAGATCGTCCACGGGCACGTCAGCAGCATCCAGGACTTTGGCGTCTTCGTGGACCTGGGCGGCATCGAGGGCCTGGTGCACATCTCCGAGATCTCCTGGACCCGCGTGAACCACCCCGGGGAGATCCTGAAGGTGGGCGACGAGGTCGACGTGCGCATCATCCGCGTGGACCGCGAGCGCAAGCGGATCAGCCTGAGCCTGCGCCAGACCGTCGGCGACCCCTGGGAGCATATCGAGGAGCGCTACACCCTGGGCCAGCTGATCAACGGCCGGGTGACGCGCATCGTCAGCTACGGCTGCTTCGTCGAGGTGGAAGAGGGGGTCGAGGGCCTGGTGCACATCTCCGAGCTGTCCGACGAGAAGCCGGGCAACCCACGGGACGTGGTCGAAGAGGGCGAGGTCCTGCCGCTGCGCGTCATCCGCATCGATGCGGCGCGCAGGCGCCTGGGGCTGAGCTTCCGCCGAGTGACCGAGCAGGAATGGCAGGAGTGGAGGGCCAGCCGCCTGCACACGGAGGAACTGCCGGCCACGGAAGAGGCCCCGGTGGCAGCGGAGGCCGAAGAGGTGGAGGCCCCGCAGGCCGACGATTCGGGCATCGGCGGCTGCGCCCTGCCCGAGCCGGAGCCCGAGGCAGAGGCGGAGCCCGAACCGGAGCCCGAACCGGAGCCCGAGCCGGAGCCCGAACCGGAGCCCGAGCCGGAGCCCGAACCGGAGCCCGAGCCGGAGCCCGAACCGGAGCCGGAGCCCGAGCCGGAGCCCGAGCCGGAGCCCGAGCCGGAGCCCGGGGATACGGAAGAAGCCTGAAAGCTACCCGGGGGGGGACCCCGGTGAACCTGCCAGAGGAGAGTCGAGATCGTGGCCAAGACCAAACTGAAGACCCATCGCGGCGCCAAGAAGCGCTTCAAGTTCACCGGAACGGGCAAGATCTTGCGCATGAAAGGGCTGCGCAGCCACAAGCGGCGGACCAAGTCGCCCCGCGTGCGCCGATCGTTCGACCAGATGCTGCCGCTCTCCAAGGCCGACGAGAAGCGCATCCGCCGGGTGCTGCCCTCTGGTGAGGTCTAGCGGTCCCTCACCGGCGTGCGCCAGACGGCGCGTGGGCAGAGACAACGGAGGTCAGAGGAGCAGTGCCCAGGAAAAAGACGCCCGCTGGCAAGACCAAAGAAGGCATGATCGAGGTAGAGGGACGGGTCATCGAGTGCCTGCCCGACGCCACCTTCCGCGTGGAGATGGAGAACGGCCACATCATCCTCGCCCACCTATCCGGCCGCATGCGCCAGCACTATATCCGCGTCCTGCTGGGCGACTGGGTCAAGGCCGAGCTTTCCCCCTACGACCTGAGCCGTGGGAGGATCACCTTCCGCTACAAGAAACCAGCCGCCGAGTAGGCCGGCGGCACTGCCCGCCGGCCGCTTGGCCCGAGAGATAATCCTGCACGAGAGGGGGTGAAATCGGAATGCCGCGTCCGGAACGCGAGACCCGCGAGGGTCTGGAGGACCTGCTGCGGCGGTTCCGCCGGGAACTGAACGAGAGCGGCCAACTGCGCGACCATCGGCGCAAGCGCTTCTTTGTCTCCAAGGGCGAGTCCTTGCGCGAGAAGCAGCGCAAGGCCGAGCGCCGCCGCCGGCACCGCGAGGTCCGCATCAAGCAGCGCGAAGTCCGCCGGCAGCGGAGGTACTAGCCCAGCCGCCGGCCGCAGGTGCATGGTTCGATTGCCAGTTTGACGCGCGCGCCCCCAGTGGGGGCGCGCGTTTCGCTGTCAACGCGGTGTCGTTGCGCGCAGTGAGACAGTGCCTCCCCCTTGCGCAGCGACGAACATTGGGTTACAATGGCGCCGTCCTGAGCGAAGGAGCGCGCCCCGATGGCGACGCATCTGTACGTGGCCCCAGCGTCCGCGGGCAAGACCGCCTACGCCCTGGGCATCGTCCGGCGGGCGGCCCAGGGACTGGCTGACGTTCCCCGGGTCTGCCTGCCGACGACGCTGCAGGTACGCGCCTGGCGCAGGAGGCTGGCCGCGGCGGGCGGAGCGATCGGCGTGCGCCTCCTGACCTTTGACCAGCTCTACGCCGAATGCCTGTCCGCAGCCGGCCAGGTATACACGGAGCTGAGCCCGCCGGTGCGCTACCGCCTCGTGCGCGCCATCATCGACGAGACCCCTTTGCAGCACTACCGCCCCCTGGCCGACCGCCCCGGCTTCGTCCAGGTGCTGGAGCGCCTCATTGCCGAGCTGAAAGGGGCCCGCATCCCACCCGAGCGCTTCGCCGCAGCCGTGGCCGCGACAGGCGACGAGCCCCGCCTGCGGGAGCTGGCCATGCTCTACGCGGCCTACCAGCTGCGCCTCCAGGAGCGCTCCTGGGCCGACCGCGCCGGCATGGGCTGGCTGGCCGTGGCGGCGCTGCAGAGCGCGCCGGCCCTGGCCAGCGATTGGCCTCTCCTCGTCGTGGATGGCTTTGACAGCTTCACCCAAGTGCAGATGGACCTGCTGGAGATCCTGGCCGGCCGGGTGCGGGAGACGATCATCTCGCTCACCGGGGCAGCCGACGGCGAGCAGCGCCCCGTGCATCGGCGCTTCCACAAGACACGCGCCCGCCTGGAGGAGAGGCTGGGCCTGACCGCCGAGCCGCTGCCGCGGACCAGCACCTCGCCGGTACCCGTGCTGGCCCACCTGGAAGCCCACCTCTTCCGCGGCACAGGGGAGCGTCGGCCGGCCGGCGGCAAGGTCGAGCTCATCGCCGCCCCGGACCGCGCCGCCGAGGTGCGCGCCGCCATGCGCTGGCTCAAGGAGCGCTTGGCCGTGGACCGCATGCGCCCTGGCGAGGTGGCACTGCTGGCCCGCGACATCCCTCCCTACCGGCCGGCCATCCAGCAGGTCGCCCGCGAGTTCGGGCTGCCCATCCGCCTGGTCGACGGCCTGCCCCTGCGCAGCAACCCGGCCGTCGCCGCACTGCTCGACCTGCTGCGACTCATGCTGCCCCGCGCCGCCGACGACCCCCGCCCGGCCATGCCGCGCCGGCTGGTCCTCGAGGCCTGGCGCTCGCCCTACCTGGATTGGTCGGCCGCTGCAGGCGCGGACCGGGCCGTCGGTATCGGGCCCGGCGACGCGGACGGTCTTGCCGCCGTGGCGCGTTGGGGCCGGGTCATCGCCGGGGAGGAGCAGTGGGAAGAGGCCCTCGGCACCCTGGCCGGCCTCTCCCCCGAGCCTTCCCCCGACGAGGAGATCGGCCGTCCAGAGGGAGTCCCCTGCGGACCCGCGGCCCAGGCGCTGTGGGACAAGTTCCGGCGCTTCCGGCAGCGCCTGACCCCACCGGCGCAGCCGCAGTCGTGCCGCGAACTGGTCGGATGGCTGGAGTCGCTGATCGGGCCGGACGACCCTTCGCCGGACAGCGCCACGGAAGGGGACTCCCTGCGCGTCGTCGCCCGCATCCGCCAGGGCGCCGAGGACGTGGCCGACCTGGACATCGCCGCCCTCGAGGCGTTCAAGGACATCCTGCGCGGTCTGGTCTGGGCCGAGGAAGCCGTGCCGTGCGGGCAGCCGGTCGACTATGCGCGCTTCTTCG
Organism: uncultured Chloroflexia bacterium; assembly: GCA_964613665.1. Classification (GTDB taxonomy): domain Bacteria; phylum Chloroflexota; class Chloroflexia; order DTKN01; family DTKN01; genus CAZQFV01. The sequence goes on from CAZTIG010000004.1 coordinate 116,444, forward strand.
CCGACCTGTCCGGCGCGATCGAGGCAGCGTCGTGCGATCCGCCGGCCCGGCCCGACCGCGAGGAGGTCCTGGTGGCCAACGTCATCCAGGCGCGTGGTGTCCCACTGCGTGCCGTGGCCGTGCTCGGTCTGGCCGAGGGCGAGTTCCCCGCTACCCTGGCCGAGGATCCCTTCCTGCGCGACACCGATCGCCAGCGCCTGCGGGGCCAGTTCGACCTGCCCCTGGAGCCTACGACGGAGAGCGCCGAGATCGAGTTCTTCTACGAGACTGTCACACGCCCCCGGGAGCGGCTGCTGCTCACCCGCCCGCGCCTGACCGACAACGGGGCGCCCTGGCAGGCTTCGCCATACTGGGAGGAGGTCCTGCGCCTGGTCGAGGCGGAGACCGCCGAGCTGACCAGCGAGAGTGTCCCGCCGGCAGCCCAGGCTGCCTCGTGGGGTGAACTGCTGGAGAGCCTGGCCCGCCGCCCCGGCCAGGAGGCCGTGCGGCAGTGGGTGCTGCGCCATGCCCCCGACCGCCAGCTGGCCGTGGACGCGGCGGCTCAGCTCTTCGCCCAGCGCGAGGCGGGCCCGCCGGCCGGCGTTGCGGAAGGCGACCTCGGCGCGCTGGCCGAAAGACTGGCGCGGCGCTTCGGCCCGCAGCACACGTGGAGCGCTAGCCGGCTGGAGAGCTACCGCCGTTGCCCGTACGCCTTCTTCATCGGCAGCGTCCTGGGCCTGGAGCCGCGCGAAGAGCCGGTGGAGGGGTTGGACGCCCGGCAGCTCGGCACGATCTACCACCGCATCTTCGAGGAGGTATACCGGGAGGCGGGCATCCCGGCAGAGCCCCAGCGGCTGCGGGAGCTGCTGCCGGCCGTGACCGCGCGGGTGCTGGACGAAGCGCCCGAGCGGGAGGGCTTTCGCCAGACGGCCTGGTGGGAGCAGACCCGCCAGGAGATCGCCGAGACCGCCCGGAGGTCCTTGGACAAGCTCATCGACATCCAGGGGGATTACGTGCCATGCCGGTTCGAGGCCGCCTTCGGCTTCGGGGGGGAGCCGCCGCTGGTCGTCGGCCGGGGGGACGATGCCTTCCGTCTGCACGGTTTCATCGACCGCGTCGACCGCGCGCCCGACGGCCGGCTGCGGGTCATCGACTACAAGACCAGCAGCCCGGGCGAGTTCACCGCCCGCGCCGTGGCCGAGGGCAAGAAGCTGCAGCTGCCGCTCTACGCCCAGGCCGCCCAGGACGCCCTGGGACTGGGGGAGGTGGCCGAGGGGTTCTACTGGCATGTGCGCCACGCCGAGCGCAGCAGCTTCACCCTGGGTGGCTACACCGGGGGAGCCGCCGCGGCTCTCGATGCGGCCCTGGAGAGCGCACGCCAGGCGGTGCAGGGCATACGGGCCGGCCGCTTCGCGCCGGAGCCGCCGGAGGGCGGCTGCCCCTCCTACTGCCCGGCAGCCGGGTTCTGCTGGCGCTATGCGCCGGGGTACGGGGGGTAGACGGCGGAACTACCCGCTGTCTGGCTCCTGGGGTCGGCGCTGCTGCACGTACTCGCCCACGCGCCGCAGCACACCCAACAGCACCGGCGACAGCAGCACCCCCAGCAGGATGGCCCCGGCGGCGGCTAGCCGGCGGACCTCAGCGGACCACTGCGTCGGCACGAACGTCCACGGCGCCCGGCGCCCGTCCCAGTAGGCAGCCACACCCATGGCCATGCTGGTCCAGGACAGGATCAGCCCAGCGCTGAGCGACAGGACCCGCAGCCAGGCCCGGCTGCTGCGCAGATAGGCCAGCGCGCCCGCTGCGACGAGCAGCACGGTCGGCGCCCACAGGAGCAGCTTGTAGGTCAGGTCGATCTGGTCGAGCTGGACCCACAGGGCCAGCGGTACCACGGCGTAGATGGCGAACGACACGCGAGTCCAGTCCTGCCAGACGCCGCGGAAGAGATAGCGCCAGGGATCGACGGTCGGGGCCAGGATCACCGCGACCACGACCACCACCGCCAACGGCAGGGCGGCGTCCATCACGATGATCCAGGTGAGGTTGGTCCCCAGGGCCACCCACCAGCTGGCCATGACCAGGATCAGCCCACCGTACGGATAGGACCAGCGCGGAAAGCGCCTGACCCAGCCCAGGCCCCAGCCGGCGCACACGGCGACGTACCAGCCGGCCAGGTACCAGATGCCCTCGGCAAGATGCTCGAACAGGACCAGGACGACGCCAAGGCCCAGGAAGAGCGCCAGGCCCACGGCCACCTCGCCCCACGGGGAAGGACCGTGTTCCAGGATAGCGCTGCGCCCCGGACTGCCGGCCGACTCCTCGGCGACCTCCGAGGTTGGTTGCTCGTGCGGCACTCTCGCACCTCCGTTCTGCGCTCGCCTCGTGGAGAGACTGCGCCGCAGCCGCCATCCTGTCGCCGGTCTCCGGGCAGCGACCGTGCGGAAACCCATGGGCTGTGCTATAATCTACCCTAGCTGGCAGTATAGCACGAAGATGCGAGGAGGTCAATCGTCGCACCCTTGGTTGGTGCAAGATGAAACGTGTTCATCCCATCGTACGACAGACCTCCCCCAGCCGCGAGCAGTTGCCGGCCGTGCTGGCCCGCGGCGGCGATGTCGTGGTCACGGCCGGCGCCGGCACCGGCAAGACGCGCACGCTGGTGGCCCGCTACCTGGCCCTCCTGGCCGAGGGACTGCCCCTGCGCGCCATCGTCGCCATCACCTTCACCAGGAAGGCGGCGCGGGAGATGCGCAACCGCGTGCGCGACGAGATGCGGCGCTACCTGGAGCAACCCGCGCTGGACGAGGGGGAGCGCCAGCGCTGGCAGCGCCTCTACACCGAGCTCGACGCCGCCCGCATCGGCACGATCCATAGCCTGTGCGCCGAGATCCTGCGCGCCCACCCGGCCGAGGCCGGCGTGGACCCCGGCTTTGAGGTGCTGGAAGAGGCGGCAGCCATCATCCTGCAGGGCCAGGCCGTCGACGAGACGCTGGCCTGGGCGGCCGACAACGCGCAGACCGTCGGCCTGTTCGCTCTCTGCGGCGAGTCCGGCCTGCGTGGTGCCCTGCTATCGCTGCTCAGGCGGCGGCTGGATGCAGAGGAGGTGCTGGCCGCAGTGCCCGGCGACCCGTGGGCGCACTGGCGAGAAGCCCTGGCCGGCCGGCAGGAAAGGGCCCTGCAGGGGCTGCTGGAGCGGAGAGAGTGGCGCCGGGCAGTTCGAGAGCTGCGCAACAACCGGGCGCGCGTGCCGGATGACCTGATCGAGACCCAGCGCCGCGAGGCTGTCGCGGCCATCGACGGCGCGCTCGGCACCACTGCCGAACGGCTGGCAGCCCTGGCACGGCTCGGCCAGATCCGCCGCAGCGGCGGCAGGACCGAGGCCTGGGATGGGGGAGCCGCACAGCTCGGCCTGGTCAAGGAGGCCCTCCATGTCGTGCAGAACCTGTGGAAGGACCGGCCGGCCGTGCTGCACCTGGCGCTCAATCCGCTGGACGAGGCCATGGCCCAATCCTCTCCGGGACTGCGGGCGACCTTCTCCCACGCCAGCGCCCGCTACGAGGCCCTCAAGCGCGAGCGCCGCGCCCTCGACTTCGATGACCTGGAAGGCGGTGCACTCCGCCTCCTGCGGCAGGACCCGGCCGCGCGCGCCCACTGGCAAGACGAGGTGCAAGCACTCCTGGTGGACGAGTTCCAGGACACGAACGGCCGGCAGCGCGACCTGGTGCGGTTGCTGGGCGGGGAGCGCGGGTGCATCTTCCTGGTCGGCGACGGCAAGCAGTCGATCTATCGCTTCCGCGGCGCCGACGTGCGCGTCTTTCGCCAGGAGCGGGCGCGGATCGAGCAACAGGGCGGCCACGCCTGCGCGCTGGAGGTCTCCTACCGCGCCCACGCCGAGCTGATCGAGGGGCTGAACTGCCTCCTGCGGCCCGTGCTCGGCGACATTCCCGACCCGGAGCGGCCGTGGGTCGAGCCCTTTGCCCCGCTCTCCCCTCACCGGAAGGAACCCCTGCCCGGGTTCACCGCGCCGCACATCGAGCTGCACCTCACCATTGGCAGCAAGTCCTCCGGGGCGCTGGCCCGCGCCGCCGGGGCGCTGGCCCAGCGCATCCGCGAGTTGCGCGAGAGCGGCGCTCTGCAACGCTACGAGCACGCCGCGATCCTGTGTCGCGCGGCGGACTCGTTCCGGCCCTACGAGGACGCTCTCGAGCAGGCCGGCCTGCCCTTCCTGACCGTGGCCGGCAGCGGCTTCTACCGGCGCTCCGAGATCCGCGACCTGCTGAACGCCCTGGCTGCCCTGGCCGACCCCACCGACGACCTGGCCCTGGCCGGGTTCCTGCGCTCGCCGGTCCTGGCCCTCTCGGACACGGCTCTGTACCTGCTCCGCGAAGGCCGGCCGGCAGAGAGAATGCCCCTCTGGGAGGCCCTGCAGAGGCCGCCGGCGGCACTCTCCGGCGAAGACCGAGGCCGCGCCGCCCGCGCCGTGCGCATCATCACTGCTCTGCACGGCATGGTCGGCCGCACTACCGTGGCCGACCTGCTGAAGGCGCTGCTCGACGAGACCGCCATGGTGGCGGCGCTGGTCCGCGCCGGGCAAACGCGCAGCGCTCGCAACGTGGCCAAGCTGCTGACCGACGCCCAGGCCAGCGGCATCGTCAGCGTGGGCGAGTTCCTGGCGTACGTCGCGGCCCTGCGCGAAAGCGGCGCCCGCGAAGGTGAGGCGAGAGCGACGGCCGAGGGGGCGGTGCAGATCATGACGGTACACCAGGCCAAGGGGCTGGAGTTCCCCGTGGTCGCGATCGGCGACGCTACCTACAGCGGCGGCGGCCGCGCCGGCGTGCGCCTCGACCCCCACCTGGGCATCGTGCTGCCCCTGCGGGACAGGGACGACGACAAGGCCAGGCCGGCGGTCCACGAGTTGGCCAGTCTCATCTCCGACGACCAGGACGCAGCCGAGTCGGCCCGACTGCTGTACGTGGCCGCCACCCGGGCACAGGAGAAACTGCTCATCAGCGGCTGTATCGGCCTGGCCTCGGGCGGGAGAATGGCCCGGGCCAAGGGGTGGCTCGGCCGGCTGGCCGAGGAGGACATCCTGGGGCTGTGCGCCCAGGAGATCGACCACGACGAGGAGGGCAACACGGCGCATTCCCTGGAGCTGCGGGTAGGCCAAACGCCCGTCCGCTGCACGGTCTACGAGCCGGGCTGGCAGCCGGCGCCGCCGCTGCGGCCGCAGGTCGAGCCGGCCGTGCCCCCGATGGCGCTGCCGCCGCCGCTGCTTGCGGCGGTGGCAGCGGAGCCGGTGCGGGTGGACAGGCGCACCAGGGAGAGCGAGCAGCCCCAGCGCGTCTGGCGCGTCGTGCCATCCGTGGCACGGCCGCGCGCGCCGGCGTGGGTGGTCGGTGCGCTGGTGCATGCGGCGCTGGCGGTATGGCGTTTCCCGGACGAAGGCTTCGGCCGCTGGGCCGAGGCCCGTGCCCGCGGCTACGGGCTCACCGACGCCCGCCAGCTGGCCGACGCCGTGCGCCAGACGGTCCGGCTCCTGCAGCGCTTCCGGGCGAGCGACCTCTTCCACGAGATGGACACCTCCCCCCGCAGGCTGCACGAGGTGCCCTACAGCCTGGAGGTCGCCGGCCACGTCGAAAGCGGCAAGATCGACGCGCTGTACCTGCAAGGGGCAACCTGGACGGTGGTCGAGTTCAAGACGGACAGGATCGAGGGCGAGGCCCAGCTCCAGGAGCTGCTGGCCCGCGCGGACTACCTGGACCAGGCGCAGCGCTACGCCATTGCCGTGGAGCGGCTGCTGGGCCAGCGCCCCCGCGTGCTGCTCTGCCTGCTCAACTACGCCGGAACGATCCGCTGCCACGAGCCTTCGCCATGAGAGGACGGGCCCTGGACCTGCGCGCAACGCTCCCGGACACCCGCGCCGAATGCCCCTGCCCCAAGAAGAAGTGCGAACGCCGCGGCCGGTGCCAGGAATGCTACGACCACCACGCCGCCAAGGGGAAGCTGCCCTACTGCCTGCGCGGGAGCAAGTGATTCTCGCTTGACAAATCGGCCGCGCTCTGCTATGTTGGGCCAGGTAGTTCCCGTCGCTGCGCAGCCGCTCGCCGATTGCGAGCCTCCCGCCCGGAGCGGTCGATGCGCGGTCGGCGGCCACAGGACCGGCCGGCGGCGCGCCAAGCAGGGATGGTTCCCAATGAAGCGGATCGACCTCAACTGCGACATGGGCGAGAGCTTCGGCCCCTACCGCATGGGCAGCGACGAGGCGCTGTTGCCCTGGGTCACCTCGGCCAACATCGCCTGTGGCTACCACAGCGGCGACCCCCTGGTGATGGACCGCACGGTCCGCCTGGCGGCACAGCACAACGTGGCCATTGGCGCGCACCCCGGCTTCCCCGACCTGCTGGGCTTTGGCCGGCGGGCCATGCAGCTCACCCCCGACGAGGTGGAGAACTATGTGCTGTACCAGGTGGGAGCGCTGGCCGCCTTTGCCCGCTCGGCCGGCCGCGAGCTGGCCCACGTCAAGCCCCACGGCGCGCTGTACAACATCGCCGCTGCCGACATCGCCGTGGCGCGGGCCATCGCCCGCGGCGTGGCCCGCGCCAGCCCGGCGCTGATCGTAGTCGGACTGGCCGGCTCGGCGCTCGTCACCGCCGCCCAGGAGGCCGGCCTGCGCACTGCCCGCGAAGGCTTTGCCGACCGCGCCTACAACGCCGACGGCACCCTGCGCCCGCGCAGCCTGCCCGGGGCGGTGCTCCACGAGCCCGCCGCTGCTGCCGAGCAGGCCCTGGGCCTGGCCCGCGACGGGCTGGTGCTGGCACACAGCGGGGAGCAGCTTTCGCTGCCGGTCGACACCATCTGCGTCCACGGAGACACCCCCGGGGCCGTGGAGATGGTACAGGCGATCCGCCGACGGCTGGAGCAGGCCGGCGTCGAGGTGGTTGCCCTTGCTGCCGCGGAGTGAGCCCCGCTTCCTTCCCGCCGGAGACGCCGGGCTGGTCGTGGAGCTGGGCGACGCGATCGACCCCGAGGTCAACCGGCGCGTCCACGCCCTGGCCCAGACTCTGCAGGCCAGCGCCGTGGCCGGCCTGGGCGAGGCCGTGCCCACGTACCGCTCCGTCCTCCTGCACTATGACCCGCTGCAGCTTTCGTGGACAGAGGTGCTCGACCTGGCGCGCGCGGCGCTGCAGCGCTGTGGCGAGGGCCCGCCACCCGCAGCGCGCCTGGTCGAGATTCCCACCGTTTACGGCGGGGAGTTCGGCCCCGACATCGCCGCGGTCGCCGCGCTCCACGGCCTCTCCGTCGAGGAGGTCATCCAACTGCACAGCGGCGCCGACTACACGGTCTACATGATCGGCTTCACGCCGGGCTTTCCCTACCTGGGCGGGCTTCCCGAGGAGCTGGCCACGCCGCGCCTGGCCACGCCGCGCCTGGTCGTGCCGGCCGGCTCGGTGGGCATCGCCGGGAACCAGACCGGCGTCTATCCCCTGGCTACCCCAGGCGGCTGGCAACTCATCGGCCGGACGCCGGCCGTGCTGTTCGACCCGGCGCGCGTCCCCCCCGCGCTGCTGCAGCCGGGGGACCGGGTGCGCTTCGTGCCGATCTCGGCGGATGAGTTCGCGGCGCTGCAGCAGGAGGCCGGGCATGGCACTGGACGTCCTTGAGGCCGGCCTGCTCACGACCGTCCAGGACGCCGGGCGCTACGGCTACCAGCGCTATGGCGTCCCGACAGCCGGCGCCATGGACCCCCTGGCACTGCGCGCCGCCAACATGCTCGTGGGCAACCGGTCCGACGCCGCCGCCCTGGAGATCACGCTGCGCGGGCCCACCCTGCGCACCACCGCGGACTGCCTCATCGCCGTCGCCGGGGCCGATCTCTCGTTGCGCGTCAACGGCTGGGACATGCCCCCATGGACGGCCGTCCTGGTGCGCCGGGGATGGCTCATTGAGTTCGGCCCGCGCCGTACGGGGTGCCGCCCCGTCCTGGCCATCTCCGGCGGCATCGACATCCCCGCGGTGCTGGGATCGCGGTCTACCTACCTGCCCGGGAGATTCGGAGGAATCGAGGGTCGCGCCCTGCAGCCCGGGGACGTGCTGCCGGTGGGGCCGCCCGCGGTGGACATCTTCCGCGCGGCCGGCCGGTCCATCCCTGCCGCGATCCTCCCCCCCTACAGCGACACGCCCACCCTCCGCGTCGTCCTGGGCCCGCAGGACGACTGCTTCGCCGCCACCGGACTGGCCACCTTCCTCTGCTCCGCGTACCAGGTCGGCAGCGCCTCGGACCGGATGGGCTATCGCTTGCAGGGGCCGATCATCGCCCACGGCGGCCCGGCCGAGATCGTCTCCGACGGCATCCCGTGCGGCGCAGTCCAGGTGCCGGCCGACGGCCAGCCCATTGTGATGATGGCCGACCGGCAGACGGTCGGCGGCTACCCCAAGATCGCCACCGTGATCGGCGCCGACATCCCCCTGCTGGCACAGTGCCTGCCCGGGCAGAGCGTGGTGCGCTTTCTGCCCGTCGGCGTGCCGGAAGCGCATACGTGCCAAAGGGAGATGGCCGGGGCGCTCGCGAAGCTGGAGAAGGACTGGGAGCAACCTCAGGAGGGTTTGTTCCAGACGATCGAGTAGCGCCAGAGCAGGTGCAGGCGCACCCGCGCGCCGGGCAGGGCAGCCGCGCAGGCCCGCCGGACCTCGGCCAGGCTCGGGCATGTGTCGTGACGGCCGTGGTCGGTCCAGGCGTCGCGCTCGGCGCGAGGCCTGCGCAGTCGCCGGTTCCTCACCAGCTCCAGCAACAGCGCAAGCGGCAGCGCCGCCAGCGTCATGAAGAGGCCGGCCGGGCCCACCCTACCGGGTAGATCGAGGGCCAGCAGCACGCCGCCGGACCGCAGGGCTCGCCCCATGCGGCCCAGCGTGTCCTCCATCGGCAGATGGTGCAGGGTGGCAATGGAGGCCACGCAGTCGAAGCGACCGGCCGGCCACTCCCACGACAGCGCGTCGGCCACCTGGTAGTCGATGTTCGGACAGTGGGACGAGCGCTCCCGGGCGAGGCGGATCATCTCCGGGGAGAGGTCCAGGGCCAGCACCCTCTCGCAGCGCGCTGCCAGCAGGCGCGAGAAGGCCCCGGTGCCGCAGCCGATCTCCAGCGCCTCCCCGCAGCCTGGCGGCAGGCGACGCAGCAGGAAACCGTGGCATTGGCTGTTGTGGTCCCAGGCAGCGGTGGAGAAGTGGGCCAGGCGGTCAAAGTCGGCCCGGACATCGGCAAGCGGCCGGCCCACCGTGCCCCCTCCGGGCGCTACGGCCTGCTGGTCGGTTTGCGCGGGGCCGGCTTCCTCGCGGTGGGCTTGGCCGCCGCAGGCTTCCTGGCTGCGGGCTTTGTAGCGGCCGGCTTCTTGGCGGCCGGCCTCTTCGCCGCCGGCTTCTTCGCCGTGGGCTTCTTGGCGGCCGGCTTCTTGGCCGCAGGCTTCTTCGCCGCGGGCTTCGTGGCCGCCGGCTTGCCGGCCGCGGCCACACCCCCCAGCCCCAGGCTGCCCAGGATGCCGCCCAATCCCTGGAGCAGGTCGTCGGCCTGGCTCAGCAGCCCACCGCGGCCCAGGAACGACTCGATGTGGCTGCCGAGCGACCCCGGCAGCTTCTCCTTGAGAAAGCCCAGCACCGTCTCCACGGCCGAGCCGGCCTGCTTCTCCGAGATGCCGGCCTTCAGGGCCACCAGCCTGGTCAGCTCCTCCACAGCACGCCTCCTCTCGCTCTGCGCGGCAGGAACGATCGACGGGCCCATCATACCACAAGAGCGCGGACATGGCAAAGCTCACATCCGGACATATCTCCACGCTACCCATTCCGGTGGGCCCCCAGCCCTGCCAGATGGGCCTCCTGGCCACTGTGGCGGGCATTTCCACGGCTACGATCGGAGTCTCGGTCCACCATTCGTGGTGCACCGGCATTTGTGTCCGGATCTCGGGCAAAGTGCTTGACTGTGGGTGGGCAATCGGCTATACTGCCCCCAGGAGCAAGTTCACTCCCGGCCGACATCAGAACAAGCGCAAGCCTGGGACCATGGAGGGGCAATGGAGTCCGCATACTGCCGGCTTCACCAGCAGCACCATGCCCATGACCTTCACATGGGACTTGGACTACAGCCACGGCCAGGGCAACCCGATCGGCAAGATCTACGAGATGACCGGCGACTACCTGGTCACCATGACGGTCACCAATGCCTGCGGCCACGAGACGGTCTCGCAGATCGTCACGGTGGCCTCCTGCGTTCCGCCGCACGACGCCAGCTTCACGTGGTTTCCGGCCGAGCCGTACGCGGGCTACCCGGTGACCTTCACCGGCAGCGCCAGCGGCACGATGCCCATCGACTTTGCCTGGAGCTTTAGCGACGGCGGAACCGGCATGGGCCGGACGGTCGCGCACATCTTCGAGATGCCCGGCGACTACGACGTGACCATGGCAGCGATGAACGCCTGCGGTATGGAAACAGTGACCCACGTGGTCCACGTCGCCGGGGGCACGGCACGGATGCCCCGGCACCAGGCGCCGACCTCGGCCCGGCCGGCCGTGGGCCGTCTCCCAAGCTACTGGCTCGGCCCGGCGGGGCTGTTCTACCTGCCCGTGCTGACGCGCTGGTAGAGAGAACCGGCCCGGCATCCCTTGCGGCAAGCGAGGGGGCGAGGCGACCTCGCCCCCTCGTGGGTTGCGAGCGAATCCCGGGCTGCGCTGCGACCTGGCGGCACTCCAGGCGCGTCATTCCTTCCCCTCTCGGGCACTCGGACAGGGATGCATGTTTGTGGATGGGCAGGCAAGCGGTCCCTGAGCGGAGCCGCTCGGAGCGAAGCGGAGAGCGGCGAAGTCGAAGGGCCGCTGCCCCTGGAGGCGCGGCCGCCCTTCGACTACGCGGCCTTTGGCCGCTCCGCTCAGGGATCGGCCGCGCTCCTTGCCCATCTGGAGACAGGCATCCCTCGGACGGGCCGCATTTGCGGCGCTGCCCGGAACGTGGTATAATGGTGTAAATCGCCGGTAACGGAGGACGCGTTTGTCCAGGCTGATCCTCAACCCAGTCTACCTGGTCAGTGCCGGGATTGCCCTCTTGCTGGGCCTGACCATCCACGAGTTCGCGCACGCCTGGTCGGCTAACCTCCTGGGGGATCCCACCCCCCGGTGGGACGGCCGCGTCACACTCAACCCGCTGGCTCACCTCGACCTCCTCGGCACGGTCATGCTCGTGCTCATGATGCTGGGGCTGGCCCCCATCGGCTGGGGCAAGCCGGTGCGCGTCAACCCGGCCTACCTGCGCTGGGGCCGGCGGGGCTGGGCCGTCACCGGACTGGCCGGCCCGTTGAGCAACCTGCTATTGGCCCTGCTCGTAGCTCTCATCTGGCGGCTCATCTACACCATCACGGGGATCGAGCTGTGGCAGTACGATGGCGCCTTTGCCCTGGTGTTCATGCTCCTGTGGATGAACGTGGCCCTGGCCCTCTTCAACCTGCTGCCGATCCCGCCGCTGGACGGATTCGGCATCCTCGAGGGGGTAGCCCCGCCGGCCTGGGACCGCGGCCTGCGGTGGATCCGGCAGTACGGGATGTGGATCCTGCTGGCGCTCATCCTGCTGCCGACGCTGGGCGGCCAACTCCTGGGCGGGTTCAACCCCCTGGGGGAGACGCTGGGGCGCGCCCGCATCGCCGTGGTCGACATCTTCCTGCTCATCGCGGGCCTGCCCACTCTCGGCCCACTGCTCTAGCGGCGTCGGCCCAAGATCTCGGCGGCGCGGCAGCAGGAGCCGGGGCGCCGTTGCTGGTACCCGAAGCTCCAGAGGTTGCGGCTCCGGTCCCCGCGGCCATCCTGCCGAGCGGGGCGCAGGCTGGCAGTCCCGGTGCAGGAACCGCAGCGAAGCGGACTGCACCGACCTGGGCGGTGCACAAAGAGGGCACGATCTCTCATCCGACCACTTCCAGGCAGACGCAGAGGAGAGAAGAGAATGCTCGGTCTCGAAGGAGCCAACTCGTTTGAGCAGATCGGTATGATCGTCGTCTTGGCTACGGCGGTCGGGGCGCTGGTCTATGCCTGGCTGCTGGCACGGCAGGTGCTCCGCGAGGATCCCGGCACCCCTCGGATGCAGGAGATCTCGAATGCCATCCGCCAGGGCGCCGTGGCCTACCTGAACAAGCAGATGGAGGTGGTCGTCCCGCTGGCCTTTGTCCTGGCCATCCTGCTCTTCCTCTCCGCCCGCCTCGTCGGTGGCATGTCCGAGGGGCCGGTCCTGGAGACGTCCGAGGCGATGGGGTGGAGCATCGCCATCGGCCGGGGTGCGGCCCTGCTGCTGGGCGCGGCCTGCTCCCTGTCCATCGGCCAGATCGGGCTGCGCATCATCGGCACGCGCGGCAACGTGCGCGTGGCCAACCAGGCCCGCCTGGGCTCCTTCCAGGGGGCGCTGCGGGTGGCCTATCGCTCCGGGACGGTCGCCGGGATGCTGGCCGACGGGCTGGGGCTGCTCGGCGGCACGGTCATCTTCCTGCTCTACGGGCAGCACGCGCCGGACGTCCTGCTGGGCTTTGGCTTCGGCGGCACACTCCTGGCCATGTTCATGCGCGTCGGCGGCGGCATCTATACCAAGGCCGCCGACGTCGGCGCCGACCTGGTCGGCAAGGTCGAGGCCGGCGTGCCGGAGGACGACCCGCGCAACCCGGCGGCCATCGCCGACCTGGTGGGCGACAACGTCGGCGACTTTTCCGGGATGGCCGAGGACGTCTTCGAGTCGTACGAGGTGACCATCGTCTCGGCCATGATCCTGGGCCTGGCGGTGATGCAGATCGACCCCACGCACAGCTTAAAGTGGATCGTCTTCCCGCTGCTGGTGCGCGCCATCGGCGTCTTCTCCAGCATCATCGGCACCTATGCCGTGGGGTTCTGGCCGACCAAGGGGGACGCCTTCCGGGCCATGGACCTCTCCTACGACCTCTCCTCGATCATCTCGACAGTCTCGTTCTTCCTGCTGGCCTGGTTCTACGTCGGCGACCTGCGCCTCTTTGCCGCCACGGCGGCGGGCATTCTGCTGGCGGTGGGCTTTAACAAGTACACGGCCCTCTTCACCCAGCGTGGGACAGGCGCGGTGAACCGGGTGGTCCGTTCGACCAAGACCGGCCCGGCCACGGTGATCCTCTCCGGTCTGGCCCTGGGCTACGAGAGCACGGCCTGGGCCATCCTGATCATCGTGCTCAACGTCATCCTGGCCATCGCCATCTACACGGTAGCCGTGCCGGCGGGAGCTGTTCCAATCATCCTCATCGTCGCCGGCGTCCTGGCCGTGGCCGTGGGCACCTACCTGGTGGTGCGGACGCGCAGGATCGAGAACGGCATCTTTGCCGCGGCGGGTGTGATGGTGGTCGGGCTGATCGTCAGCAGCTTCCGGCCGGCGCCGGCCGGCCACGAGGTCACCTTTATCCTCTACTCCGTGGCCCTGGCCGGCATCGGCATGCTCTCGCACACGGGCAACAACCTGGCCATGGATGCCTTTGGCCCGATTGCCGACAACGCCGGCGGCATCGCCGAGATGTGCAAGGAAGACTTTGACCCCAAAGGGCAGGCCACCCTGGCCGAGCTGGACAGCGTCGGCAACACCACCAAGGCCATCACCAAGGGCATCGCCATCGCCTCGGCGGTCATCGCCGCGCTCAGCCTCTTCGGTGCATTCATCGAGAAGACCAACCTGGGGAGAGAGGGGTTGAACATCGCCGAGCCACTGGTCTTTATCGGGCTCCTGATCGGCGGAGCACTGCCCTTTCTCTTTAGCTCGGTGCTGCTGCGGGCAGTGGAGCGCGCTGCTGCGCTGATCATCCTGGAGGTACGCAAGCAGTTCCACATCCCGGGCGTGCTGGAAGGCACGGTCAAGCCGGAGTACGGCAAGGTGGTGCGCATCTGCACCAACGCCGCCCAGCGCGAGCTGATCGTTGTGGCTCTGCTCGGCATCCTGACACCGCTTGTGGTGGGGTTCCTCATCGGCGAGAGGGCCCTGGGAGGCTTCCTGGCAGGGATCATTGCCGTCGGCCAGCTGCTGGCCGTCTTCATGGCCAACGCCGGCGGGGCCTGGGACAACGCCAAGAAGGAGGTCGAGTCCGAGTTCGTCGACCAGGCGGCCGGCACCGGCAAAGGATCGGCCCGGCACAAGGCCGGGGTGATCGGTGACACCGTGGGCGACCCGCTCAAGGACACGGCCGGCCCGGCGCTGAACCCGATGATCAAGGTGGTCAACCTGGTCTCGCTGCTGGTGGCCCCACTGATCATCAGCGTGGCCCAGCAGGGCGGAACGGCCCGGCTGATCTCCTATATCATCGCCGGCGCCTGCCTGATCGTCCTGGTGGTGGGCATTCTCTTCAGCAAGCGCGAACCCGAGGTGTTCGATTAGGCCTTTCTGGTACCGCCTGGGGCAGTTCCTGGCCGCCGTGGGCGCCCTGCTGCGGCCCCCCCAGGCAGAGGAAGCACAACAGCTGTTGGGCCCGGCCGAGTACGCCCTCTTCCAGGAGATGGCGCCCTACGACCGGGCCCATTCTCTGCGCGTCCTGCGGCGGCTGCGGGAGTGGCACGTGCAGGACCCGCTGCTGCTGCGAGCCGCCCTGCTGCACGACGTGGGCAAGAGCGCCGGGGGCGAGCGCATCCCGCTCCCGTGGCGGGGGCTGATCGTGCTGGTCCGCGGCCGGCCGCGGCTGTGGCGCTGGCTGTCCCGCGAGCGGCCCCGCGGCGATCCCCGTCGGCCGTTCTACCTCTACGCCGAGCACGCCCGGCGCAGCGCGGAGCTGGCCCGCAGAGCAGGATGCTCTGAGGAAGTGGTGGCCCTCATCTCGCGCCACCACGACAGGGACGGCGGCGGGCCGGCCCTGCTGCTGCAGGAGGCCGATCGGAGCCAATAGCGCGTCAAGGCCCGCCGCTGGAACAACAATGTGCACACCGGCTTCCCCGCGGTATAGAACCGCCCCAGTATGTCAAGTAGGTCGCTTCGCTCACACGCGCGAGGCCCAAGCGGTGCAGGCCGGCCAGGTCCACCGCCCCGGCCAGCAGCGCTTGGGCCTCGCGTCCGACGAAGCAGCCGTGCTCGCGGGTGATATAGTGCACAGTGCGCACCACATGCGGCGCCGCCGTATTGGCCGGGTCGAGCGGCAGCAGGCGCACCTGCCCGTCGGCGACGGCCAGGCCGGAGTTGGTCGTGCCAAAGTCCATGCCGATGATCATCGCGACCAGCGATCAGCCCTCAGCGATCAGCCCTCGGTGACCGAGCTGGGATGCGGACAAGTGCTGGTGCACCACGAATGGTGGGCCGAGGCCCCGATTGCAGCCGGGGAAATGCCGGCTATCGTGGGGCAAGAGGCCCATCTGGTCGGCAGGGAGCCCACCGAAATGGGCACCATCGAGATGTGTCCGGATGCCCGCACGGCCGTACCAAAGTCGCCGGCCTTGACCGGCAAATGCCCGGCTCCGGCAACGGCCCGACGCCGCACATCCAGGGACACGGCAATGGTGCGGCCATGCCGCACTGTACGCCGGCCGGGCACTTGCCATCCGCTGTGCATCGGCGCGACCTTGATATCGCCGCGGGATGCCCGACCGAGCCATTGACTTGCCGCCGACTTCGTGGTATGCTCTCCGATAGCGCAACGCACGAGCCGGCCGGGCCATTATGCCTGCTCCACCATGTTTTGCACAGCAGGACGATATGTCAGATAGCGCAACGCACGAGCCGGCCGGGCCATCATACCACCGATCGCGCAATGCGCGAGCGACCCACCGCCGATCGCCACAGAAGGAACGCATGCCTCCGATCGACCGTGCGCACCTGCGAGCGCTGATCGCCCAGGAAGAGAGGCGCCACCTCGCCGCCCATCCGTGCTTGCGCGACCTGTTCCTGCGGACCCGGCGCTCCCTGCTCGGCGGCGTGCCCATGAACTGGATGGTCTGCGCACACAGGAAAAAGGAGGACCCGATGAAGCGAGCCCGACCGCTCCCCGCTGCGATCGCCGCCCTCGTCCTGATGCCCCTGCTGCTCGCCTGCGGCGCCGCCACCCCCGCAACACCCACCGTGGCACCCGCGCCGGGCCAGGCCACCAGTGCTCCGCCCTCTGCGCCGGCCCCGGCCATCGTCGTCGACAACGCCGACGCCGGCTTCACGGTCCTCGCCGGGGACTGGGGCACCTGCCACGGCGACGACTGCGGCGGCACACCCTACGGCGCCGACTTCCGTTTCGCCGATCCCGGCTGCCGCGAATGCCAGGCTCGCTTCGACCTCCAGGTGCCCCGGACCGCCAACTACGACGTCTGGGCCTGGTGGCCATGGGGCGAGGACCGGGCCACCGATACCCCCTTCACCATCCACTGCACCGGCGGCCCCTTTCTGGCCACCGTGGACCAGCGCAACAGCGGCGACGACTGGTTCTGGATCGCCAGCCTGCCCTTTGCCCAGGGGAGCGCCGGGATCGTCGTGACCGGATCGGACAGCGGCTTTGCCAACGCCGACGCCGTGGCCCTGACCCCCGAGGGATCGGGGCCGCCGGGCAGCCTCGCCGCGCCGGCCGATGCCGCTGCCCCCCTGGTGCAGTACTTTTACCAGGAGGCCGGCTCCAGTCCCGACTGCTTCTACCTGCACTGGGAGGTCAGCGCAGCCAGCGCCGTCTACCTGGATGATTCCCCCGTGGCAAACCCCGGCTCGACCGAGGTCTGCCCCACCGAGGCCACCGTCTACATCCTGCGGGCCGAGAACGAGGCCGGCCAGAGCACGCAGCAGGAGCTGACAGTGAGCCCGGGGCAGGGCCCGGCGGCGCCGCCCGTCACCGCGCCGCCGCCACCGCCCGTGAGCGGGGCCGTCATCGTCGACCACACGTGCAGCGACATCGCCAGGATCCCGGACTACTGGCTGGAACAGGCCCGGCGGCTGACGGTGCACTTTGCCCACACCTCCCACGGCTCGCAGATCGTCACCGGGTTGGAGTGGCTCTCATGGCAGGATGACCGCTACGGTGTGGCGGTGGAGTACTGCGCCGAGCGGGCCGGCCTGCCCGGCGAGAGCGGTGTCCTGCGCCTCTGCGACGGCAACCCGCCGGAGGACTATGTCGAGCCCGACGACTACTGGGCCAGCGCGGAGGGCCTCGATCGCACCCGCGCCGTGGCGGGCACGGGGCTCTTCCACTTTTCCATGTGGTCCTGGTGCGGCCAGCAGTCGGACAACGACCCGGCCACCGTGCAGCAGTACCTGGAGGCGCTGGACGGGCTCGAGCGCGAGTACCCGGCCATGCGCTTCATCTACATGACCGGCCACACCGACGGCGGCAGCGAGACCCTGGCCCGCAACAACGAGGCCGTGCGGCAGTACGTCCGCACGCACGGCAAGATCCTCTTTGACTTTGCCGATTTCGAGCACTACGACCCGGCAGGAAACTATTACCCCGACGCCTCGGACGCCTGCGAGTGGTGCGAGCCCTGGTGCAACGACCATCCCGACGACTGCGCGCACCTCGACCAGATCGACGACTGCGCCCACACCCACCCGCTGCAGTGCAAGCTCAAGGCGCAGGCCTTCTGGTGGCTGATGGCCCGCCTGGCGGGGTGGGATGGACAGCCATGACCTGGCTGGACTGAAGGATCCATGTGCGCACGCGAGATCGAGCCGGTGCACGAGGCCACGACGGCACCCGCAGGTGGCCCGCCGGCAGCATCGGTCTCGACCGGCCGCCGGCCCCCATCGATATCAGGATCGCGGCGGTGCACCACGAATGGCAAATGCCCGGCCTGCACGAAGCGCGGCACGGCCGCATCATTGCCGCGCCCCGCAATGTGCGGCGTCGGGCCGTTGCCGGAGCCGGGCATTTGCCGGTCAAGGCCGGCGAGTTTGATATGGCCGTGCGCCGGCCCCGACGCCGCCTTGACAGTGGGGCAAACCTGTAGTATTGTGCACCAGCACACAACAGCCCTTGAGATCACGCCCGCGAGGTGAACCCGTGCCCGACAACGCCAACTGGGATGCCATCCGCGACGACGCCGTGGCGACGATGAGCCGCTACGTGCAGTTCGACACCACCAACCCACCCGGAAACGAGCGGCCGGCCGCGGAGTGGCTGCGCGAGCAGCTGCTCCAGCGCAGCATTACGAGCGACATCGCCATCCACGAGCCGTTCCCCGGGCGCGGGCTGGTGCTGGCGCGCATCCCCGGCCGCGAGCCGCTCAAGCCGCTCCTCCTCAACCACCACATCGACGTGGTGGCGGCCGACCCCACCCAGTGGACCCATCCCCCGTTCAGTGGGACGGTGGCCGACGGCTACGTCTGGGGACGCGGCACCATCGACACCAAGGGGCTGGGAGTGGCCTTTCTCCTGGCACTGGAAACGCTCGTGAAGGAGGGCGTCCCCTTCCGCCGGCCGGTCATCTTCCTGGCCGTACCCGACGAGGAGACGGGCGGGAGCCAGGGCATGCGCTGGCTCGTGGAGAATCACCTCCCCGAGCTGGACCCCGAGTGGGTCTGGGACGAGGGCGGCGGAGGCTTCAAGGGCCTCTTCGGCGACCAGGTGCTCTTTGGCGTGGCCGTGGTGGAAAAGCAGATCCAGCACCTGCGCCTGGTGGCCACCGGAACGCCTGGACACGGCTCCATCCCGCACCGCGACAACCCCAACGACCGCCTGCTGCGGGCGCTCAGCCGCGTGCTCTCCTCTCCGCGCCCGCTGCGCCTCAACGCCGTCACGCGGGCCATGGTCCGGTCGATCGCTGCCAGGCGCAAGTTCCCCCTCTCTTTCCTGATGCGCCTGATCACCAACCAGGCCGGCCTGCGCCTGGCGGCGGGCCGTATCGCCGCCGACAAGCTGCTCAACGCCACCCTGCGCGACACCATCAGCCTGACGGTGCTGCGGGGCGGCTACAAGGTCAACGTGATCCCCGAGCGGGCCGAGGCCGAGATCGACTGCCGCCTGCTGCCCGACACCGACGCAGCCGAGTTCCAGCGCTGGCTGCGCCGGCGCATCGCCGACGAGCGGGTCACCGTCGAGGTCCAGGAGAGCTCGCCGCCGTCGGGCATCGCTCCGCTGGACGGCGCCTTCATGCGGGCCGTCGACAAGGCCATCGCCCGCCACGTGCCCGGGGCAGGCATCTTCCCCATGCAGGTTCCCGGTGGCACCGACGGGCGCTACTTCCGGCAGCGCGGCTATGCTGCCTATGGCTTCGCCGCCTGTATCCTCGGTCCCGACGAGCTGGCCAGGGCCCACGGCATCGACGAGCGCATCTCCTTCGACAACCTGGTGCTGGGCATCCGGGTGGCACGGGACGTGATCCGGGAGCTGTGCTGCTGAGCAGCCCCGGCAAGCCCCGGAACGAGCGAACAGTCGGGAGGCATGGATGCACGACCTCTGCCAAGAGATTGCCGCCAGGCTGTACGACGGACAGGACCGCCAGGTCACCGCGCTGGTGCAGCAGGCCCTCGGCCAGGGGCTGGCGCCGGGTGAGATCCTGGCTGGCCTGATCTCCGGGATGGACCGCGTCGGGCAGGAATTCCGGGCCGGCGAGCTCTTCGTGCCCGAGGTGCTGGTGGCGGCGCGGGCCATGCAGGCCGGCATGGCCGTGCTGCGGCCCGTTCTCGTCGGCAGCGGCGTGCCCGGCCGCGGCAAGTACCTCATCGGCACCGTCCAGGGCGACCTGCACGATATCGGCAAGAACCTGGTCAAGATGATGCTGGAGGGGGCCGGCTTCGATGTGATCGACCTGGGGACGGACGTCGCCCCCGAGGCCTTTGTCGCCGCGGTGCGCCAGCACCAGCCCCAGGTGCTGGGCATGAGCGCCCTGCTGACCACCACCATGCCTGGGATGGCACGGACCATCGCCGCCCTGGAGCAGGCCGGCCTGCGCGCTTCCGTCCGGGTCATGATCGGCGGCGCCCCGGTGACGGCAGCCTACGCCCGGCAGATCGGCGCCGACGCCTACGCCGCCGACGCCGCCTCGGCGGTGGAGATCGCCCGCGAACTGGTCCCGGCATAGCCGGGCTGCGTCGGCTCTGCGCGGTGCGCAATCGAGTTGCCTCGGTGCCATTGCTGTGCTATACTCTCGGCGGCGCTCCGCGGGCCACGGCGGCCCGCGACGACTTGGGGAGCCCACGAAGGCCTCCCCCCGGTGGACCACAACCCCAGAAAGAGAGGACAGCGGCATGGACCTGTTCGAGAAATGCCACAGCTTCACCGAAGCCAAGGAGGCCATGGCCGGAGGCTACTACCCCTACTTCGCCCCGCTCGAGGATACCGAGGGGACCGAGGTGGTCATCCGCGGGCACCGCATGATCATGATCGGCTCCAACAACTACCTGGGGCTGACCACCGACCCCCGGGTGCGCCAGGCGGCCATCGCTGCCATCGAACGCTACGGCCCCAGCTGCACGGGGTCCCGTTTCCTCAACGGCAACCTGGTCCTGATCGAGCAGCTCGAGGAGCGGCTGGCACGCTTCGTGGGCAAGGAGCGTGCCCTGGTCTTTAGCACAGGCTTCCAGACCAACCTGGGGGCGATCGCCTCCCTGGTGGGACGGTACGATGTGGTCATCACCGACAAGGAGGACCACGCCAGCATCGTCGATGGCTGCCGCCTCTCCTATGGGACGATGAAGCGCTACCGGCACAACGACGTGGCCGATCTGGAGCGTGTGCTGCAGTCCTGCCCCGAGAAGGCCGGCCGGCTGGTCGTGGTCGACGGGGTCTTTAGCATGGGCGGCGACCTGGCCCCGCTGCCCGAGATCCTGCCCGTCTGCCAGAAATACGGAGCCCGCCTGATGGTGGACGACGCCCACGGCCTGGGCGTCCTGGCGGATGGCCGCGGGACCGCCGCCCACTTTGGCCGGACCGACGAGGTCGATCTCATTATGGGCACGTTCAGCAAGTCGTTCGCCTCGCTGGGCGGCTTTGTCGCGGGGGCCGAGCCGGTGATCCACTATATCCAGCACTTTGCGCGCTCGCTCATCTTTAGCGCCAGCATCACCCCGCCCAACGTGGCCGCGGCCATGGCCGCACTGGAGATCATAGAGAACGAACCTCAGCACTCGTCGCGCGTGCTGGCCATCGCCGAGCGCATGCGCAACGAGTTCCGCCGCCTGGGCTTTAACATTGGCAACACCGTCACACCGATCATCCCCATCTATATCGGCGAGCGCCTGCCCACAGCTTTTATGTGGCAGCGACTCTGGCACGAGGGCATCTACGTCAACCCCGTGGTGGAGCCGGCCGTGCCCCCGGGGCAGTGCCTCCTGCGCACCTCGTACATGGCCACCCACACCGACCAACAGATGGATCGGGTGCTCGATGCCTTCGAGCGTGTAGGGAAAGAGCTGGGGGTCATCTAGCGAATAGCGGTCAGCGGTTAGCGCTCAGCGGTTAGCGCTCAGCGGTTAGCGGGCAGCGGTCAGCAGACGGCTGATTGCCGACCGCTGATTGCCGACCGCTGATTGCTGACCGCTTCTACTGCCCCCTCTGCCACCCCACCAGGTAGGCTGCGGCGTTCTGCAGCGGGTCCACCTGCACCGCCTCCAGCGTCTCGGCCCGCACGACCCAGATGCCCTGGGCCTGGCCGGCAGGGGCAGCGGGGCTGCCCAGCAGCGGCATAAAGGCCAGGTACTGGCTGTCGGGCGACCAGCGCAGGGGCCCCGCGGCATAGGTGCCCTCGGGGAGCATGAGGGTCGCGGTAGCCGCCTCTGCGGCGGTCAGGTCGTAGATGCGGATGGCCCCGCGGCCGCCGCCGGCATCGTAGTAGGTCGCCGCCGCCCAGTGCTGGTCGGCGGATACCGCCACGGCCCCGTCTCCCTCTACCCCAAGGAGCCGCACCACCGCGCCGCTGGCCACGTCGTACACGTCCAACCGGGTAAAGGCGCGGCTGCCGCTCCACGGGACGACGATGGCCTGGCCGGTGTACTCGTCGTACAGGAGCGGGCTGGCCCCGCTGCGGTCGAGCAGCGAGCCAAAGGGGCGCAGGTCCTGGAAAGCGGTCGTGCCCGGCTTCAGGCGGATCACGCCCATGTCGACACGCCGGCCCAGCGTCCCGGCAGCGTCCTCGTAGGTGGCCGTGTAGAGGAGGGCGTTGCCCTGGGTCGACCAGACCACCTCGACGAGCACCAGCTTCTCCTGCTGGAAGGTATAGAGCCGGTTCACCGTGCCTCCGCGGAGAAGCAGCGTGTTCACCTCCGCGCCGTTGGCAAAGGCCACCACGCCCCTGTCGTTCAGCGTGTAGCCGGTCAGGACGGCCTGCGAGGGTGGGATCTCCTTGGTCGACACGACGCCGCCGTAGGGGCGGATCTGGTGAAAGACGGAGTCGCTGTAGTAGACAACCAGCTGCTCCACCGGCAGAGGCGTCGCCGTGGGCGTGGGGGTCGGCGGCGGCAGGGTGGCGACCGGCTGCTCCTGGCCCGTGGCCATGCTGTAGCGATAGACGCCGGCCTGGACGACCCAGTAGAGCATCTGGCCGGCCGCGTCCCAGCGCCAGACCTGCGGCAGGACCGCCAGGTTCGGTCCCGCGTAGAGCCGGGCGGTGGTCAGGTCCACGACCCAGAGCGAATATGCCGCCGATCCCGCACTCTGCCGCAGGCCGGCCAGGCGGGTGCCATCGGGCGAATAGGCCAGCGGCCCGACGATGCCGTCCAGCTCCGGCACGATGCGCTGCCGGTCGCTGCCGTCCAGCCCTACCTTCCACAACGTCCCGCCGTCGGGCACATTGACGTACAGCACCGTGCCCTTCGCGGCCAGGGCGCTGTCCTGCGGGGCAACCGTGTAGGCCCCCGCCGAGGGGTAGCCGCCCGTGTAGGAGAGACGAACGGCCTCGGCATCGGCCAGACGGACCGCAAAGAGCTCGGCCGGCCCCAGGCGCAACAGCGGGCAGAGCACCATCTGTCCATCGGCCGACCAGACCGGGGTGACGGTCCCCCCGTCGGCCAGCCCCACGTCGGTCGCCAACACCCGCTGGAACTCACCGAGCGGCTCGCCCACCACCAGCAGGCTGCCGCTGGTGTAGGCCAGCGAGCGGCTGTCGGGCGACCAGGCCGGCGGACCGTAGGTGGCAGGCTCGCTGGTGACCTGGGCGATCTGTCGGCTGGGCAGGTCCAGCACATAGATGTGCGTCGGGCCGCCCGTCCCGCTGACGGGCAACGTGTAGGCGATGCGCTTGCCGTCGGGCGAGAGGACGGGGTCGCTGCCGGGGGTCAGCGGATAGGGCGCGGCCCTGTCGGCCAGCCAGACCTTGCCCAGGTGGGAAAAGACCAGGCGCTCGTCCGGCCAGGGGGCCGGCGCTGCCGTCGGCTCCAGCGGGGAGGGCGTGGTCCCGGCAGTGGCCACCGCGGTGGGGATAGGCGGAGGCGTGGCCGCCTCGCAGGCGGCTATCGTCACCAGGATCAACAGCCCGCACAGGAGAAGCCATCGTCTGGACATCGGTCCTCCTCTCCAGTCTTCATCTCAGCGGCGCTGCATCGCCCGCAGATAGCAGGCAATCGAGCGGTCGTAGGTCCGCTCCACATCGGGAGGGAACAGGCAGCCCGGCAGCTCACCCATGCGCCGATGATAGGCCAGGCACTGGCAGCAGTTCCCCTTGCGCGGGCACGGTTCGTAGGTGCAGGTGCAGTCGAGGCGGTTCTCCTCGCGGCGCGGGCATTCCATGGCGACCCTCCTCTACCCTGCCTCGGAAGCGGGGCCGTCCTGCACGGACACGGCAGCGATGCCCCTGTTCTGGCGACATTATAGCCGATTTGCAGGTGCCGCGCAACCGAAGGCGGTTCAGGCGGGTGACCGCAACGGGTCACCCACCTCGTTTTCCCCCCAACTTTTCGGCCCTTCC
>CAZTIG010000005.1:0-103800 GCA_964613665.1 uncultured Chloroflexia bacterium
CTCCGCTTCGCTCCGAGCGGCTCCGCTCAGGGACCGCTTGCCTGCCCATCCACAACCATGCATCCGTCTGTGCGCGCAAGGGCCGACGACCGGCGAGAAGGGCCACCGGATCACCCCGGCAGGAATCGGGCAAAGACCTGGTTGCCCAGCAGCAGACCCCGCTCGCTCAGACGCACCCCCACATCATCGCTCACCAGGAGCCCCTGCGCGGTGAGCTCGCTCACAACGGGGCCGTATACCTGGCCCAGGTCGGCCCCGTAGCGCCGGGCGAACTCCGCGTGGGGGATGCCGGCCACCAGGCGCAGGCCCAGCATCATCGTCTCCCCCATGGCCGTGGGCAGATCGAGCTCCTCCTCCTCGACAACGGCCGAGCGCCCCTGCCGCAGCGCAGCGATATACTCCTCCGGCGAGGCAGTGTTGGCCCACCGTCGCCGACTCCGGTGCGAATGCGCGGCGACGCCGCACCCGGCATAGTCCTCGTTGCGCCAGTAGGCGATGTTGTGGCGCGACCACCAGCCGGGGCGGGCCCAGTTGGAGAGTTCGTAGTGGCAGTAGCCGGCCTCGCGCAGTCGCTGGCGCGCGTGGACGTACATCTCCGCCGCCAGGTCCTCGTCGGGGGCCGGCAGCTCGCCCGAGGCCACGGCCGCTGCCAGCGGCGTGCCCTCCTCCAGCGCCAGGCTGTAGAGCGAGAGGTGCTCCGGCTCCAGCGCGACGGCGGTGTCCACGTCGCGCTGCCATTCGGCCAGCCCCTGGCCGGGCAGCCCGTAGATCAGGTCCAGGCCAACCTGCTCGAACCCGGCCCGGCGGACCAGGCGGCAGGCGGCGCGCGCCTCGGCGGCAGTGTGGCTGCGCCCCAGCAGGCGCAGGGCGGCATCGCGGAAGCTCTGCACACCCAGGGAGAGGCGGTTCACCCCCAGGCGGCGCAGGGCGCGCAGTCCCTCCAGCGACACCGTCCCCGGGTTGGCCTCGACCGTGACCTCGGCCGCGGCCAACTCCAGCACCTCTCCGCAGGCGTGTAGGATAGCCTCCAGGCCGGCCGGCGGCAGTACCGTGGGCGTGCCCCCGCCGATGTACAAGGTGGCCGGGCCGGCGGCGGCCAGGACCGGACCCACCAGCGCGACTTCGCGACAGAGAGCGTTCACATAGGAATCGTAGAGGTCCTCGCGGCCGGCGAAGGAGACAAAGTCGCAGTAGCGGCACCGCGCCCGGCAAAAGGGGATGTGCAGGTACAGGTGCGGGCCGTACGGCAGGGACCAGGGATCAATCTGCGCCGGCATGAGCTGACCTTGAGAGAAGCTGCCGATGGACCAAAGACGATGAACCAAGGGCCGGGAGCCGGGCTACACCCGGCAGCCGCAGCCCCGCTCGCGCAGCAGGGCGACCTGGCGCTCCACCGTGTCGACGTACTCCTCCTGGACCTCGGCGCCGCCGGCCAGAGCTGCGTCGAGCGGGCTGTGGTGCCGGTAGCCCCGGGCCGCCATCTCCGCCACCAAGGCCTCGTGCCGACGGAAGAGCGCCCTGAGCTTCCCCCGCCAGCGGCGCGTCTCGGGATGGTTGGCATAGCCACGCTTGCCCTGCGTGATGATCGACCACACAGCGTGCAGCTCGCGGTGCGCGCCCAGGAGGTGCTGGCGGCACAACACGGCGGGAGGCAGGTCCCAGATGCGCATGTTCCACCCCCGGCGACGAACCGGAGACCGAGCCGGCGATCGGCGCTCCGCTACGATGCAAAGGTCCAGCTTTCGTTGCGCGAGAAGCGCCAGCACGGCGCAAAGACGGCCTGCAACAGCGACAGGGTCGCCTCCGCCAACGGCGTGCCGTGCACCACGCTGAGCACCTCGGCCGAGCAGTATCCCGTGACCAGCTGAGCCAGCGCGCCGGCCGGCCAGCTCACCACCTCGGCACCCGCCCAGCCTTCCGACGAGACCCGGACCTGGCTGCCGGCACCGGCAATCGTGACCGCGCCGGCCTCCGTGGCCAGCGTGACGGCAGCCCGGGGCAGCGCCGCCGGCCGCTCCCGGCACGCCACTGCCTCCTGGACGAGCCCGGCCGCATCGAGCACCTTGATCCAGTCGGCGTCGGGGACCGAGCCAGCCTCGGGCTCGGCGCCCTGGAGACACACCTCCGCCCCGCAGGCCCGCGCCAGCGCGCTGAAGCACGTCTCCGGAGATGCGTAGACCGGATAGCGCGACCCGTAGCTGGGGCATGCCGGGTGCTCGAAGAGGATGCGCCCCTTGCCCTGCCGCCGGGCCAGCTCCGCCGCCGCCTGCAGGGCAGAGCGGCACTCGGCAAGGGTGCCCGCCTTGACCTCGGTCACCAGCAGCAAGTCCTCGTGCAGGCCGCGATGCTCCATGACGACAAGCAGATCCTCGGCCCCCGCGGGGCCGGCGCGCCCCAGGTGGCGATCGACCTGCTCCGGGGTCAAGAAGATGCCGGCGTGGTGGGTAAAGACCGCGAAGCCGAAGCGCCGGTAGAGCTGGTAGCGTCCATGGGTGATCGCCACGGCCACGCCGGCCCGCCGCAGCCGGGCAAACGCTTCCTCCATGATGGCCCGGAAGTGCCCCTCGCCGCGGCGGTCCTCGCGGGTGGCGACGTCGCAGATGAAGCCGTAGCGCAGGCTGCCGCACGGCATGTCCAGCCGCCGGGATGGGTCGATCAGGATATAGGCCATCGGCACGCCGTCGACCAGGCGCACCAGCGACCACTCCGGGGGCACATCGGCGACGTCGCCCCGGTACGAGTGGGCCATCACTTCGTCGAGAGCAGCGCGGCCGGCCGGACTGGTGGCAGCCACGTATTCGGCCTGGGCAGTCATCCCCTACCTCGTCGCTGTTCCGAGACGGCCTCATCCGCCCGCATAGCGACTCCCGGCCATTGTACAACAGCGGTCCCGGCCGGTCAAATCGTATTTGACAGGCACCTGCCGTTGTGCTATCCTTCCCGGCACAACAGACGACGGAGGTTCTCCTTGCGACGAAATGCCTGGCTGTGGGTGGGGTTTGGGGGCGCGGTCCTGATATCCGTGGCGCTCGTCGTCGGGCTGCTCGTCCTCATCCTGGGGCCGTGGGGACCGCCGCCCCCGTGGGCCGGCCTCCCGGCAGCGCGGACTCCCAGCGCGGCGAGCTCACCGGCCGTGACCACGGCGACACCGACCGTCGAGGCCCGTCCCACGTCTCCCGCCACATCCCCGGCGCCGTCGCCTGCCGCGACCGCGCCGCCGACCGAGGCGCCCCCAACCGCGCCGGTGGGCACCCCATCCACGTCCCCCTACCCCGAGCTCACCCCAAGTGCCCCCGAGCCGACGCCCTATCCTCAGGCCGGCGACGGCACGGAAACGGCTCGCCGCATCGCCGCAGCGACGCTGCCCGAGCGCGACCTGGTGGCACTGGCCAGTGTGCTGCATCACGGGGGACAGCCCATCCCAAGGACGGCAACTCCGGACACGCAGCCCTTTGTCGTCGGACGGCAGGACCGCTTCTGGCTCCACGACAGCGACCTGAACCAGTACCGGGAGATCAGCGCGACGCTGCACGTGATTACGCCGCACACGTACGTGTACCTGGAGGACCGGCTCGCGGTGGACCAAGCCGCTCTGGAGGCTGCCGCGCAGTTCTTCGAGGACACGATCTATCCGGCGTGCCAGGAAACCTTTGGCAGCGAATGGACCCCCGGCGTCGACGACGACCCCCACCTGGTCATCCTCAATGCTGCCTTGCAGGGCGGAGGCGGCTACTTCTACAGCCTGAACGAGCTGCCGCGACAGGTCAACTCCTACAGCAACCAGCGCGAGATGTTCTCCATCGATGCGGCGGACAGCATGGTGGGGGGCTCCTACTACCTCAGCACCCTGGCCCACGAGTTCCAGCACATGATCCACTGGAGCCGCGACCCGCGCACCGACACCTGGGTGGCCGAGGGGTTGGCGCAGATGGCCGAGCAGGTCGCCGGCTTCGACCCGAGCACCATCACCTGGGCCTTTCTCGATGACACCGACGTCCAGTTGACGACCTGGGCCAACGACCCGGACACCGTCCTGCCGCACTATGCTGCTAGCTACCTGTGGTTCCGGTACCTCAGCGACCGGACCGGTGGCCCGAGCGCACTGCGCTCGCTCCTGGATCCCGAACGGGACGACATGGCGGCGATCGAGAAGGTCCTGGAGGGTGCGGCCTATCAGCCGGCCTTGGCCGCTCCGCGGCTCTTTGACGCCTTTTTCGCCGACTGGGCCGTCGCCAACTATCTCAACGACCCGCTGGTGAGCGATGGCCGCTACGCCTACGGTGGTGACCTGGACCCCGGCCTCCTCTGGGCAACCGAGACGCTGTACAGCCTACCCTGGCAGACCTCGACGACGGTGCGCCCCTACGGCACCGACTACATCGAGGTGCAGAGCCTGCAGCGGGGACCCCTGCGCATCTCCTTCGACGGAGCGGAGACGCTGCCGCTGGCCGACACCGCGCCACACAGCGGCACGCACTTCTGGTGGAGCAACCGCGGCGACCAAGCCGACACCTCCCTCACGCGCGCCTTTGACCTCAGCGCGGTCTCCCGGGCCACCCTGCGCTGCTGGCTGTGGTACGACATCGAGAAGGACTATGACTACGCCTACCTGATGGCCTCCGCAGACGGCGGCACATCCTGGAGCATCGTGCCCGGCACGCACAGCACCATCGGCAATCCCAATGGCAACAACCTGGGAGCCGGCTACACCGGCACGAGCGGTGGAGGCAGTAGTCCGCGCTGGGTGCAGGAGGAGTTCGACCTGACGGCCTTTGCCGGCCGTCAGGTGCTCGTGCGCTTCGAGCTGGTCACCGACGACGCCTACAACTCCCGCGGCCTGTTCGTGGACGACGTCGAGATCCCGGAGATCGGCTTTTCCGACGACATGGAGGGCGAGGCCGGCTGGCAGCCGCGCGGCTTTGTCTGGACGGACAATGTCGTCCCGCTCAACTTCCTGGTGCAGATCATCCAGGTCGATTCGCGCGGCCAGACCACCGTGCAGGCAATGCCGCTGGACGGCGCACAGCGTGGCGAGGTCATCCTGGCGGGGTACGGAAGCGACGTCTACCAGGCAACGCTGGTGATCTCTGCCGTGGCTCCGGCCACGACGGAGCCGGCTCCCTATACCATCAGCCTGGCACTGGAGTAGGGCGAGAGGATGTCCTGGTTCTTCTTGGCACTAATCCTGATCCTGATCCTGCCCGTCTCGGGGGCAATCCTGTCGCTGCTGCTGGGGCGTTTCCTGCCCAAGCGCGCCGGCCTGCTGGTCGCCGCCCTGCCGCTGTTCCTGGCCAGCATCGCCATCTTTCTGCTGGTGCAGTTCCCCCCTCCCTCGGAGGTGATGGCCCCCGGCGAGACCGTGGCGGCCGGCATCGTGATAGCCCCGACCTCCCGCTGGGTGCAGGCCCCGCGCACCCTCGTGATCGAGGTGACAGTGCCGGCGACCGCCTCGCCCACGCCCACCGCAACCGTGACACCCACGCTCACACCGCACCCCTTCTCCCAGGTGACGATCGTGGTGCGGAACGGGACCAACACCTCCGGCCTGGCAACCCGCACGACGAAGCGTCTACAGGCTGAAGGCTACCGCGTGCTCGACCCGGAGGACGACGACCAGGTCGGCAGCCGTCCCCACACACTGATCCTCGATCGCGGTGACCACAGCACCGTGCGGCAGGCCCTGGCCGCCTACCTGAGGGTGCCCGCGGCGTACGTCACGATCAACGCCGACATCGGCGCCGAGGCCGACATCGTCGTGATCCTGGGAGACGACTTCGAGACGCTGGCCAGCGCCACGCCGGTACCGACAGCGACCATGGTGGGCGAGCCCACGGCAACGCCCAATCCGTACGCCGGGGCCACCATCGTGGTGCGCAACGGCACCATGGGACGGTCCGGCCTGGCGACACGGACCACCGAGCGGCTGCAGAAGCTGGGTTTCCAGGTGTTGGAGCCGGAGGACGACGATCGGGCCGGCAGCCGCCCCTTCAGCCTCATCCTGGACCGCGGCGACCACACTGTCGTGCGCCAGGCCCTGGCAACAGTGCTCGGCGTGGCACCCGAGAACATCCAGGTGAACTGGCGCGAGGCGGCTGCGGCCGACATCATCGTCATCCTGGGTGACGACTTCGAGGAATAGGGTATGGACACACCCCTGGGCCGCTGGCTGCTCGTCGGGCTGATCGTGCTCATTGTGCTGGGAATGATCTTGCTGGTGCCGGTGCTGCTGCGGCTGATCGAGCCGGAGGCGCCGCACCAGGTGATCATCCCGACGCCCGTTCCCACCGCCACGCCCGTGCCGCCGACGCCCACGGTCACGCCGACGCCGTCGCCCACCCCGCAGCCCACGGCAGTGCCCGTGCCGACGCCGCTGCCGCCGCTCGTGGGCTACACGGTGCACACGGCCGCGGCAGGCGAGACCCTGGCCGAGCTCGCGCAGCGCTTCGGCAGCCTGCCCGCGGCCATCGCCTCGCTGAACCGGTTCCCTCCAGGCGCGCCCCTGGCAGACGGGCAGCCACTGGTCATCCCGCTCTTTGGCCTGGACAACGTCACGGCCACGCTGCCAGCCAAGGGGATCGAGATCTCCAGGGGGCTCCCCGGTCACAGGGTGGCCATCACGCTCGATGCCGGTGCGTCCTCCGCCCCGGCAGCGGCGATCCTGGACGCGCTCCAGGCCCGCGATGTGCACATCACCTTCTTCCTCACCGGCACGTGGGCCGAGGACAACCCCGAGCTGGTCCGCCGGATCGCGGCCGATGGGCACGAGATCGGCAACCACACCTACAGCCATCCGCAGTTGCCCGACATGGAGGAGGCGGCTATCCTGGAGGAGATCCACCGGACCGAGCAGATCATCCGCGACCTGGTTGGGCAGACGACGCGCCCCTACCTGCGCCCCCCATACGGCAGTCGCAATCAGCGGGTGCTGGATATCCTGGCCCGCGAGGGCTACATCAGCGTCTACTGGACGGTGGACAGCCTGGACAGCGTGGGCGACCCCAAGTCGGCCCGGTTCCTATTTGAGCGGGTCACCAGCCCGACCACGGGCCAGGGGGTACCGATCCCCCTGGAAGGAGCCATCTTCCTGATGCATGTGGGCAACGAGACCACCGCGCAGGCCCTGCCGGACATCCTGGACTGGTTCCAGGAGAACGGCTACCAGGTGGTCAGGCTCTCGGAGCTGCTGCGCCTGCCGCCGGCGCCCTGAGGCTCCCCTCGCCCGCCGAGCCCCTGCCGTCGCGCCGCCCGCTCGCGCAGGCGCTGCTGCGCAAAAGAAGCGCGGGACAGGTAAACCCCCGGACCCGCGCCACGACTTGCCGACGGTAGGCCGTACAGGACTCGAACCTGTGACCCTCTGATTAAAAGTCAGATGCTCTGCCACCTGAGCTAACGGCCCACAGCGTCATTGTAAGCTGTGCCGGCAGAAAAGTCAAGCGGAGAGAGGAGGCTCAACGACCGTGCCAGCCGTCCCTCAGGAGGCAGCCGGCGCGGACCGCAGCAGACAGGCGGCCAAGTAGCGGGCGATCACGGCCAGGTCCTCGGTGGGCAGGTAGTTCCCGGCAGAGGCGTCCAGGAGAAGGTGCAGCTCCGGGGCAAAGTCTTCGTCGCCCTCCCACAGAAGCACTGCCAGCGGCAGCCGCGGCAGGACATTGAAGACATAGGCATGGTCGCCCAGCGGCAACGGTTGGCCTCCCAGCACCCCGGCGGCCGCACGCAGGGCCGCCGCGTCGTTGCCGAAGCGCTGCAGCAGCCGTTCCTCGCTGCCGCTGCGAAAGGCCGGGTAATAGGTGCGACCATCGGGCAGGTCGCGAAACGAGGCCCACTGCCCGCGTAGGGCGATACCGTCGGCGGTCATCAGATAGTGCAGCAGCAGGATCTGCAACACGATGGACGGTGGCGCATCGCCGCCCACCTCACGGATCGCCAGGCCCGGCCAGTCCACCTCGTAGGTCCGATTCAGCACGGGGATGACGAACCGACCCCGGCCCCCGCCCAGGTCCTCGAACCGCACAGCCGCCTTTTCGGCGTCGATTCGCGGATCCCGCCCGGCCATCCGCTCGCAGGCCCGCTGATAGGCCTGGCGGTAGTTCCGCGGCACCGGGCCGGTCAGGTCCTGCAACCAGCGGTCACCACACATGGCGCTCTACTCCTCCAGCGGCTCCGCGTGGATCACCACCCGCTCTACGCCGGGGATGGCGCCGCGCAGGCGCGATTCCATCTGGGAGGTGAGGCGGTGTGCCTCGGTCAGGCTCATGGCCGCCGGAACCAGGCAGTGCAGCGATACCATCCAAGCCGAACCGCTGCGGCGAACCCATATCTGATGGCAGGTGGAATCATCGCCCACACCCGCAAGACCGTCCGCGAGAGCTCGGCCTCGGCCCAGCCGGCACCGCCCACGTACGTGTGCTCTCCCTGCGGCTCGATGTGCGTGGTGATCTCGGCCAGTTTGTGGATCGGCAAAGGATTATACACCACCGGCCTCGTTTTGGCAAACGGCTCCGCTCTTGCGCAGAGGGCCGTTCTTCGCTATAATGGTGCCGGCGGGG
This sequence comes from uncultured Chloroflexia bacterium, assembly GCA_964613665.1. GTDB lineage: Bacteria > Chloroflexota > Chloroflexia > DTKN01 > DTKN01 > CAZQFV01. Next base: position 8,547 of record CAZTIG010000005.1, read on the forward strand.
CAGCCCGACCTATTGTACCATCCCCGCCGCGCCTGCCAGAGCCCGTGGCCAGGAGAAGCGCCGATGGGCACACGCCGCCAGCACCTCATTCTGGCCGTCTCCGACGGCACCGGCGCTACGGTGGAACGAGTGGCCCAGGCCGCCCTGGTGCAGTTCCCCGGCGTGCAGCCGCAGATCGAGCGCTGGCCCGAGGTCCGCACGCGCGAACAGGTGAGCCGGGTCGTCCGCGAGGCCCGCGCCCGCGCCGCCATGATTGTCCACACGCTCGTCTCGGCCGAGCTGCGCCGGCATCTCTACATGGAGGCTACCTCCTACGACGTCATCGCCGTCGACCTGATGGGTTCCATCCTGACCGAGATGGCCACCTACCTGGGGACCACCCCGGCAGTCCGCCCCGGCCTGCTCTACGGCGACGAGAGCTACACCCGCCGGATCGAGGCGATCGAGTACGCCATCCATCACGACGACGGGCAGGGTGCTGGCGACCTGGACCAGGCCGACATCGTGCTCACCGGCATTTCGCGCACGTCCAAGACACCGGTGAGCATCTTCCTGGCCTACCGCGGCTACCGCGTGGCCAACGTCCCGATCGTGCTGGGCATGCCGCTGCCGGCCGCCATCGAACACGTCCCGGCCGGCCGCGTCGTCGGACTGGTCGTGAACCCCAGCCCACTCGCGGTCATCCGCAGGACGCGGCTGCGCCAATACCACGACCTGCAGTTCGACTATGCCGACCTGGCGCACATACGCGAGGAGCTGCGCTACAGCCGCGAGGTATTTGCCGCCCACAACTGGCCGGTCGTCGATGTCTCCGGCCGGGCCGTCGAGGAAACGGCCCGCGAGGTGCTGAACCTGGTCGGGCTGGAAAGCTGCAATGCCTCGGCAGATGGCCCCCTGACCAAGGGATTTGACTAGAACCCATCTCCGAATCACCGCGCAGAGAACAAGAAGAGCGGAGAATGCACAAGCAGAGCTCCGCGGACCTGGACCCACCAGAACCACCGCGCCGAGAGCGAGCAGGAGCGCCGGGAGGCAAGCCATGAAGAAAGGACTGATTCTGCAGAACGGCCGCGTCTACACGATGAATCCCGAGCAGCCTCTGGCCGAGGCGGTCGTGTTGCGGGGAACCCGCATCGCCCATGTCGGCAAGAACGCGGAGATGCGCGTGTGGATCGGGCACGGCGGCTGGGAGGTCGTCGACCTGGCCGGCCGCGCGGTCCTGCCCGGCCTCATCGATGGGCATATCCACCTCTCCGGGTACGCCAGCGCCCGCGTGCGCCTGAAGCTGGCCGGCATCAGCAGCCGCGAGGAGATCGTCGCCCTGGTGGAGCACCGCGCGCGATCGACCCCTCCCGGGCAGTGGATCCTGGGACATGGTTGGAACCACTACCTCTGGGGAGGCCAGTGGCCCACCCGGCAGGAGCTCGACGCCGTGGCTCCCGACAACCCCGTAGCCCTGGAACGGGTGGACATCCACTCGCTGTGGGTCAACACGGCGGCGCTGCGGCTGGCCGGCCTCGACTCCAGCACCCCGTCCCCGCTGGGCGGCAAGATCCTGCTGGACGACCAGGGCCAGCCCAGCGGGATCCTCAAGGAAAGGGCTGCGGACCTGGTCAAGGAACACATCGGCAAGCCCGACCAGGCCGAACGGCTGCGACTCCTGGATGAAGCCTTCAGCGAGGCCCATCGCTACGGGATCACCGGCGTGCACGTGCCGGAGGAAGCCGAGGCCTTTGGCGATTATCAGACGCTCTACTCCCGTCGCGCGCTGCGCCTGCGGGTCCTGACACACCTGCCGCAGAACCGGCTGGAGGAAGCCATCGCCCTGGGCATCCGCTCCGGGTTCGGCGACGAGCGCCTGCGCGTCGGGGGCCTGAAGATCTTTGCCGACGGCAGCCTGGGCTCCAAGACCGCCTCCCTGCTCCAGGACTATGAGGACGAGCCGGGCTACCGCGGCCTGCCCGCGCTGCCGGTGCGCGAGCTCGACGAGCTGGTCACGAAGGCCGCGCAGGCCGGCATCTCGGTGGCGGTGCACGCCATCGGCGACCGGGCGGTGCGCCTGGTGCTGGATACCATCGCGCGCGCCCAGCGGCTGGCCGGCCCGCCCTACATGCCCCACCGCGTGGAGCACGCCCAGCTGTTGCATCCGCAGGACATCCCCCGCTTCCGCGAGTTGGGCGTCGTCGCCTCGATGCAGCCGATCCACTGCCCGTCCGACATGCCGGTGGCACGGCGGCTGTGGGGCGAGCGCTGCCGCTACGCCTACGCCTGGCGCAGCCTGCTCGATCACGGAACCGCGCTGGCCTTCGGCTCCGACAGCCCGGTCGAGTCCATGGACCCGTGGGCCGGCATCCACGCCGCGCTCACCCGGGAGCGGACCGACGGCCGGCCCGCCGGCGCTTGGTACCCCGAGGAGCGCATCACCGTCGAGGAGGCCGTGCGCGCCTACACCACAGGCGCGGCCTACGCCGCCGGGGAGACCCACCTGAAGGGGTCGCTCGAGGAGGGCAAGGTGGCCGACCTGATCGTGCTCGACCGGGACATCTTCCAGGTCGAGCCGCAGGACATCCTGGGGACGCAGGTGCAGATGACGGTGCTCGGAGGCGAGGTGGTTTATGACAAGATGAGTGGGTGACGGGCAGGCACGGGCAGGCGATGAGAAGGGAGGGGGATCGCTCTCACTGGTAGTTGCTGTAGATCGTCTCCTGGATCAACACCACGCCGTCCCTGGTGACGGTCCGCTCGAACGAGACGCTGTGGCCCCCGTTGTAGACCAGCGGCTCGCTGAACGAGACCTCCCAGCCCGGGTCTGTCCCGTAGAAACGGGCGACCTGCCAGCTCTCCTCGGCGTTGGTCTCCACCTGGATCAGGATATAGTGGCCCGTGGTGTTGCGGAACTTGAAATCGGGCCCACCGATCATGATCGTGGCGTCAAAGCCCGGCGGTGAATCCTGCTCGTACCAGTCCAGCCGCCACAGGTGCGGCGTGCGCTCGACGATGGGCAGCCCGGCGTTGAGCGCCGCGCGGTAGAGGGTGGTGGCTACCTGGCAGAGGCCCCCGCCGAGCCCCCAGCCCACCTGGCCGGCATTGATGATCTCGGACATCACATAGCCCTTTTCCCACGTCACCGGGTCGAGCGCGTCGTTCAGGGAAAAGACCTCGTCCGGGGCGACCAGCCGGCCGTGCACCTCGCGCCCGCCCACGACGATGTTGTTGGCGCGGTTCCACGGCGAGCCCACGAACGAGGAGTGGCCCTGGCCGATCAGGTCGGCGATGCCCAGCGCGGCCACTGTGGCGTCGTTCCCGGCCGGGACCACCGTCACGGTCAGATCGACCGTGTCCACGACCTCGCCGCCCAGTCGCTGACGAAAGACCCGGCCCACCTGGGCCACGGCGGCAGCCACGTCCATGCGGCGCCCGTCCCGGCCGGGCTCGAAGGTGACGATCCGATCGCCCTGCCTCTCCAGGCGCGGTGGCTGCACCGGCACCTCCACCTCGGCTGCCAGCGCCGCCAGGTAGACCTCGGCAGCGGCGCTGTCGAACTGCACGGTGACCGGCCCCGGTGGCGAAGCGAGCTGCACGCTGCACCAGGCGGCGATGTCGGCCGTCTGCGCCGTCCAGGAGTGCTCCGCGCAGTTCAACGTAAGCGGCTGGGCCACGCGGTCCAACTGCTGGCGCAGCCATAGCGCGTCGGAGGCGGAGAGCGCCGCCGTCTCGGTCACGAGCGGCACCGCGACGAGCAGGGGAGAGCCATCGGCGGGTGCGTCGCCCCGGGCCAGGGCCGACAGCCGGGCCATCAGCCGCTGCTCCAGCGCGTTTCGGTCGACCCGCAGGCCATCCTGCCCGGGCAGGACGGCCCAGCCGTCCTCCTGGCAGGACACCGCCGGAGAGACGGCCGGCCGGTCCAGCGCCGCGACCACCTGGGACACGAACGCGGCGAGCTGTTCGGCCCTGACCTCGGCCGCCAGGGGCACGTCTTGCCCCCACAGGGCCAGGCGCAGGCGTTCGAACCAGGCCGACCAGGGCGAGTCGGGCCGACCCAATGCCAGGGCCTCGGTGACGGCTTCCTCCACGCGGTAACCCAGGCCGGCCTGGCCGGCGCCGATGGACCAGGTTTGCCCTCCATGGCGCACCACGAGCGGCCGGCCAAGCAGCGGGGCTACCTCCTCCTGGAGCAAGCGCCGCGCCTCGACAGCAGTCTTGCCGGAGACATCGAGGCCGGCGATACGCACGCCGGGGAAGAAGCGATTGGCATATCGGCTGCCATACGCGCTCGCCACGGCCACATTCAGGCCGAGCGCGAGCAGCAGCAGGAGCGCGCCGGCGATGCGTGCCCAGCCACGGGGGGAAATGGAGGGCAGGTCCGGTAAGCGCAGCCGGGGCAGCGCGATGGCCGGCGCCCGCGGCTGGGATAACGAGATCGCCGCAGCCCCTCCCCGCAGACGTGGAGCGGGCAGGTGAAAGGCGTCATCGCCTGCCCCTTCACCCTCCATGAGGGCAAGTGCCTGCGCGTTCTGGGGGTCTCGCGAAAGGGCCTGGCGGGCACAGGCCAGTCGCGCCGGACCCTCCACCACCGAGCCGAGCAGCGCCCACAGGCCGGCATCGGCGCCGTCGAGGGCCAGGGCGCGCTGCAGGAAGCTCTCGGCCTGCCGAGGGCGTCCGGACTGCGCCGCCGCGACCCCCTCGTCTCGCAGGTAGGCCAGCACCAGCCGGCGCATCACAGGGCCGGCCTCGGCGGGAGCGACTGATCGTGCTCGCAGGGAAACCATACCACCTTCTCTCGGGTGGCCGGAACCACTCGCGCCATCGCCACACGGCTATCATAGCACGGGACGCGGGTCTATGTCAAGCGAGCATGCGCACTTGACGGGAGCACACCGCTGTACTATGATAGCAGCGTGTGCAGCGCTCTCCGCGTGCCGCGGCGGAGCGATCGGAGCAGCGCGATGTCCCGACTGAGCGGCAGTGGGCGTACCATCTGGCGGCGCACATGGGGATTCCTGACTTCCCGCCGGCTGGCGGTGGTCCTGTTCCTGCTGACACTGGCCGTGCTCTCCGCCGGCCTGTGGCTGCCGCAGGTACCTACCGACCTGGACGTGGCCGGCCAGGAGGCCTGGTGGGCTGCGCTTCGCCAGCGCCACGGTTCCAGCCTCGACCTGTTCGTGCAACTGGGACTGTTGCAGGTCGAGCGCTCGGCGCTCTTCCTGGCCCTCGTAGCCGCACTGCTGGCCAACGGGCTGCTCTGCACCGTGGACCGGATCGCCGCTGTGTGGCGGTCCCTGGTGCGCCGCCCGCCCCCGCGCCTGCCCGCCGCTGCCTACGAGCCGGCCGACTGGCAGGCAGGCGGCCTCACGCTGGAGCAGGCCCGCCGGGTCCTGCGCGGCCAACGGCTGCGCCTGCGCGAAGAGGCCGGCGGCGGACACTACTTCTATGGTGGCAGTGGACAACTGGTGCCCCTGGGCACGGTCCTGACGCACCTGGGGCTGCTGTTGGTGCCGCTGGCAGCGCTGCTGCACGGCACGCTGGCATGGCGGGATCGCCTCGTCCTGGACCCCGGCGCAGTGCCCGTATCCCTGCCGTGGCGGCCCGACTGCGCCGTACTGCTCACCGAGGTCGTCCCGGGCGCTGCCCCCCAGGGCAGCCTGCTGATCCAGGAGGGCGACAGCGTGCGACAGGGCCACTGTGGGCCGGCTCAACCGATTGCTGCATGCGGCGCCACCTTCTACGCACACTCCTACGGGCTGGCCGTGCGCGTCGAGGCATGGGACAGCGGCGGACAGCCGCTGCCGGTGGTCCTGGCCGAAGGATCGCCCCTGCGCCTGGGCGAGGGTGCAGCCGGCGGCTCGTTCGACGTGCCGGCCCTGGGACTGCACGGCACGATCACGCCGGTGCAGGAATCACCGACGAACGGCGGCGCGCCGGCGGCGCTGCGGTTGGACCAGGCGGGCCGCCCGGTGTACGAGGGCTTGCTCTCGGCCGAGGAGCAGCCGCCGGGCGATCTCCGGGCGGCCATCGACGTCGCGGGCGGCCGGCTCTCCCTCGACCTGGGCTACTTCCTGACCGTCGAGGCCGTGCACGACCCCGGTCTGGCGGCCTTGATCCTGGGCGGCCTGTTCCTGGTGGGCGGGGGCGCGCTGAGCCTGCTGTGGCCGCAGCGGCGACTGTGGGCCCGCTGGAGCGAGGCCGGGACGCTGCACGTCCGCCTGGGCAACCGCACGCCGGACGAGCTGGTGCGCGCCACTGCTACCCTGCAGAGGGCCGCGCGGCGGGTGACAGGAGGCGGACCATGAGCCCGGCGCTGTCGGAGCCGCTCCTGACGGGGCTGGCGCTGGCCCTTCTTGCCGGGTGCGGGCTTTCCGGCCTATGGACATGCGCGGCCGGCCGGGCCCGCTGGCTGCCGCGCGTCTGCGCCGGCTGCGCCGGTTACCTGCTCGTGGTAGCCCTGGCCGTGCGGGGCGTGCGCAGCGGCGGCTGGCCGTTCGGCAGCGCGCACGAGGCGGTCCTGCTCACGGCGGCAGCGGCGGCGCTGCTCTATGTCCTAGGTGTGCCGCGACGCCTGAGCAGCGCCGGCGGAGCCTGCGTGGGGTTCGGCGCCGTCCTGCTGGTCGGGCTGTCCCTGCTGCTCGTCCCGGCGGGGGCGCGCTCTCCGCAGCCGGCCTCGGCCATGTTCGCCAGCGCGCTCTACCCGCTGCACGTCGTGACCGCGGCCCTGGGGTATGGCGGGCTGCTGCTGGCCGGCACGGCCGGACTGGGGCGGCTGTTGGCCGGCGGCGGCCGGGGGCTCCCGCCGGAGAGGGGATGGATCGGGGAAGACCTGGAGGCGCTCGCCTGGCGGGGCCTGGCCTGGGGCTACCCATGCCTCACGCTGGGCATGGTGGTCGGGGCGGCGTGGAGCTGGCTCACGTGGGGCTGGTACTGGAGCTGGGGCACGAAGGAGGTCCTGACCCTGCTCACGTGGGGCCTCTTCACCATGGCGCTGCACACCCGGCGGCTGGCCGGCTGGCGGGGCCGGCCGCACGCCGCCGTCCTGGCGACAGGGCTGCTAGCCCTTCTGGTCACGCTGCTGGCCGCCGGGGCATTGGCACGCGCGCTGAGGCCGGCGGTGCAGTACATCTTCTGATCTGGCGAGGCGATCGATGCGGCGACTGAGTCGGCGCGAACTGCTGAAAGGGGCGGCAGGCGCGGGCCTGGGCGTGGCCCTGGGGGCGTTGGGCCTCGGCGCGGTCCTGGAGAACCTGGGACAGGATGGCGGCCAGGCTGCCGCCGGGCGCGGCACCCTGCCCTTTTATGCCCGGCCGGCCCGCTTCGCCCTGCCCGTCCAGGGCGACAGGCGCTGCGGCGACTGCCACACCGAGGCCGAGCCGTCGCGACCGGCCTATTGCCACACCGAGCACCGCGGCGACTATGTCAAGTGCCGCCTCTGCCCAAAGGGCTGCCTGATCTCCGAGGGCCGGCGCGGCGACTGCCAGACGAGAGAGAACCGCGGCGGCACCCTCTACACGATGACCTACGGCAACCCGTGCGCCGTCAACGTCGACCCGATCGAGAAAAAGCCCTTCTTCCACTTTCTCCCGGGCAGCCGGGCCTTTTCCCTGGCCACAGCCGGGTGCAACCTGCATTGCCTCTACTGCCAGAACTGGGACATCTCCCAGATTCCGCCGGAGAAGAGCTCCTTCGGCCGGCTGATGCCGGCGGAGGTCGTCGATGCCGCCGTCCAGACCGCCAGCCCCGTCATCGCCTTCACCTACACCGAGCCGACCGTCTTCTTCGAGTACGCCTGCGACACCGCCGGCTTGGCCCGCAGCGCCGGGCTGCGCAGCGCCGTCATCAGCGCCGGGTACATCAACCCGGAACCGCTGCACGAGCTGTGCGCCCTCGTGGACGCGGTCAAGATCGACCTGAAGGGGATCAACGAGGACTTTTACCGCCAGGTCTGCTCGGCCACGCTGGAGCCGGTGCTGAACACCATCCGCACGGTCGCCCGCAGCGGCGTGCACCTGGAGATCGTCAACCTGGTCGTGCCCACCCTGAACGACGACCTGGAGGACATGCGTTCCCTGGCACGGTGGGTGCGGGACGAAGTGGGGCCTGATGTGCCGCTGCACTTTTCGCGCTTCCAGCCGGCCTACCGCCTGCTCGACCTCCCGATGACGCCGCTGGAGACGCTGCGACAGGCCCGCGAGATCGCCATGGAGGAAGGACTGCGCTATGTCTACATCGGCAACGTCCCGGGGGACCCCGGCAGCCACACCTACTGCCCCCGGTGTGGCCAGGCCATCATCTGCCGCAGTCAGTTCGCCGTGACAGAGATGCACATGCAGGACGGCATGTGCGCGTACTGCGGAGAGGAGATTGCGGGCGTGTGGGCGTAGGGCGTGAAGACGTAGGACGTACAGACGTAGAGACGCAAAGACGTAAGGACGTAAGGACAAGATACCTCAAGCGGAGAGACGGGCAAGAGTCCGCCGCACCGTTGGCGGCCTGGGGCTGGAGGATCGGCATGTCGAGAAAAGCACTGCTCGTCCTGGCGATCATCGCACTGGGTGGCACCGGGTGCGGGGCGACCGCCCCCCCGGGGTCCCCTGTGGCGACACCTGTGTCCGACCTGGTGCGCCCGCCGGCCGTGGCCGGCCAGTACTACCCGGCCGACCCTGTGGAGCTGGCCACGATGGTCGATGGGTTCCTCCAGGGACACGAACCCACGCCCGGCCGGCCGCTGGCCCTGATCGTGCCCCATGCCGGCTACGTGTACTCCGGCGCCGTGGCCGGCTACGCCTACGCCGAGCTGCGGGGTCAGTCCTACGAAGCCGTGGTCCTGGTCGGGGTGAACCACCAGCTGAGCGAGATGCGCGGGGTGGCCGTCTACCCCGGCGGCGCTTTTCGCACGCCGCTCGGAACGGTCCCGGTCGACACCGCGCTGGCTCAGGCCATCCTGGAGGCCGATCCGTCCTTCGAGGACGACCCCTACTGGCACTCGCAGGAGCACTCCCTTGAGGTAGAGATTCCCTTCCTCCAGCGGGTCCTGCCGGGGACGCCGATCGTAGCGATCCTCATCGGCAGGCCCACACCCGAAAACACGCAGGCACTGGTCCGGGCGCTCTCCCAGGTACTGCCGGGGCACGACGTCCTCCTGGTGGCCAGCTCGGACCTGTCGCACTACCCCGCCTACGACGACGCCGTCGCCGTGGACCATGCCACCCTGGCAGCCATCGAGGCGCTGGACGTGGCCGGCCTGCACCGCGCGACTGCCCAGGCGATGGCCCGGGGAGTGCCCAACCTGGTGACGGCGGCCTGTGGGGAGGAGGCCATCGCCGTGGTCATGGAGGTGGCTTCCGCGCTGGGGGCGAACCGGGCCGCGGTGTTGCACTATGCCAACTCCGGCGACGTGCCGGCCGGCCGGCGGGACCAGGTGGTGGGCTATGCAGCAGTCAAGATCTGGGCAAGGTGATCACGGCCGTATCAAAGTCGCCGACCTTGACCGGCAAGTGCCCGGCTCAGGCAACGGCCCGACGCCGCACATCCAGGGACACGGCAATGGTACGGCCATGCCGCGCTGTACGCCGGCCGGGCACTTGCCATCCGCTGTGCATCGGCGCGACCTTGATATCGCCGTGCAAGGTGATCCCGATTCGGTGCCACATAGCGGCCCGTCCGTAGCTACGCGGGCGAGAGACGAATCTGTCGAGGAGGCAACCATGGGACAGCCACTTTTCTGGTGGAGAACGCTTCTGGTCACGGCGGCGCTGGCGGTGCTGGCCGGCTGCCAGACCGGGAGCGAGAGCCCGGCCACGCCCGCGCCATCGAACGGGGATGAGCCGCTCAGCCCACACGAGCGGGCCGAGCTCTTGCGGCTGGCCCGCGACACGATCACCACGTACCTGCAAGAACGGACCGTGCTCCCATACCACACGACCAACCCGCATTTCCTGCGCCAGGGCGGAGCGTTTGTCACGCTGAAAAAGCACGGCGACCTGCGCGGCTGCATCGGCTACATCGTCTCGGACAAGCCGATCTACGAGACGATCCAGGAGGTGGCCATCTCCGCTGCCGTGCAGGACCCACGCTTCCCGGCCGTGCGCCTGCAGGAGATGGAGGAACTGACCGTGGAGATCTCGCTGCTCTCGCCGATGCACCTTGTCACCGACACAGACCGCATCGTCGTGGGGCAGCACGGGCTGCTGATCCGCCGGGGCTACCATCAGGGACTCCTCCTGCCGCAGGTAGCCCCCGAGCAGGGCTGGGACCGCGAGGAGTTCCTGGAAGGGGTCTGCTACAAGGCCGGCCTGTCGCCCAACGCCTGGCGCGATCCGGCCACCGAGCTGTACAGCTTCACCGCGGAGGTGTTCGGCGAGGACGAACCCGGGGAGTGAGGTGGGCCGGCCCATCGCCGCCATGAGTGCGCTGACGCCAGATTCATTAGGGCAGGTCGGGCAGGCGCATCTCCTGGATGCGGTCCAGGCGAAAGGTGCGCTGCTCCCCGCGCAGCGTGCAGCGAGCGACCAGGTAGAGCGCTCCCTGGTAGGTCCCCACCCGCAGCGGCTCCACCGTGCGCTCGCTGACCTCCCCGTCGGACGAGCAGTAGCGCAGGAAGAGGGGCCGGTGCCTGGCCAACGCCTCCGCCAGCACCTCGGGCAGCGCCTCCCGCGGCGTGGCCCGTGGCCAGGAGAGCGGTCCCCCTTGGGCGCGGATCAGCTCTCCCAGCGTGCCGAGTCCCCAGCGCGATTGCAGGTCCTGCGAGAAGAACTCCAGGACGCGCCACGTGGCCCACACGTCGGCGAGGGCCCGGTGGCGCAGCGGAATGGAGATGCCCAGGTCCTGGGCGATGGCGTGCAGGTTGTTCTTGGGGAACCCGTAGCAGTTGCGGGCCAGGGCCAGCGTGTCGACCACCGGGTTGGACGGGATGGGCCGATCCAACTCCTCCAGCGCGGCGGCGAGAAAGCCCAGGTCGAAGGGAGCGTTATGGGCGACCACGGCGGCCCCCTCCAGGCGGCCGAGCACCTCGTCGACGACCTGGGAGAAGGAAGGGGCGCCGCGCAGGAGCTCGCTGCCGATGCGGTTGACCGCGTAGGCCTCGGCAGAGATGGGCCGGCCCGGGTCCACCAGGCGCTGGTACTCCTCGTGGACGCGCCCGTCGCACACCCGCAGGATGGCGATCTCGCAGATGGCGTCGCCCAGCCCGGGGTGCAGGCCGGTCGTCTCCACGTCGACCACGGCAAAGGGCACCTGGTAGAGGGGCAGGGACAACAGCGGGTCGGCCACGGTCTCCTCCAGCAGCGCCATTATACCACAATGCGTCGGGGTTACAACAAGCCAACCGAGAAAGTTTCGGGCTGGGGATACACCAACCCGCAACGCTCACCGCCCCCGAGTGGCCTTTCGGGCGTACTTGTGGTATGATGCTGCTGCGCCGAGCGGTCATGGGTCCAAGCACAGGAGGTTGGAATGGACGAGTTCGAGCAGCTGCTGCCGGCCGTCGGGCCGGGCGCGCGGAACGAGGAGCCCGACTGGGACCTCCTGGAGCAGGAGGCGAGGCAGCACGAGGAGTCCGATCGCTGGGCAGAGGCGGCCGCCGCGTGGAGGCGGCTGTACGCGCTGGCCTGGCGGCACGTCTTCCACCAGGTGCGGGAGTCCTTGGAGGGCGAGGCCGCCAGCGCCCTGGCCGAGCCCGTCCGCCGGCCGCTCTCGCGCCAGGAAGAGAAGGTGCGCCTGGCCGCGCTGGGCGTGCGCCCCGTCACCTGCCTGCGCCACATCGTACCCGGCAGCCCGGCGCTGGGCGTGACCGGCCTGGCCTTTTCCCCCAGCGGCGAATGGCTGGTGACGGCCTGCGAGGCCGGCATGCTGTGGCTCTGGTCGACCGCGCGCGAGGAGGCGGCCGGCTCCTGGGACGGCCATGAAGGGGATGTCTGGGGAATCGCGCTCTCCCCCGACGGCGCCCTGCTGGCCTCGGCCGGCGACGACGGCACCGTGGCCCTATGGGACCTGCACGCCGGGACCGAGCTGCGCCGGCTGCGGGCCCAGGCCGGCCCGCTGAACACTGTGGCCTTTGCCCCCGACGGGGCCACGCTGGCGGCCGGAGCCGACGACGGCACCGTCCGGCTCTGGGACATTCGCAGCGGCGGCGAGCTGCGCACGATCCCCGCCCACAGCGGCGCGGTCCTGGGCCTGGCCTTCAGCCGGGCCGGCAACCTGCTGGCCTCCGCCGCCGACGACGGCAGCCTGGGCGTCTGGGACACATCGTTTCCCGGCGGGCAGGTCATGCGGCGCGAGGTGAGCGGCGGAGCGATCAACAGCGTGGCCTTCTCCCCGGACGGCACCCAGGTCGCCGCCGGCGCCGAGGACGGCGCTGTCTACATCTGGGAGGCGCGGACCGGCGAGCCGCTGCAGCGGATCGAAGGGCACGGCAAGGCCGTGAACGCGGTGGCCTATTCGCCCGATGGCTCGCTGCTGGCCTCGGCCTCGGCGGACAAGACGGTGCGGCTCTGCAGCGCCCGCTTCGGCTGGGAGGTGCGCACGCTGCAGCGGCACGGCGACTGGGTGACCAGCGTGGCCTTTTCCCCGGACGGCTCTCTCCTGGCCACCGGTTCCTACGACGGCACGGCGTGGCTGTGGCTGCTGGTCGAGGGAGGGGTGTGATCGAGGGGCCTCGCTCGCCCTGCGGCAGGACGGCCCCGGCCCCAACCGGCGCCGGAACGGCGCTCTCCAGGAGTCTCGATGGAAGAACCCGTGCGCCTGGCCCACATCCGCTACCTCCTGGTCGACATGGACGGCGTCCTCTACCGGGGCAGCATGCCGCTCCCGGGAGCGGCCACGCTGCTGGACTGGCTGCGCCGGCAGGGGATCGCTTTCCTATTCCTCACCAACAACTCCACGCGCACGCCGCAGCAGCACGTGCACAAGCTGGCGGAGATGGGCATCGCGGCCGGCCCCGAACAGGTCCTGACCTCCTCCCTGGCCACGCGGGCCTACCTGGAGAGGCGGGCGGCCCGGGGCACACCGGTCTACCTGATCGGCCAACGCGGCCTGGAAGAGGCCATGCTCGCTGACGGCTACTTTGTCCTGGACGACCGGGCCCCGCGCTATGTGGTCGTCGGGCTGGACACAGGGCTGACGTACGACAAGCTGCGGCGGGCCTGCCTGCTCATCCGTGGCGGGGCCACCTTCATCGGCACCAACCCCGACCGCACCTTCCCCTCCCCAGAGGGCATCACCCCGGGCTGCGGCTCCATCCTGGCCGCGCTGCAAGCAGCCACCGACGTGTCCCCCACCGTCATCGGCAAGCCGGAGCGGTGGCTCATGGAGGAGGGCATGCGCCGGCTGGGCGCCGATCCGGACCAGACGGCCGTCCTCGGGGACCGCCTGGACACCGACATCGCCGGTGGCCGGCGGCTGGGGCTGACCACGCTGATGGTGTTGACGGGAGTGCACGGGCTGAGAGACCTGGACAGCTCACCTGTGCAGCCGGATGCTGTTTTCGCTGACCTGGTGGAGCTGAGGGAGACATGGGCACGGGGCAGGGAACAGGGCTCAGGGCCCAGGGATCAGGGATCAGGGCCCAGGGATCAGGGCTCAGGGCCCAGGGATCAGGGGCCAGGGGCGCGGGATCAGGTGAACCAGAGGCGGGGAGAGGCTGCGGGGGAGGGCGGACGGCGAGATAGGAAGAAGGACCGACCAGGGGGCGGGGCGGCAAGGCGACCGGGGGACAAGGAGAGAGGATGAGCGAGCGGGGCGGAAGGTCGGTGAACAGGAGAGAACCGTTCCTGGCCGGGATAGAGATCCCCGACAGCGCCACTCCCAGCAGCCGCGGCCCCGTGGCGCGGGCCGCGCTGATTATCGCCCTCGGCAATGTGCTCAGCCGGGTGCTGGGCCTGGCCCGCAACGCGGTGATCTACCACTTTTTCGGCGCGACGGGGACGGTCAGCGCCCTGAACCTGGCGCAACAGATCCCGCAGTGGATCTATGACTTTCTGGTGGGCGGCCACATCAGCGCGGCCCTGGTGCCGGTCTTTAGCGAGCATACCGCCGAAGAGCGCCGGGCGGAGCTGTGGCGCATCGCCAGCGCCTTCCTCAGCCTGGCTGCGCTGGTCCTGGCGGCCGTCGTACTGGTCATGGAGGTGGCCGCGCCCTGGATCATCGCCCTCACGGGCGGAGGACTGCCGCCCGACCTGCAGGCCCAGGCCACCACCCTGCTGCGGGTGATCGCGCCGGCCATGCTCTTCCTGGGGCTGACCGGAGCCGTCACCGGCCTGCTCTACTCCCTGAGGCGCTTCACCTACCCGGCCTTTGCCACGGCGGTGTTCAACGCCGGGATCATCGCCGTCGTGTTCGCGACCCAGCAGCATCTGGGCATCACCGGCGCCGCGCTGGGCGTGCTCGGCGGGGCACTGCTGCAGCTGCTCCTGCAGCTGCCCGGTCTGCGCGGCACCCGCCTGCGCCCGACGCTGCGCTTTCGCCAGGCCGGCCTGCGGCGCATCATGCAGCTCTACCTGCCGGTCCTGTTCGGCGTGGCCGTGGGCATCGTCGGCGGGATCGTCGACCGCCGCCTGGCTTCCGGCACCGGCGAGAGCAGCATCGCCTGGATGGACGGCGCCACCCGCCTGATCCAGGCCGCCCTGGGGCTGATCGCGGTAGCCGTGTCCGTGGCCGTGCTGCCGGCACTCTCCCGCGCCGACAGCGAGGGCGACGAGGCCTGCTACCAGGCCACGCTGGGCCTCGGCCTGCGCCTGATCCTGACGCTGGTGATCCCGGCCACGGCCCTCCTCCTGGCCCTGGGCCGGCCGCTGGTAGCCCTGCTCTATCAGCACGGCGCCTTTGGCGACCATGACACGACCATGGTCACCGCCGCGCTCTACCTCTACATCATCGGCCTGCCCTTTGCCGCGGTCGACCAGCTGGCCATCTTTGCCTTTTACGCCCGCAAGAACACGCTGCTGCCCAACCTGGTGCAGGTCTATGCCATCGGCATCTACCTGCTCTTTGCCCTGCCCTTTGTCGGGCCGTGGGGCATGTTCGCCCTGGTGTTGGCCAACTCGGCCCAGTGGGCCTGGCACACGCTCATGATGCTGCTCCTCCTGCGCCGCCAGATCGGTTGGCCGCGGGGCCAGCGCGTCGGGGCCACCCTGGTGCGAGCGCTGGCCGCCTCGGCCGCGATGGGCCTAGCCGCCTGGGCCACGGCCCACTTTGTCGGGCAGGCGCTAGGGGCCAGGGGCACCGTGGGCTGGCTGGTCGCCGTGGGAGCAGCCGTGGCCGTGGCCGTTGCAGTGTACGCCGGCCTGGCTGTGGCGCTGCGGCTGGAGGAGGTGCGGGTGGCCTGGGAGGCGCTGCGGCGGAAGGTGGCAGCGCCTCGCGGCGATAGCGCGACGGGATCACGCTGACAGGCCAGAGGCATTGCACTGTCACTGCAATGGCATTGCACTGTCGCTGCAATGGCATTGCACTGTCACTGCAATGGCATTGCACTGTCACTGCAATGGCATTGCACTGTCACTGTAAAGGCATGGCACGATGGACGTCGAGCAGGTCCTGTGCCAACTCCAGCATGACCCCAACGTCACCGCCTGGCGCACGCGCGAGGCTCGGCCGGCCCGCCACGCACCCACGCCGGAGTGGCTGGACGGCCGGCTGCTGGCGGCCCTGGCCGGCCGCGGCATCGGCCGGCTGTACACTCACCAGGTGCAGGCACTGGAGTCCGCGGCCCGCGGCGAGCACGTCGTCGTGGCCACCGGCACGGCCTCGGGCAAGAGCCTGTGCTACCACCTGCCGGTCCTGCAGGACCTCCTGACCGACTCCCAGGCCACGGCCCTGTACCTCTTCCCGACCAAGGCACTGGCCCACGACCAGGAGGCTTTCCTGCAGTCCTTCCTGGCAGCGATCGAGCAGGCCGGCGGAGAGCCGGCCCCGCGCTGCACCGTGGCCACCTACGACGGCGACACGCCTGCCCCCGCCCGGCCGCGCGTCCGCCACGAGGCCCGCCTGGTGCTGACCAACCCCGACATGCTCCACGCCGGCATCCTGCCGCGCCACCCGCACTGGGAGCGATTCTTCGCCCATCTGCGCTACGTCGTCCTCGACGAGTTGCACGCCTACCGCGGGCTCTTCGGCAGCCACGTGACCAATGTGCTGCGCCGGCTGCGGCGGGTCTGCGCCTTCTACGGCAGCCGGCCGCGCTTCCTGTGCGCCTCGGCCACAATCGCCAACCCCGGGGAACTCGGGCAACTGCTAATGGAGGCCCCGGTCACCGTAGTGGACGACGACGGCGCCCCGCGCGGGCGCACCCACCTGCTCCTGTACAACCCGCCGCTGGTGGACGAGGCCCTGGGGCTGCGCCGCAGCCTGCTGCTGGAGGCCCAGCGGCTGGCCGAGCTGTTCCTGATCGCGCAGATGCCCACCGTCGTGTTCGCCCGCACCCGGCTAGGGATGGAACTGCTGCTGACCTACCTGCGCAGGACCGCCGGCCGGCCCGGCCGGCTGCGCGGCTACCGGGGCGGCTACCTGCCGGCCGCGCGGCGCGAGATCGAGGCAGGCCTGCGCGCCGGGCAGGTGCTCGGCGTGGTCGCCACGAACGCCCTGGAGCTGGGCGTGGACATTGGCACCCTGGCGGCCTGCGTGATGGCCGGCTACCCCGGGACAATCGCCTCCACCTGGCAGCAGGCCGGCCGGGCCGGCCGGCGCGAGGATCCCTCCGCAGCAGTGCTCGTGGCCGGGCCGGGGCCGCTCGACCAATACCTGGCCACCCACCCCGACTACTTCTTCGGCCGCTCGCCGGAGCACGCCCGCCTCAACCCCGACAACCCCCTGCTCCTGGCCGACCACCTGCGCTGCGCCGCCTTCGAGCTGGCCTTTGCCGCGGGGGAGCCCCTGGGCAGCGCCGCCACGGCTCCGCTGCTCGACTACCTTGCCGAAGAGGGCAGCGTGCTGGCCGACGGCGGGCGCTACTTCTGGATCGCCCCTGGCTCGCCAGCGGAGCGCGTTTCCCTGCGCACCGCCTCGGCGGATCCCATCGTCATCGTCGAGGATGCTGCCGGGCGGCCCCGCACGCTGGGGCAGATCGATCGGCCCAGCGCCCCGGCCATGGTCTACACCGGGGCGGTCTACCTCCAGGAAGGGCGTTTCTACCTGGTGCAGGAGCTAGACTGGGAGGGCGGCGTGGCTCGGGTGCGGCCGGCCGAGGTCGACCACTACACCCAGGCCAGCCTCAACATCGACTGGGAGGTCATGCAGGAGGACGGTAGCGCCGCCCAGGGCCAGGGCAGCCACCATCACGGCGAGGTCCGGGTGCGCGCCCAGGCTACGGCCTACCGCAAGGTCCGTCTCTACACCCAGGAGACGCTGGGCTGGGGGGCCATCGACCTGCCGGCGCAAGAGTTCCTCACCCAGGCCTGGTGGCTGACGCTGCCGTGGCTGGCGCAGGAGCTGCTGCGCCCCGACTATGGCCCGGACTGGCCGGAGCAGCGCCGCCGCGCCCGCGAGCGCGACGGCTACACCTGCCGGCGCTGCGGCGCCCGTGAGGCCCAGACCGGCCGCGAGCACGATGTGCACCACCGCATCCCCTTCCGCCAGTTCGGCTACGTCCCCGGCCAGAACGAGGCCTACCTCCAGGCCAACGACCTGGCCAACCTGGTCACCCTGTGCCGGGTCTGCCACAGCCGTGTGAACCACGGCCCGCGCGAGGGGACCGTGGCCGCCTTGCAGGGGGTGGGCCACATCCTGCGCCACGTGGCGCCGCTCTTCCTGATGTGTGATCCAGGGGACATCCAGGTCAGCACGCGGCTGCGCACACCCCCCGAGGGCCTGCCGGTGGTGCTGATCTACGACGACTGCCCGGGCGGGGCCGGCCTGAGCCCGCACCTCTTTGACCGCAGCGCCGAGCTGCTGGGCGCGGCCCTGGAGCGGGTGCGGGAATGCCCCTGCCAGAACGGCTGTCCCTCCTGCGTCGGGCCCGTCGAGGAAGCGGAGGGCGCCGTGAAGCAGCGCGTGGGCCAGGTACTGGAGCTGCTGCTCTAGGGCCCGGCCGCCGCCGGCCGGCTCCACCCGCAGCCGGTAGGGCACCTCCCCGTCCCAGGCCCCGCCGTAGCCCGCCAGCCGCACGTAGTACACCCCCGCCGGCGCCCGCACCACCAGGTTGTAGGTCCCCGTCGCCAGCCAGCTGTGGGTGCTGGTGGGTCCGACCGTGCCGTCGTCCCAGCGGAACGCGGCGTGGATGCGCGCCTTCCGTCTGAACTCAGTATGCTCCGCCGGTGGGCATTGTCAAGAAGGGCTGAGACGGGCAGACCCCGCTGCCAGCAACCCATGCCCACGCCCGTTCGCCGCCTTCTCCGGCCGTTCGCCCTCCCGAACCGACCATTTGCCGCAGAACCCTAGACCTCTCGCCACTTCCCTGCTATGATGGCGTCGTGATTGGCTCGGTGTGCCGGCAACGCCCCGGCGCGATCGGTTACAGCGGGTAGCGAAGGAGGGCGAAGCGGTGAGCGTGATCGAGGTGCAGGACCTGCGCAAGCACTACGGTGAGGTCAAGGCAGTAGACGGCATCAGCTTCAGCGTGCACGTGGGGGAGATCTTTGGCTTCCTCGGCCCCAACGGGGCCGGCAAGACGACCACCATCGAGATCATCGAGGGCTACAAGAAGGCCGACGGAGGCCGGGTAACCACGCTGGGCCTCGATCCCCACCGCGATGGCTATGCGTTGAAGGAGCGCATCGGCATCATGCTGCAGGAGACCTCCCTGTACCCGGACCTGCGGGTGGACGAGCTCCTGCGCCTGTTCGCCAGCTACTACCGCGACGCCGCGGATATCGACGCCCTCCTGGAGATGATCGGTCTGGAGGAGAAGAAGCGGGCCTTTGTCCGCGAGCTCTCCGGCGGCCAGCGGCAGCGGGTGGTCTTTGTCCTGGCCCTGATCAACGACCCCGAGCTGCTCTTCCTGGACGAGCCCACGGCCGGCCTCGACCCACAGTCCCGCCGGGCCATCTGGGAATGGATCCGCCTGGCCCGCGAAAAGGGCAAGACGGTCTTCCTGACCACCCACTACATCGAGGAGGCCGAGGATCTCTGCGACCGGGTGGCTATCATCGACCGCGGCCAGATCATCGCCCTCGATACCCCCAGGCGCCTGATGGCGGACCTCGCCGTGGAGCAGCGCATCGAGTTCGTCATCGAGGGCCGGCTCGACGCGGGCCGGCTGGAGGCCATCCCCGGTGTGGCCAGGGTCATGGACGAGGGCGAGGGCGCCTTCACGGTCCACGCCCCGGAGGCCCAGCCGGTGCTCAAGTCCTTGATCACCCTGGCCGAGACGGAGGGCTTTGCCCTGCGCGGACTGACCGTGGCGGGAGCCACGCTGGAGGACGTCTTTGTACAGCTCACAGGGAGGAGGATTCGGACATGAAGGCGCTGGCCGGTCAGCTCCGGGTCGAATTGACGCTCTTCCTGCGCGACAAGACGATCGTCTTCTTCTCCATCTTCTTCCCGCTGGTGACCGTGGCTTTCTTCGCCTACCTGAACCGCGGGGGCCAGGTCGGGGGCATCTCCTATCCCAGTTTTCTGATCGCCGGGGGCGTCGGCATGGTCGTGGCCAGTGCCGCCTTTGAAAACCTGAGCACGGTGCTGGCCAGGCAGCGGGGCGCCGGCATCCTGCGGCGGCTGGGCGGCACCCCGCTGCGGGTGTGGACACTGGTCGGCGCCAAGGTGCTGACGGCGACACTCGTGATCCTGGTGCAGGCCCTGGTCATGGCTGTCGGCAACATCCTGCTCTTCCGGGCCGAGATCAGCGGCAGCATCGCCTGGGGCCTGCTTGCCTTGGTCGTCGGCATCGTGGCCTTTGCCACGATGGGCGTCGCCCTGGCCGGCCTGTGCCGCAACGCCGACGTCGCCTCAGCGGCGGGGATGGCCATCGCCCTGCCCATGCAGTTCCTCTGCGGCACCCTCTTTCCGCTGGAGGAGATGCCGCCGCTGCTGCGCCACATGGCCCACGCTCTGCCGCTGACCTACCTGGTGAGCGCGCTGCGCGGCGCGCTGCTGACCGGTGGGGGACCGCTGGCCTACCCCGTGGATTGGCTCGTCCTGCTGGGTTGTCTGGCGATCGCTTTCGTCGT
Organism: uncultured Chloroflexia bacterium; assembly: GCA_964613665.1. Taxonomy (GTDB): domain Bacteria; phylum Chloroflexota; class Chloroflexia; order DTKN01; family DTKN01; genus CAZQFV01. The sequence goes on from CAZTIG010000005.1 coordinate 28,631, forward strand.
CGCCGTCAGGACCTTTCGCTGGGAGTGACGTGATGCGCACGCTGTCGAGTCTGACGATGAGCCTGCTCCAACAGGTGGTGGCCGAGGTGCGGCTGTTCTGGCGCAGCCGGCAGGCCGTCTACCTCACCTTCTTCGTGCCCATGCTGGGCATGGCCCTGGTCGTCTACCTGGACCTTGAGGGGCTGCTGGAGAGGTTCTTCGGCTTTCTCTTCCAGGGCCTGGGCGCGGGCGTCGAGGTCGACGGGTTCTCCCCAATCGTGATCGTCACCATCGGCCTGATCACCTACTGCATCATCGCCGCCGCCTTCGAGGGACCGGTGCCGCAGTGGGTCAGGCTGCGCGACGCCGGCATCCTCAAGCGGCTGGGCGGCACCCCCCTGCGAGTGTGGGTCCTCCTGGTATCCCGTACGCTGAGCGCCGGCCTGCTCGTCTTGATCGAAACGGCACTCATCCTCGCCGTGGGGCTGATCTCCGGCGACGTCGTCGTCGCCGGCAGCTGGTGGGCCCTGGCCGGCCTCCTCCTGCTGGCCACCTTCATGCTGTCCGCCTTGGGCTTCATCCTCGGGAATCTGACGCGCAGCCCGGACGGCGCCGTCGTTGCCGTCCACGCGATCTACATCCCCATGCTGCTCCTCTGCGGGGCCTTTTACCCGGTGGAGGCGATGCCCCGGCCGCTGCAGGTCGCGGCCCAGGCGCTGCCGCTGACCTACTTCGTGCGTCCCTTCCGCAGCATCGTGGCCGGAGGGAACGGCCCCGCAACCAGCGGCCTCGATCTGCTTGTCCTGGTGGCCTGCACGGTCGTCGCCTGGGGCATCGCCGTGGCGACCTTCCGGTGGGAGTAGGCAGCAAGCCCCATTTGACAGTGCGGCCTCTTGTGTCTATGATAGCGTGAGCGCGCGGAGCGCAGAGGTGATCCATGGCCGGGCCGACGCCTGCCGCATGCTGGCGCATCGTCAAACGCATATCGCTGGAGATCCTCCTGCCCGCCGTCGGCTTCGCCGCGGGGGTCGGTTTCGCCACCGAGAATCTCCCGGCCGCGATCGTCACCGGGCTGGCCATCAGTGGGGCGATCTACCTGCTCTACAGACTTGATCTGGCCCTCCTGCGCCCGCATCTGCAGAAGGTGCCGCGCGATTGGCTGCGGTTGGGGCTGGAGATGACCGCCTCGCTGCTTGAGCATGGGGTGGGCGCCGTGCTGGCCGTGCTCGTCTGCAGCCGGCTCTTCGGCTTTGTCCTCGTGCCCACGGCCGCCTGGATGGCCCTGGGCGGCATGCTCATCGTCTTCCCCATCATCCATGGGACGGAGACAGCCCTGCGCTACTACCGGCAGCTCAAAGAGAAGGAGCGCCTGGAGGAGAAACTGCGCTCCCTGGCCACCGAGGCCGAGCTCAAGGCCCTGCGAGCGCAGATCGACCCGCACTTTCTCTTCAACACACTGAACACGAGTGCCCACCTGATCCACACGGACTCCTCTCGGGCCGAGGCGACGGTCGAGCATCTGGCCGAGATGTTCCGCTACGTGCTGGCCGGAAGCGAGCGCAGGCTGGTGGCTCTGGAGGAGGAGCTGGCCTTTGTCGACGATTACCTGGAGATCGAGCGGGCCCGCTTCGGTGAGCGGCTGCGGGTCAGCCGCGAGATCTCCCCGGAGGCACGCCCTGTGCTCGTGCCCAGCCTGATCCTCCAGCCGCTGGTCGAGAATGCCGTGCGGCACGGCCGCGGACCGGACGGCAGCGTGGACCTGGTAATCCGCGCGCACCGCGAGGGTGACGCGGTGACGGTCGCCATCGCCGACCGGGGACCGGGCCTGCCGCCAGGATTCGGCCTGGGCGAGGGCCCGGGGCACGGGCTGCGCAACGTGGACGAGCGCTTGAGGAAGAGCTATGGGAACGAGCATGGACTGGACATCGCTGTGAACCCACCGCGGGGGGCCAGGATCTCCTTCCGCATACCGGTGGGGACGGCGAGTCCCGGGAACCTGTGAGTGCAGGAAATGGAAGCACCGCTGCGTGTGTTGATTGTCGACGACGAGCCCCCCGCCCGGGAGCGCCTGCGGCGCATGCTGGCTGAGATCGAATCGCTCCAGATTGTTGGCGAGGCCGCCGACGGTGCGCAGGCGCTGGAGATGATCGCCGCGCTTGCGCCGGACCTGGTGCTGCTGGACATCCAGATGCCGGGGCTGGACGGATTTGGCGTGATCGAGGCCCTGGAGGATCCGCCGGCCGTCGTCTTTGTCACCGCCTACGACGCGCACGCCATCCGCGCCTTTGAGGTCAACGCCACGGATTACCTGCTCAAGCCCTTTAGCCGGGACCGGCTGAGGGGAGCCATCGAGCGCGCCCGAGAGGAGCGGGCCAGGGAGCGCAGCGCTGGCGCGGGCGAACGTTTCGCCGCCAGGTTCGCCCCACTGCTGGAGCACATGGCCTCGCAGGGGCAGTACCTGGGCCGCCTGGCCGTGCGTGACCGGCACAACATCCGTGTCCTGGACGTGGACACGGTCGACTGGATCGGGGTGGAGGAGGAGCAGGTGCTCGTGCACGTGGGCGACAAGGCCTATCCCATTCGCCGCACGATGGCCGAGCTGGAGTCGCGGCTCGACCCACGGCGCTTCTTTCGCGCCCACCGCTCGGCCATCGTCAACCTCGACCGGGTGAAGGAGATCGTCCCCTGGTTCCAGGGAAGCCACAAGCTGCGCCTGACCACGGGTGTGGAGATGGAGCTGAGCCGGGTCCAGGGACGGGTGCTGCGCAAGATGCTGGGTTGGTGAAGAGACCAGGATGCCCTGCCCTGCATGTGACCACGGTCCCTTGACAGCGCTGTCCCGATCTGGCATAATCGATGCCAAGAAACACCCCGTATCCCTGTGCCAGGAGGTGTATCGTGAGCGAGGAAAAGAACTGGTGGACCTGTTCCGAGTGCCGCTACACCATGCAGGCGGTCACCCCGCCGGAGACGTGCCCGTCGTGCCACAAGAAGTGCGAGTTCATCATGTCGACCTGCTTCAACCCCGACTGCGGCGGGCAGCAGAACCCGGACCCGCAGATCGTCCAGGGCGCGGGGCGAGGCTAGAGCCACCCAGAGGGACGACGAGCCAACGCCCAGCAGCACCCGAGCCGCGCAACCGCTGGCCTGGTTGCCCGGCACACGGCAGCTGCGGGTTGTCTGCCAGCAAGGAGGTCTGATGCGCGCTCCAAACCGAAGCGTCTTGTCCGCCCTGCTTGCGGCGCTACTGATCCTGGTGCTTGCCCTGGTCCTGGCCCCGCCGGCCGGGGCCGCGCCTCTGTCCCAGGGCAGCGGGACCGGGGGCCTCACCCTGGGCGACTGGAAGGCGATCCTGACCACGGTGCTCCTGGTGGTGGGGCTGCTGCAGTTCCTCGGGCAGGCGATCGTGCGGGGGTGGATCCGGATTGGCGGGGCCCCCAAGAAGCTCCTGGCCGGGCTGCACCGCCCTGGCGGCATCCTTGCTTTTCTGCTGACCTTTGCCGGCCTGGGCCTGGGCATCTACATCATGTACGGCCCTGGCGGGGTCGGGCCGGCGGCAGTCTCGACCGCGGGCCTGCTGTTGCATGCCGTCTTCGGTGGCCTGCTGGCGCTTGTCCTGGTCGTCAAGGCGATCATCTCCAACTTTGCCCGGCGCTCGTTGCGCCTGAACGTCCCGCTGGGCATCGCCGCTGGGGTCCTCACGCTGGCCGTGTGGCTGACCAGCGCCATGCCGCGCTTCTTCGGGCTGTACTGGTAGCAGGCCGCCGGTCCACTCAGAGTGGGCCCCAATGCGCCCGCCGCGCGGGAGATCCCGGCCGGCTGCGCCGGATGGACGGCCCGGCCGGGTCCGCGCCCGTCTTCCTTACGGAGGGCTCTGCCCTCCGCCCACCCGCCGAGCGGGCTGCGGCCCCTCGGTCTCCCCGCAACAGAGTAGGCCGCCCTGGCGGACGGCGCAGCCCGGGCCGGCCGTGCTCCCCACCGCCGGCAACTGCCGGCGTGCGCGCACCCCCGAGCATGGGCCGGCCTTGTGCCCGCTGCTGGGCCAGGTCAAGTCCTTCGGCTGTTCGAGTGCCGCAGCCACGGCGCTATCCTATCACGGAGGCCGGCAGAGGGCAGCCTGCGGCCAGGCATGTGGCTGTCCACCAACGTCCTATTCCGGCCGGGAATAGTGGCCGTCTCGAACGAGGCAAGTCCCGGTCACCACACATGAGAGTGGTAACCTCTGCACAAGAAAGTGGTAACCACTGCACATGAAAGTCCTAACCTCTGCACATGAAACTCGTAACCACTAACCATGGAAGTGGTTACCACTAAGACTTCCGTGGTAACGACTTACATGCATGGAGATAGCCACTTTTCTTTGCGGGGATATATCACCAGGGGTTCGGCCGGCCGGGAGTCACGAGGCTTATGTCGCCTGTCCCCCGTACGCCCCCCCTCTCCGCCGCACCGTCACCTTGCGCCCGTGTTGCCGTGCGCGTCTGCTCTCTGCTCTCTTGGACAGAATCGCGCCTTGGTCGTATAATAGCGTAGCCGGCGTCGACTGCCGCCGGCCAGTCCTTGCGAGGAGCGCTGAGTGTACGCGCTGCTGATCGCCGACGATCCGGAAGAGACCGCCATCCTGTCGCTCGTCCTGCAGCGGGCCGGCCTGGCCACCACCGTCGCCAGTAGTCTGGAGCAGGCCATGCAGAGCTGGAGCGGCCGGCCGGCAGACATGATCCTCTCTGCCGTCGGCAAGCCGGACCCGGAGCAGCAGGTCCACCGCGTCCGCGCCGAGACGGAGGTGCCCCTCATCCTGGTCGTCGACCCGATCGACGAGCGCCGCCACTGCGCGCTGCTCGAGGAAGGCGCCGACCGCGTGGTCATGCGTCCCTACAGCGCCCGCCTCTTCATCGCCAGGGTGCGCACGCTGCTCCGGCGGGCCGGCGGCCTGCCCGTCTTCAGCTTGCCCACCCTGAGCATCGCCGGCCTGACACTGGACCCCGCCACGCGCACCGTCGAGGTGGAGGGGCTGCCGGTCCGCCGCCTGACCCATCTGGAGTTCCGCCTGCTGCACCTGCTGATGATCCACCGCGGCCAGGTCCTGCCCATCGAGCGTATCACCGAACTCGTCTGGGGCTATAGCGAGGACGTCGACCCCGAACTCGTGCGCGGCCTGGTCAGCCGGCTGCGCGGCAAGGTGGAGGCCGACCCGCGCAACCCCCGCTACATCCTGACCGTGGCCGGGCTCGGCTACCGCTTCGGCGAGGGCACCTGAGCCGGCCACCCGTGCCCACCGGCACCCCGCACGTTGCAGGATTCGCACAGCGCGGCCCCCTTTTGCACGCCTTTGGTACACTTTTTCTACCCCATTTGCACATGCCCGTGCTATCATACGCAGGCGGAACAAGGTGTACGTTCGACAAGGATGCACGGAAGATATGGTGACCTGTCCAGAATGCCGTCAGCCCTTTGAGCTGCAGGAGCCCAGCGAGGGGCAGGAGGTAGTCTGCCCGCACTGCCGGGCGCGGCTGGAAGTGCTGAACCTGGAGCCCCTGGAGTTGGATTGGTTCTACATCGAGCCCCAACGGCTCGAGCTCGCGGAAGAGATCGAAGTGTAGTCGCCGCTGAATCGCAGCAATTTGGTGCGCTCCCGGACACCTGCCCGCCAGGTGCCGGGATTCGTCATGCAAAGGAGGATCACCGTCACCATGCCCGAGCTGGATGTCAACAGCGAGTTCGAAGAACCCCCTGGTCGTAGCACTCCCCCTGCTCCGTGGGAGCAGATTCCCCCCGCACTGTGGAATGACTGGCGCTGGCAACTCGCCCACCGTCTGAACACAGCCGCAGAACTGGCGCAAGTGATCCGCCTGACGCCCGAGGAGCGCGCCGGGCTGGAGGCACCGGGGCACTTTCGCGTCGACATCACCCCCTACTTCGCCAGCCTCATGGACCCCGACGATCCCAACTGCCCGATCCGCCGGCAGGTCGTGCCCACCGCCCAGGAGCTGGTGCCCGAGGCCGCCGACATGGCCGACTCGCTCAACGAGGACGCCCACTCGCCCGTGCCGGGGCTGGTGCACCGCTATCCCGACCGCGTGCTGATGCTGGTCACCACCGAGTGCGCTTCCTACTGCCGCTTCTGCACGCGCAGCCGCCTGGCCGGCGACACCCACGCCCAGTTCGGCCGCGCCGACCGCGAGCGCCAGCTGGCCTATATCGCCGCCAACCCGCAGATCCGCGACGTCCTGCTCTCGGGCGGCGACCCGCTGCTGCTGGCCCAGAACGTCCTGGAGGACCTGCTGCGCCGCCTGCGGGAGATCCCCCACGTGGAGGTCATCCGCATCGGCACGCGCGCGCCGGTCTTCCTGCCGCAGCGCATCACCCTCGACCTGGTGGACATGCTGCGGCGCTACCATCCGCTGTGGATGAACATCCATTTCAACCATCCGCGGGAGATCACCCCCGAGGTGGAGACGGCCCTGGCGCGGCTGGCCGACGCCGGCATCCCGCTGGGCAGCCAGAGCGTCCTGCTGGCCGGGGTCAACGACTGCCCCAATATCATCAAGGCGCTGGTGCACAAGCTGGTGCGCAACCGCGTCCGCCCCTACTACCTCTACCAGTGCGACCTGGTGCGCGGCGCCGGCCACTTCCGCACACCCATCGCCAAGGGACTGGAGATCATGGAGTCCCTGCGCGGGCACACCTCGGGCTTTTCCATCCCCACCTACACCCTGGACGCCCCCGAGGGGGGCGGCAAGGTGCCGCTCATGCCCAACTACCTCCTGACGATGTCCGACACGCAGGTCGTCGTGCGCAACTACGAGGGCTTTATCAGCACCTACGCCCAGCCCAGCCACTACCGGCGCCACGACTCCAGCACCTGCGCCTACTGCCGCGCCCGCCAGGGCGCGCCCGGACAGGAAGGGCTGGCCGGCCTGCTGGCCGGCCGGCAGCGGACCATCGCCCCGGAGCACTGGGAGGACGTGCATCACCGGGAGCCTCTCTCGATCGAGGTGCCCAAGCCGGCCGTGGTGGTCCAGCCGGAGCGGAGGTGAGCGATGGAAAAGACGGATGGATGGCGCATTGCCCTGATCTGCAACCGCAAGCACAACATCGTGGCCGAGCCCGGGGCCCCGCCCGACGCTCTGGCCGAGTACGACTCGGACGAGACGGCCGAGGGTATCGCCGACGCCCTGCGCGCCGGGGGACACGAGGTCGTCATCCTGGAGGCCGACGCTAGCCTGCTCGACAGCGTCCGCCGGGCCGGGGTGGACATCTGCTTCAACATCGCCGAGGGCATCCGTGGCGAGTCGCGCGAGGCCCAGGTGCCGGCGCTGCTGGAGATGCTGGGCATCCCCTACACCGGCTCGCGCGTCATGGCCCAGGCCATCTCCCTGGACAAGGCCATGACCAAGCGCATCTGGCGCGACCACGGCCTGCCCACGGCACCGTTCCAGGTTCTGGAGCGCGGCGACGAGCCGCTGGCCGGCGACCTGCACTTCCCGCTCTTTGTCAAGCCGCTGCGCGAGGGCTCCGGCAAGGGCATCGTGCCCGGCTCGCTCGTGCAGGACGAGGCGGCCCTGCGCCGCCAGGCGCGCTGGGTGATCGAAACCTACCGCCAGCCGGCCCTGGTCGAGACCTACCTGCCGGGCCGCGAGTTCACCGTCGGGCTCATCGGCAACACCCTGGCCCCCGGCGAGCCGCCTCTGTCGCCGCTCTACGACGAGCGCGGCTTTCACGTCCTGCCCATCCTGGAGATCGACCTCTCGCCGATCCGCGAGGCCAACGGCATCTACGACAGCCACGTCAAGTCGGACCTGCCGCTAGCGGCGGCCTACCGCTGCCCGGCGCCCATCCCCGAGGCCCTGACCAACGAGATGAAGCGCCTGGCGGTGGCCGCCTTCCAGGCGATCGGGGCGCTTGACTTTTCCCGGGTGGACTTGCGCCTGGGGGCCGACGGCCGGCCCTACCTGATGGAGATCAACACGTTGCCCGGCCTCAACCCCACCTACAGCGACATCGTGCTGGCCGCCCGCGCCGACGGGCTGCTCTACGTGGAGCTGGTCCAGGAGGTCCTCAACCTGGCCGCCCACCGCTGCGGCCTGGCCACGATGGTGCGGGCCTGGGAGATGCCGCTGGTGTTGGCGGAGCGGAGGAGCGCATGGTAGGCGCGGGGCCCGGCCGGCCGGGCATCGCCGTCCTCTACAACGAGAGCGAGTTCGTCACCCAGGGCGAACCCCAGGACCTCGTCGCCGTCCAGGGGGTCATCGCCTGCGCCCACGCGGTGGCCGAGGCGCTGAGCGCGGCCGGCCACCGCGTGGTCCTGGTACCCATGCGCACCACCGTGGAGGAGGCCCTGGCCCCCTACTCGCCGGCGCAATGGGTCGTCTTTAACCTGGGCGAAGCGGTCAACAACCGCCTCTTCGAAGAGGCCCGCACCGCCTGGGCCATCGAGTCCATGGGCTACCGCTTCACCGGCAACGACGGCGCCGCCCTGGCCCGCTCGACCAACAAGGCCCAGGCCAAGCTGCACCTGGCGCGGACCGGCGTGCCCACGCCGCCCTGGAGGCTCTACCGCCACCCGGCCGAGGTGGCCTCCGACAGCCTGGCCTTTCCCCTCTTTGTCAAGCCCGTGGCCGAGGACGCCAGCCAGGGCATCGGCGAGGATGCCGTCGTGGGCGACATGTCCGCCTTGCAGCGGCGCGTGGCCTACATCGTCGAGCGCTACCGCCAGGCAGCGCTGGCCGAGCAGTTCGTGGCCGGCCGCGAGTTCAACGTCTCCCTGTGGGGCGACCCGCCGGAGGTGTTGCCGCTGGCCGAGATCGATTTCAGCGCCTTTGCCGACCCTCTGCGGCGCATCGTCACATTCGCCGCGAAGTGGGAGGAGGACTCGTTCGAGTACGTCCACACGCCGGTGCGCTGCCCGGCCGAGGTCGAGCCGGCCCTGGCCGAGCGCATCCGCCAGGTGGCCCGGCAGGCCTGGACGGCCATCGGCTGCCGCGGCTATGCCCGCGTGGACATGCGCGTGGACGAGGCCGGCACGCCCTTTGTCGTCGAGGTGAACTGCAACCCGGACATCTCGCCCGACGCCGGCTTCTTCCGCGCGGCACGGGCGGCGGGGTACGACTACCGGGCGATGGCCGAGCGCATCCTGGAGCTGGCCTGGGGCAAGGAGGCCCAGCCAGTGGCCATGCCGGTGCTAGCTCTGGCCTACGAGTGACGATCAGGCCCAGGTATCAGCTGCTCGTCGTCCGAGGACCGAGAGAGGAGCGACCATGGTCGGCGTCGCCCGAGAGCAGGATGGCTGCCAGATCGTGGCCATTGCCGCCGAGGCCGGCGTATTCTCGGCCGAGGAAGTGGCCACGGTGCAGGAGCTGTGGGACGACTACGTGCGGGACGGGGAGAAGGACTATGCCTTTCGCGTCTACCGCGAGGGCGAGCGCGTCCTGGGCTTTAGCTGCCACGGCCGGCGCGACCTGACCGAGGGCACGTACGACCTCTTCTGGATCGCCACGGCGCGGGCGGCCCGCCAGCGTGGCGTCGGCCGGGCCCTGCTGGCGCACGTCGAGGACGAGGTCCGCCGCCAGGGCGGCCGCATCCTGCTCGCCGAGACCTCCGGGTCGGCGGCCTATGCCCCCACGCGGCAGTTCTACCTGGCCTGCGGCTACCAGGCCGAGGCCACCATCCGCGATTTCTACCACCCCGGCGACGACCTGGTGATGTTCACGAAGCGCCTGGACTAGCGATCAGCGGTCAGCTGTCGGCTGTAGCTCGCCCGCGATCCACCTGTAGGCAGGGCGTCTCACCAGGCGCGGCCTGGTGCCGGCGGCACGATCTCCGGCTCCAGCTCCAGCTCCACCCCGAAGCGCCGGCGCACGCCGGCGCGGATCTCCTCGGCCAGGGCCAGCAGGTCGCGTGTCGTGCCGCCATAGTTGACCAGGGCCAGGCTGTGGTGGGCGGACACGCCGACGTCGCCGCGCCGGTACCCCTTGGGGAAGCCGGCCTGCTCCACCAGCCAGGCTGCCGCCACCTTGGTGCCCTCTGCGGCCGGGAAAAGCGGCACCACGGCGGTTCCTCCCATCCGCTGCCAGCGATCCTGCAGCGCCGCCAGCTCATCCGGCGCCAGGATCGGGTTGAGGAAGAAGGATCCCACCGAGCGCGAGTGCGGATCGGCCGGGTCCACGAGCATGGACTTGGCGCGGCGCAGCGCCAGCACGGCGGCGCGCACTGCCTGCAGCGCCGGCCGGCCGTCGGCCAGTCCCTCCAGGTCGACGGTGCGACTGAGCTCGGCGTAGCGCAGCGCCGGCCGGCCGCCCGGCTGCAGCCGGAAGGTGACGGCGGTGATGACGTAGCGCCCGCGGTCGGAGCCCTTGAAACGGCTGCGCCGGTAGGCAAAGCCGCACGCGGCGGGAGAGAGCTCGGCCGTCCCCATTGTCTGCCGGTCCAGCACCATCACCGCCTGGATCGCTTCGGCCACCTCCTGGCCGTACGCGCCGACGTTCTGGATCGGCGTGGCACCGGTCGAGCCGGGGATGCCGGAGAGGCACTCCAGGCCGGCCAGCCCGCGCTCCACGCAGGATTGGACGAACTCGTCCCAGGGCTCGCCGGCGGCCACGGTGGCCTCGACCCACGACCCCGCCTCGCGAAAGTCCACGCCGCGCAGGGCCACACGCAGCACCAGACCGGGGTAGCCCTCATCGGCAAAGACGGTGTTGCTACCGCCGCCGAGCACGTGCACGGGCAGGCGCTCGGCGCGGGCCCAGGCCAGCGCCTGGCGGACCTCCTCCTCCGTCCGCGCCTCCCAGAAGAAGCGGGCCGGCCCGCCCAGGCCGATGGTGGTGTAGGGAGCCAGGGGCTCGTCGCGGCGCGCTGCCATCATGCCATATTCACCCCGAACAGAAGGCGTGTCACGGCCGTCCCCCCAGGTCATAGCGCCGCCCGGGGCCGCCCAAAGAGCGGCTCATGGATCCTCCTTCGAGCTGGGCAGCAGCCCTTGTCTGCCTCCTTCCAGCCGCCGCAGTGCCCGCCAGACGAGCAGCGTCAGCCAGCGCGAGGGGGCCTTTTTCTGTCCGAACTCCCACTCGCTCCAGGCCAGCCAGACCGACTCGAGGGCAAACCGGCCCTGGGCGTCGGCCTTGCTGCGCACCAGGCCGGCCATCTCCGCCAGTCGCGCGTCCGCTGCGAGCCACGGGAAGCGCGCCAGGACGTCCAGCACGTGCACGATGTCGTACCAGACCAGGGGGACCTTGAGCTTGCGAAAGTCGGTGCCCATGTGGAACAGGTAGGGATGGACTTCCCTGCTCCGGGCCCACAGCGTCAGCAGCGCCTCTGCCCCCATGTGCACGGCCAGGCTGTCGTGCAGATCGGGGGACTGCCCCAGGGCCTTGAGCATAACCAGCGTGGCGTAGGGGCAGGGGTCGTCCTTGCGCCCGGGGCCGCGGAAGCGGCCCATCTCGGGCGAGACGGCGCAGGGCCAGCCGTTGTCGCGGACCAGGCCGGCCAGGTAGTGGGCGGCAGCGCGGACGCCGGCATCGGCCCCCACCCCGAAGCGATAGAGGGCATAGAGCAGCAGTGGCGCGTCGCACAGCGCCCAGGCCCACTGGTCCTGGCCCGTGCCGCCGTAGCGGGGGTGGATGTTCATGAGCACCTGGAACGGCCCCTGCGCCGAGCGGTGCTCCAGCACGCGGCCGACGACCTCGTCCATGCCGGGGTCGCCGGCCCGCAGCCCCAGCTCGGCCAGGAAGGAGAGCTTGTGCAGCGGATGGCCGGCCGCCTTGTGGCTGCTGAGCACGCTGCCCGGCCAGCCGGCCAGGGCGCGCACCAGGTCCGCCACCTGGGGATCGACGAGCATGGCCCGCCGGTCGGCCAGGACGGCCGCGTCGTCCTCGGCCTGCCCCAGCAGGTCCAGCCGGGTGCGGTAGCGCACCCAGGGCGGGCCCTCCAGCAACCAGGCGGTCGTGTCCATGCTGCAGCCTCCTTCCTACCAGCCGAACTCGTCGAACCATACGCCCTGCTGCCAGTTCTGCAGTGCCTTATGCACATAGGCAATCAGGTTCGCCGGAAGCGCCTCCAGCGGGAACCAGCCCACCCCGTCGCAGCGCTGCGGCTCGCAGTTCGCCGGCTCGCCCGACCACTCACCGCAGCTCAGGAAAAAGTCGACCCGCTCGTCACCCTCCCGCCGGTGCATCACCCCGACCACGGCCAGGTCGGCCGGCCGGATGGCAATGCCCACCTCCTCGCGGGCCTCGCGGATCGCTGCCTGGATGACCGTCTCGCCGCCGTCCAGGTGCCCGGCAACGACGCTGTAGTTGCCGTCCTGGTAGCCCGTGTTGAAGCGGCGCAGCAGGAACACCTCGCCGCCGCGCCGCAGGAACAGGTGCACGGTGACCGGAAAGGTGCGCCGCCCTGGCCGGCTCACCACTGCACCCCGCCCGTCCGCGCGCTCGGAAAGCGCGTTCCCTGAAGCCTGGCCCCGCGCATGTCCGCGCCCGTCAGGTCGGCGTTCTCCAGGTCGGCGTCGGTCAGATCGGCCTCGCGAAAGTCGCAGCCAACCACCTCCGAGCGGGACAAATCCGCACCGGCCAGGTTGGCCCCCCGAAAGCTTGAACCGCTGAAGTCGGCATCGGTGGCCAGGCAGCCGGCCAGATTGGCCCCCTGTAGGTCCTGCTGGCGGCAGCGGACGCCACACAGGTTGGCGTACGGGAGCTGCACGCCGCGCAGGTCCAGTCCGTCCAGCCGCTTGTGCTGCAGGTCGGCCTGGGTACCCTCCGATCCTCCCTCCTCGGGCCGCCGATATACCCCCAGCACGACCCCGGTCTCCAGCCCGCCCGGCGTTACAAAGGTCACCCAGTTCCCCCCGCCGCCGCCGCTGGCCAGGAAGTCGCGGTGATCGGACAGGATCCGCGCCAGGTCCTCCGCGGGGAGGGCCTCCTCGTCCACCAACAGGGCCATCATCTGGTAGCGCGGCTGGGCCTCGTTGTACTGTCTCTTCGGCTCCTCCACTGCCCCCACCTCGGCAGACGCCTGGGACAGCCGTATCCCGGCCGGCCACCGCACGCGGGACCTATTATAGACGCGGCATTCGGCGATGTCAACTGGCCGGCGCGCGCCGGCCAGTCCACGAAGAAGAGGGGCGCGGCACCCCGCGCCCCTCCCGGTGTTGCCGTACCATGCCGGCTAGAGCTTGGCGGCGATCGCCCGCGCCATGTCCAGCGTCCCGGCGGTGCCGCCCATGTCGTAGGTGCGGACGGCGCCCTCGGCCAGGACCGCCGCCACCGCCCCCTCGAGCTGGGCCGCCTTGTCCTTCTCGCCCAGCCAGTCGAGCATCATCTTGGTGGCCAGGATGGTGGCGATGGGGTTGACTTTATACTGGCCGGCGTACTTCGGGGCCGATCCGTGCGTCGGCTCGAAGACGGCATAGCTCGTGCCGATGTTGCCGCTGCAGCCAAAGCCCAGCCCGCCGACCATCTGCGCGCAAAGGTCGGAGATGATGTCGCCAAAGAGGTTCGTGGTGACGATGACGTCATAGTTCAGCGGGTTCTTGAGCAGCCACATGCCCATGGCATCGATGTTGGCGTCGTCGCAGGCGATCTCGGGGTAGTCGGCACGCACCTGGCGGAAGGCTGCCATGAAGACGCCGTCGGTCTGGCGCAGTACGTTGGCCTTGTGCACCGCGGTGACCTTCTTGCGCCCGTGCTTCCGGGCGAACTCGAAGGCCGCCCGCACGATGCGCTCGGAGCTACCCGGCGTGATCGCCCGCAGCGACAGAGCCGCGTCTCGGGGGACCTTCTCCATTGCCTTGACGGCGTAGAACGCCTCGGGCACCTTGTCGAACTCGACGCCGATGTACATGCCCTCGGTATTCTCGCGAAAGATCACCAGGTCGATGCCATCGCGGTAGTTCAGCGGGTTGCCGGGGTAGGCCTTGCAGGGCCGCAGGCAGATGTACAGGTCCAGGAGCTGGCGCATGGCCACGATGGGGCTGCGGTAAGAGTAGCCCTTGCCTTGCAGCTCCGGGTCCAGCTCCTTGTCGGCCACGTCCTTGCCCTTGGACGTGATGGCCCCGAAAAAGGCGCAGTCGGTGCCCTTCATCAGGTCCAGGGTGCGCTGCGGCAGCGGGTTGCCCTCGTGCTTCCAGAACTCCCAGCCGATGTCCCCGTGGATGTACTCGGCGTCCAGCGCCAGGCGGTCCAGTACGATCCTGGCGGCTTCACAGACATCCACGCCAACGCCGTCGCCGGGGAGCCAGGCGATGCGATACTTGGGCATGTTATCCTCCTTTGACTGAGCCGGCCCGCAAGCCGGTGCTTGAGACGCGAAGACGTGAAACGTGAAGACACGACCTACTTGGCAAGGCCGAGCTGCTTTTGCACATAGGCAATCAAGCCACCGGCCTCCAGGATACCCATCACCTCGGCCGGCATGGGCGGGAAGCTGTACACGCCCCGCGGCGTCGTCACCGTCCCGGCGGCAAAGTCGATCGTGACCTCCTCTCCGGCCTCGACCCCGTCCACCGCGTCACAGGCCACGATGGGCAGGGCCTCGTTGATGCAGTTGCGGTAGTAGATGCGGGCAAAGGAGCGGGCCACGATCGCCCCCACGCCGATCTCTTTCAGGCAGGTCACGGCCTGCTCGCGCGAGGAGCCGCAGCCCCAGTTCTTGCCGGCGACGATGATGTCGCCCGGGCGGACGTTGGCCACAAAGGTCGGGTCGAGGTCCTCCAGCGCGTGCTTGGCCATCTCCTGGCGGTCGGTGACGCTGTAGGTGTACTTGCCGGGGAAGATGACGTCGGTGTTGACGTCGTCGCCATACTTCCAGACACGGCCCGTGATCTTGGTCTGCATGCTACACCTCCCGCGGATCGGTGATGACGCCCGTGAGCGCCGAGGCGGCCACCGTGGCCGGGCCGGCCAGGTAGGTAAAGGCCTCCTTGGAGCCCATGCGGCCCTTGAAGTTGCGGTTGGCAGTGGAGATGGTCACCTCGCCGGGGGCCATCACCCCCTCGTGCGCACCCAGGCAAGGGCCGCAGCCGGGGTTCAGCACCAGGGCCCCGGCGGCGACCAGGTCGGCGATGATGCCGCGCTGCAGGGCCTGCAGCAGGATCTCGCGCGAGGCCGGCAGGACCAGCAGGCGCACGTTGCGGGCGACGTGCTTGCCGCGCAGGATCTCCCAGGCTGCCTCCAGGTCCTCCAGCCGGCCGTTGGTGCACGTGCCGACGAGGGCCTGGTTGATGGGCTGGCCGGCCACCTCGGTGACGGGCACGACGTTGTCCACGGTGTGCGGCCTGGCCACCTGCGGAGCCAGGCCAGTCACGTCGTAGGTCAGCACCCGCTCGTAGTGGGCGTCGGGGTCGGCGTGGACTTCCTCGTAGGCGCGCGCGACGCGGCCCCGCAGCCACTCGCGGGTCCTGTCGTCCGGCTCGACCACAGCGTTCTTGGCCCCCATCTCGGCGGCCATGTTGCACAGGACCATGCGGCCGGCGATGCTCATCGCGGCGATGGCCGGCCCGGTGAACTCGACCGAGCGGTAGTCGGCCCCGTCGGCGCGCAGGTCGCCGATGATGGAGAGGATCAGGTCCTTGGCCGAGACGCGCCGCGGCATCGTGCCTTGCACGACGATGCGGAACGACTCCGGCACGCGCAACCAGAGCTGCCCGGTGGCCATCACCGCGGCGGCCTCGGTGCGGCCGATGCCGGCGGCAAAGGCGCCAAAGGCACCGTAGGTGGGCGTGTGCGAGTCGCTGCCGACGATGACCGCTCCCGGCCAGGCGTGCCCCTTTTCCGGCAGCACCTGGTGGCAGATGCCCTCGCCGACATCGTAGAACCCGGAGATGCCCTGCCTGGCCACGAACTCGCGGATGACCTTGTGGTTGACGGCGTCGGCCTCGGCGGCGGCCGGCACGACGTGGTCGAGGACGATCACCTCCACGTCGGGGTCGTTCACCCGCTCCAGGCCGATCCTGTAAAAGTGCTTGGAGATGGCCGCGGTGTTGTCGTGGGAAAGCAGCCTGTCGGGGCGGGCGATGATGATCTGCCCCGGCACGACGCTCTCCAGCCCGACGTTGCGGGCCAGGACCTTTTCGGCAAAGGTGTGTCCCATGCTCGTTCCTCCTCTCGGATCACGCCCCCATCTGCCTGCCGTAGGCAAAGATATCTCCGGCCTGGTAGATATCCATCTGCACCCGCGAGAACGGCTGCGCCTGGTACCTCTGGCCCTCGCAGAGCACCTCGCCGGTGGCCAGGTCTACCTCGATCTCGGCGCCGCTGGCGAACCCCGACGCCATCTCCGTCAGACCGGGCAGAGCGACGATGGGCAGGCCGCTGTTGATGGCGTTGCGCTTGTAGATGGCCCCGAACGACTCGGCGACGATGGCGGCCACACCCAGGGCGCGGAAACAGTCCACTGCCTGCTGGCGAGAGGAGCCCGAGCCAAAGTTGCCGCCGGCCATGACGACGTCGCCGGGCCGGGCCTTCTTGGAAAAGTCCTCCCAGCCCTTCAGGTTGTCCAGCGCGTACTGGCCCATCTGGGCCACGTCGGTGATGTGCAGGTAGCGGTTGTGAAAGATCTGGTCGGTGTCGATGTCGTCGTAGAGCCGGCCGGCCGGGTCGGTCAGCACCCACAGGCGGCCCTTGATGCGCGTGTCTCTCATTGCTGCACCTCCGGCACGGCAATCTCGCCCTTGAGCGCCGACCAGGCGGCGGTCTGCGGGCTGACCAGGTAGGTCTCGCCGGCCCCCTGCTTGCCGGGAAAGTTGCGGTTGCTGGTGCTCACCTGCACCTCGCCCTTGCCGGTCATGCCGATGTGCCCCGATGCGCAGCCGCCGCACCCGGGGTTGCTGATGATGAAGCCGGCCTCGAAGAGTGTCTGCAGTACGCCCGAGCCGAGCATCTGGGCATAGACCTCGCGCGTGGCGGGGACGACCGAGGCCATCACCCAGGGGGCGATGCGCCGGCCCTGCACCACCTCGGCCACGGCGGCGAAATCCTCGTAACGGCCGTTGGTGCAGGAACCGAAAAAGGCCGAATCGATGCGCCGGCCGGCTACCTCGCGCACCGGCCTGACGTTGTCCGGCGCCGGCGGGACGGCGATGAGCGGCTCCAGACCGGCGATGTCGATCTCTACCGTCTCGACGTAGCGGGCATCGGGGTCGGCGTAGATGCCCTGGAGGTTTCCACGGCCGCTACGCTGCCGGCAAAAGGCCAGGACCTCCGCCGATGGGGGGATTAGGCCGATGATGCCGCCCATCTCGGTGACCATACTGGAGAGGGTGATGCGGCCGGCCAGGTCCAGGGTGTCGATGGCCGGCCCGTAGAACTCGATGGCCCGGCCCAGGGCCCCGCTGGCGCCCAGACGGCCGACCACGGCCAGCGTCAGGTCGCGCGCCGTGCAGGGGGCCTTGAGCTCGCCGCGGACCACGACCTTCATCGTGGGCGGGACCTCGAACCAAGTCCGCCCGGTCTTGAAGGCAAACGCGATGTCCTGGTCGCCCATGCCCTGGCCGAAACCGCCGACGGCTCCCAGGATGTTCAGGTGGCTGTCGGTCCCCACCAGCGTCACGCCGGGGTAGGCCAGCCCTTCCTCCATGGCGACGTGGGAGCCGATGCCCGCGTCCACGTCATACACCTTGATGCCGTGCTCGCGGGCAAAGACGCGGCACTGCTGCTGGTTGTTGGCATAGGGGATGTTGTTGGCCGGCACCACCAAGTCGAAGGTGAAAAAGGTCTTGTTGGGGTCGGCCACCGGATCGCTGCCGTAGTGGGCGCGGTAGTTCTGGACCACATTGGCGCCGGCAAAGTCGCGAGCGGTGCGCACGTCCAGCTCCAGCCAGATGATGTTGCCCGGTTCCACCGCGACGTCGCCCGGGGTGTGCGCCTGGAAGATCTTCTCGATGATCGTCTGTCCGGCCATGTCCTCACCCCACCCGCGCGGCCGACTCTTTCTTCGTCAGCAGGCGCTGGAAGCTGTGGAAGCTCATGAAGTCGGCATGGTTGACCAGCGTGGCCTCGGTAATGCGGTTGACCTTGTCACCTTCGTCGGCGTGGGCGGAGATGATGTGCAGCACCTCCACCGGCAGGCCAGCCCGGGCGGCCAGCTCCATGCCGCTGATGGGATGGCGCAGCAGCTTGCCGCCGTAGGCCGTCACGGTCATGCCGTCGGCGCGGCGCTCGTACTCCAGCAGCTTGCCGACGTCGTGCAGCAGGGCCCCAGTCACCAGCAGGTCCATGCGCACCGGGAGCCGGTCGCCGTAGATCCGGGCAAAGACCTTGGCCGCCTCGACCGCGCAGAGGGTCACGGCGCGGACGTGGTCGATGTAGGAGGCGGGGCAGGGGTTCAGGAGCAGGGTAAAGGGCATCTGGGTCAGGTCGTCGGGCATCCACCCGCCCTCCTGCAGGGCCAGCTCATAGACCTGAAAGGCCTTTTCGCGCAGGCCGGGGTCCTGGATCAGGTCGAACTCGGGGAGCAGTTGCAGCAAGCGGTCACGCATGTCGGGGCCTCCTGTTCGAATGTTGGGGGTTGGAAGTTGGGGGTTGGAAGTTGGAGGTTGGAAGTTGGAGGTTGGAAGTTGGAGGTTGGAAGTTGGAAGTTGGAAGCTGGAAGTTGGAAGTTGGAAGTTGGAAGTTGGAAGTTGGAGCCGGATGCCCGATGCCGGACAAGAGTCCCGGTCCTCAATCTCCAACCGCCAATCCCCAACCGCCAATCCCCAACCGCCAATCCCCAACCGCCAATCCCCAACCGCCAACCTCAAATCTCCAACCGCCAATCTCCAACCGCCAACCTCAAATCTCCAACCGCCAATCTCCAACCGCCAATCTCCAACCTCCAACCTCCAGTCTCCAACCTCCAATCTCCAACCTCCAACCTCCAGTCTCCAACCTCCAATCTCCAACCTCCAACCTCCAGTCTCCAACCTCCAATCTCCAACCTCTACTCCCCAACCCCCAGACTCCGCTCCTCCGGCCCGCTGTACTCCTGGGCCGTGGGCGAGATGCGGCGCATCGGCGACTGGGCGGTGATCTCATCAAAGACGTGGGCGGTGAGCCCCACCGCGCGGGAGATGGCAAAGAAGCCGTTGCCCATGGCCGGCGGAAAGCCCAGCTCGCAGAGCACGGCGGCTATAGCCCCATCGACGTTCATCGGCAGGTCCTTGCCGATCGACTCCTTGGTGGCCTGGCGGATGGCCTGGCCCATCTCGATGTACTCACCGGCCAGCCCTTCCTCCTCGCAGATGGCAAAGAGCTTCTTCGTGCGTGGGTCGTCGGTGTGCACGCGGTGGCCGTAGCCGGGGAAGCGCTTCTTGGCCGCCTTGTACTCGGCGGCTAGCTCGCGGGCCGTGGCCAGGGCGTCCTGGCCCTTTTCCCGCTTGCGCTCCACGGCGGCCAGCAGCATCTTCATCGAGTCCTCGATGGCCCCGCCGTGATGGCGGTTGATGGTCATGATGCCGGCGGCGATGCCGGTGGTCAGCGGCGCCCCGCCCGAAGCCACCGTGCGCGCGGCCAGGCAGGAGGGCGGCGTGGCGCCGTGGTCCACGCTCGAGACCAGGATCGCGTCCATGACCCGCCCCTGCGCCGGTGTGGGCAGCTCGCCCTTCAGCACCAGGTAGACGACGGAACCGAACGGGACCTTGCCCATCAGCTCGTCGATGCGGTAGCCGCGCACCACGACCTTGTTCGGTTCGATCTTGGTGATCGGTTGCGACCAGGTTTCCTCAGACATCGATTCCCCCTTTTGGAAGCGTTAGAGCGTTGGAACGTTAGAACGTTGGAACGTTGGAACGTTGGAACGTTAGAACGTTGGAACGTTAGAACGTTGGAACGTTAGAACGCTAAAGCCCCAGTCGTGCCAGCACCTCCTTCGTCGCCCGGGGCAGGTCGCCGAAGGAATCGACGACGGTGGCACCGACGGAGCGCAGGCGCTCGACCTTGCCCTCGTAGGTGCCGCGGCCGCCCTCGACGATGGCCCCGGCGTGGGAGAAGCGCGTGCCGCTCTTGGCCGCCTTGCCGCCGATATAGGCCACCAGAGGCTTGGTGAACTCGCCGGCGGCAATGAGGTCGGCTACCTGCTCCTCCTGGCTGGTGCCAATCTCGCCGAACATCACCACCGCTCTGGTGTCGGGGTCCTGCTGGAAGAGGCGCACCACCTCCGGGTGGGGAAGGCCAACCACGGCGTCGCCGCCGACATGCACCAGCGTGGTCGCGCCGATGCCCTCCTTGGAGAGGTAGTAGGCCATCGAGGAGGTGATGCCGCCGCTGCGCGAGGTGATGCCCACCGGCCCGGGCTGGAACCAGGCCCGCGCCGAGGCCGCTGCGCCGCCCATCATGCCCAGCACGGCCTTGCCCGGGCTGAGCACGCCCAGCGTGTTGGGCCCGACGAACATAGCCCCGGCCTCGCGCGCCTTCTTGGCGATGACCAGGACGTCATAGATCGGCACGCGGTCGGGGACGATCACGAGAAGCTTGACCCCAGCGGCGATCGCCTCCAGCGCGGCGTCCTTCACCAGCGGGGCGGGGATGAAGAGGACGCTGACGTCGATGGGGCCGGCCTGCTCCCAGGCCGCGCGCACCGTGTCGAATACCGGGATGCCCTCGACCTGCTCGCCGCCACGGCCCGGCGTGACGCCGGCCACCACCTGCGTGCCATACCCGGTCATCAGCTTGGTGCGGGCCATGCCCTCGCGACCGGTGATGCCCTGGACCAGGACGCGCTTGCTCTGATCGATCAGTATGGACATGGACGTTCTCCTTTGGTCCTTCTGGAAGTTGGAGGTTGGATGTTGGAGGTTGGATGTTGGATTTGCCAACTCTCCTCCAACCTCCAATCTCCAGCTTCCATCTTCCATCTTCCAGCTTCCAGCTTCCAACCTCCAACTTCCAGCCTCTAGTCCAACCCCGGAATCGGCAGGTGCACGTACCCGCCGCCGGCGCCGCGGAACAGGCACTCGACCTCGCAGGCCAGGCACTCGCTGCAGCGGCCCTTCTTGGCCTCCTCGGCGGAGATGTTGAGCACCGGGCAGCCCTGCTCGTTGAGCTGCAGGATCTTGGGTGCGCACTCCTGGATGCAGATCTTGCTCTCGCACCTGGCGCACACGGCGTGATCCAGGGTCACGGTGCCGCCGGTGACGGTGGCGAAGCGGTAGGGCTGCCCGGGCTCCGGGCGCGGCTGCGGGGGCGGCACGTCGCGCACCTCGCCGGCCTTGATGAGGGCGTCGAGGCGCTGGGCGCAAAAGTCCGGGGAGTCGTCCTTCTTGTAGCCCTCCACCGGCGCGGGGATGCGCCCGTTGAGGCGCTGGAGGATCTCCACGGCCTTGTCCTCGGCGTTGCCGCCCAGGCGGACGACCACGGGCACGGCCATGTGGGCCTCCAGGAAGGCCTTGACCAGGCCGCGGGCCGAATGGAACTGCTCCTGGCTGGCCACGCCGGAGCCGGAGCCGAAATAGCCGTCGATCGGCCCGGTGGCCATGATGATGCGCGCGGCGCGGTAGACCTTGCTGGCCGGCGGATTGCCGCTGGTATCGACGTAGGTGGCCAGCTTGTAGCCCTGGCGCAGGATGGCGTCCATGCTCATCATCGAGCCGCCACCGCCGGCCCCGTGAAAGCCGACGTAGCCCTCGCCCTTCTGGAAATCGCTGGCCATCTGGATATAGTAGAAGGTGCCGCGGTAGTCGTTGGCCTCGACCTGGTAGGAGATCTTTTCCAGTTTCGTCGGCGGGCGGTCGTACTCGCGGGCGATTTCGATCCCCAGGTCCTTGTGGCGGAAGACGGCATAGTCGTCCACCGTGACACGGCAGTCGGCGGCGTAGAGCTTGCCGTCGGCGGTGACCACGAGCGGGTTGATCTCCGCGGCGCGGGCCTCGTAGGTCCGGGCGACGTTGTAGAGCGCCGCCAGCAGGGTGCCCAGGTCGCCCAGGAGCTTGCCGCCCACCCCCGTCTCCTTGACGAGTTGACGGGCCTGGTACTCCTGCAGGCCCGACTCGATGTCCACGTGTGTGCGGGCCACCTTGTCCGGGTGGGCCGCGGCGATCTCCTCGATGCCGGTGCCGCCGACGCTGGAGAACATCACCAGCGGCGCCTTGGCGCGGTCGTCGACGATGACGCCGGCGTAGAACTCCTGGGCAATCGGGAGCTGCTCCTCGACCAGCACCTGCTCGACGGTAAAGCCCTTGACCTTGAGGCCGAGCATGTCGGCCGCGGCCGCAGCGGCCTCGTCGGGGTTGGCGGCCTTGCGGATGCCGCCCATGGCGGCCCGCCCGGTGACCCAGGCCTGAGCCTTGACCATGACCGGCCGGCCAACCTGCTCGGCGATGGCACGGGCCTCCTCGGGCGTCGCCGCGACGCCGCCCTGCGGCACGGCGATCTTGAACTGCTGCAGAAGCTTTTTCCCCTGGTACTCGTGCAACCGGGCCATAAGACCTCCTCTGCGAAAAAAAAGCGCCCCTACCAGCCGTGCTTGGGCGTCACCGTGCCTACCAGGATGTTGAGCCCCCATCGGCTCATCGTGCCACCTCCCCAGGCTGTCCCACTGCTTCCATAGCAGCACGCCTAACGGGCGGCATTATAGCACAGGACGACCAGGCGGTCAAATCGGGCCGCGACCAATTTGATCGCCTGCCGGCGCTGTGGTACAATGCCCGCGGAGGCAAGACCCATGCTCTACGACCGCGCGCGTATCCACGTCAAGTCTGGCAAGGGCGGCGACGGCCACGTCTCCTTCCGCCGGGAGAAGTACGTCCCACGGGGCGGCCCCGATGGTGGCGACGGCGGGCGCGGGGGCGACGTCTACCTGGTCGTCGACCCCGGCTGCAACACGCTGATCGCCTTCCAGCACCGTCAACACTTCCGGGCGCAGGAAGGCCGGCCCGGAGGCAAGGCCGACCGCCGCGGCGCCGACGGTGCCGACCTGGAGATCCCCGTGCCGGCGGGCACCGTGGTGCGGGGCGTGGAGGCCGAGGCCGGCCTCTCTGTCGACCTGGTCGCGCCGGGGCAGCGCCTGCTGGTGGCGCGCGGCGGCCGCGGCGGCCGCGGCAACGCCGCCTACGCCACGGCCACGCGCCAGACGCCGCGCTTTGCCGAGCTGGGGGAGCCGGCCGAGGAGCGCTGGCTGGAGCTCGAGCTCAAGTTGATCGCCGACGTCGGGCTGGTGGGCTACCCCAACGCCGGCAAGTCCACCCTCCTGGCGGCGTGCAGCGCTGCCCGGCCCAAGATCGCCCCCTACCCGTTTACCACCCTCTCGCCAAACCTGGGCGTGGCTACAGTGGGCGACTTCTCCTTCGTCGTGGCCGACATCCCCGGGCTTATCGAGGGCGCCAGCGAGGGTGTGGGGCTGGGGCTGGAGTTCCTGCGCCACATCGAGCGCACCCGCCTGCTGGTCCACGTGCTCGACGGCGCCGGGGTGGACGGGCGCGACCCACTGGACGACTTTCGGGCCACGAACCGGGAACTGGCCCAGTACAGCGAGGTCCTGGCGCAGCGGCGCCAGCTCGTCGCGGTGAACAAGATGGACCTGCCGGCCGGCCGCGAGCGGCTGGAGCGGCTGCGCGGGGAGCTGCCGGTCCCCGCCGAGGACGTCTTTCCCATCTCCGCCGCCACCGGCGCGGGGGTGCGGGCGCTGCTGGATCGAACGGCCGCCCTGCTGGCCACGCTGCCCCCGACCCACGACCTGTCCCCACGCGCCGAGACGCTGGTACTGGCCCCACCCCCGGCCGACGATCGCACCTTCACGGTGGTACAGGAGGAGGACGGCTGGCGCGTGCGCGGCCGATACATCGAGCGCGTCGCCGCAATGACCAACTTTGACAGCATCGAGGCGGCCTGGCGTTTCCAACGGGTGCTCCGCGCAACCGGTATCGATGAGGCGCTGCGCCAGGCCGGCGTGCGGGATGGCGACCGCGTGCGCATCGGGCCGGCCGAGCTGTTCTGGGACGAGCCGGCGGAGGGACGGGAAGGGATTGACGACGCGGAAGAGGATGCGACGAGTGAGACGTGACGCGTGAGGAACCGGCACCATGGAGGCATCGATGCGCCGAAGCGCTGCCCTGCTCGCCCTGCCCGTGCTGCTCTGCTGCCTGCTCCTGGCCGCCTGCGGTGAGCCGCCAGCGGCGACATCGATCGTGCCGACCGTTCCGGTCGTCACGATGACCCCGCCGCCCACGGCCACCCCGACGCCGACGAGGACACCGACCCCCACGCTCACGCCCTCGCCCACGCCCGACCCGACGGCCCTTCTGCAGGGGGTCCGAGCCAACGAGCTTGGCTGGATTCTGGTGCTGGAGTACCACCTGATCGAAGATCCGGAGGGGCGCTGGAGCCGGACACCGGAGAATGTGCGCGGGGACGTGGAGCGGCTCATCTCCGAGGGGTACTACCCGATCAACTTTATCGACCTGGCGCTGGGCCACATCGACGTGCCGGCCGGGAAGACGCCGGTCGTGTTCACCTTTGACGACTCCTCCTCCGGCCAGTGCCGCTACCTGGCCGACGGGACGGTGGATCCCAACAGCGCCTGCGGCATCCTCCTCGACGCCGCGCGGCGCTACCCCGACGACTGGCGGCCGCGGGGGACCTTCTTCGTCCTGCTGGACGTGGACGTGCCCGACCGCGTGCTCTTCGGCCAGCCGGAGTGGACGGAGAAGAAGCTGCAGGACATGGTCGCCTGGGGCCTGGAGATCGGCTCGCACACTGTTACCCACTTCCGGCTCGACCAGGGCACGGTGGACGAGGTGCACTGGCAGCTGGCTACCTCGGAGAGCCGGATCGAGGCGCTGATCCCAGGCTACGAGGTGCGCTCCATCTCGATCCCGCTGGGGATGTACCCGGCGGACGAGACTCTTGTCCATGCCGGAGAGTGGGAGGACCTGCGCTATGACTTCCAGGCTGCGGCCGAGGTGGCCGGGGGCGCTTCGCCCAGCCCGTGGTCGGTGAACTTTGACCCCTACCACATCCGCCGCACCCAGGCAATCGACTCGGAGTTGGAGTACTGGCTGCCCTTCTTCCAGGAGCACCCCGAGCTGCGCTATATCTCCGACGGCGACCCGGCCACAGTGGCCATCCCCGACCCGCTGCCGGAGCGGCTGCAGGGCCTGCTGCGCGAAGACTTGCCGGACGGGGTCCGCGTGATCGTCTATCCGGCAGTGCCGTAGGAGAGGGTCCTGGCGGGTGCGTGGAACGAGCACCGCCGGCCGGCCGGGCGGGGGTCTACCAGGTGGAGGTCGCACGCGGCGCAGGCCGGCGGCCGGCCTCCTCGGGATGGGTTGCGGCGTAGCCCCGGCCCCAGGTCTCGCGGAAGTAGACGCCGATGTCCTGCTCGGCGTGGAAGATGCACTCGTGATGGCGGGCCTGGGCAAAGACCTGGGCGATGACCGGCCCATACTCGCTGCTGTTGTGCGGGTAGAGGGCGATGTGTAGCAAGTCATAGGTGTACACATCTCCGCCAGGCTGCCAGGCTTCCCGGAGCCCTGGGGCCCTGAGCCCTGCCCCCTACCCCACCGCATCCGCCAGCTGTGGATTGCGCACGATGTACCGCCGCACCAGGTCCACCCGGAAGCGGAAACGATCCGAGCCCGGCGCCGTGCGCACCAAGACATCGCGCGTCTCCAGCCGCACCATGGCCCGCACGCCTGTCTCGCCGTCGATCGGCCGGCCGCGCCGCTCCGAGAGGGCCAGCACGTCCTCCACCGGAGCCCCGTCGGTGTGGGCCAGCAGCTCCGCCAGCGCCAGCAGGCAGGCCCGCTGCGCCGGGTCGGCCTCGGCCCAGACGTACTTGAAGTGCGCTTCGCCACGCTCGGCGATGCGCTCCAGCACCACGTCGACGTCGGCCACCGTGATGTAGCTGCGCTCAGTCTCATTGTGGTAGGCCACCAGCTCGTGGCAGACCAGCTGCGTCAGGAAGGGATGGCCGGCTGTGACTGCGTAGATGTGCTCCACCGCCAGCGGGTCGTACTCCATCCCGTAGGGCGACACAGGATCGACCACCAGCCGCTCCACCTCGCTCCGCTCTAGGAAGCTGATCTGCTTGTAGGTGGCGATGTTAAAGAGGATCGACCAGTACTCCCCCGCCAGCTCCTCCAGCTTGTGCGTCCCGGAGAAGACGAAATCCACCGGCCGCTCGTGCTGCATCAGGTTGCGCAGGAAGGCAAAGACGCCGGTGCCGATGTGCCCCTGCTCGACGTGGTGCTGCAGCTCCTCGAACTCGTCGAACAGGAGCAGCAGATGCTTCTCTCCCAGAAGCGGGTACACCCCGCGCAGGAAGCGGTTGCGGAAGGTGAACTCGGGCTGCGCCTCGAAATCCTCGCGCGGCGGCACCTCCGCCGCCACTCCCTCCCGCTGCAGGCTGTAGGCGATCTCGTCGCTGAGGGCGTAGAAGAACTCGGCCTCGCTGCGAGCGGTGATCCCCTGCATGTCCAGCAGCACGCAGTAGTGGGTTTCGCCCATAACCCGCGGCAGCTGGTACAGCACCGAGGTCTTGCCGGTGCGGCGCTGCCCGTGCAGCACGATGATGTTGTTCTGATAGGCCCCCAGTAGATGCTCGCGGACATAGGCGAAGACGTCCTCCCGGCCAAAGAACATCTCCGGCGTCTTCAGCGGCGTTCCGGTAACGTAGGGAATGGGGAAGATGCGCTGGAAGGGGCGGTCCGTGCCGACAAAGACGACCTCGTCGGCCAGGGCCAGCTCGCGGTTCTCCTCCACGGCGTCGTTGTAGAACACGTGCATGAGCACACGCATCGCCCGCGGATTGCGCGGCTCCAGCACCAGCTCGGCCTCGTGGGCCTCGCCTGGAGGCAGCAGCTCGATGCGGGCCTCGCTCCCTGGGGTCAGCTGGTAGCCCGGGGCCGGGTCCAGGCCGAGCCGCACCTGCTCGGCCACGTTGAGCCCCTCGTTGGCCACGCGCACGTGCAGAGCCAGCCGCGGCAGGTAGCTGGCCTGGCGGGTCAGCAGCTCCACCTTCAGCACCGCCCGCCCGCGCAGGTCGCGCAGCGCCCCGTGGAGGATCTCCTGCCACTGCGGCAGGAGGATCGCCAGGACCTTTTGCTCCGCGTAGGGGGTGGCGCTGCCGCGGGAGCGGCCGGCACCCAGCCACGCGGCGGCGGCCCGCTGGGCAGCCGCTACCTCCTCCAGGGCGCGGTTGAGGTAGATCGTGCGGCCGTTGGGATCGTCCATCAGGTGGGCCTTTTTCACCTCGGCGATGACGCGGGAGAGGATCTCCCCCTCCTGCTTCAGCACAGACGGCAGGGAAGAGGTCTGCTCCTCGGGCAGCGGGCGGACGGCGGCCAGGTGCTGCATGGTGCGGGCCTGCCGGCCTTCTGCCAGGAAGCGGTGCAGCTCGGCGACCTCGCCGGCCCAGCGCCAGTCGGGCACTGCGGCCAGGACATCGACGATGGCTTTCTGCGCGTCGGTGCGCTCGGGCGACTCGTAGAGGGTGTGGTAGGCGGCGGCGATGAGGCCGGCCGGCGGCGACTTCTCCCGCCTGCGCCGCCGGAGGCCGTGCTCCCGGACGGCGACGGCCGGGCCTTCGCGCTGCACGACGCGGCCGAGGTGAACCGTCCTCTCGGCCCTCAGCCGCCGGGCCAAGTGCTGCAGGACGGCTACCGCCTGGCCGTCGCGCTGGAAGAGCCCGTAAAGCTGGGGCAGGGTGTTTTCCGGTTGGCGGCGCAGCCTGGCGGCCAGTCCGGCGGCCCGGTCGACAGGCCGGCGCGGCCAGACGTGGGCCGAGAAGAGGACAAAGGGCAGCCCCAGCAGGAACCCGATGGCGGCATCGACCAGGGTTGCCGCCAGCCCGAAGGCAGCACAGAAGGCAAAGACAAAGGGCACCGCGCCGCCCGGGTCCGCCGGCAGCCCTTCCGGCGAGATCCGCGCGCTCGCGGCGGCCGGGATCGTCGCCAGCCAGATGTTGGCGAGGGGCAAGACGAAGAAGATGGCGACGATGGCTCCTGCGGTGATCCCGGTGTAGGCGCTGGCGGCCAGCCGCGCCCCGAAGCGCGTGGCCGGGTCCTTGAGCAGCAGCACACCAGCCCCGCCCCAGAAGGCAGCGACGATAGGAACGAGCACGAGGAGGGGGATAGCCACGCGCGCGATCACGTCGAGCACATGGGGCGAAAAGTGCGGCGCGTGGACGGTCAGGTTGCCTGCCCTCCCGAGCACACCCTCGGTGAGGAGCGCCAGCAGCTCCAGGGTGAGAAAGGCTCCCACCAGCAGGCCACCCAGGAGGCCGGCGCGCAGGGGGCCCTCGGAGCCGCCCGCCGGCCGCAGCGGCTTGCCGGCGCGCACCTGGTCCAACAGGGCCGGCCGAGCCTCGGGCGCGGACCTGCGCCCGGCGATGCGCCGGAGAAGCCCGTAAACCAGTCCCTCCATTCCACCCACCGCCAGCCCCGCCAGAGGCACCACCAGCGCGCTCAGCATCGAGCTCCGCCAGATCGTCACGCCGGCCACATCGACCATCCGGCTGAGGTAGTCGGCGAGCCGCTGCGGATCGGGCGGCCCGCCATTCCCTGGCAGCCGCTGCAGCAGTTCGCCTCCCGCGCGCAGGACGATCAGCGGGCCCACGACCAGCAGGTAGACCATCGTGCCCGCGACGAGCCCGCTCAGCGCGCCGGCCCGGAACCCATCGCCCAGGCGATCGGGCCGCACCCGCATCGCCGCCAGCGTGCCGACCAGGAGCAGCAGGAGCCCACCGGCGGCCAGCGCAAAGGCCCGCAGCGTCTCGGGCGGCAGCCAGGGGATGCCGAGTCCCTCCCAGCCGGGAATGGCCCGGACGGCCTGCTCGTTGGCCGGGATAGCGGCCAGCGCCGCGGCCAACAGCAGACCCAGGAGCAGCCCGGTCTGCAGGCTCTTACGGACCATCGTTTAGCCTCGCTCCCAGCTCTCTGCCGCCTGCTGCAGGTCCTGGGCCAGCTCGCCGGCCGTGGCGTAGCGCGCCGCCGGGTCCTTGGCCAGCGCCCGGGCCAGGATGCGCTCGAGAGCCTGCGGAAAGGCCGGGTCGTCACCGCGTGGTGACGGGAAGCCGGCCTGGATATGCTGAACGATCACCGCAAAGGGCGTTTCGGCGGTGTAGGGCCGCCGCCCGACGAGCATCTCGTACAGCACCACTCCCAGGGAGTAGATGTCGGAGGCAGGGGTGGCCGGCTGGCCCAGCCCCTGCTCGGGCGACATGTAGTCGGGCGTACCGACGCTCATGCCGGCCACGGTCACTGCCTCGCCCTTGAGCATGCGGGCGATGCCAAAGTCGGTCAGGACGGGATCTCCCTCCGGGGTGAACAGGATGTTGGCCGGCTTGACGTCGCGGTGGACGATTCCCCGGCGGTGAGCATACTCCAGGGCCGCGGCGACCCCGCGCACGATGGCCACGACGTCGGCCAGCGGCATGCGCGCGCCAGAGGCATCCAGGTTCACGAGCCGCTCGCGCAGGGTGCCGCCATCGATGTACTCCATCACCATGTAGTAGCGCTCCCCCAGCTGGCCAAAGTCGTGGAGCTGGACGATGCCGGGGTGGCGCAGCGTGGCCACGGCGGTGGCCTCGCGCTGGAAGCGGGCACGGAACTCCTCGTCGCCGGCGAAGGAGGGTCGCAGCACCTTGATGGCCACATAGCGGTCGATGAGCGGGTGGTAGCCCTTGTAGACCTCGGCCATGCCGCCCTGCCCGCACCGCTCCAGGACACGGTACGGGCCGATGCTCCGGCCTGTGAGGTCCTCGCCACCGGCCGGCGGCGGCAGGGGCGGCGTGCGCGGCGTAGCCAGCTCCTGGCGGCGGGCAAAGTCGGCGAACGAGGCCGAAAAGGGCAGCCAGGTCGTCCCGGCCGGCAGCAGAACGCCGCGCCGCTGCAGCCGCCGGGGCACCTCCTCCGGGACCCGCTCCGGGTGCAGCACGCCCTCTCTCTCGGCCTGGTCGAGCTGCGCCCAGAGGTAGCGGTAGTGATCCTCGGCCTCGGCCAGGAAGCGGCGATGGGCAGACTCCAGCGCTTCCGCAGACGGCTGTCCCCGGCCGGCGCCGGCCTCCCAGAGGTGGTACCCCGCCAACTGCGCGAAGAAGGGGTGTGGACCGGCCCACTCCAGCGCCAGGGCGGCCTGCCGCTCGTCGAACCCCTGCCCCCCGCCCAGCCGCGCAAGTCCGTCGACCAGCCCGCGCGCCTCTGCGGCCGGCATGAGCCCCAGGGACAACTCGGAGAAGATGTTGAAGAAGGGAGAAGACAGGGTGCCGGCGTGGCGGTACGTCAGCTCGTAGAGCCCGCGCCGGGAAGCTGTCAGGTAGATCACGCCGATCTCGCCGGCCAGGCTGCGCAGCTCGCTGTAAAAGTCGGGCTCGAAGTGGACGCTCCGGGCCAGGGACTCGAACTCGTCCAACACCAGGACGGCGCGCAGGCCGGCATCGCGGAGGCGGCGGAGGAGCTGGCGAACCCCCATGAAGCGGAGATCCGGCCCGCGCAAGGCCCGGCCGAAGGCCGAGCAAAGCTCCTCGTCGCGCAGGCCGGCCGCGAGCTGCTCCAGGGCCTCGTGCCAGAACTCGCCGCGCGTGGCCGAGGTCATTCCTTCCAGGTCGAGATAGGCCACGAGGTAGTGCTGGGGCTCCAGGCCGAAACACTGCAGCACCTCCGGGCGCAGCAGGTGCGTGAGCAGGGAGCTCTTGCCCACCTTGCGCTCGCCGACGAGCGCCCGGCACTGGCCGGTGAGCATGGCCCCGCAGAGCTGCTCGAGCTCCTGCTGCCGGCCGGCAAAGTAGGCCGGATCGGTGATGCGGTGGCGATTGAAGAACGGGTTGCGCACGAGCGGCATCGTTCGGACCACCTTTTCCGCAAGAGAGCGTGCGCCGCGCGGGACGACCATAGGCTGGACGCGGCGACAGGCAGCCCCGGTTGCAGCAGACGGGGCTATTGTACTATAACCCCCCACGCGGCGCAACCAGGACGCCACTGGACAAGAGCGCCGGTCTCGTGTACAATTCGCTCAGGACAGAACCGGTTCCTGCCACGGACCGACCAAGGAGGCCGCGATGAAGACGACCTGGTACGAGTACGTCTGCCTGGATTGTGGCCACAGTGGGCTGACCATGGAGCCGGAGCCCTATCGCCGCGGCCGGCTGCCCTGCCCGCGCTGCGGCAGTCTGCACATCGAGATCCAGGAGCAGGGCCTGGCACCCCTGCCGGACGAGGATGAACTGGCCCCCGAGGTGGCAGACTCCTGAACAGAGGATAAGGACACCCGCATGGACGAGAAACAGGTGCTGCGCGAGCTGCGGGCCATCGTCGGCGCCCGCTATGCCAGCAACGAGCCGGAAGACCTGCTCTGCTACGGTTTCGACGCCACCTTCAGGGACGCCATCCCGGACGCCGTGGTATCGCCGGAGACGACGGAGGAGGTGTCGCGCGTGCTGGCGCTGGCCAACCGGGAGAGCATCCCGGTAGTGCCGCGGGGGCTGGGCAGCGGGCTGGCCGGCGGGTCGATTCCCATCCACGGCGGCATCGTGCTCAACATGACCCGCATGAACCGCATTGTGGAGATCGACCGGATCAACATGGTGGCCGTGGTGCAGGCAGGGGTGGTCACCTCCGACCTGCAGGCAGAGGTGGCCAAGCAGGGACTGTACTACCCGCCGGACCCCTCCAGCCAGCGCCACTCCAGCATCGGGGGCAACATCGCCTGCAACGCCGGGGGCCCGCATTGCCTGAAGTACGGCGTGACGGCCGACTATGTGATGGGGCTGGAGGTCGTCCTGGCCGACGGGCGCGTCCTGCGCACCGGCGGCAAGACGATCAAGCACGCCGTTGGCTACCACCTGGCCCACCTCTTCATCGGCTCCGAGGGGACGCTGGGGGTCATCACCGAGGCCACTCTCAAGCTGATCCCACCACCCAAGGCGACGTGCACGGCTATGGCCGTCTTCCCCAAGCTGATCGACGCCAGCGTGGCCGTCACCAGGATCCTGGAGGCCGGCATCGTCCCGGTGGCGATGGAGATCATGGACGACACCACCATCGCCACCGTCGAGGCCCACAAGAAGATGGGCCTGCCGCTGGACGTGGAGGCCATCCTGGTGATCGAGACCGACGGCGACCCCACGCTGGCCCAGCGCGACATCGAGGAGATCGGCCACATCTGCTGGCAGAACGGGGCCCGCGAGGTGCGCGTGGCCGCAGATGCGAAGGAGGGGGCGGCGCTGATGGCCGCCCGCAAGTCGGTCTCGCCCTCGCTGGCCCGGCGCCGGCCGAACAAGCTCGGCGAGGACATCACCGTGCCGCGCAGCGCCATCCCCGAGGCGGTAGCGCGCATCAAGGAAGTGTCCCGGCAGTACAACCTGCCCATCCCGATCTTTGGGCACATCGGCGACGGCAACCTGCACCCCAACATTCTCTTTGACCGGCGCGACCCGGAGGAGTTCGCCCGCGTGGAGAAGGCCGCGGAGGCTCTCTTCGGGATCGCCATGTCGCTGGGCGGCGTGCTCTCCGGCGAGCACGGCGTCGGCCTGCTCAAGCGCGACTATGCCGAGCAGAACCTGGGGCCGGTGGCCATCGAGATCATGCAGGCGCTGAAGCGCACGCTGGATCCGCGGGGCATCCTCAACCCGGGCAAGGTGCTGCCGGAGGGGATGGGGGAACGGTGAGGGGCAAGAGGCAGGATGCATGATGCAAGA
The DNA here is from genome assembly GCA_964613665.1 of uncultured Chloroflexia bacterium. Classification (GTDB taxonomy): domain Bacteria; phylum Chloroflexota; class Chloroflexia; order DTKN01; family DTKN01; genus CAZQFV01. The sequence goes on from CAZTIG010000005.1 coordinate 61,202, forward strand.
GGCAGGATGCAAGAGGCAGGATGCAAGAGACAGGTAGTTCCGTCGAGCGGCTCTACCAGGATGAATCGCTGACCAGCGATGTGGACGACGTCGCAGCCAAAGCGCTCCTGCGCTGGGGTGAGCAGCAGCTCGCGGCCGGCCGACCCGAGGAACAGGTGCGCCAGGGGCTGCGCGCGCTGAACAAGGTCATCGCCAGGCGCGCGGGGCTCGACCGCGCGGCCGCGCGCGCCCGCCTGGAGGCGGCCGGCCTCTCCGTGGACGAGACCGCGCTGGCCAACCTCCTGAGGGAGGCCCAGACAGAGGCCGATTGGGCGGGACGGCTGGCCGGCCTGGCTGTGGGTCAGGCTGTTGCCGCCACTCCTGCGGCATCTTCAGCACCCGCCCCCGCTGACGAGGAAAAGGGCGTGCGGCGAGAGGGCGAACCGGTGCGCTGGTGGCACTTCTGGAGGCGCCGGCCGTGAAGGCGTTCTCCTTCGAGATCGTCGCCGAGGATGCCCAGACGGCCGGCCGGGCCGGCATCCTGCACACCCCCCACGGCGATGTGCCCACGCCCGTCTTCATGCCGGTCGGCACCCAGGCCACGGTCAAGACCGTCTCCCCAGACGAGCTCAGCGCGGCCGGGGCAGCGCTCATCCTGGGCAACACCTACCACCTCTACCTGCGGCCCGGTGGCGACGTGGTGGCCGCGCTCGGCGGCCTGCATCGCTTCATGGGCTGGAACCGGCCCCTGCTCACCGACAGCGGCGGCTTCCAGGTCTTTTCCCTGGCGGCGAACCGCTCCATCTCCGAGGAGGGGGTCACCTTCCGCTCGCACATCGACGGCAGCGTGCACCTCTTTACCCCGGAGTCGGTCATGGCGGTACAGGAGCAGCTCGGGGCGGACATCGCCATGCCGCTGGACGAGTGCACGCCGTTCCCCTGCCCACGGGGGTACACGCAGGAGGCCATGGAGCGCACCCACCGCTGGGCCGAACGCGCCCGCGCCAGCCAGCGCCGATCGGACCAGGCCCTGTTCGGCATCCTGCAAGGGGGTGTCTATCCCGACCTGCGGCGGCAGAGCGCCGCGGTCCTCTCCGGCATGGACTTGGCGGGATACGCCATCGGCGGGCTCTCGGTGGGCGAGCCGAAGGAGACGATGCACGCAATGCTGGAGACCTGCGTGCCGCTCCTGCCGCGCGACAGGCCACGGCACCTCCTGGGAGTCGGTTCGCCCGAGGACCTGTTCGGCGGCGTCGCCCGCGGCATCGACATGTTCGACTGCGTGCTGCCGACGCGCATCGCCCGTCACGGTGCCCTGCTGGTGACGAGCGGCCGGCTGAACATCCGCAATGCCCAGCACGAGCGCGATGCACGGCCCATCGAAGAGGGCTGCGGGTGCTACACCTGCCGGCACTTTTCGCGGGCCTACCTCCGCCACCTTTTCCTGAGCCAGGAGCAGCTGGGCCAGCGCCTGGCCACGATCCACAACCTGCACTTTGCGCTCGCCCTCATGCGGCGCATCCGCGAGAGCATCGTCGGCGGCAGCTTCGCGGCGCTGCGGGACGAGTTCCTGGCCGGCTTTGCCACCGTGCCGGAGGAGGTCCGCCGCAACGAGGCAGGCAGGCGCCGCCGAGCGGTAACGAGGGCAGGGCAAGATTGGGGTCGGTAGAGACGCGCAGACAGCGGGACGGCACCATGGACACATCTCGCCCGATGAGAAGAGTGAAGCAGGCCCGCGCCCTGAGCGAGCGGACGATGCGCTTTGCCATGTTCCTGGTGCGCCTGGTGCCGCGGTGGCTGGGATACCCCCTGGCAGAGTGGTCCGGAAGGCTCTTTGCCGTGCTATCGCCCACGGCCCGCGGCATCGTCGAGGGCAACCTGGCGCCGGTCCTGCAGACGAGCGACCCGCGACGACTGCGGCGAGTGGCGATCGAGGTCTTCCGCCACGCCGCGCGGGCCTACTACGAGATGTTCTACCTGCCCTCTCTGCGCCCGGAGAAGATCAGGTCTATGGTCAACATGGTGGAACCGGGGTGGACACGCTTCCAGGAGCTGTTTCGACAGGGCCGGGGGGTGATCCTGACCTCGACGCACCAGAGCAGCTTCGACCTGGCCGGCCAGGCCATCGCTGCCCACGGGCACGCCATGCTGGTCATCGCCCTGCCGAGTGGGGAGAAGGGCTTTGCCTTCATGAACCAACTGCGCCTCTTTCAGGGAGTGCAGGTCGTACCGGCCGGCCCGCGGGCCCTGCGGGAGGCCATGCGCATGCTGCAGGCCGGCAAGGCCGTGGTCGTGGCCGGAGACCGCCCGATCCGCGGGCAGGGAACCATGGTCGAGTTCTTCGGGCGGCCCACCCTGCTGCCCGACGGCGCCGTGCGGCTGGCCATGCGCACCGGGGCCGCGCTCGTGCCGACCTTCTGCCGCCGGGAAAAGGGGCAGTACTGGCTCGAGTTCCACGAGCTGGACCTGCCGCGCACGGACGACCTCGAGGCCGATGTACGCACCCACACCCAGCGGCTGGCCCGGATCATGGAGCAGGTCATCCGCGCCCACCCCGAGCAGTGGCACCTGCTGCAGAAGCTGTGGGAGGAGTAGCCTCAGCGATCAGCGATCAGCGGTCAGCGCGTGCTCCGGGGGGGCGCCTGACAGCGGACTGCCGACAGCCGATTGCCTCCCTAGCCCATCCGCTCCTCGACCACCTGCATGATCGCCGCGCGGCGCTCGGCCAATCCCTTGGTGACGCGGTTCATGCGCCGCTTCACCTGGGCGACAAAGGGCTCGTCCTCCAGCGTGGGCAGGTTGATCTTGACGTTCATCAGGGCGCTGTGGACGGCGCACTCGCCCAGCAGGGCAGCAATGCCGGCGTCGCTCACCGCCAGCTTGCTGCCCTTTTCGGCCACCGGTCCGGCGAGTTGCAGCACCTGCGCGGCGGCCTCGGCGATCTCCAGCGGCACCTGCGTTGCCTCCATGGTCGCCTGCTGCACGGCAGCGTAGCGGTCGGCCTGCTGCTCGTCGGTCTCCTTGGGCAGCTTGTACGCCACCGCCAGCCGGCCGTAGGCCTCCACATCGGCCTGGATCAGGCCCTGCAGGCGGTGGCGCACGGACTCGGCCTGCTCACGGTACTGCGCGATCTCGGCCTCGACGCTGGCATACGCCTTCTTGCCCAGTGTCAGGTCGCAGACCATCGTCACCAGGCCGGCCGCCAGGGCCCCGCTGAGGGCAGCGACACTGCCGCCGCCGGGCACGGGGGCCTTGCTGGCCAGCTCATCCAGGAACTGCTGTACCGTCTTGCCCAGGAACTCCTCGCTCATCGCACCTCCATCTGTTCGCTCTCTCGCCGCGGGTAACGCCCGCACGACTCGCGCTCGTCGCAGTAGCCCAACCGATCGCACTTGACCACAAGGAACGAGGCCAGGAACGGGTTGATCGCCCGCACGGCCTCGACGGCGCGCGTAAAGAGCTGCCGGATCTCCCACTGCGCGCGCACGCAGGTGCGCAGCCCGACGGCGTGGATCAGCTCGCGCAGGTTCATCGACATGGTCAGATGGGTTGTCACCGCCTGGGGCAGCACGAAGCGGGCATCCTCGGCGGGAACGCCGGCCGCCAGCGCCGCCTCGTACAGCTGATCGAGGTCGGCCATCGCCTGGCGGTAGCGCCCGAGCAGCTCCGGGCCGGCCCGTTCCCAAGAGGCCGGCGTGACGTAGGGGAAGGGGCCCACCACGTAGCGCTGCGACTGCTGGCTGTAGGAGGCCAGGCGGTGGCGGACGAGCTGATGGCTGGCACTGCGCGAGCAGCCTTCGACGGCAAATGTGAAGGACACGTGCTCCAGGATCGAGTGGTGCCCGCTGGCGGCGATCTGGCCGATCAGCCGCTCCATCCGCTCCCGCGCGGGAGCCTCCTCCCAGACCTGCGAGGGCCGGCTGGAACTGTAGCACGTCCGGGCCGCGGTGTAGAGCACCCGCAGCGGCTCCGGCGTGCAGGCCAGGACACGGACCTCCACGGCGACCCTCCTAGAAGCTCCAGGGGGCCCACAGGCACAGGTACAGCAGGGCGCCCAGGCACAGGAACGAACCGTAGGGCATATAGTCGCGCGGCCGGCCGCGGCGCGTGAGCAGGAGGAGCCCTCCACCGAGGCCCGCCATGACCATGCCCAGGGCCAGGGCCAGGGTAGCCCCGGGGAAACCGGCCATGGCCCCGATGGTCCCGGCCAACCAGACATCCCCCAGGCCGAGGGCCTGGCTGTGAAAGAGGATCTGTCCCAGCAGAAAGAGCAGGCCAAAGAAGGCCACGCCGATGCCCATGCCCAGGAGGCAGTAGAGGATCGTCGGGTGCCCCGGCAGTGGGAGCAGCGCCCCCAGCAGCGCCACCGCCGCGGCGGGCACGATGACCGCGTAGTAGATGTAGCGGTGCAGCCAGTCCAGGAAGAGGGTCAGGATGAGGGCCAGGCTGAAGACGGCGTAGAGCGCAGCCCGCTCGGCCGGGTGCAGCAGGAAGAGCACCCCCAGCATCAGCGCCGTCAACAGCTCCAACAGGGGAAAGGTATACGGGATGGGCTTGTGGCAGTGCCGGCAGCGGCCGCGCTGGACCAGGTAGCCGGCCAGCGGCAGCAGCTCCCAGCTCAACGGATGGCCACAGCGGGTGCAGCCCGGCCGGTGGCGCAGGGATCGCTCGCGCGGCAGGCGCTGCACGATGACGTTCATCGCCGCACCCAGGAAGAGGCCGGCCACCGCCGCCAAAGCCGCCAGATCGAGCCTCACCGAATCGCTCCTCCGCTAGGGCCGGTAGCGCGCCACGTTGATGTTGTGCTCCTCCAGCGTTCTGGCAAAGGCGTGCTCGCCGCTCCCGTCGCCCTTGGCGACGAAGAAGTAGTAGTCGGTCTGGGCCGGCTCGACGACGGCCCGCAGCGCGGCCAGCCCGGGACTGCAGATCGGCCCCGGGGGCAGGCCGGCGTGGCGGTAGGTGTTGTACGGGTTGTCGTACTCGGCCAGCGTCTCCACCCCCAGCTCGTCAAAGTAGATCACGGGCCACCAGCGTCCCTGGTCCTCGCTGTAACCCAGGGCGTACTGCACCGTCGGATCGGCCTCCAGCGGCATCCCTGCGGCGAGGCGGTTCAGATAGACGCTGGCGATGATCGGGCGCTCCGAGTCCACGATCGCCTCGCGCTCGACGACAGAGGCCAGCGTCACCACGTCAAAGATGCTCATGCCGTGCAGCGCGGCCTGCTCGCGCATCGTCGCGCTGAAGCGGCGGTCAAAGTTCTGCAGGACAAAGTCCACGATCTGCGTGGAGGTGTAGGCGAGGGGCACCTTGTACGTGTCCGGGAAGATGTACCCTTCGAGTGTGGCAGTGATGGGCCGGTCGGCCAGGAAGCGGTAGTCGTAGGGCACCTCCAACGCCGCGGCGAACTCCTCGGCCGACATGACCCCCTGCTCCTCCAACTGCTCGCCGATCTCCTCCAGCCGCAGCCCCTCGCGGATGGTGAAGGTGATATCCTCCTGGGGCGGAGCCTTGCTCAGCGCCTCCAGAATCTCGTCCATCGTCATGTCGCTGCGCAGCGTGTAGCGGCCGACCTTGAGCTGTCCGTCCATCCCGCGCAGGCTGGACCAGCCCCGGAAGAGCCACTCGCCCGGGATGAAGAGAAAGCCGTGGATCAGCCCCTTGTCCTGCAAGTTGCGGGCAATCTGGGCGGTGCTCTCGCCCTCATTGATCTCAAAGACGATCTCTACCGGTTCGCCGCTCGTGCTCCCGGCCGCAGCGGGGGGGGCGAAGCGGGCAAAGTGGATCAGGTAGTACGACACCGCCACGGCGAGGACAGCCACGATCAGCAGGAGCAGAAAGACGAAACGCAAGAAATCGCGCATGGGTCCGCAGCCCTCCTTGCCACCATACTGGGTACGGCCCGTATTATAGCACAGGACACCGATTTGGCAATCACCGCACGGCGATATCAAGGGGTGCCAGTGCACAGCGGATGGCAAGCGCCCGGCCGGCGTACGGTGCGGCATGGTCGCACCATTGCCGTGTCCCTGGATGTGCGGCGTCGGGCCGTTGCCGGAGCCGGGCACTTGCCGGTCAAGGCCGGCGACTTTGGTACGGCCGTGGATCGCCCCGGACCCCTTTGCCCGAATCGCGGACCTGTGCTATACTGCGCGCGCGAGGCAACCGTGGCTGCTGCTCAGGAGCTGGAGGCACAACTGAAACGGGCCATCCTGGCGCTCCAGGCCGGCCAGACGGCGCAGGCCCGCACCATGCTGGCCGCCCTGCTGCGGCAGGACCCGCAGTACGCCGCAGCCTGGGTCTGGATGGGCAAGGCCGTCGACGATCCCGAGAAGCGCAAGGAGTGCTTCTCCCGAGCCCTGCGGCTGGACCCCGACAACGACGAGGCCCGGCTGGGGATGGTCGCCCTGCTCTCCGGGCCACAGGCGGGTGCGGCGGAGCAGCCCGGCCCTCCGGCACAGGTGACCGCCTACCCATCGCCGTGCCCGAACTGTGGTGCGCACCTGCGCTTCGACATTGCGGCGCGCGCCCTGCGCTGCCAGCACTGCGGTACAGAGCACCCTCTGCCCGAGCAGGCCCGGCCACCGGTCTGGCTGGGCCTGCCCCCCGACCTCGCCACACCGGAGGCGCAGCAGGAACCCTACGGCAGGGATGCCCTGCGCTGCCGCTCCTGCGGCGCGGTCACCGAGCTATCCGTCCGCACCGCCTCCCTGGCATGCCCCTTCTGCGGCTCGCCCCAGGTCGTCCGCGAGACGGCCGGCAGCCTGCTGATACCGCCCCGCGCCATCGTCCCCTTTGCCCTGGAGCGGGAGGAGGCGGAACAAGCCCTGCGCGAGTGGCTCGGCCGGGGCTGGTCGCGCCCCGATGACCTGGCCCAGCGGGCCGCTATCCTGGACATGCACGGGGTCTACCTGCCGTTCTGGTCCTTCAAGGGGCTGGGGGTGGTCTCATTCCGCACGGAGGCGCGCGGGCTGGCTGCCGCGCCGCTGCCGACGCCGCAGAAGCAGCACCTGCCCGTCCAGGACGTGCTGGTGCCGGCCTCCTTCAGCCTCGACCGGAAGGTCCTCCGCCAGATCGAGCCGTTCGACCTGCGGGCGGCGCTGGCCTTTCGCCCGCTCTACCTGGCCGGCTGGCCGGCCGAGGTCTACCAGGTAGCCCTGGCCGACGCCGCCATGGAAGCCCAGATCCGCATGGCCCAGGAATCGCGCGCCAGGGCCGAGGTCCTGGCCCCGGTCCTGGCCCAGACGGACGATGAAATGGAGGGCGGTCTCGGCGCATGGAGCGCGCAGAACAGGTCGCGCCGCCAGGTGGTCGACTACCGGCCCGACTTTTGTACCGCCCAGCTGGACTCGTTCCTGCACCTGATGCTGCCCGTCTGGCTCGGCGCCTATCGCTATCGGGGCCGTGTCTTCTCCTTTGCCGTGAACGGGCAGAACGGCCGGGCCGGCGGGGAGGCCCCGCGCAGCGCGACGACGATCGCCCTGGCCGTCGCCTGTGGCCTGGCCGGCCTGGTCCTCCTGGCCATGGCGCTGTGGTATCTCTGGCCGGCCATCCGCGGCGTCGTGCCCCAGCAGACCGTGGACCGGCGGGCCTCCTCCAACCTGCTCGGCCTGGCACTCCTGGCCGGGGCGGTGCTGTTCCTGCTCTTTGAGCTGATCGCCATCCTGCCCAGGTTCCGCAGCCGCCGGCGAGGCTAGCGCCGGGCCACACACGGAGCGACGATGTCTCGCATCGACCTGGTGTTACTGCACGCTCCCAGCGTGTACGACTTCCGCCGTGAGGCGATCCTGTACGGCCCGGTGAGCGACCTGATCCCCTCGGGGCCGCTCTTTGAGATGTACCCCATCGGCTTCAGCACCATGGCCGAGTACCTGGAGCGGCACGGCTTCCGCGTGCGCATCGTCAACCTGGCGGCGCGGATGCTGCGCGATGCCCGCTTCGACGTGCCCGCTTTCCTGGCGAAGCTGCAGCCCACCGTCTTCGGCATCGACCTGCACTGGCTGCCCCACGCCCACGGCAGCCTGGCCGTGGCCGCGCTGCTGAAGGAGCTGCACCCGCATACCCCGGTTCTCTTCGGCGGCCTCTCCGCCAGCTACTACCACGACGAGCTCATGGGGTATCCGCAGGTAGATTATGTCCTGCGCGGCGACTCGGCCGAGGAGCCGCTGCGGCAGCTCATGGTCGCGCTGCGCGACGGCGGCGACCTGGCGGCAGTCCCCAACCTGACGTGGCGGGATGGTGGTGTCGTGCGCGCGAACCCCCTCTCCTGGGTTCCGGAGGCGCTCGACGGGATCGTCCTGGACTATCGCCAGCTGCTGCGGGCAGTGCCGCGCTACATGGACCTGCGCAGCGCCGTGCCCTTTGACCGCTGGATGGAATACCCCATCACCGCGGCGTTGAGCGTGCGCGGCTGCACGCAGGGCTGCCTGACCTGTGGCGGCTCGGCCGCAGCCTACCGCTTGGTGTGCAACCGGCCCCGGCCGGCCTACCGACCGCCGGAGGTCCTGGCCGATGACATGGCCGCAGTGCGCCGCTTCAACCGCGGCCCGCTCTTCATCCTGGGTGATCTGCGCCAGGCCGGCGAGGAGTACGCCCGCCTTTTCCTGGAGGCCGCGGCGCGCAAGCGCATCGGCGGTGAGGTCATCGCCGAGGTGTTCGCCCCGGCCTCGCGCGAGTTCCTGGACCTGCTGAACCGGGCCTTTCCCGGCTGCGTGCTCGAGTTCTCCCTGGAGTCGCACGACGTGCGCGTGCGGCAGGCCTTTGGCAAGCCCTACGACAACGCGGCCGTGGAGGCAACGTTGGCGGCCGCGCTGGCGGCCGGGTGCCGGCGGGTGGACGTCTTCTTCATGATCGGGCTGCCGGAGCAGGACCCTGCCTCGGTGCTGGACACGATCGCCTACTGCGGCGAGCTGCTGGGGCGCCACGGTAAGCAGGGCCGGCTCGCGCCCTTTATCTCGCCGCTGGCCCCCTTCGTGGACCCCGGCAGCCGCGCCTTCGAGGAGCCCGAACGCCACGGCTACCGCTTCTTCTGCCGCACCCTGGAGGAGCACCGTCGCGCCCTGCTCGGTCCCACCTGGCTGCAGACGCTGAACTATGAGACGCGCTGGCTGACACGCGAGCAGATCGTCGCCGTGACGTACGAGGCCGGCCGGCGGCTCAACCGGCTGAAGGAGCAACACGGCCTGGTACCGCCCGAGGTGGCCCGGGAGGTCGCCGCGCGCATCGACCGGGCCGAGGCCATGCTGCACCGGGTGACCGCCCTGTGGCACGAGGGCGCGCTCGAGGCCATCCGCGCGCTCAAGCTGGAGATCGACCTCCTGAGCATCTCGACCGTCTGCGACAAGAGCGAGCTGGACCTGCCCGGCCGGCGGCTAAACTGGCTGGGGGCGACGTGGGCCTATCTTCGCGGCCTGTGGCCGGAGCGCCGGGCAGAGCGCGACCGGTGACCGGGGTTCGGGGTCGCGCACGGCCGTATCAAAGTCGCCGGCCTTGACCGGCAAGTGCCCGGCTCAGGCAACGGCACGACGCCGCACATCCAGGGACACGGCAATGGCGCGGCCATGCCGCGCTGTACGCCGGCCGCTGTGCATCGGCGCGACCTGGATATCGCCGTGGGGGTCGCGGAATGTTCCTTGACAGGGCATGGGCGGTATGCTATAATCTCGCGCCAAGGAGATCGAATGGACCGCGGAGGACACGCGCCCTCCCCTGGCAAGAGCAAAGGAGGCTCGGATGTTCTGTCGGAACTGCGGCAAGGAGCTGGGGCCGGCTGCGGAGTTCTGCACCAACTGCGGTGTCCGGCCGCTCAACGGGAACCAGTTCTGCCACGTCTGCGGCGCGCAGACACTGCCGGTCGCCGAGGTCTGCGTCCGCTGCGGGGCCCGGCTGGCCGGCGGGGTAGCCGGGGGCGTGTCCGACAAGTCGCGCACGGCCGCCACGCTGCTGGCCTTTTTCCTGGGCCACCTCGGTATCCACCGCTTCTACCTCGGACTCAACGGGACGGCCATCGTGATGCTGGTCATGGGCATCATCGGCTGGGCCACATCCTGGCTCCTCTTCGGGCTCATCCTCCTCGTGCCGGTCTATATCTGGGCTTTCGTCGACTTTATCATATGCGTCGCCGGCTCGATGCGCGACGACAAGGGCCTGCTCGTCTCCAAGTGGTAGGCCCGACGCATCGCCCGAATACGCCGAGCCAGCCCATCTGGGCTGGCTCGTTCCTTTCGGCACTCCCAGGGTGCCCGGCGGGGATCGAACCCGCAACCTTCTGATCCACAGTCAGACGCTCCGCCAATTGAACTACGGGCACCGCGGACATTGCTAGTATACCGCGGACGGGGCGTTCTGTCAAACGGGCGCTACGCGCCCCGGCGGCGCGAGCGCTTGGCCCTGTCGGGGCCGCGGTGCCCACGCCAGGACCACCCCTCCGCCGGCCTGCCGGCCTCCCCGTCGGTTGTCAGCGGCCATCCCTGGCGCAGGAACTCCAGGACCCGCTCCTGCACCTCCTGCTCCGTAAGGTCGTCCGTGGGTAGGTACAGGTCGCAATAGGCCCGCGCATCGGCCAGGCGGCCGCGCTGCTGGGCCACGGCCTCCTCATCAAAGTCGCCCCGCCCCAGGCGAGCGTTGATCGTCCCGGCCTTGGCGTCCAGGCAGATCAGGACGTTCGGCGGGCCGTGCGCCCGCCACATGCCCTGGACGAAGGAGTGCTCCTGGGCCACGCTGGTGGCATTGTAGCCATGGCGTCGCAGGGCCTCGGCCAGCACCGTCTTCCCCGAGGCACACACCCCCACGATGGCAACGCGCGGGCGGTCACGGCGCACACGAGCCTCCTTCATAGTCCGAGCACGCGGCGTAGGTAGAGCAGGCTGTCCTCGACCTTCTGCCGGCCGCCCTGGACCTCCAGGACCAGCCGTGGTGGCCGTGGGGACAGCAGCAACAGCGGCAGCAGCCGGTCATAGTCCACGATCCCCTCCTGCAGTGCGTCGTGGCTGTCCGTCCGACCGTCGTTGTTGTGCAGGTGGATAGAAGCCAGGCGACGGTCCAGTGTGGCGAGCCAGTCGGCCAACGGCCGGCGGGAGTAGACGCTGGCGTGGCCGGCGTCCAGGCATGCCCACACAACCGGGGAATCGACAGCGTCCACCAGGTCGCGCAGCAGGCCCGGGTGCGGCTCCCAGGCGTTCTCCAAGTGCACCTGCAGGCCCAGCCGGCCGGCCTCCTCGGCCAGGTCGCGCCAGAAGGCGGCGCTGCGCTGCACCCAGCGCCGGTCGAACCCAGGGGCACGGATCAGCGGGTTGTAGCCCGTGTGAAAGATGACTGCGGCGGCCCCGATGGCAGCGGCCACCTCGAAGGAACGGAGGTAACGATCGCGGCAAAAGGCCACCAGCGCCCGGTCGCGCAAGCCCGGGTTGAGGTCGGAATGGGGGCCGTGCAGATGGCGCTCGCCTGGGATTTGCTCGAGGAGCGGGCGCAGCTCCTCCAGGCGAGCGCGCCAGTCGCCGTCCAGCAGGTCCGGATCGGCAAAGTCGCCCACCTCGACGCCGAGCCGATTCTGCCGGGCCAGGGCTGGCACGTAGGCCCAGCCTTCGCGCTGGCAGGCCAGCAGCAGGGTCAAAGAGCCGCCCACCGTCTCACTCCAGCAGCAGCCGGGCCAACTCCTCCAACGGCGCCGTGCGGGAAGCTTGGGTGCGCCGGCGCGCGGGCAGCCACGCGGGCCACAGGAGCAGGCCGGCGGCCTGCCCCCGCAGCCGGGCTCGCGCCGCAGGCCCGCGAAAGGCGCGCAGGGCCTCGCCGGCGATACGTAGCTGCGCCCGCACGACTTTGCCCAGATGCCGGCGCAGCAGCGCGCCCGGCACGTCCTTGATCAGCACCAGCAGGGTGTTCCGCCCGACCAGGTACGAAGCCAGCGGTCCGCCCGCCGTGGCGCTGACCTTGTGATAGACAACGGCCCCGGGCACGAAACGGCAGATGTGGCCGCGCAACCGTGCCCGCCAGGCCAGGTCGACATCCTCCAGGTACATGAAAAGGCGCTCGTCCAGAGGGCCCGGCCCTGTGCTCAGCTCGTCCAACAGCGCCCGCCGGTAGTAGCCCGCCGCGCCGCAGGGCCCAAAGACCTCGGCCTGGCCGTCGTACTGGCCGCGGTCCTCTTCCCAGACGCCGCGGTTACGCGGGATGCCGTCGGCACCGTAGAGGTCGCCGGCCGAGTGCAGGATGTCGCGCCGGTCCAGCAGGCGAACCTTGCTGGCGAGCATGGCCGCGGTAGGGTGTTCAGCAGCCGCCTGCGCCAGGGCCGCCAGCCAGCCTGGGTCGGCCACGGTATCGTTGTTCAGGAGGACGATCCCGTCTCCTTCCGCCAGGCGCAGCCCCTGGTTGATAGCCGCCGCCAGGCCGCGGTTGCGCCCCAGGACCAGGAGCCGTACCTGGGGGTGATGCTCCCGCACCCAGTCGACCGACCCGTCCGAGGAGCCATCGTCCACGACGATGGTACGGAAGTCGTGGTAGGTCTGCGCACGGAGCGACTCCAGACAGGCCGGCAGGTGCGCCATGCCGTTGTACGTGGGAACCAGGACCGACAGGGCCACGGCCGCGCTCTCCCCGGGAGGACGCTGGGGCCGCTGGCGCACGTCAGCCCCGTGCAGCGCACCTCTCGTCCTCCATCCCCGCGCCGCGGCGAGAGCTCTAGCCGAGCTCCTCGCCGAAGGCGGCACGCACCTCGGGCCGGAAGAGGTACCACAGCGTCAGGCCGCCGATAGCCGTGCCAACGGGGATGTTCAGCAGGCGCAGGCAGGAAAGGATGATGGCGCCCATCCGGCCCCACGGCTTCATCTGCCACAGGCCCCAGCCGACGGCGGCGTTGGCCGCGGCGATGAGCAGAAGCAGGACCACGCCCACGACGGCGACGATGATCGTGACCGTCATGGCGATCCCGGCATCCGGGGTTCGCTCCGCCGCCACGGCCACAGCGGTGATCACGGGGATCAGGACCACCAGGCAGGCGCCCAGAACGCACAGGCCTGCCTCCACATAGTGGTAGATGCTGACCAGGGTAACTCCTTCGGGTCGTTTCATCGGCCTCCTCCTTGCGCGGTGCCTCGGACCAATCCAGTGCATGAGCGGGGGCTTGCCGCTCACCGCCCGTCCAGTGCCGCCACCACCGCCCGCAGTCGCCCCAGCGCCGCCGCGGGGCCATCGCTCGCCGCGAAGACGGCCGCACCGGCCACCAGGACGTTCGCCCCGGCCTTGACCACCGCTGGGGCGGTGCTCTCGTCGATCCCCCCGTCCACAGCCAGCTCGAGCCGTTCCAGGCCACGCTCTCCCAGAATGCGCCGCAGGCGGGCGATCTTGTCCACGGCGCCGGGGATGAACGCCTGGCCGCCAAAGCCCGGGTTCACCGTCATCAGCAGGACCACGTCCAGGTCGGGCAGGATCTCCTCGAGCACGGTCAGCGGGGTCGACGGGTTCAGGGCCGCGCCGGCCCGGCAGCCCAGCTCGTGGATGCGGGCCACCACGCGATGCAGGTGCCGGCAGGCCTCCGGGTGGACGAGCAGGGCCTGGACCCCGGCCTCGGCCAGCGGCTCCAGGAGCCACTCCGGCGACTCGACCATCAAGTGGGCGTAAAAGGGCAGCCGCGTCACCGGGCGCAGGGCGCGGACCACCAGCGGGCCAAAGGTCAGGTTGGGCACAAAGTGCCCGTCCATCAGGTCCAGGTGCAACAGGTCGGCGCCGGCCTGCTCGACCTGGCGGACCTGCTCCCCCAGCCGGGAGAAGTCGGCGGACAGGATGGACGGCGCCAGCAGGACCATTTTACCTCCCCATGACCCAGAAGAGCACGAGCGGCGTCAGGTACATCTCCAGCAGGCTGGCCACGAGCATCAGAGGCAGCACCAGCAGGACAAAGACCTTGAGAAAATCGGCCAGGCCCAGGAGGAGCGTCTCGCCCAGGGTGAACCCGCGTGGCGGAGAGAGGACCCGGGCCCCCATACGCAGCCCGACGGACGCCGCCAACACGGCCGCGGGGATCTCCAGAACGCCGTGCGGCCAGACCGAGGCCATGAGGGGGCGCACGTCCAGCCCCAGCGCGCTCACTTGCCCCACCAGGTAGCCCAGGACGCCGGAGACCAGGAAGAGGGGAGCCACCGCCGTCGCCCCGAAGCTAAAGATGCTCCCCAGGGTAGAGATGGCCACGGCCCGAACGTTGTGCAGGAAGATGCCCAGCGAAGGCAGGCCCAGAACGCCCGACATCCTGGCCAGGCTGGCGCGGGCTTTTTCCGCGCTCAGGGTGTCCAGTCCGGTGACGGCGGCGGGGGGGCGGTCGGTCCAGCCGTAGGTCCAGCCCAGGGCGAAGGCGCCGGCCATCACCAGCAGGACCACCAGGAGCGCCCCCCGGCTCTGCCGCAGCACCTGGGGAATGTCCTGCCGATAGAGCCGGCCCAGGGTGAACCGCGCCGAGGGCAGGCGGGCCAGCGCCGCGCGCGGCTCCTGCCGCACAAAGCCCCAGAAGGTGCGCCATGTGCGCCGCACGTCGATGCGGTCCATCGTGCGCGCCAGCAGGTCCTCGCGGTTGAACAGGCGGATGCCCATGCGGATCAGGCCCAGGTCGATCAGCACCTGGGCGGCGACGATCAGCCAGAGCACCTGGCGCTGCTCGTAGAGAATGACCATGGCCTGCAGCTGCACCAGCAACATCGCCGGGAGGACGATGAAGCTGGCCAGGAGGTTGGCCGCGCGCACGCTGGTCGCGTTGCTGGAGACGACCACCGCCCCGGCCACCATGCCCAGCGCCAGCGTCAGCGTCAGCAGGCAGATCTGCAGCAGCAGGTCCGGGGCGACGTGCTGGCCGGTGATCAGCGGGAGGCCGAAAGCAAAGATCGAGATGGCCACGATGCTGCCGAGCACGGGCAGCGTCAGCGCGGACACCAGCTTGCCCACGTAGAGGGCACCGTCGTGGATCGGGGTGGAGAGAAGCGCCTCCAGGGTGTTGCGCTCCTTTTCCCCGACGAACGACTCCAGGGCGATGACCAGGGAGAACGAGATGGGGAAGAAGCCGACGACCATCGCCGCAAAGGGGATGAGCTGCGTCAGCACCAGCTCCGGGTTGCGCTGGATGTAGGTGATGTAGTTGATGCCGAACTTGCTGGCGTAGATGACCAACCAGGGGAACAAGAAGGTCAACAGGGCAACCGGCGTGACAATGCGCCAGTCGCTCAGGCTGTCGCGCAGCTCGCGTCGGACCACCAGCAGGGTGCGCCGCCACTGGCTCATGGGACTCGCTCCCCGCGCCGGTGGAGCAGCGCGGCGGTCTCACTGAGGGCCTCGTCGCCAGCGGAGACGATGCGCAGATAGACCTCTTCCATGCTGGCGGGAACCTCGCTCAAGGTGACCACCTCCGCCCCGATCTCGGCCATGCAGCGGAGCACGAGGGGATTGATCTCGACGGGATCGGGGGCCAGGTAGCGCAGCCAGGTGGGCCCCTGGTCGACGACCTGGGCGATGCGTTCCAGCGCCGGCCCGACCCCATCGAGGGGGCCGTTCAGGCGCAGCTCCATCACCGGCGGGCCGAGCAGCCGGCGGCGCAGGTTGGGGGGCGTGTCCAGGGCGATGATACGGCCCAGGCGGATGATGGCGATGCGGTCGGCCAGGACCTCCGCCTCGACCAGGTTGTGCGTGCAGATGAGGAGGGTCCGGCCGGCCTGCTTCAGCTCAGCGATGCATTCGCGCACCAGGCGCGCGCTGCCGGGGTCCATCGCCGACGTCGGCTCGTCGAGCAGCAACACGGGAGGATCGTGCACCAGGGCGCGCGCCAGGGCCACCTTCTGGCGCATGCCCTTGGAGAAATCGCCCAGACGCAGGCGGCGGGCGTCCCAGACCTCGAACCGGCGCAGCAGCTCCTCGCTGCGGGCGCGCCGCCGGGCGGCGGACAGGCCGTGGATCGCCCCGAAAAAGTCCAGGTACTCCTGGGCGGCCATACGGTCGTAGAGGCCGGGGAACTCGGTGAGCAAGCCGACCTTCTCGCGCACCCGCAGCGGGTCGGCGGCGACGTCGTGGCCGGCGACGACCGCCCGCCCGCGTGTGGGCTGCAGGATAGCCGCCAGCATGCGCACGGTGGTGGTCTTGCCGGCCCCGTTGGGACCGAGGAGGACAACGAGCTCGCCGGGGCGGACGTCCAGGCTGACGTCGCTGACGGCGAGGAAACCGGAAAAGTCCTTGGCCAAACCGCTCGCTTCGATCATCGTGTGCGCCCTCGGACCGGGCCCAGCGGCCGGCCCGGCGAGCGTATTATACCACAACATGGGCGGAGGCGCTGCCTCCTTGACTTGCCGGCCTGTCCGTGGTATCCTGTTCACCACCAACCGCCGGGACTCGCGGCAGGCTGCGCTGCTCGAGGAAGCCGGTCTGCAGCGCCGCCTGGCCTCGCGATCGCCGGATGGCCGCACGTATTGGGTCTGCTGCGAGACCACGCCGACGGCCAGGGGCCGTGGGCGAAGCGGCCGTACGCACCGTAGAGCACCCCCAAGGAGGAACCTATGCCAACCACGCTTCCCGCCGATACGGCCGCTCTGCTGGACTGGTCCTGGGACGAGATCGAGCCGCACTACCGCGAGCTGGAGGCCCGCCCGCTCGGTGCCGCCACCGTGGAGGGCTTCCTGGCCGACTGGACCCGCCTGCACGATCTGGTCGATGAGCTCGACAGCCGCCTCTACGTTGCCACCACCCTCAACACGGCCGACAGCGAGGCCGAGCGGCGCTACAGAACCTGCCTGGAGGAGATCGACCCGCCCTTCAAGGCGGCCGAGCAGCGCCTGAAGGAGAAGCTGCTGGCCAGTGGCCTGAAGCCGGCCGGCATGGCCGTCCCGCTGCGCCGCATGCGCACCGAGGCTGCCCTCTTCCGCCAGGCCAACCTGCCCCTCCAGACCGAGGAGAACAAGCTCGTCGTCGAGTTCAACAAGATCATCGGCGCACAGAGCGTGACGTGGGACGGCCAGGAGCGCACCATCGCCCAACTCCGCCCGGTCTACCAGGAGCAGGACCGTGCCCGCCGGGAAGAGGCCTGGCGGCTGGCCGCCGCCCGCCAGCTGGCCGACCGCGAGACCATCGACGACCTCTGGCGGCAGTTCCTACCGCTGCGTCGGCAGATGGCCGCCAACGCCGGCTTCGCCGACTACCGCTCCTTCCGCTGGCTGCAGCGCATGCGCTTCGACTACACCCCGGCCGACTGCGCCCGGTTCCAACAGGCCATCGAGGAGGTCGTCGTCCCGGCCGCCGCGCGCGTCTACGAACGCCGACGGCGGCGGCTTGGGGTGGCCACCCTGCGCCCTTGGGACCAGAACGTCGACCCGCTGGGCCGGCCGCCCCTGGCGCCCTTTCGGGACGTCGCCGAGCTCCAGCGCCGCGGCGCGGCCATCTTTCACCGCGTCGACCCGCAGCTCGGCCGCTACTTTGACACCATGATCGCCGAGGGCCTGCTCGACCTGGGGAACCGCAAGAACAAAGCGCCTGGAGCCTACAGCCAGGGCTTTTCCGCGGTGAAGCGGCCCTTTATCTTCGCCAACGCCGTCGGCCTGCACGACGACGTCATGACGCTGCTGCACGAGGCCGGCCACGCCTTTCACATGTTCGAGCGCAGCCGCCTGCCCTACCACCAGCAGCGCCCCGCCGGGTCCGAGATGAACGAGGTGGCCTCCATGGCCATGGAGCTGTTGGCCTCGCCGTACCTGGCGCAGGAGGAAGGCGGTTTCTACAGCCGCGACGACGCCGCCCGCGCCGTGGTCGAGCACCTGGAGAGCAACCTGCTCTTCTGGCCCTACATGGCAGTGGTGGACGCCTTCCAGCACTGGGTCTATGAGCAGCCCGACGCCGCCATGGAGCCGCGCAACTGTGATGCCCAGTGGGCAGCCCTGTGGCGGCGCTTCCGCGTTGGCGAGGACTGGAGCGGGCTGGAGGAGGAGATGGCCACCGGCTGGCAGCGCAAGCATCACATCCACTGCTGGCCCTTTTACTACGTGGAGTACGGCCTGGCCCAGCTGGGGGCGGCGCAGGTATGGGCAAACGCACTGCGCGACCAGGCCGGGGCGGTGGCCAGCTACCGCCGCGCCCTGGCCCTGGGCGGCACCGTGCCGCTGCCGGACCTCTATGCCGCTGCCGGCGCGCGCTTCGCCTTCGACGCGGCCACACTGGGAGAGGCGGTCGCCCTGATGGAGAGCACCATCGCCGGGCTGGATACCTGAGGTGTCCGGGCGACGAGCCGCGCCGCCGCGGCCCTCAGCCCCTGGGTGGGAGTGCCGCACCGGGACCTTTCGGGACCCTAGCTGACCATTCCGACAGGAGTGACCATCGTCGGCGCCCCTGGCCCCTGGCGCTGACGATTGCCACGCCGCCGCGCGTATGGTATAATGGGGCCGGCAGGGCTCATGTCCCTGCAGCAGCGGACGGACCGGTTGCCACCACAGCGGATGTCTCGAGGGATCTGCACGCGGCGACGCCAGGAGTGAGACGATGCGCATTGCCATCGATGCCCGCCTGCTCTACTACCGCCGGGCCGGCATCGGCCAGTACACGCTGCGCCTGCTGCAGGCACTGACGCTGGAGGCCCCCCGTGAACGCTTCTTGCTGCTGCACGACTGGCGGCAGCGCGGGCGACTGCTGGAGGCACCCAACCTGGCCCACGTGCGCATCTACACCCCCAGCCACCACCGCTGGGAGGGCATCACCCTGCCGGCCGAGCTGATCACCCTGCGCCTGGACCTCCTGCACAGCCCGGACGTGGTCCTGCCCGTGCGGCGCACCTTTGCCGGCGTCATCACCGTGCACGACCTGGCCTTTCTGCGCTTTCCCAACTGGCTCACCCCGCAGGCGGCCCGCTACTACGGCCGCGTGCGCCAGGCGGTGCGCAGCGCCGAGCGGATCATCGCCGTCTCCGAGTGCACCCGGCGCGACCTGCTGGAGCTGCTGGCCGTCCCCTCGGACAAGGTCGCCGTCATCCACGAGGCGGCGGGCCCCGAGTTCCACCCGCTGGACCTGCCCCTGGACAGATGGCGCGAGGTCAAAGGCCGGCACTTGGCCCCGCAGCGCTTTGCCCTCTTCGTCGGCACGATCGAGCCTCGCAAGAACCTGCCCGGCCTGCTGCGGTCCTTTCGCCAGATGCTGGACCGCTACCCCGACCTGGACCCCCACCCGCGCCTGATCCTCGCCGGCGCCCAGGGCTGGTTGTCGGAGGCGGTCTTTGGCCTGGTGCACGAACTGCAGCTGGCCCAAGAGGTGGCCTTTGTCGGTCCCGTCTCGGCAGAGGAGCTCGTCTGGCTCTACAACGCCGCGCGCTTCCTCGTCTTCCCTTCGTTCTACGAGGGCTTTGGCCTGCCGCCACTCGAGGCCATGGCCTGCGGCACCCCGGTGATCGCCTCCGGCGCCGGTGCCGTGCCCGAGGTCGTCGGCCAGGCCGGCCGGCTGCTCGATCCCCAGGACACCGCGGGCTGGGCCGAGGCCATGGCCGCCCTCTGGAGCGACCAGGCCCAGCGCGACGACATGCGCGCCCGCGGGCTGCAGCGGGCGGCGCTCTTTTCTTGGCAGCGCGCTGCCCAGGAGACGCTGGCGGTCTACCGGGAGGCGGTGGCTGCGCGGAGGCAGCGCGCCCATGACTGACCAGGAAAGCCGCGTCCGCCGCACCACCCGCTTCTACCTGCGCAAGGTGAACCGGGCCGTGGCCCAGTATGGGCTGATCGAGCGGGGGGACCGCATCGCCGTCGGCGTATCCGGGGGCAAGGACAGCCTGGCCCTGCTGCGCCTGCTACGGGATCGGAGGGTCTTTTTCCCACCGCCCTACGACATCATCGCCATCCACGTGCGCTACGGGGATTGGGACGTCGGCGCGCCGCCGCGGGAGGTGCTGGAGGCCCATTTTCGGCAGGAGGGCGTGCCCTATGAGTTCGCCCAGGTGGACCTGGGCGAAGACGTGGCCTGCTTCCGCTGCAGTTGGGAGCGGCGCAAGGCCCTGTTCCGAACGGCGATCCGCCTGGGATGCAACAAGCTGGCCCTGGCCCACCACCTGGAGGACATCGTGGAAACGATCCTGCTGAACCTGCTCCAGCACGGCCGGCTGGAGCGCCCGGAGCCGCTTTCGCCGCTCTTCGAGGGCAGGCTGACGCTGATCCGCCCGCTGGCCTTTTTCAAAGGCCACGAGCTGCGCCGCTTTGCCCTGGCCTGTGGGCTGCCGGTGCAGGAGAGTACCTGCCCGCACCGCCAGAGCAGCCAGCGCGCGCGCATACGAGCCTGGCTGCGCGAGTTCCAGCGGGCCCGCCCCGAGCTGTACATCAACGTCTACCGGGCCGTCGAACGGTACGGCATCGCCAACAGCCGTCCGCGGGCCGCGCGGGCACGCCGGGACAGCGCCGCCGGGGCAACATCGGAGTGAGCACGGCCATGCCAGGGGGTTAGCGTGGAGGACAGGAGCAAGCAAGGTGCCCGCCGCGGGGCGGGCCAGCGCGGCCGGCAAGAGGCAGAGCGGGCCCTGCGCGAGAGCGAGGAGCGCTACCGCATCATCTCCGAGCTGACATCGGACTTTGCCTATGTCTTCGGAGTCGGCCCCGATGGCACGCTCGTCCTGGAGTGGATGACGGGGGCCTTTGCCCACATCACCGGATACGAGCCGCAGGAGATCTGGCCGCAGGGGAACTGGATGGCGCTCATCCACCCCCCCGACCTGCCCGAGGTCCGGCGGCGACTGCAGATCGTGTTGTCGGGACAGCCAGACGTGTGCGAGGCGCGCATCGTGACCAGGAGCGGCACCCTCCGCTGGGTGCAGATCCACACCCGGCCGATTTGGGACCCCGCGGCCGGCCGCGTCGTGCGCATCTACGGGGCCGTACGGGACGTCACCAACCGCAGGGAGGCCGTCGAGGCCCTGCGCGAGAGCGAGGGGCGCTACCGCACCCTGGCCGAGTTGGCGCGCGACTATATCTACGTCGTCGGGCACGACGGGCGGCTATCCTACCTGAACACGGCAGCGGCGGGCCTCTTCGGCGGCCGGCCGGAGGACTTCCTGGGCCGGCGTCCCGAAGACCTCTTCTCCCCCGGCACATTCGAGCGGCAGGCGGCGAACTTGCAGCGGGTATTTGCTTCGGGGCAGCCGCTCTTTATCACCGCGAAGACGGTCGTCGCAGACCGGGCCATCTGGCAGGACACCTCGCTGATGCCCATCCTCGACGAGCAGGGCGCGGTCAAGGCCGTACTGGGCATCTCGCGCGACGTCACCGACCGCCGCAAGACCGAGGAGGCGCTGCAACGTTCGGAGCTGCAGTACCGCACCACCATCGACTCCATGCGCGACCCGATCCACGTCGTCGACCGCGACCTGCGCATCCTGCTGATGAACACGGCCTTCCGCCAGTGGCTCGACAAGCTGGGGGTGGCCCACGAGGCGTTGGGCTGCTCAGTTTTCGATCTGTTCCCGTTCCTGCCGGAGCGCGTGCGCGACGAGTACCGCCAGGTACTGGAGACCGGGAAGACGGTGATCACCGAAGAGGAGACTACCCTGGCCGGCCAGGTCCTCATCACCGAGACGCGCAAGATCCCGGTCTTTGAAAACGGCCGCGTTGTCCGCGTGGTCACCGTTGTACACGACATCACGGCGCGCAAGCGCGCCGAGCAGGCGCTGCGGGAGAGCGAGCAGCGCTACCGCACCCTGGTCGAGACCTCCCCCGATGCTATAACGCTGACCGACCTGGAGGGCAACATCCTCATGGTCAACCAGCGCGGGGCACAGCTCTACGGTGCGGACAGCCCCGCCGACCTGATCGGGCAGAACGCCGTGGAGCTGATCGCCCCCGAGGACCGGGCGGCGGCCCTCGCCAACCTTCAGCGGACGCTGGCCGAGGGAAACATTGCCAGCATCGAGTACCACGTCAGGCGCAAGGATGGCACCTACTACCCGGCCGAGCTGAACGCCGCCTGCCTCCTGGACGCCGAAGGCCGGCCGCAGGCTTTTATCGGCGTGCTGCGCGACATCAGCGAGCGTAAAAGGGCCGAGGAGTCCCTCTGGCAGACGCGGCTGGTAATCGAGCACAGCCCGGTGATGCTCTACCGCATCCGCGCGGGCGAAGACCTGTCGTTCGAGTTCGTCTCGGACAATGTGAGCCAGATGGGCTACTCCGCCGCCGAGCTGCTGTCCGGGGCTATCCCCATCGCCTCGCTGCTGCATCCCGACGACTGCACCCGCGTAGTCACGGAGGCGCGCGAGCACATCGCCCGCGGCGAGGGCGCGCTGCAGCGCGAGTACCGCCTCCTGACCAAGGACGGCGAGGTGCGCTGGGTGGACGACCGCTCGGTGGTGGTGCGCGGGGCGGACGGCCGCCCCACACACTTCCAGGGCGTCGTCATGGACATTACCGAGCGCAAGCGCCTGGAGGAGCAGTTCCTGCAGTCGCAGAAGATGGAGAGCATCGGCCGCCTGGCCGGGAGCGTGGCCCACGACTTTAACAACCTGCTGACGGCGATCCGCGGGTACGCCGGTCTGGCCCGTGACGCCCTGCAGCCGGCCGACCCTGTGCGCCGCGACATCGAACAGGTCCTCAAGGGGGCCGAGCAGGCCACCCGGCTGACCGGACAGCTGCTGGCCTTTTCGCGGCGCCAGATCATCGACACACGGCCCCTCAACCTCAACGACCTGGTCTTTGAGCTGGACAGCCTCATCCGCCGCCTGGTGGGAGAGGATATCGCCGTGAAGCTGGCATTGGCCCCCGACCTGGGGGTGTCGCGGATGGATCCCGGCCAGATCGAGCAGGTGATCCTCAACCTCGTCGTCAACGCCCGCGATGCCATGCCCGACGGCGGCACGCTGACGATCCAGACGGGCAACGTGACGCTCGGCGAAGAGTATGGCGGCCGCCAGGAGGGCATCGGGACGGACCCGTATGTGCTGCTGTCCGTGCAGGACACCGGCGTGGGCATGTCCGACGAGATCAGGGCTCACCTCTTCGAGCCTTTCTTCACCACCAAGCAGGCCGGCCACGGCACGGGGCTGGGGTTGGCGACCGTCTATGGCATCGTCAAGCAGCACCAGGGGCACATCGCGGTGCAGAGTGCACCAGGAAGTGGGACAACCGTCCAGGTCTATCTGCCGCGGGTCACTGCCCAGGCCGGCCGACTGCCGCAACACGAGGAGACCACCGTCTCGCTTCCCCGTGGAAGCGAGACGGTGCTCGTGGTGGAGGACGAACCGGCCGTGCGCACGCTGATCGCCCGCATCCTGGGGTCGCTGGGCTACCAGGTGCTGGAGGCGGCCGACGGAAGCGAGGCCGTTCGCCTGGTGCGCTGGTACCAGGGCAAGATGCACCTGCTCCTGACCGACGTGATCATGCCCCAGATGGACGGCAAGATCCTGTCGGACCTGCTCCTGGACGCGGTGCCCGATCTGCGCGTCCTGTACGTCACAGGCTACGCCGGCGACGTCATCGCCCAGCGTGGTATCCTCATCGAGGGAGCCGCCCTGCTGCGCAAGCCGTTCACCGCAGCGCTGCTGGCAGGCAAGGTGCGCGAGGTGCTGGATGCACCCGGACGAGAGGAGCCTCGTGCATGACCGTCTCCCCCCACCCTCCTGACTGGGTCCAGGACACTGTCTTCTACCAGATCTTTCCGGACCGCTTCCGCCGCGGCGAGCCTGCCGGCGACAGCGGACCGGTCCTGCCATGGGGCGATCCACCGACCGCGCAGTCGTTCTTCGGCGGCAACCTGGCCGGAGTGCAGGAGAAACTGCCCTACCTGCTGGACCTGGGCGTGACCGGACTCTACTTCAACCCCATCTTCATGGCCTCTTCACCCCATCGCTACAACACCTACGACTATCTGCGCGTGGACCCGCGTCTGGGCGATCTGGAGTCGTTCCGCCGGCTTGTGGCTGCGGCCCATCGGAACGGCGTACGCCTGATCCTGGATGGCGTCTTCAACCATTCCGGACGGGGCTTCCACCCCTTTCACGACGTCCTGGAGAACGGCCCGGCGTCGGCGTACCTGGACTGGTTCCACGTCCAGGGATTTCCCCTGCACGCCTACGACGAGGCCGGCCCGCCTAACTATAGCTGCTGGTGGGGGTTCCGGGCCCTGCCCAAGCTGAACACCGACAACCCAGCCGTCCGGCGGTACCTGCTCGCCGTGGCGCGGTACTGGCTGGATCAGGGGATCGACGGGTGGCGACTCGATGTGCCCAACGAGGTCACGGACTCCTTCTGGAGGGAGTTTCGGGCCACGGTCAAGGAGAGCCATCCCGATGCCTACCTCGTCGGCGAGATCTGGGCCGACGGCCAGAGCTGGCTGCAGGGCGACCAGTTCGACGCCATCACCCACTATGAGCTGCGCGCCCTGCTCCTCGACTGGCTGGTCGAGGCAAAGCACCGCTCGCAGACATTCGCACGCCGCCTGCAGGCGATCGTGGACCGATACCGCCCCGAAGTGCTCCACGCGCAGATGAACGTCCTGGGCAGCCACGACACGCCCCGCCTGATGACGGCTGCCCACGGCGACCTGCCCGCCGTCAAGCTCCTGTGGCTCTTCCTGTTGACCTGGCCGGGGACCCCCTGCATCTACTACGGCGACGAGATCGGGATGACAGGCGGCCCGGATCCCGAGTGCCGGGCTTGCTTTCCCTGGGACGAGTCGCGCTGGAACCTGGAACTGCGCGGCCACGTGCAGCGGCTGATCGCCCTGCGGCGCACGATTCCGGCCCTGCGCCGGGGCACGACCCGTATTCTGTTCGCCCAGAGCCGGCAGAACCTGTTCGCCCATGGACGCGGCAGGGGTGAGCAGGCGGCGGTCGTCGCCCTCAACGCCGGCCACGTGCCCTGTACCTTCGACATCCCGTTGGACGGGATGGATATGGCCGACGGCACCGTGCTGATCGACTGCCTGACAGGAGAACGCCGCACCGTGCACGCCGGCCGCCTGGAAGCCGTGTCGCTGCCCGCACGCAGCGGCACCATCCTGACCGCGGCTGCCGTGTGAGCCCCTGGCAATTACAGAAACGCCGCCCGGTTGGCGCGGCTGAGCCAGCTTATGTAACTACGGCTCCCGATTCGACAAGCCGCCAGACCCGTGCTACAATGCGCCCACCGGATACGCAATCGGAACGACAGGAGGTGAACATGGAGCTGTACCTGGATACGGCCAACGTCGAGCACATCCGCCAGGTGGCCCGCCTGGGCATCCTCAGCGGCGTGACCACCAATCCCTCGCTGATGGCCAGGGAGAAGGGCGCCGACTACCGGACCACCGTGCAGCAGATCTGTCGCATCGTCCAGGGCCCGATCAGCGCCGAGGTCCTCAGCCTGGAGCCCGACCGCATGGTGGAGGAGGCCCGGCACATCGCTACCTGGTCGCCCTTTGCCGTCATCAAGGTCCCGATCACCGCGGCCGGCCTGGAGGTCATATCGCGCCTGACCGAAATCCTGGTCGACGCCGAGCACATCTGCGACCACTGTGCCCACCAGGACGACTGCCCCACGGGCGTGGCCAATGCCCGCGCGATGGTCGAGGCCATGCCCATCCCGACCAACGCCACCCTTTGCTTCTCGGTCAACCAGGGGCTGCTGGTGGCGTCCGCCGGGGCGACCTACGTCTCGCCCTTTGTGGGCCGACTCGACGACATCGGGCACGACGGCATGGAGGTCGTGGCCGGCCTGGCCGAGATCTATGACTCTTACGGCATCGAGACGCGCATCATCGCCGCCAGCCTGCGCCACCCGCGTCACATCACCGAGGCGGCCATGGCCGGCGCCGACATCGCCACAATCCCCTACGACGTGCTCATGAAGGCCCTGCAGCATCCCCTCACCGACATCGGCGTGGCGCGGTTCCTGGCCGACTGGGAAAAGGCCAGGGGCCAGTAGCGCAGAAGGGGTGTCCGGCAAGGAAGCCGCGCACCCGGTACCCGGACAACGGCGTCTCTACAGCAGATGGAGGTAGGCAATGGCTCGCATGGAACGCAACCTGGGGTTCGAGCTGGTCCGCGCCACCGAGGTGGCGGCGATGCGCGCGGCCCGCTGGATGGGCCGCGGTCAGCGCGAAACCGCCGACCAGGCCGCCGTGGACGGCATGCGCTTCGTCCTCAACAGCATGGCCATGGACGGCATCGTCGTCATCGGCGAGGGAGAGAAGGACGAGGCACCCATGCTCTACATCGGCGAGCGCCTGGGCACCCTTGCTCCGCCGGAGGTGGACATCGCCGTCGACCCCGTGGAGGGTACCTCGCTTCTGGCGCACGGCCAGCCCGGCGCCATCGCCGTCGTGGCCGTGGCCGACCGTGGCTCGCTCTTCGGCTGCCGCGAGATCGTCTACATGGACAAGCTGGTCGTGGGCCCAGAGGCCAAGGACGTCATCGACCTGAACGCCCCGGTGGAGGTCAATATCCGCAACGTGGCCCGGGCCAAGGGGATGGACACGGACGACCTGACGGTGGTGGTGTTGGATCGCCCCCGCCACAAGGAGCTCATCCAGCAGATCCGGGCCACCGGGGCGCGCATCCGCCTGATTGCCCACGGTGATGTAGCTCCCTCCATCCAGGCCATGGTGCCCTTTAGCGAGGTGGACATCCTCATGGGTGTCGGAGGGGCGCCCGAGGCGGTCATCAGCGCCTGCGCCGCCCGCTGCCTCGGCGGAGGCATCCAGTGCCGGCTGTGGCCGCGCGACGAGGCCGAGAGGCAGCGCGCCGTGCAGGCCGGCCTGGACCTGGACAGGGTCATGACGTGCGATGACATGGTCAGGAGCGACGATGTCTTCCTGGCCGCGACCGGCATCACGACGGGCGAGCTGCTGCGCGGCGTGCACTACTTCCCGCGCGGCGCCACGACGCACTCCCTGGTCATGCGGTCGGCCTCGGGCACGATCCGTTTCATCGAGGCAACGCACCACTTTGAGAAACTGATGCGCATCTCCGAGCTGCCCTTCGAGGAAGCGTAGGCGGGCCACCGGGAGGCCATGCGTATCTGGGCCACGGACCTGCCCTCGCTGCCGCTCTACGCACGCCTGCAGCTCGCGGCAACGCGGCCCGAGATCACCGGCTTTTCTCGGCCCGACCGCCAACAGCGAGATGTGGAACGTGGAGGAGCTCGCGAGGCAGCGGTGAGCCGCTCTGGCATCATCACGCTGACCACCGACTTTGGCCTGGCCGACCCCTACGCCGGTGTCCTCAAGGGCGTCATCTGGGGCATCTGCCCGCAGGCCCGCATCGTCGACCTGACGCATCAGGTCCGCCCGCAGGATGTGCTGCAGGGAGCCTTTCTCCTGGCCAGCGCCGCCCCCTACTTCCCCGCCGGCACCGTGCACCTGGCGGTGGTCGACCCCGGCGTGGGGACGGCGCGGGCCGCCATCGCCGTGGAGACACCCACGGCCCTCTTGGTCGGGCCGGACAACGGTATCTTCACCGTCGTCTGGGAGGCGCTCTCCCCTGCGGAACAGGCGGCAACGCGCATCGTCGAGCTGACCGAGCCGCGCTACTGGCTGCCCCAGGCGAGCCGCACCTTTCACGGCCGCGACGTCTTCGCCCCGGTGGCGGCGCACCTGGCAGCGGGTGTTCCCCTGCCGGCGCTGGGCCACCCGCGCGAGCGCCTGGTCCTCCTGCCGGACACCCGACCCGCCGTGCGGGCGGACGGCTCCGTGGCCGGCCGCATCGTCCAGGTGGACCGCTTCGGCAACTGCATCAGCAACATCGCCGCGGGAGACCTGGCCGGCATGGAGAGCGTGGTGGTCGAGGTCGCCGGGCACCGCATCGCCGGCCTGGTTGACACCTATGCCGACGGGGGCCCAGGCCAGCCCATCGCCCTCCTCGGCAGCGACGGCCGGCTGGAGATCGCCGTGCGCGACGGCAGCGCCGCCGAGCTGCTCGGTCTGACGGTGGGCGCTGCCGTCGTGGCGACGCCCTGCCGCCGACCCTTGTGAACTCCACACGGCCGTATCAAGGTCGCGGCAGCGCACAGCGGATGGCAAGTGCCCGGCCGGCGTACAGTGCGGCACAGCCGTACCATCGCTGCGCCCCTAGATGTGCGGCGTCGTGCCGTTGCCCGAGCCGGGCACTTGCCGGTCAGGGCCGGCGACTTTGCCGCGGCCTTGTGCACTTCAGCACAATGTTGCCAAAACCGAGGGAAGTGGGTATAATAGAGCGTTGCGCCGGCGCAACGGCCGAGTTCGTGATGGAGGTTCGACAATGCCGACCTATGTCTACCGTTGTCGGGATTGCCAGAAGAGCGTCGAGATCATCCAGCGGTTCACCGACGATCCTTTGACCATATGCCCGCATTGCGGGGGCGCCTTGCAGCGGGTCCTCTTTGCCCCGGCCATCATCTTCAAGGGCTCGGGGTGGTACAGCACGGACCACAAGTCGCCATCGGGCGTCAGCTTTGCCAAGGCCGAGGAAGCGTCCCAGGCCGGAGGAAACGGGGGCGAGGCTGCGCCCACCGAGGCTGCGGCAGCCGGGGCCAAGCCGGGGCAGCCCGCCGCCGAGCAAGGCCCGGCAGCGGGCTCGCCGAAGCACTCGGCCACGCGTGCCCGGGACAAGCAAGCGGAATGAACCCTCTGTCGCTTCCCGAACAACAGGTGCGGTCAATACTCCCCTCCAGGACGGCGTCCCGCCGGCCGCTCACGGGGCCGGCTGCCCGACTCCGGCCACTCCCGCGGACCTGCCTGTGTCCATGGGGACATCGGGCCTAGCCCGGCATCCGGGTGGCGCGATGTCCCCCCGCCGATCGCGGCATCGGTGTCGATCATCGCGCATCCCAGACATCGCCGGACCCTTCCGGCAGACATGCCCCGATTGGGAGCGCCGAGTGGACCGAGGAGGAGTGCCGTGGCACTACAGATCACGAACGACCTGACCCGCCGCAAAGAAGCGTTCACCCCCTTGCACGAGGGCTGGGTGGGCATGTACGTCTGCGGACCGACCGTCTACGATCACCCCCATGTCGGCCACGCCAAGAGCTACATTTCCTTCGACGTGGTCCTGCGCTACCTGCGCTTCCTGGGCTACCGGGTGCGCTACGTCCAGAACATCACCGATGTCGGGCACCTGACCGACGACGCCGACGAGGGCGAGGACAAGATCGTGCGTCGGGCAGCGCGGGAGCGGTTGGAGCCGATGGAGCTGGTGGAGATCTACACCCGCAGCTACTTCGAGGACATGGACGCCCTGCGCATCGTGCGCCCGGACATCTCGCCGCGGGCCAGCGGCCACATCCCGGAGCAGATCGAGCTGGTGCAGAAGCTCCTCGAGACCGGCCACGCCTACGAGGCCAACGGTTCGGTCTACTTCTCGGTGCCCTCCTTTCCCGAGTATGGCAAGCTCTCCGGGCGACGGATCGAGGAGATCGTCGAGGCCGTGCGCATCGAACAGAACCCCGACAAGCGCCACCCAGCCGATTTTGCCCTCTGGAAGCGGGCCGAGGCCGGCCATATCCTGCGCTGGAACAGCCCCTGGGGCTGGGGTTTTCCCGGCTGGCACGTGGAGTGCTCGGCGATGTCCATCCGCTACATCGGCACGACGCTGGACATCCACGGCGGTGGGCTGGACAACATCTTCCCGCACCACGAGAGCGAGATCGCCCAATCGGAGGCGGCCAACGGCGTGCAGTTCGCGCGCTACTGGATGCACAACAACATGGTCACGGTGGACGGCACGCGCATGGGCAAGTCGCTGGGCAACTTTGTCACGCTCAAGCAGGCTTTTCGGGGAGAACACCCCCGTCTCTCACGGGCCTACTCGCCGGCAGCGATCCGCTTCTTTGTCCTCTCCAGCCACTACCGCAGCCCGCTGGACTTTTCCGACGGCGCACTGGACGCCGCCGAGCGCGGCCTGGCCCGCCTGCACGAGGCAGCCCGGCGTGTGCGTGAACGCGTGGCCACGGCCCCAGAGGGGCCACTCGACCCCACGGTGCAGGGGCAGTTGGCCGAGCACCGCGCCCGCTTCCTGGCCGCGATGGACGACGATTTCAACACACCCGTGGCCATCGCGGTGCTCTTTGACCTGGTCCGTGAGAGCAACACGCGCACCGAGACGGGGACGGCCACGCGCGACACGCTGCTGGCCTATGACGCCTTCTACCGCGACATGGGCGACGCCGTGCTCGGCCTGATCCCCGACGACCTGGGCGGAGCGGGAGCCGCCGGCCTGACCGACGACCTGATGCGCCTGCTGATCGATCTGCGGGCCGAGTTTCGCGCGCGAAGAGAGTGGTCCCAGGCCGACCTGATCCGCGATCGGCTGGCCGGGGTGGGAGTCGCGCTGGAGGACGGCCCGGAAGGAACGCGATGGCGCCTGGCCCGTTAGAAGTACTCTACGGCACCAACCCGGTGCGCGAGGCCCTCCGCGCCGCGCGCCGACCGTGCCGCCGCCTCGTCCTGGCGGAGGGCCCGCGGCCGGCCGGGTCCCTGGCGGAGATTGCCGGCCTGGCTCGGCAGCACGGCTGTCCCGTGGAGTCCGCGCCGCGCGAGGAGCTGTTCCGCCTGGCCCGCTCCCGGGATCACCAGGGAGTGATCTTGGAGGCCGCTGCATACCCGTACGCCGACTTTCAGGAGGTCGTGGCCGCGGCCCGGGCCGCCGGGGAGTCTGCACTGGTCCTGCTGCTGGACCGGCTGCAGGATCCACAGAACGTCGGCACACTGCTGCGCACGGCCGAGGCGGTGGGGGTCCAGGGCGTCATCCTGCCGGAGCGCGAGGCCGTGGCGGTTACGCCCGCGGTGGCCAGGGCCTCCGCGGGGGCCAGCGAGCACCTGTCCATCGCCCGGGTGCCCAACCTGGTACGGGCCATGGGGCAGCTCCAGGAGGCCGGCCTCTGGATATGGGGCCTGGAGGAGGACCCCGGGGCCGTCCCGTACACCGCCGTCGACTGGCAGCGGCCCCTGGCCGTCGTCGTCGGAAGCGAGGGATTTGGCATGCGGCGGCTGGTGCGCGAGCGCTGCGACGGCCTGGCGCGCCTGCCGATGCGCGGGCGCATCGGCTCGCTCAACGCCGCCGTGGCCGGCTCGGTTCTGCTGTACGAGGTCTGGCGCAGCCGGGAGGCTCCGCCGCGCATCGCCGGAGGATCACCTGTCCGGACTGCTGCTCCCGCGCTGACCTGAGCCTGGCGGCCGCACGCCGCACCGCGCGTGGGGGCCGATCGACCGACAAGGAGAAGACCGTGGCTTTTTCGCCGGAGCGCAACCGCGAGCACGGCAGGGGCAAGTTCCTCTCCCGGGCCCATCGCCCGGACACGGCCCACGGGGAGTGGGAGATGCTGCAGGAGATCCTGCGGCCATCGCCCTCGCCGATCGCGCAAGAGTACCTCGTGCACTACTATATCTCGGCCAAGACCTGGCCACTGGTGCTGATCATTGGCCGTCCCGGCGTCGGCAAGCGCCGCCTCTTCCGTCTCCTGGCCGGCGGGATCGCCGGCTGCAGTGCCGGGCAGGTTCACCTGCTGCCCAGCCAGCCCCGCTGGCGCCAGCACACCGGCCAGGCCAAGTACTTTGGCTCCATCCAGAGCCGCTTCAACACGATGACCTTTGTCGACCTGCTGGCCGAGGCCGCCACGCCGGGCAACGAGGGGCAGGCGTACTTCCTGGGCCTGGACCAGTCCACCGCCCAGGAACTGACCGAGTACATGGATCTGTACATGGGCCCGCCCGGCCGACCCGATGGCCCCCCCGCCCTTCCCGCCAACCTCCACGTGACGGCCATCCTCTCCACTACCGCGCGGACGTGGCAGGTGCCGCCGGCCCTCCTGGACCGCGTGGGCATCGTCGAGGTGTCCGTGCCCCTGGGAACGGAGGAGCCGCTGCCCGAGGTCTGCCCGCCGGTGGGCTGGCAGCGCCTCTTCCTGCGCAGCGCGGTGCGGGAGGCAGACCTGGCCCGGCGCAGGCTCCAGAGCCTGGATCTGCTCTCTTCCTTTCACCACCTCCTGGCGCCACTGCGGGGCCCCCTTGGCGACGAGATGGGCACGGACTGGACGGAAGCGTTGCTCCTCTATGCCTCCAATAGCTTCACCGCCGACGGCACCGGCCTGCTGGAGAAGACCGCCACCGCGAACCTGCGGCAGGCCATCGACCTGCAGCTGGCGCAGCGACTGCTGCCCTGCCTGGCCCAGCGGCCCACCTGGACCGGGGAGCTGTGGGAGCAGCTGCTGGAACGGCTGGACGGGACCTTCCCCCTGGCCCATGCCCGGGCCCGCCGCATCCTGCTGCAGAGGACCGCAGCGCAGGGTCCGGGAGGGAAGGAGGCCCAGGCCGAACCACTCACCACGAACGACGCGCCACCTGTGTTCACATCCATCTCCGACCTCCGCGACACCGCCGACGTGCCGACGTTCCCGACGCCTCCCTCGCTCTCTGCCGTGGAAAGGGGAAGACGATGAAAGCGATCATCCTGTGTGCCGGCCGGGGAACACGCCTGCGGCCCCTGACCTTTAGCAACGCCAAGCACCTCATCCCCATCGCCAACAAGCCGGTCATGTACTATGGTCTCGAGGCATTGATCGAGGCCGGCATCAGCGAGATCGGCATCATCGTCGGGGAGAACCGCAGCGACTTTGTGCGCGAGCTGGGCCAGGGTGAGCGCTGGGGCGTCCGCCTCACCTACATCGTCCAGGAGGAGCCCAAGGGCCTGGCCCACGCTGCCAAGGTGGCCCAGGGCTTTGTCCAGCAGGAACCCTTTGTGATGTACCTGGGGGACAATATCTTCCAGCACGGCCTGAAGGAGGCGGTCAAGTTGTACAACCTGCACCGGCCCAACGCGGCGACATTCCTGTACGAGGTGCCCAATCCACAGGCCTATGGCGTGGCCGAGCTGGAGGGGGATCGAGTCACGCGGGTGGTGGAAAAGCCCAAGGAGCCCAAGAGCCACTGGATCCTGACCGGCGCCTATATCTTCGACACCAACGTGTTCGACGTGATCGACCACTTGCCGCCGTCGTGGCGCGGCGAGTACGAGATCACCGATGCCATCCAGGGTCTGATCGACCGCGGCCTCCAGGTGATGCCCTATTTCGTCCCGGGATGGTGGGTGGACACCGGCAACGCCGGCGACATGCTCCGCGCCAACCGCCTGGTCCTGCGGCAGATCAGCTCCCAGATCAGCCCCACCGCTGTGGTGGACGAGGGGTCCGAGATCATCGGCGACGTGATCCTCGGGGATGGGGTGCAGATCGTCAGGAGCACCGTCCGCGGCCCGGTCATCATCGGGGCGAACACCCGCGTGGAGAGCTCCTTCATCGGCTCCTTCACCTCGATCGGCAGCGACGTGCGCATCGAGCAGAGCGAGATCGAGCACAGCATCATCATGGACCGGTGCAGCATCTGCCGCATCGAGGGGCGCATCGACGACAGCGTCTTCGGCCGGGACATCTCCCTGGTGCGGGCCGACCACCACCCCAAGGCCCACAGGTTCCTGTTGGCCGATGAGAGCCAGGTACGCCTGGTGTAGCGGGGCAGGCGGCTGCCCTGCGCCCGCTGCTAGATCAGAGCCAGCCCACCGGCCGCCAGCGCCCCCGCCAGCGTCGCCAGGAAGTTGACGCCGTCGTTGGTCAGGCCGGCCCACCCGCGAACCAGCAGCGTACCCTCGCCGCAGTGGCGGCGCCGCTCCGTCTCCTTCCCGCAGCGTGGGCAGCGATAGATGCCCTGCAGCGTCGCCCCCAGCAGGCTGTCGAAGAGGCTGCCGGCCAGTCCCCCGATCAGGGCCAGCGGCACGATGGCCCAGCCAACCCACGCCGCCGTGCTGTCCCTCCAGCCGAACGCTGTCTCCAGGAGACTCAGCAGGTAGCAGCACAGGCCGATGAACAGCGCCCCGCCGGCCGCGGCCAGCAGGCCGGCCGGCGAGATGCCGCCGGATGTCCCGGCCACGACCTGCCTGCCGGTGGTGATCAGCCGCGGCGGCCGCCGGCTCAATACACCCACCTCGGTAGCCCAGGTGTCCGCTGCGGCCGCCGCCAGGGCCCCGGCAAAGGCTGCCGCCCAGGCCGGATGGGGCAGGAGAACGCCCAGCACGGCCAGGATGGCACCCAGACCACCGTTGGCCAGTGCCTGGGTCAGGTCGCGCCGACCTCCCTTGGCAAAGGTCTCCCGCAGCGCCGCCTTGCGCTCCCGGCCCCAGCGGGTCAGCGCGGATGAGGAAAGGAAAAAGGCGATCAGCGCCAGCCCCCATGCCCAGCCGCCGAAACCGAGCGTCAGCGTGCCGGTGAGCAGCGCCCCGCAGACGCCGCTGCCGGACAGGCTGCGCGCGCGGTAGGCCAGGCCGGCGATCAGCAGGCTGAGCAAGAACCCCAGGACCAGACGCAGGGGCAGTGTCATGGCGCGATCACCTTGGCATGGGCAAGAAGGGCAATCCAGTGCCGGACCGTGGGGTCCTCGCGCTGCAACGCGCGGACAAACTCCTGCGCTGTACTCCAGATGGTGCCGCTTTCTGTCTCGGCCATGTCGCACCCTATGGCGGGCCGCCGGCCTCGCTCAGCACGCGGGCCACGTCGGCCAGGAGATCCTCCGTGGTGAAGAGACCCTTTCGCAAGAGGGCGGCGAGCTGGCCGTCCAGACGCGACTCATCGGCCGCCGTCAGCTCCTTCGCCGTGATGACGATGACCGGGATGGCGCGGGTGCGCCGGTCGGCCTTGATCCGCGAGAGGACCTCGAACCCATCGATCCCCGGCATCAGCAGGTCCAGGAGGACCAGGTCAGGATGGTGCTCCTGGATGGCGACCAGGCCGGCCTCGCCGGAGGAGGCCGGGATGATATCGTAGGCCCCTGCGCCAACCAGCGTGCGCTCCATCCAGGCGAGGTCTTCCGGCCTGTCGTCGATCACGACGATGCGCTGCACCGGCCGGTGCACCCGGCGGATGGCCGCCACCAGGGCCTCCTCGCTGATGGGCTTGGTCAGGTGATCCACTGCGCCCAGGTTGAAGCCGGTGCCCTGGTCCTGCACCACCGAGCAGATGATGACCGGGATATCGCGCGTGGCCCGGTCCTCCTTGAGGGCGCGCAGGACCGTCCAGCCATCTTCGTCGGGCAGGCGGATGTCCAGAGTGATGGCGCTTGGACGCTCCTCCCAGGCGAGCCGGAGGGCCTCCACCGCGTCGGTGGCCCCGATGACCTGGTAGCCGCGCTGCTCCAGATAGCGGCGGAAGAGCGAGATGGTGTCGGGATCGTCGTCCACGACCAGGATGGGCCGGACGGGAAGTCGTGCCACTGGCTCCTTCGCCACCGGAGGGGCCAGCGCGGGCGAGGCGCCCATCGCGGGCAGGGTGAAGTAGAAGGACGAGCCCTGCCCCAGCGCGCTCTCCACCCAGATACGTCCTCCGTGCATCTCCACGAAGCGCCGGCTGATGGCCAGTCCCAGACCCGTGCCGCCGGCGCGCTTCTCCACAGCCTGTCCGACCTGCCGGAACGGCTCAAAGACCTTGCCGATGTCCTGCGGCGCGATCCCGGTGCCCGTATCGCTGACCCCGATCACGACCTCGGCCCCTTGCAGGTGCGCGCTCACGGTGATGGAGCCGCGATCGGTGTACTTGATGGCGTTGCTCACCAGATTCAGGATGATCTGGCGCACCCGCGTGGGATCGGCGTAGACCGCCACCAGGCCGATCGGGATCTCCTGCCGTAGCTCCACGGCCTTGCCCTGCACCAGGGGGATGCAGGTGTCCAGGACGCCCTTGACCACGGGGGAGAGCTCGACCGACTCCTTGCTCAGCTCCATGTGGCCGGCCTCTATCTTGGAGAGGTCCAGGATGTCGTTGATCAGGCCCAGGAGATGGACGCCGCTGTTGTGGATAGCGGTCAGGTCGGTCCGCTGCAGGTTGGTGATCGGACCATCGATGGAGCTCAGGATGACCCGCGAGAAGCCGATGATCGAGTTCAGCGGGGTGCGTAGCTCGTGGCTCATGTTGGCCAGGAACTCGCTCTTCAGGCGGTCGGCCTCGGTGGCCCGCTGCAGGGCGACCTCGAGCTGGTCGCTGCGCTCCTGCAGCTCGCTGGTCCGCTGGGCCACCTTCTCCTCCAGGGTGCGGCTGTAGCGGGCCAGCTCTTCCTGTCCCTGGCGGATGCGCAGGTTCGCCTCCTCCAGGGAGAGCAGTCGCTGGCGCAGCTCATCGTACAGCCGCACGTTCTCGATCGCCTGGGCGGCCTGGTTGGCAAAGATCTCCAGCGCGTGCAGCGACTCCGGCAGGGGCCGCCGCCCATCCGCCGGATCATCTACCGAGATCACCCCGATGAGCTCCCCGCCGCGGCCGACCATGGGCACGAGCAGCAGGTCCTGGGGATGCCAGGCATCCGGACCGGTGCGCCTGGGCAGGGGCGGGGTATATCCAAGAGCCACCGGTGTGCCGCTGTCGGAGCGCACCAGGTAGCAGCGACCGACCCGGAAGCGCTCTTCCAAGAAGCAGAGCAGCTCGTCCCGGGGAACGCTCTCGCACTGCAGGCGGGCGTACTCGTCCGGGGGGATGCCGACGGCCGCCTGCCGGCGAAAGACCCCTGCCGCCTCATCGTACAGGCTCAGGAGCACGATGTGAAAGCCCAGGCTCTCGCGCACGGCCTGGGCGATTCGCGGGAGGAGCAATCCCAGGTCCAGGTCGGTCCGCAGGGTCTCGCTGACCCGCAAGATCTGCGTCAGCTGGTGGGCATGTTGGTTGAGCAGAAGGTTCAGCCCGTGCCCCTGCACGTAGCGGTAGATGGCGTAGGTGGCGATCAGGACGGGGGTAAAGGAGAGCGCGGCGCCGTACAGCCCAAAGCGCTGGTAGGTCAGGATCATCAGCAGGCCCGGCGGGGCCGTCAGCAGGTGGATGGCCAGCTCGCTGACCAGGGTCGAGATGAACCGCTTGCGGTCGTAGGACCCGCGGAGGCGGTCGTACGCCTGGTCCACCAGCAGGCTGTTGGCAGCCTTGAACACGAGCAGGGCCACCAGGTAGGCGCCAATGAGCAGGAAGAAGTCGGCCTCGGCAGGGGCCGGAACGAGCAGGCGGAAGAGCGCTCCGGCCACATAGTAGCAGAGAAGAAAGTGGGCCATGGAGAAGAGCGCGACCATGGGCGACGGCGAGCGCTCGCGGCGAACGATGCGGAGCACCCGCACCACCAGCGCGCCCAGCGCACCCAGGATGGCCCCGGTCATCGGGCTGAAGAGCGCAGCGGCCGGCAGCGCGACCACCATGCCATAGACGACCACCACGCCGTTGGGCAGCCGCAGCCCCTGGGCCTCTGCGACCACGGCGAGCACCAGGAAAAAGAGCAGGGTCGGCAGGTCGGCGTGGAGCGATGTCGGCCAGTCGAGAACGAGCACGAGCACCGCGACCGCGACGACCGCGGCCATGAAAGCATACAGCCACAGCGACTTCTTCGGCATCGGATCTCCCAGCGCGCCGCCGCCGCCCGATTCTATCCAGGCGGCGGCAGGGTTCAACCCAGCCTCTCTTTCAGCTCACGCGCCGCGGCCCGGCTCATCCCAGGCACGGCCGCCAGCTCTTCCTCGGAAGCCTGGCGCAGGCCCTCCACGCTGCCAAAGCGCTTCAGGAGCGCGGCCTTGCGCCGGGGCCCGATGCCGGGGACATCGTCCAGCCGCGAGCGCATGCCGCTGCCTTGCCGCCGGCTGCGGTGGTAGGTGATGGCGAAGCGGTGGGCCTCGTCGCGCAGGCGCTGCAGCAGGTAGAGCGCCACCGAGTTGCGCGGCAGCACCAGAGGCTCCGGCCGGCCGGGCCGATAGAGCACCTCCTCGCGCTTGGCCAATCCCACGAGCGGGATCTGCAGGCCGGCCTCGCCCAGCACCTCCTGGGCCGCGCTTACCTGGCCCTTGCCCCCATCCACCAGCACCAGGTCCGGCATCTCGCCCCAGCCCTCGCCCTCCTGGCCCTCCGCCGCGGCCCGTCGGAAGCGTCGGCGCAGCACCTCGCTCAGCATGGCGAAATCGTCCTGCCCCTCCACGGTGCGGATGCGAAAGCGGCGGTAGTCGCCCCGCTTGGGCGCGCCATCGGCAAAGACCACCATGCTGCCCACGGCGTCCTGGCCCTGCAGGGTCGAGATGTCATAGCCCTCGATGCGCCGCGGCAGCGCCGGCAGCTCCAGCGCATCACGCAGCTCCGCCAGGGCACCGGTCTGGCGCTGCTTCTCGTTCAGCCACTTCAAGCGCATCTGCTCCAGGGCCTCGGAGGCGTTGCGGGCCACCAGCTCCACCAGCCGGCGCTTCTCCCCGCGCCGCGGCACCCGAATGGTCACCTTGTCGCGGCGCTTTTGCCGCAGCCACTCCTCGATCACCGACCACTCCTCGATCTCGTGCTGGAGGAGAAGGGTGCGCGGAACCTGCGGCGCGTTCTCGTAGAACTGGGTGACGAAAGAGGACATCACCCGGGAGGGATCCTCCTGCTCGGTGCCCTGCAGGACGAACGACTCGCTCCCGATCAGCCGGCCGCGGCGGATGATAAAGACCTGCACGCAAGCCTCGCCGTTGTCACGGGCAAAGGCAATGACGTCCTCGTCGTCGAGCTGGGCGGAGACGACCTTCTGCCGCTCCAGCACATGCTGCAGGTCGCGCACCTGGTCGCGCAGGAGCGCCGCGCGCTCGAACTGCATGCTCTCCGCTGCCTCGGCCATCTGCTTCCGCAGCACCGCCACGACATCGTCGCCCTTGCCCTCCAGGAAGAGGATCACCTGGTGGATGACCGACTGGTAGGCCTGGGGGTCGGCCACGCCGGCGCATGCGCCCAGGCATCGGCCGATGTAGTAGTCGAAGCAGGGGCGCTTCTGCCGGCCGTCGATCGGGCGGGAGGGCGAGCAGTACGGGAAGATCTTCTTCAGCAGGCGCAGGGTGCGGTCGACCGAACCGGCACTGGAGAAGGGTCCAAAGTAGCGCGCCCCGTCGTCCTCCAGCCGGCGCGTCTTCAGGACGCGCGGCCAGGCCTCGTTCGTGGTCACCTTGATGAAGGGATAGCCCTTGTCATCGCGCAGGCGGACATTGTAGCGCGGGCGGTGCTGTTTGATCAGGTTGTTCTCCAGGACGAGCGCTTCCAGCTCGCTGTCGGTCAGGATGACCTGGAAGTCGGCGATGCGCGACACCAGCTCGCGGGTCTTGACATCCAGGCCGTGCGGCGAGCCGAAGTAGGAGCGCACCCGGTCGCGCAGGGAGACGGACTTGCCGACATAGAGGACCTGTCCCGCGGCGTCCTTGAAGAGGTAGACGCCGGGGCGCTCCGGCAGCGCGTGGATGCGCGGTTCGAGCTCGGCTGGCACGGGCATGGCGCAACCTCGCCAGAAGGATCGCTTCTACCGGCCGGCGTGCCGCCCAATTCTCTTGGGAAGTGAGCGGCGACTGGCCGACCGCCGCGGGGCCGGCCGATCGCTCCAGCCCTCACGCTCCCATCATAGCGGATGGCGCTGCACCTGTCAACTCCGGCTCCCACGGTTCTTGCAGGGTCGCGCCCGTCCGCACGAATGGTCCGTTTCCGACCCACGGATGGCGCGATGTGGACGCAGCGCCGCGCCAAAGCGGCGCGCGGTGTATGGTCACCGTGGCCGGAAACGAACCGGTAGAGGCCCGCGACTCTGAAAAAACAGTCTCCGGCTCCGGGGTACCGGCTCACCCCCTGGACCTGCCGGCCCACGGCGGTTCCAGGGGGTGCGTGCAGTGCGAGCTGTACAGCTTCCGGGCATGCTCCCGCTCCAGGCGGGAAAGGCTGGCCACCAGGGCCGCGTCATCCTCGACAAAATAGGGCTGGAGACGGCTCCGCCTGCCTGCCGCGCCGACCAGGTCGCCCACGAATGCCGTCCCATCCGCCAGGACGACGCTGATCGAGTCGGCGGTGTGGCCGGGCGTGTGCAACACGCGGGCCGCGAGCCCCTGCCCGGCCAGGCTCGCCCCATCCGCCAGCGACAGCGCGACCGGCGCCCGCGGCGCCGACAGGAAGCGCTGCACCGAGCGGAATGCGGCCGCCATGGTCCTTCCCCACGGCCCACGGCCGGGCGGCACGACCACCGCACCCCCGCGCAGGTTGGCCGCGGCCAGTGGATGAGCCGCCAGCCGCGCCCCGCTCTCCGCCAGCAGCGCCGGCAGACAGCCGCAGTGGTCGAAGTGGGCATGGGTGAGGACGATCCAGCGCAGGTCGTCCCGCCGCAGGCCCAGGCGGCGCATGCGCGCCCAGATGCGGCGCTCGCTTCCCGGTACACCGGCGTCGAGCAGGAGCGCGCCCCCCTCACCCACGAGAAGAAATGCGACCGAGAAGCCGAGGTGGATCGGGTGGATGTGCGGCGTCATCGGCAGCCCCACAAGGCCGGCCGGCCAGGTCTCCACGCCGGGCCGCCCGTCAGCCCCGCCTCACGCCGGCTGGGCATAGGCCTCCGGCTTGAGCACCCCGACAAAGGGCAGGTTGCGGTAGACCTGGTTAAAGTCCAGACCGTAGCCGACGACGAACTCGTTGGGGACGTCAAAACCGACATAGTCCAGGGGCAGCTCCACCAGCCGGCGCTCCTTCTTGTTCAGCAGCGTGCAGACGCGCAGGCTGGCCGGCCCACGGCGACGGAGGAGCTCCAGGATGTACTTGAGCGTGAGGCCGGTGTCGACAATGTCCTCGACGATGAGGACGTGGCGGCCCTCGATGCTCTCGTCCAGGTCCTTCAGGATACGCACGATGCCGCTGCTCTCGGTGCTGGCACCGTAGCTCGAGACTGCCATAAAGTCGATCGCCACGGGCCGCTGCAGGGCCCGCGTCAGGTCCACCATGAAGGTGACCGCCCCCCGCAGCAGGCCGATCATCAGCAGGTCCTTGCCGGCGTAGTCGGCCTCGATCTGCTGGGCCAGCTCCCACACCCGCTGCTGGATCTGCTCCTCACTGATCAGGACCCTGGCGATGTCCTCGCGCATGCTTCTCCTCCTGCGGCTGCGGCGACTCGCGCGCCACCACGACTGCCACACCGGCCAGACGACGAACCGCGCGCATTGTACTACGGCCGGCGACAACGCGCAAACGCGCCCCCGTGAGCGTTGCGGGTTGGGGAGCACGCCAGCATGTCCCCAGCCCAAGACACTCTCGGCCTCCTCATTCCTCGTCTGCCGGCGAGTTGCCCGGCCCGGCCCATCGCAGGTGCAGCACACGGCGCGTACCGGGACGCACCCGGAAGCGCTCGTCCGGGCGATAGCCCACCACCCAGACGATACCACGCGGGGAAACGACCAGGGGAACGCGATCGCGCTCCTCCCGGCGCACCTTCTCGTCCACGAAGAAATCCTGCAGCTTCTTCTGCCCCACCATGCCCAGCGGCTGCAGGCGGTCCCCCGGGCGGCGCCGCCGCAGCCACAGCCGCCGACCGCAGCGCTCGGCGTCCAGCCATACCTCGGCGGGGCCGGCCTCTGCCCAGGGGGACCCGGCCAGGGCTTCCTCCTCGGCCAACAGCACGTGGTCCCCGGGAAGGACCGTGCGCCCCGGCACCGCAAGCGCGTACCGCCCGTCGCCCAGATCGGGCCACCGACTCTGGCCTCCCAGCGCGGCCCGCCACCCGACGGCCAGGGCATCCCGTTCCCGGCGCGCCAACAGCGTCTCGGCCAGCGCGACCTCGCTGCCGACGGCGGCACGATCCAGCCGGCCGGCCGCGATCACCGCCTGCGCCGACAGCCCCTCCAGGTGGCCCCTCACCCGCTCCACGGCCCGCCGCAGCGCCAACAGCCGCAGCGTCCAGGGCAGGCCACTCCAAGCGGCCAGGTCCAGGCGGACAACGCCGGACTCCTCGGACGCCAGGTCCGGCCAGCGCGCCGCCAGCATGGTCTGCAGGTCGTCTTCCTGCCAGGCGGCTTGCTGCGCCAGCCGCAGCAGCGCTTCCCGGAAGCGCGGATTGACCGTCTGCAGCAGCGGAATGACCTCCCGGCGCAGGCGTACCCGCAGGAAGCGGACGTCCTGGTTCCAGGGGTCCTGGGCCGGGTCCAGACCGCAGTCGGCGCAGTAGGCGGCCGTCTCGGCGCGGGTTAGCACGAGGAGCGGGCGCACCAGGTGCACGGGGCGAGGGAAGGACAGGCCGGCCGTCATCCAGGGCGCCGGAGCGGACGAGGCGCGCATACCGCGCAGACCGGCCAAACCGGTGCCACGGATCAGGTTCATCAGCACCGTCTCGACCTGGTCGTCGGCGGTGTGGCCCAGGGCGATGGCGGCCGCCCCCACCGCTGCGGCCACGCGGGCCAGGAAGCGGTGGCGCATGCGACGCGCGGCCTCCTCCAGCGACAGGCCCTGTTCCTCCGGCAGGCCCTGGCCGGCAGCGCTCTCCACCGTCGCCGGCAGGCCCCACTCCCCGGCCAGGGCCTGCACCCGGGCCGCCTCGGCCGCCGAGTCCGCCCCGCGGAACCCGTGGTCCAGGTGGGCCACGTGCAGGTGCCCGCCGTGGCGCGGCTCCAAGGTGCGCAGGGCGTGCAGCAGGCACAGCGAGTCGGCACCCCCGGACACCGCCACGACCACGACATCGCCCGGAAGCCACAGCGGACCGGCGGCGAGCGCCTGCCACACCTTCTCCTGGACCTGCTGCTGCAACCCCGTTGTCACGGCAGCCCCCCGAGGCCGGCCGTGCGCCGGCCCCGGGGGAATTATAGCACAGGGACGGCGCCTTTTCCATCGGGCACCGGCCTGCGGATGCATGTCTCTGGATGGGCAAGGAGCGCGGCCGATCCCTGAGCGGAGCGG
>CAZTIG010000006.1:0-99889 GCA_964613665.1 uncultured Chloroflexia bacterium
CGCTCCGCTCAGGGATCGGCCGCGCTCCTTGCCCATCTAGAGACATGCATCCGCTCACCTTGACCTCCTTGCCGCTGGCGGCCACCTGTAGTACAATGCCGGCCGTCGCAATGATGGCATGTGGTCCGCACTGCGGGGAACGCGGGAGGTCGGCGTGAAGGTCTACCTGCTCACCATGGGCTGCCCCAAGAACGAGGTCGACAGCGCCGGCATGGCCGCGCTGCTGCAGCAGGCCGGCCACACCCTGGTGCCACGGCCGGCCCGCGCCGACGTCCTGGTCGTCAATACCTGCGGCTTCATCGCCCCGGCCCGCGAGGAGTCGCTGGCCGAGGTGCGCAAGCTGGCCGCACGGAAGCGTCCCCACCAGCTGCTCGTCGCCGCCGGGTGCATGGCCGGCCGCTACGCCGACATGCTGCGGGCTGTTCCCGGCGTCGACGCCCTGCTACCGACCGAGCGCTGGGCCGGGATCGTCTCCCTGGTCACCCACG
Source organism: uncultured Chloroflexia bacterium (assembly GCA_964613665.1). GTDB lineage: Bacteria > Chloroflexota > Chloroflexia > DTKN01 > DTKN01 > CAZQFV01. The sequence goes on from CAZTIG010000006.1 coordinate 489, forward strand.
GGAGCGGCCCCGGCACGGCCGCCCCAGCGGGCGCGCCCCTGCCGCCCGGCGCCGGCCTCAGCGCCGTGAGCGGGGCCAGCGCCTACCTGAAGATCGCCGAGGGCTGCTCGGCCCGCTGCGCCTTCTGCACCATCCCGCAGATCAAGGGACCCTACCGCAGCTTCCCCCAGGAAGAGCTGCGGGCCGAGGCCCGCGCCCTGGTCGACCAGGGGGTGAAGGAGATTGTCCTGGTGGCCCAGGACACGACCTCTTACGGGCGCGACCGCGGCCGGCCCGACGGCCTGCCCGGATTGATCGAGGACCTCCTGGAGGCAGCGCCGGGGCTGCCCTGGCTGCGTATCATGTACACCTTCCCCCGACACATCTCGCCGCGCCTGATCGAGGTCATGGCCGGCTACCCGCAGGTCTGCCCCTACCTGGACGTGCCGCTGCAGCACGCCCACCCGGCCACGCTGCGGCGGATGGGCCGGCCGGCCGACATGGCCGCCGTCCGCACCATGCTGCACCGCCTGCGCCAGCGCATCCCCGACCTGGTCCTGCGCACCACCTTCATTGTCGGCTATCCCGGGGAGACCGAGGAGGAGTTCGCTGCCCTGCGCGACTTTGTCCGGGAACAAGCCCTGGAGCGGGTGGGCGTCTTTCCCTACTACTGCGAGGCGGGCACGGCGGCGGCGAGCCTGCCGGACGCAGTCCCGCCGGAGGTCGCCCAGGAGCGGCGGGACGAGCTGCTGGCGCTGCAGCAGGGGATCGCCCAGCGCTGGGGCCAGCGGCAGGTGGGGCGCACAGTGGAGGTGCTGGTGGAGGGCATCGGGGAGGACGGAACGGTAGCCGGCCGGACACGTTGGGATGCCCCCGAGGTGGACGGGCTGGTCCTGGCGACCGGGCCGGCGCGGGTGGGGGAGATCGTGCCGGTGCGGATCACCGCCGCCTCGGCCTACGACCTGTGGGGCGAGGTGGCAGGAAAAGCCAGCGGTCAGCAACCAGGCCGAGCGCCGATTGCTGACCGCTGATCGCGGATCGCTGATTGCCGTTCAGGCCGCCTGGGCCGACAGGACGGTACGCAGGTGCTCGAGCTGCTCGGGATGCTCCTGGGAGAGGTACTCCACCAGGTACTCCACAGCGCTGGAGTTGTAGCTGCTGATCAGTCCCGAGATGACCGAGCGCATGACCCAGTTGTCGAACTCGGGCTTGGTCATCGTCGGCCGATACTGGTAGGCCATGCCGCGGCGGGTGCGCCGGAGGATGCCCTTTTCCGCCAGCCGGGCCATGGTGGTCATCACCGTGGTGTAGGCGATCTCCCGCCGGCGCGCCAGGATGCGGTGGACCTGTTTGACCGTGGTCTGGTTCTGCTGCCAGACCAGCCACATGATCTCGGCCTCCAGTGGGCCGAGCACCTGCCCCAGCCCTTCGCGCATGGGGCTAAAGTGGAATCGCAGTCGCATGTCGCTCATGGTGCCCTCCTGGCCAACTGGCCGGGGGCCGAATCGCCGGGGCCCCGATCCGGAGGCCGCTGCAGTCGATTGGCCGGTTTTGCTACATGGCATTGTACTACAGCCGGCAGGAAATTCGTAGGTCAACAGGTTACGGGACGATTACAGGGGCGAGGGGCAAGGGGAAAAAAGCAAGAGGCAAGAAGCAAGAGGCATAGGGTGCTCTCTCCTGCATCCTGCATCTTGTATCCTGCTACTCCAGCCAGTCCTCATCCTCCATCCGCACGACGGCCACGACCTTGCCCTGGATCTGCACGGGGCTGTTGCCGTGCTGCGGGTAGAGGTGGATAGGGGCCATACCGGGGTTGGCCGGCTGGAGGCGGACGTGGCTTTCCTCGCGGTAGAACTGCTTCAGGGTGACGTAGCCGTTGGGATCGTCCGGTTCGCTCAGGCCAGCCACGACCAGGTCGCCGCTGTCGGCGTCGGTCTGGGGGCGGACGATGACATAGTCGCCGTCGCGGATGCCGGCATCCCGCATGGAGTCGCCGCGGACCAGGAGGGCAAAGTAGCCCAGGCGGACGTACTCGGCCGGCAGCAGCAGGGCCTCCATCGCCTCCGCGGCGGTGTGGTAGGCCACGGTGACGTCGTGCCGGCCGGCCGCCACCTCGCCGATGACCGCCAGCGGGCTACCCTCGGCCCAATCGCGATAGCTGCGCGCCAACCGCACCCGGTCCACACCACCGTTGCCGAGCCCGGGCTCGACCATGACCAGGCCGTTGCCCTGCCCGATCCAGTGCGCCCGCTCGGTCACCGGGTCGGACGGAAAGCTCCAATTCCTCGCGTTTGACAGTGCCATGGGTTCCCTCCACGGAGCCGGCCTGCCCGGCTTCACCGGGCAGCAGCGTGCCGGCACCGATTCGCCTTTCGGCCTGCCAGCGCTACGCGGCCCGCACCACAGAACCGCAGCGCCCTGTGATGGCTATAGTATAGCACATTTGTTTCGAACTGTCAAGCACGATTTCAGGGCCTTGCGCAACTGCTGATTTGTGTTATAATGAAAGTGCCGGGCCCCGGTGGTTGGGGCCGTGGCCGGCAGGGTGGGTATGGTCCTGCAACTGCCCTCGTCACGGGCATTATCATTCTTGCTTCATCACTGCAATCGCTCTGCCATCGCGCCAAGTGTAGGAGGCCTGATATGCCGGAAGGCGGCCAGATCAAGGTCTTGATCGTCGATGACATCCCCGAGACGTGTGATTACCTGAGCAAGCTGCTGCACTTTGAGCGGGACATCCAGGTCGTGGGTACGGCCGGGTCGGGCGTGCAGGGCCTGTCACGGGCCAAGGAGCTGTTGCCCGACATCGCCCTGGTCGACATCAACATGCCGGACATGGACGGCATCACGGCCACAGAAAAGATCATCCACGAGGTGCCCGGGACGCAGGTAATCATCATGAGCGTCCAGGGCGAGCAGGACTATTTGCGGCGGGCGATGCTGGCCGGGGCAAGCGATTTTCTGGTCAAACCCTTTAGCGGGGACGAGCTCTCCAACAGCATCCGCCACGTCTTCCAGCGGCGACCCCGCGCCGTGCAGCCCGTCGCACCGCAGGCCGGAGAGGAGAAGGAGCAGGCCCTGGGCCGGCTGGTGGCGGTCTTTAGCCCCAAAGGCGGTGTGGGCTGTACGACCCTGGTGGTCAACCTGGCCGTCGCCCTGAAGCTGGAGCAGCCCGACCTGCGCGTCGCTATTATGGATGGCAGCTTGCTCTTTGGCGACGTCGGCGTCATGATGGACCTGCGCTCGGACAAGACGATCAACGAGCTGATCGTCCGCTTCGAGCAGCTCGATGCCGACCTGCTCTCCGACTGCATGGTCACGCACTCCTCCGGCGTCAAGGTCCTGCAGGCACCGCTGGCCCCCCAGCAGGCGGAGCTGATCACGCCGGACCACGTCAAGGCCATCGTGCAGCTGCTGCGGCGGAGCTTTGACTATGTCTTCCTGGACACCTGGTCCTCCTTCCAGGAGCGCGTCCTGACCATCCTGGACCTGGCCGACCGCATCATCCTGGTGACCACGCTGGAGATGCCGGCCATCAAGAACGTCAAGCTCTTTCTGGAGGTCGCCGAGCTGCTACAGTACCCGCCGGGCAAGATCCTGCTCGTGGCCAACCACGCCGACATCCGCCACGGCATCCCGGTGCGCGAGGTCGCCCGGAACCTGCGCTTCGAGGTCAGCGCAGGCATCAGCAGCGACGGCCAGGCCGTGACCAACTCGATCAACCGGGGCGTGCCGCTCGTCCTGGCGGACCCCGGCAACGTCGTGGCCCGCGACATCCGCGGTCTGCTCAAGCAGCTGGTGGCCGGCATGGGCGTTGTCGAGGCAGTGGACTCGACCAGCAAGGACAAGAAGGGCGGTCTCCTCGGCCGCCTGCGCAAGGTCTCGTAAGGCTGCTGCGCAAGGAGGTAAGCGATGGCGCTGCTGCGTAGAATTGGCGGACCGCCCGATCAACAGGCTCCCCGGCCGGCGGCGCCGGCCGCTCCGGCTGCTGGCGAGGAGGGCCGCGTCAAGATGGCCCCCTTGCCCCAGGAGCGCAACGCCTTTGAGGAGATCAAGAAGCGCGTCCAGGATCGGTTGCTCTCGGAACTGGACCCCCGGCTCGACCTGAGCCGGACCGCCGAGGTGCGCCAGCAGGTCCAGGAGGTCTTTAACACCATCCTGGAGACCGAGAAGATCGTCCTCAGCCGCGCCGAGCGCCTGCGCCTGTTCGAGGCGATCTCCGCCGAGATCCTGGGGTATGGCCCCATCGAGCCGCTGCTGCGCGACGATACCATCACCGAGGTGATGGTGAACGGCCCCAAGCAGGTGTACATCGAGCGGGCTGGCAAGCTGTACCGGACCGATGTCGCCTTCGAGAGCGACGACCACGTCATGCGGATCATCGACCGCATCGTCTCCCCAATCGGCCGGCGCGTGGATGAGAGCAGCCCCTATGTGGACGCCCGCCTGCCCGACGGCTCGCGCGTCAACATCGTCATCCCGCCCATCTCCCTGGTCGGCCCGGTGATCACCATCCGCAAGTTCGCCCGCGACCCCTTCCAGGCCGACGACCTGATCCGCTTCGGCACCTTCACGCCGGAGATCGCCAAGTTCCTGGAGACGTGCGTGCGGGCGCGTCTGAACATCATCGTCTCCGGTGGTACCGGTTCGGGCAAGACGACGACGCTGAACGTCCTCTCCTCCTTCATCCCCGAGGACGAGCGCATTGTCACCATCGAGAACGCCGCCGAGCTGCAGCTACATCAGGAGCACGTCGTCACCCTGGAGTCGCGGCCTCCGAACATCGAGGGCAAGGGCGAGATCACCATCCGCGACCTGGTGATCAACTCCCTGCGTATGCGCCCGGAGCGCATCATCGTCGGTGAGTGCCGCGGCGGCGAGGCCCTGGACATGCTCCAGGCCATGAACACCGGCCACGATGGCTCCCTGACCACGCTACACTCCAACAGCCCCCGCGACACGCTCTCCCGTCTGGAGACGATGGTGCTGATGGCCGGGATGGAGCTGCCGGTCCGGGCCATCCGCGAGCAGATCGCCGCGGCGGTGGACCTGATCGTGCACCAGTCGCGTCTGCGCGACGGCAGCCGCAAGCTCACCCAGATTACCGAGGTGCAGGGTATGGAGGGCGACGTCATCGTCCTCCAGGATGTCTTTATCTTCGAGACCACCGGGATCAAGGATGGCAAAGTGCTCGGCGATTTCAAGCCTACTGGGGTTCGGCCCAAGTTCGTCGAGAAGTTCGAGGCCATGGGGCTGTACCTGCCGCCGCAGATCTTTGGCTACACCGCGGAGCGGTTCCGCTAGGCGGAGGTGAGAGTGTGGATATGCTGATCTATGTGATCATCGGCGCGGGGGTGCTGCTGGTCGGGGTGATCCTGTATGGCCTGCTGCGGCGGCGCCGTGGGAACATCGCCGAGCGCCTGGACCGTTTCGCCGGCCGTGGCGAGGCCGCGGAGGAGGAGCCCAAGGCGCGCCGTGGGAAAAGCACCTCGGCCCTGGCCACGCAGCTCGACAGGGCCATCGCCAGCCAGGGCTTTGCCGCGCGGATTCAGCGGGACCTGAGCCAGGCCAACATGAAGTTCACCGTCTCCGAGTTCCTGGCCTTGCGCGTGATCAGCGTCATCATCGGCGGCGGCATCGGCTGGGTGGTGGCGGCGATCCGCCAGTGGGATCCCCCCTACTTCATGATCGCCGTGGGCATGGTCTTGGGCCTCTTTGCTCCCAGCCTGGTCCTGCGCCAGGCCAAGGGCCGGCGGCTGCGCGCCTTTAACAACCAACTGGGTGACACGATCACCCTGCTGGCCAACTCCCTCCGCTCCGGCTACAGCTTGCTGCAATCGATGGAGATGGTGGCCCGGGAGGCGCCCCCGCCCGTTTCGGAAGAGTTCCACCGCGTCGTCCAGGAGGTCGGCCTGGGCATCTCCAGCCAGGATGCCTTGGGCAACCTCTACCGCCGCGTGCCCAGCGACGACCTGGACCTGATGATCACTGCCATCAACATCCAGCACGAGGTCGGCGGCAACCTGGCCCAGATCCTCGATACGATCGGACACACCATCCGCGAGCGCGTGCGCATCAAGGGCGAGATCCGCGTGTTGGTGGCCCAGCAGCGCATCTCCGGCTACGTGGTGGCGGCACTCCCGTTCATCCTGGCGGTGATCCTGTCCTTTATCACGCCGGAGTACATGGGGAATCTCTTCACCTTTGGCTGGCCACCCTTTCTGCCGCTGGAGGGGCAGCCGACCGGGTGGGTCTGTATGCCCATCTGCGCCGGCCTCCTGATGTTGGTCGGTTTCATCGCCATCCAGCGCATCGTGAACATCGAGGTCTAGAATCCATCTGCAGCTGCCACACGGGCAGTCTCGCAGTCGCTCCAGGCGCGTCGGAGGTGTCACTGTGGATCCTATTCTCTTCTATGCCATCCTGGGCGTCGTCCTGGTCCTGGCCGTTATTCTGGTCATACTTGGCATGCGCCGGGAGGGCGGCCAGGATGAGATTGCCGAGCGCCTGGCGCAGTTCGCCGAGCGGCCGCTGACGTTGGAGGAGATCGAGCTCCAGAAGCCGTTCCGGGACCGCGTCCTGACGCCCTTTTTCACGAATATCTCGAACTTTCTCAACCGGCGCATGCCCAGACAGACGATGGAGCGGCTGCGCATGCGGCTGGAGATGGCCGGCAATCCCGGCAACATGCAGCCCGGTGCCTTCATGGTGCTGCAGGTCGTCACCACGATCGTCGTGGCCGTCCTGGCTTGGATCATCATGGGCGGCCAGTTGCTCTATGTCCTCCTGCTGGCCTTGGTCGGCTACATCTTGCCTACCATCTGGCTGAACGGGCGGGTCAACTCGCGCAAAAAGGCCATCGTCAAGGCCCTGCCCGATGCCATCGACCTACTGACCATCAGCGTGGAGGCCGGCCTGGGTTTTGACCTGGCCATGCAGCGCGTGGTGGAAAAGTGGGACAATGAGCTCAGCCGCGAGTTCGCCCGCGTGCTGGCCGACGTCCGCCTGGGCAAGAACCGCCGCGACGGCCTGCGCGAGTTGGTCGGCCGTACCGGTGTGCCGGACCTGTCGGCCTTTGTGGCCGCGGTCATCCAGGCCGACCAGCTCGGCGTGAGCATCGCCAAGATCCTACGGGTGCAATCGGACCAGCTGCGCATCCGCCGCCGCCAGCGGGCCGAGGAGCTGGCCCACCAGGCCCCCATCAAGATGCTGTTCCCGCTGGTCTTCCTGGTCTTTCCCTCGATGTTCGTGGTCATCCTGGGGCCGGCCGTGCCGCTGGTCTGGGAAGCATTCTTCAGCGGCAAGTAGCCCCGGCAGCAACAGCCCCACAGCCACTGCCAACACACCGGGCAGACCAGCGAGCGAGCGGATACGCGCTCCCTCGCTGGTTCTTCATGGTGTCTTGCTGCCTCAGAAGCCATCTCAAAACCACGAAGGCACCAAGACACCATGTCGCAAGGGCCCTTGACAGTATTCCCTTGGTGCATTTGTGCATTGGTGGTCAGCCTGTCTTGGTGCCTCTGCGGCTTGGTGGTCGATGTGAGATGTTTCTTTGTGGTCTTGCGGTAGCTTTGCTAGCGGGCCGGCCCGGCCGGGGCCGGCCCGTACAGCTCCCGGTAGATCCAGTACGAGGTATAGATACGCTCGATGTAGCCGCGCGTCTCGGCAAAGTCCACCGCCTCCACGAACAGGTCCATGTCGGCTACCGGGACCTGCCCGCCGGCCCAGCGCCGGGCGTTGCCGGGACCGCCGTTGTATCCGGCCAGGGCGGGGATGGCCTGGTTGTCGAAGGCGGCCAGCTGCCGCCCCAGGTACCAGGTGCCGAAGCGGACGCTGACGACCGGTCGGTAGAGGTCCTCCAGGCGGAAGGGATCAAACCCCAGGGCCGCGGCGATCCCTGCACCCGTGGAGGGGATCACCTGGGTCAGGCCGCGGGCCTCGGCCCAGGAGGTAGCGTAGCGGTCAAAGAGGCTTTCCTGGCGCACCAGGGCGAAAAAGAGCAGCGGATCGACCCCGTTGGCGCGTGACTCGGCGACGATGAGCTGGGCGTAGGGGGTCGGGTAGCGCAGCCGGAGCAGGAAGGCGGGCATCTCTCCGGCGGCGGACCCGACCATGCCGCTGAGCAGGCCGGCGGCGCGGACGGAGAGGCCGTGGAGGCGGTGCTCGCGCAGGTAGTAAGCCAGGGCGTAGAGGGCCGGCCCGTCCTCCTGGAAGCGATCGATGAGCAGGTTGAAGGGCTGGCGGGCCTCGTCCGGCCGGCCCAGCAGCAGCCACTCCTCGCCGCGAGCGAAGAGGGGGTCCTGGCGCACCGCAGCGGGCAGGCCGGCGCTGACGCGGCGGCCCAGGGCCTGTGCCAGCCACTGCTCGGCGGCGGCTCGCTCCGTGCCCTCATCCCCCCAGGCCGGCCAGTGGTAGAACCGGCCAAAGCCCGCGCCGGAGGAGAGCAGCTCGCGGGCGCGGGCGGCGTAGTAGTCCTGGCCGTCGGCGGCCTCCGCCCAGGCCTTGCGGGCATCCTGGCTCCAGCCCAGCCGGGCCAGTGCCAGCCCGTGCCAGAGCGCCAGTCGGGCATCCTGACCTGCCGGCCGGGCGCGCCACACCTCCTCGGCCCTGGTCAGGTTCCCCTGGCGGTAGTACAGCAGGCCGGCGCGGAAGCAGGCCTCGGCGGCGTGCGCGCTGTCGGGGAACTCTTCCAGCAGGGCGCTGTACCCGGCGCGGGCCTCGTCCGGCCGGCCCAGGTCCTCCAGCAGCAGCGCGGCCTGCCAGCGGGCCTCGGCGGCTGCGGCCGTGCCGGGGAACCGCTCGACCAGCAACTGCTGTGTCTCCACTGCCCGGGATAGGGCACCAACGCTCTCCAGGATGGCGGCCCGCTCCTGCAGCGGGCGGGGGTCGGCGGCGGCGGCTTGGGCCAGGGCATCCAGCTCGGCCAGGGCCGTGTCGAGATCGCCGGCCTCGGCGCGGGCCCAGGCCAGGGTGTAGGCCACCTCGACAGCGGCCGGCTCCCGGCGGAGGGCCTCCGCGAGCCACGCCACGGCCTCGCCCGGCCGGCCGGCGGCACGGAAGGCCCGGCCCACAGCATAGGGGTCCACCGGCACGGCGGCGGCGTTGAGGGCGTCGGCGGCCCGGGCCGCGGCGGCCGTGTCGGCGTAGGAGTCGAGGGCCTCCTGCCAGCGCGACTGCGCCTCCTGCGGCCGGCCGGCCGAGGCCAGCGTCTGTCCTATCCGGAAGAGGATCTCTGCCCGGTACCAGGGCTTGCGGGCAATGGCCAAGATGCTCTCGTACCGGGCCACCGCCTGGTCGTAGGAGCCCAGGGCACGCAGATCGGCCGCCGCCTCCTCCAGCATGCCCACCTGGTCGGCGGCGGCGCGGTGGGGGCCGGCGGCCCAGGTGAACTCCGCAGCAGCGTTGACCGGGTCGCCCAGGTCGCGGTAGCACCAGGCCAGCCGTTCGGCGATGAGGTCGTCGAGGGTGGTGCCCTCCTCGCGGTAGAGCCGGTAGAAGGGGATGGCTCGCGCGCAGTCGCCGCCCCCGCGGTAGCCCTCGGCCAGCCAGTAGTGGGCGCGGTGGCGCAGCTCCGCGGGCATGGCATCCAGGGAAGGGGAAAGGACCGTCGTGGCCGAGAGTGGCCGTCCCATCTCGACATAGACCCGCGCCGTGCCCAGGAGGGCCTCGGCCGCCGTGGCGGTGCCGCTCTCGCTGGCCAGTAGCTCCTGGTACAGGTACAGGGCGCCGGCGTAGTCGCCATCGGCCAGGAGGGCGTCCGCTCGGCGCAGGAGGGTGCTATCCCCTCGGGGCGTCGGGGGCGGCGCTGGCGTCGGGGCCGGCGGCGTCGGCAGGACCGTGGGGGCCATCGTGGGCCGGGGCGTGCCCGTGGGCAGGACGGTCAGCACCGGCGTCTGCGACGGCGGCGCCGCCGTCGGCACCGGGGTCGGGCCGGCGGCCGGGGAGCAGGCCACCAGCAGCAGGAGAAGCGCCAACCCGAGCGACCTGCGCGCGATCCGGGCAACGGTGGCACGGGAGGAATCGCCGCGGCGCCGGTCCCTGCCCGGCAAGGTCCGCAGGGCCATCCATCCGGGCGAAAGGGCTGCTCGCTTGGCCATTATGTTGCTCCGGTGCGCGACCGCGGCGCGCGGGATGCCAGGCAGGTCCGCACCGGGGCCATTCTACCATGGGAGCCGGCGGGCGTCCAGCCGAAGTGTGTACGCTTGGACTACGGTGGACAAAAGGTGCCCGGTAATCGCCGCGCTTGGCACTTCACGCGCGCGCCCGGCCTACCCCTGCGGCCGGGCGAACCAGCCGTCCTCTGCCGCCACGCCGCGCCGCCGCAGCTTCTCCAGCACCCGCGGGGCACTGCCGCTGGGCTCCAGCCGGTCCACGATCTGGTCGCCCTGCACCTCGCTCTGGAGGGAGTACACGTCGTGCAGCACGATCTCGCGCCCCCGCAGCCCGGTGACCTCGGCCACATCGACGACCTTGCGACTGCCGTCCGGCATGCGCCGCAAGTGCACGAACAGGTCGATGGACAGGGCGATCTGCTCGCGGATGGCGCGGACGGGCAGGTCGAAGCCGGCCAGCATCACCATCGTCTCCAGCCGTAGCAGGGCCTCGCGAGGGTCGTTCGCGTGCAGTGTCGTCAGGGAGGCCCCCGTGCTCATCGTCTGCAGCATGTCGAGGGCCTCGCCGCCGCGCACCTCGCCGACGACGATGCGGTCCGGGCGCATGCGCAGCGCGTTGATCACCAGGTCGCGGATGCTGACCTCACCCTGGCCCTCGATGTTCGGCGGACGCGACTCGATCGAGACCACGTGGCGCTGGCGCAGCTGCAGCTCGGCGGCGTTCTCGATGGTCACGATGCGCTCGCCCTCGGGGATGAACGAGGAGAGGACGTTGAGCAGCGTCGTCTTTCCGGTCGCCGCACCCCCTGCCACGATGATGTTCAGGCGACCGCGGACGCAGGCTGCCAGGAAGGCCGCTGCCTGCGGCGTCAGCGTGCCCAGGCGCACCATGTCCTCCATGGTAAAGGCCTCGCGCTCGAACTTGCGGATCGTCAGGACCGGCCCGACCAGCGAGAGCGGCGGGATGATCACGTTGACCCGTGAGCCGTCCGGCAGGCGGGCGTCGATCATCGGGCTGCTCTCGTCCACCCGCCGTCCCAGTGGGCTCAGGATGCGCTCGATGATGCGCATCATGTGGTCCCGGTCGCGAAAGGCCACGGCCGTCTCCTCCAGGCGGCCCTGCCGCTCGACATACACCCGCGCCGGGCCGTTGACCATGATCTCGCTGACGGTGGGGTCGGCCAGCAGGGAGTCGAGCGGACCGTAGCCCAGGACCTCCGACTCGAGCAGCGACTGCAGCGCCTGGCGGTCGCTGCGCGACAGGGTCAGGTTCTCCTGACGCAGGACCTCATCCAGGCCACGGGCCAGCAGCGCGCTGGACTGCTCGTCGTGCGCCAGGGCGGTATCCGGGCCGATCTGCTGCACCAGCCAGGACTGCGCCTGCCCGGTCAGGCGGTAGCGAAGGGGCCAGTCGAGGCGGCCGGGCAGGCCCGGCGGACCCGCCACCTCGCGCGTCCGCCGCAGCCACTGTTCGAGGAAGCGTTCCTGCTCGGGTGACCCGGCGGTCCGGGGGTCGAACAGGGCCGGCGGCACCAGCACGCCGCGCTCGGCCAGGCGATCCAGGAACCGGGGGACCGTACCGGTCGGCTCGAGGCGCCGCCGCTCCTCGTCATAGCCGTAGAGGGGCCGCAGCTCGATCCGTTCCTCCTCCCGCTCGCCCACCTCGACGACGCTGCTGACGTAGCGGCTGCCGTCGCTAGCCCGGTCCATGTGGACGATCAACTGGATCGCTTCCCCGATCTGCTCCAGGATCGCCCAGGCCGGCAGCTCCGTGCCGGCCAGGAGGACCATCGTCTGCAGCCGCAGCAGCGACTCCGCGGGGTCGTTGGCGTGCAGCGTGGTCATGGAGCCCTCGTGGCCGGTGTTCATTGCCTGGAGCATGTCGAGGGCCTCGCCGCCGCGCACCTCGCCGACGACGATGCGGTCCGGGCGCATGCGCAGCGCGTTGATCACCAGGTCGCGGATGCTGACCTCACCCTGGCCCTCGATGTTCGGCGGACGCGACTCGATCGAGACCACGTGGCGCTGGCGCAGCTGCAGCTCGGCGGCGTTCTCGATGGTCACGATGCGCTCGCCCTCGGGGATGAACGAGGAGAGGACGTTGAGCAGCGTCGTCTTTCCGGTCGCCGCACCCCCTGCCACGATGATGTTCAGGCGACCGCGGACGCAGGCTGCCAGGAAGGCCGCTGCCTGCGGCGTCAGCGTGCCCAGGCGCACCATGTCCTCCATGGTAAAGGCCTCGCGCTCGAACTTGCGGATCGTCAGGACCGGCCCGACCAGCGAGAGCGGCGGGATGATCACGTTGACCCGTGAGCCGTCCGGCAGGCGGGCGTCGATCATCGGGCTGCTCTCGTCCACCCGCCGTCCCAGTGGGCTCAGGATGCGCTCGATGATGCGCATCATGTGGTCCCGGTCGCGAAAGGCCACGGCCGTCTCCTCCAGGCGGCCCTGCCGCTCGACATACACCCGCGCCGGGCCGTTGACCATGATCTCGCTGACGGTGGGGTCGGCCAACAGGGAGTCGAGCGGACCGTAGCCCAGGACCTCCGACTCGAGCAGCGACTGCAACGCCTGGCGGTCGCTGCGCGACAGGGTCAGGTTCTCCTGGTGGACGGCCTGGTCCAGGAGCTGGAACAGCAGCTCGCGGGGTGCGATCCCGCCCGCGGCGTGCCGCTGCAGCGTCTCCTGGCCGAACCTGTCGCGGGTCCGCTCCAGCAGCCTCCAGGCGATGGCCTCCGGGAGGAGCTGGAACTTGCGAGCGGCCGGGGAAGAGGAGCGGCGATCGTCGGAGCTCACCATGGCAGCCTCTCAACCACCTATTCCCCGCGCAGGCTCCTGGTGAGGAAGTAGGCCGTCTGGATGACCGCCAGGTTGAAGGGGGTCTCCTCCGGCTCCAGGATCGGTGGGCGCCCGGCATTGAGGGCACTGCTGAGGCGGACCGGGTCGGGCGGCAGGACGCCGGCCATGGGGACGCCCAGGAAGCTCTCGATGCCCTCGCGCGGGGGCGCGTTCTCGGCGCGCGGGTGGTCGTTCAGGACGACGTGGATCAACTCGCCGGGCACCTCCAGCATGGCCAGCGTCTGCAGCAGCGCCTGCGTTGCCACCAGGGTGAGGATCTCCGGGTTGACCACCACGACCACCATGTCGGCCAGGCGCAGAAGGGAGCGATAGGGCTCGCGGGTGGAGGCAGGCAGGTCCACGACGATATAACCGTAGGCCGGCCGCAGCATGCGCAGCAGGTGATCCACCTCCTGCGGCCCGATGGCCTCGACATCGCCCGGGGAGGGTGGACCGGCCAGGAAACGCAGCCCCGAGGAGTGCACCGTGAGGTAGGTCTCCTCCAGATAGTCCCGTTCGAGCTCCTCGCCATCCTCCTGCAGCAGGGCGTTCAAGTCGTGCGGGTTGGGCAGGTCCAGCAACACCGCGGCCCGCCCGTACTCCATGTTGGCATCGAGGAGCACGACCTCATCCGTCCAGATGCGGCCCAGGGCGAGAGCCAGGTTGACCGCCAGGGTCGTGCGGCCCACACCGCCGCGGGCACCGGCCACGGCGATGACCCTGCCCTCGCGAGCGCGCTGCGGCGGGGCCTCTTCGCGGGACCGCTTGAGCAGGTTCGCGACGCGCGCCACCAGCTCCTGCATGTTAAAGGGCTTGACCACGTAGTCGTCGCCGCCGGCCTCGAACCCCTGCACGACCTGGTCGGGCTGGTCCCGGCCGGTGAGAAAGATCACAGGCACGTTGCGGGTGCGCGCCTGGCCGCGCAGCCGCCGGCACAGCTCCAGGCCGTCGATTCCCGGGAGGGACACATCCAGCAGGAAGATGTCCGGGACGAACTTTTGCACCATCTGCAGGGTTTCCTCGGCCGTCTGCGCCCGCCGCACGCGGTAGCCGCGGCTCTCGAAAGCAAAGGTCAGAATCGAGAGGATGTCGAGGTCGTCATCCACTGCCATGATGGTCTTGGGCATCCCTCACGCTCCTTGGTCCTTGGTGGCGGCAGCACGGGTAGGGTCCTTGGGCAGGGTGAAGAAAAAGACCGTGCCCTTGCCCGGCTCGCTCTCGAACCAGATCGTGCCACCGTGCGCCTCGACGATCTGCTTGGCGATATAGAGGCCCAGGCCGATGGCCCGCCCGCCCTCGGTGCCGCCGCCCGGCCGGAACAGCTTGCCGCGCATCTCGGCGGATATTCCCACCCCGGTGTCCTGGACGGAAACCTTTAGCTGCGGGCCCTCGTCCTCCACGCGCACCAGCACCGTCCCGCGCATGGAGGTGTTTTTGATGGCATTGTCCACCAGGTTGCTCAACACCTGGCGCAGGGCGGCCCGGCCGGCCGTGATCGGCTCCAGCCGTGGCGGCAGGACCGTGCGCAACGCCAGCTGCTTGCCCGCCGCCATCGGCTGCAGCAGGTCGGCCACCTCCCGGACCAGTCCGGCGACGTCGACGCGCTCGAAGTAGATGGCAAAGTGGCCTTCCTGGAGCCGGGACAGGTCCAGGAACTCGCTGGCCACGTCCACGCACTCCTGGACCCTGGCATCGGCGCGGGCCAGGAACTCTTCCTGCTGCGGTGTCAGCGGGCCGGCCTCGCTGCTGCGCAGCAGGTCGATGTACCCCTTGACCGAGGTGAGCGGGCCACGGATACCCTGGGCCATCGAGGAGATGAACTGGGCGCGGGCCTGTTCCTCCTCCACCTCGACGGTCACGTCGCGCAGGATGACCACGGCGGCCTGGTAGCCGGCCTCGGCGGAGACGACCGGGTTGGCCCGCACCTCATAGATGCGCGTCCCGTCTTTCTGCAGTGGCCCCTGGTACAGAAGGGGTTGGGTCAGCGAGCGCGCCTCCTGGTGCAGGCGCTGCAGCATGCGGTGGGCCTCGTCCAGCCCCTGCTCCTGCAGGTAGCGGCCAATGTCCATGCCCAGGTCGGTCTTCTCGTCCAGATCGAGAAGGCGAGCGGCCGTGCGGTTCAGCAGCACCAGGCGGTCGGCGGCATCGAACACCACCACGCCCTCGGCCAGACCGCGGATCACCTGCGCCAGCTTGTTGCGCTCGGTGGACAGGGCGCGGTTGACCTCGGAGAGCGCCCGCGTGCGCTGCGTGACCTTCTCGATCAGGTCGGCCTTGGCGATCGTCGCCGCGGCCACGTCGGCCAGCAGCTGCGCCAGCTGCATGTCCTGGTGGTCGAATTGCGGGCTGGCCTCGGTCAGGCGGGACAGGTTGAGCACACCGGTGACGCGCCCCTCCAGGCGCAGCGGCATGCAGAGGGCATGCTGAACGCCGCGCTCCTCCTGAGAGCGGAAGCGGGCCACGTTCTCGGGGGAGACGACCAGGGGCTGGCCGTGTTGCGCCACCCAACCGGCGATGCCCTGGCCTACCGGGACACCCTCCGAGGCCGGCCGGCCAAAGGCAGCACCGTCCACGGCCCGCAGGAGCAGGCGCTTCCCATCGGCGTCCAGCAGCATCAGCGAGGCCCTCTCGGCGCGGAGTATCTCCCGCCCGTGCCGCACGATGCGCTGCAGGATATCCTCCAGCTGCCGGGGCGAGTTGATTTCACGCACCACCTGATTGAGTGCGCTCATCTCGGCGTAGCTGCGCCGCAGGCTGTGCAGCGACTCGGTCCAGGCGACCACCCGCGCGACGCGCGCGGCCAGCTCCGCCAGGCGGCTGGTGTCCTCCTCCTGGAACTGCTCGCGGCCACCGCGCCGCCCCACCAGGAGCAGCCCCAGCAGCTCGCTCTCCAGTACCAGCGGGGCGGCCAGGAATGGCTGCCGCAGGAAGAGGTCGCGCGTCTCCGCGGGCACGGCGAACCGGTCGAAGCGCTCGTCCACGAGCAGGGCCGGACAGCCACAGCGCATCAGATTGTTCAAGAACTCGGCATCCCAGGCGATACGCTCCAGCGTGGACCGGGACACGGTGGCCATCGGGTACGGCTCGGGGACCTGTAACTGCAGCTGCTCGCTGCTGGGATCCTGCAAAAAGATCAGGGCCAGGTCGGCGCCCATGGTGCGCAGGATCTCCTCGGTGACGACAGCCAGGACGCCCGGCCGCTGAACTCCGGAGAGGGTGAACAGCTCCTCGTAGCGCGCCAACTCGCCCTCCTGCTCGCGCCAGCGCAGCACCGGGCCGACCAGGAGCAGGATCAGCAGGGCCAGCAGGAAGAATATCCCCTCGCTGATCAGAAAGCGCGGGTGGCGCAGGAAGCTGACCCAGTCCTCCGTGGCGGTCAGGAGCACCAGAAAGGCATAGAGCACCCCCAGGCCCACCGTTGCCCCGACGGCAACCTGCAGGGAGGCCCACTGGGCGACCTCCAGCACCGGAGTCAGGTAGTAGAGCAAAAAGGGGCTGTCGATCCCGCCGGTGAGGACCACGAGCAGGCTGGCGGTGGCAACCTCCACCGCGACGCTGACGATCCATGACCAGGGCGGGAGTCGCCGCAGCAGTCCCAGGACCGTCACCAGGAGCGCATAGACGACCGCCCCGCCCAGGACGCCGAGGACAACCCAGTTCTCCGCCGCATTGGCGACGGTCACCAGGTACCCGACACTGCCGATGACCAGCGCCAGCCAGCGGTACCACAGGATGGCAATATGCATACGACCTCGGAGCATGGGTCCCCCTCCTGGGAGCCGGGGCCTACGGCACCTGGTAGCTCTTGCTGCTCTCGCGGACGACCCCGTTGATCTGCGCCTTCAGGGTCAGGCGATGCTCCGACCCCGCGGCGCCGGAGGAGCGGTAGACGACCACGTATTGCCCCTGGAACTGCCGGCCCAGCCGGGCATAGAGGTCGTGCAGCGCGTCAGCCTCGGGGGCCAGCAGGTAGACGGCCCCGGTCTGCCGGGCCACCCGCCCCAGGGGCGCGCCGTCAAAGTCGGCGCTCTGCAGCCCGACCGCGTAGACCGGGATATTGAGCAGGCCAGCGCGGGCGATGGCCTGGTCCAGGGTAACCCCGCTGCTGGTATCCCGGCCGTCCGTCATGACGATGACGGCCCGCCGGCCCGCCGGCTGGCCCGCCACCAGGTCGACGGCGTAGAGGATGGCGTCGTTCAGGGCCGTGTTACCGCCGGTCTGCAGTGCGCCAACCGCGCTGCTCAGGGCCGACCTGTCCGGGGAGAAATCGTGCAGCAGGGTGACGCTGTCGGCAAAGGCGATCAAGGCGGCGCGGTCCTGCTCGCCCAGGCTCTGCACGAAAGCGTTCAGGGCATCCTGGGCCTGCTGCAGCGGCTCGCCCGCCATGCTGCCGCTCACGTCGACGGCGAGGGCGACGGACAGCACCTCCGTGGGCGGGACCGTGCGCAGGACAAAGTCCCCGACCGGCCGGTCGTCCTCGTACAGCGACAGGTTCTCCCGGCTGAGGCCGGCACGGGGCTCCCCGGATGCTTCCAGGATGGCGAAGTAGGCCACCATGTCGGGGTAGTGGGTCACGTCGATCTGGTTGGCGATGATCTGGAACTCGCTGGTCACGTCGCGCCAGGCGGGCGATAGAGTCGGCCGTGGCGTCGGCGCCGGCCGCTGGAGCGCGAGCGTGATCTCCTCGCTCCAACCCTGGTCATCCCAGCCCTGCACGCGGACGATCGTCTGGCCGACGGTCAGCGCGATCGTGTGGGTGAAGTAGCCATCGGCGCGCACAGGCACTAGCTGGCCACCCACCGTGGCCTGGGCCCCGGCCGGAACCTGGCCGACCATGACGATCTGCGGGCCCGTCAGCGTGGCGCGGTCCCCGGGATAGACCACCACCAGGTGCTTCTCCACCACCGCAGTCGGCACAGGCGACGCGGCCGGCACGGGCGCGGAGCGGTTCGCCAGGACGATCCAGGCCAGTCCGCCGACCAGCCCCAGAATCAGGAGTACCAGGATGGTCGGCAGGAGGTAGACGCGGCGCCATCTGCGAAAGGCCTGGCCCAGGCGCTGCCAGAGGCGCGGCCAGCGCGTGCGCTGGCGGTACCTCTGCACCAGTGGTTCGGCCTCCAGCTCCAGGTAGCGGGCGTACTCGCGCAGGTAGATCTCGGCGTAGAGGGCCCCGGGCAGGGCCTCGAAGCGCTCCTCCTCCAATGCGCGCAGGTAGTCGGCCTTGATGTGGGTGGCCAACTCCGCCTCCGCCAGGGAGAGGTAGCGGCTTTCCCTTTTTTGCAGCAGGAGCTTGCCTGTACTTCTGGCCATGCAGTCCTCCCTTGCGTGGCAAAGGCGGTCCTTCAGTAGCTCCAAGACAGCGACACGGGCAGGCGTGTCCTGTGGCCGTATAGTATCATGGCCCGGTGGGGCTGTCAAGCAGGGTGTGTCTATCTCCACGGCGAAAGTCGCGGCGGTGCACCGCGCATGGCAAGTGCCCGGCCTGCCCGAAGCGCGGCACAGCCGCACCATTGCTGTGCCCCGGAATGTGCGGCGTCGTGCCGTTGCCGGAGCCGGGCACTTGCCGGTCAAGGCCGGCGACTTTGACATGGCCGCGGTCTATCTCCCGGCTACCGTCGGACCATCCGCCGGGCGGCGGCCAGGTCGGCCGGCGTGTTGATGTTGCGAAAGGAGAGTCCCTGTGGATCGAGGGCGGCCCACTCTGCTTCCTCCAGGTAACGGACCCGCACCTGGGGAAAGAACCCGATGATGCGCCGCTCGCCGCGCTCCAGGAGGGCGCGCATCGGTTCCAGGCAGGGCCGGCCGTAGATGGCATGGAGCGGCTCGACCTGGGGGTCCGTAGCCTTACCGGCGTGCCCCAGGCGGGGAATCAGCACGTCATAGACGCGGGGCCGGCCGGCCATGTATCGCAGCAGGGCCGGGTTGAGAAAGGGCATGTCGCAGGCCACCGTCAGGGCAAAGGGGTAGGCCGCCTCCAGCAGGCCGCTGTAGATGCCGCCGAGCGCGCCCCCGCCGGGGTAGCGGTCCCAGACCAGGCGGGCCGGGAGCGCCGGCCAGTCGCGTGGCCTGTCGCTTACCACCACAACATCGGCACAGACCGCGGCCAGGTGGGCCACGGCGGCCTCCAGCAGGGTCGGCCCCCGCGGCCCCCACAGCCGCAGCATGGTCTTGTCCCGCCGCAGCCGCCGGCTGTGGCCGCCGGCCAGCACGATTCCGCTCAGGAACGGCTCTTTGCCCATGGGTCGCCGCAAGATGGGGTAAGGCAACCGGGAAGGCGCAACCCCGCGCCAGGCTGCCAGCCCCGCTCACCCGCCATGTTGCCCGTCCTCCTGCCCCGCACCTTGCCGCAGGCGAAGCTCGATCTCCGCTCCGCGGGCCCCGCGCAGCCCGGCCAACAGGCCACGCACCGCCCCGGCGAGCATCTCCTGGATGAACGGCTTGAGCGGCACGGGGTGTCCGTCGACCACCAGGGTCACCGAGGGTGCGACGGCCGGCCGCCGCAGGAAGCGCTCCTCCAGGAGCTCCGCCACCGCCGCGGCGGCGTCCAGGTCGAACTGGGGACAAGGCAGGTCGAAGCGCACGTCGCTGACCACGGCCAACAGCTCGTCGGCGCCGCAGAGCAGCTCGCGGCTGCGCTCGGCCCGGCACACCTCGACCTTGGGCAACCGGCTGCGCTTGTAGCCCTCGGCCAGGACAATGTCCACGTCGCCCAGGTAGCGCGCGGCGATCTGCTCCAGGGGCAGCTCCTCCTCCACACCCACAAAGACGGCCAGGTGCTGCGGCGAGGAGAGAGCCACGCGCCAGGCCCCGGCCTGGCGCAGGCGATGGGTGTCTTTGCCCGGCCGGTCGGGGTCGAGGCCGTGGGCGTCGTGCTTGACCACGCCGACACGATAGCCCCGGCCGGCCAGCTCCGGCACCAGCTTCTCCAGGAAGGTGGTCTTGCCGCTGTTCGACTTGCCGACGAAACAGACGATCGGGGCTGCCATCACCTGTCCTTGGGGCGATCTGTCCACCCGTCCCTGGGAAGGGGCCTGCAGGAAGCTTGCAGCGATCAGCAGCCAGCGAACAGGGCGGAACCGGGAGGTTGCCCACCGAAAGCTAGCCGCCGATCGCCGACTGCGACAGGCCTATTCCCTGTCCTCGCGCGACACCTCCAGGGTGCGCCGCAGCGCCTCCTGGACGGCGCGCTTCTCCTTCTCCGCGCGGGTCGTCGGACGGGGGGCCTGGCCGCGGGCTTCTTCGCGCGCCTTGCCAAAACGCGCCGCCAGGTCGGCCAGGGTGGCCGGGCGCTCCGGTCCGGCCGGCTCTTCCTCGGCCGGCTCCACCGCGACGGCCCAGACCTCCTCCTCCTCTTCCTCCTCCAGCTGCATGCTCAGGCTGATACGCTGGGTCTCCGGGCTGACGTCGACCACGCGCACCTCGACCTCCTGGCCGACCCGGACTACCTCCTTGGGATGGCGGACGTCGCCCTGTCCCATCGTCGAGACGTGGATCAGCCCATCCTTGCCCACTCCCAGGTCGACAAAGGCCCCGAAGGGAGCCAGACTGGTGATGCGCCCGCGCACGACGGCGCCCGGCTGGAGCGCCGACAGCTGGTCGGCGTCGTAGACGTTGCGCATGCTCAGGCGGATGCGGCCGCTCTTCTTGTCCACATCCATGATCCGCACCCGCACCGTGTCGCCGGCGCGCACGGCCTCGCCCCCCTGCTCGGCCCCCGCCCGGCCCATCTGGGCCATGGGGATCAGCCCGTCCTTGCCCACACCCAGGTCGACGAAGGCGCCAAAGCGCGTCAGGCTGGTGACCGTGCCCTCGACGACCGCTCCAGGTGTCAACGCGGCCAGCTTGGCCGGGTCGATCTCCGGCTCGACCCGCTCGCGCATGGTCAGGTTGATGCGCTTGCTGCGCGGGTCCACGTCCAGGACGCGCACGGTGACCATATCGCCGATCTGGACGACCTCGGTGGGGCTGGAGACGGGCCGGTCGCTCAGTTGGGAGACGTGCACCAGGCCCTCGCGGCCCACGCCGACGTCCACAAAGGCGCCGTAGATAGCCACGCTGGTGACCTTGCCCTCGAGGACCATGCCCGGCTGGAGGTCCTTGAGGCTGCGCGGGCGCTGGAACGTGGCGGCCTCGGCAGCCTGCTGATCGAGGATGGGAGCCTCCTCGGCCGGCTGGCCGGCCGGGGCGGGGATGGACAAGGGCGGAAGGGCCTCGGCCGGGGAGGCCGGCTCTCCCGGCGCAGCCAGTCGCTCTTCCTGTTCGCTCATCGTGGAACCCTCCTGTCTGGTATCGTCGGCCGGCCCTGGCCGGGCGGGCATGCAGGCGTAGCCGACTGGGTTGGCTTCTCGCTGCGCAACTGCTCCCGCACCGTCCGCACCAGCGTCTGGGCCTGAACGGTAGCCAAACGATAGTACTCGCCGTGGGCCGCCTCGGCGATCTGCCGGGCCAACCCGCGGTCAAACTGCTCGTGCTCGGTATCGATCACCACGCAGCGAATGCCCCGCCGGCCGATCTGCTCGGCCACGCGGCGCGCTTCCTCCTGCGGGGAGAGCTCGGTCATGGCCACGTTCCCCTGCCCGTCGGTGACCAGCACGAGCAAGGGCATGGCCTCGCGGTCCTGCCGCCGGACCTGCTCCAACACCTGGTAGCCCAGGAGCAGCCCCCGGCTCAGCGGCGTCTTGCCGCCGGTGGGCACATTCTCCAGCCGGCGCCGGGCCAGCTCCACACTGTTGGTGGGCGGTAGCAGCAGGGTGGCCGATTCCTTCTGGAACATGACTAGCCCGACGCGGTCGCGCCGCTGGTAGGCATCCAGCAGCAGCGACAGGATGGCGCCCTTGGTCGCCTCCATGCGTGCCTCTGCGGCCATGGACCAGCTGGCGTCCACGACAAAGAGGACCACGTTGCGCGCCCGGCGCACGCGCACCTTCTGCCGCAGGTCCCAGCGGCGCAGGGCGATGGCCTGGCCCTCGTGTGCGCGCTGGCGCTGGAATGGCGCCGCCGCCCGCAGGATGGCGTCAAAGGCCGGGTCGGTCACGCCGCCATCGTCCGGCAGGCGGCTGGAGACGTAGCGTCCTGAGCGCCGCCGCGTGTGCGTCAGGCTGCGGCGGCCGGACACCCGGCGGTTCTGGCGGTCGGCGGGCGTCTCCAGCCGGCGGGGGCGAAAGAGCTCCCCCGGCTGGAAGACCACGCCCCCAGCGCGCAGGCCCACGCGGTACAGCTCGTCGGACGACCCGCCGTGGAGGATCGTGCTGGGGACCTCGCTGGGAGACGGCGGGGTCTCTGCCGGCGGGGCCGGGATCGGGGGGGAGACCAACGGGTCCTGGCCGCCCTCCGGAGCGGCCGACGGCGCCGAGGAGTTCTGCTCCAGGATCTGGGCCACCTTGCCCTGGTCCAGGCCGGTGCCCTCGAACGGATGCCGTTTCATGCGGTGGGGCAGGGCCAGCTCCGCTGCCAGGAGGAGGTCCTCGTCCAGCAGCTGCTCGCGCCCCTCCAGGGCAGCGTTGGTCTCGGCCGCCTCGATGATGGTGATGTCGGCGCGGTGCCCCTGCACGGCCATCTCCAGGCAGAGCTCGGCCACGGCCCGCAGTTGGGCCGGGCTAGGCTGCACGCGGAGCAGGCGCTCCTGCGCCGCAGCGATGCGGCCGGCCAGCACCTCCTCGCGCGCCTGCCACTCGGCGGCAAACTCCACTGGGTCGCGCTCGTAGGCGCTGCGCCGCGTAACCACCTCGATGCGCTCCTGCACGTCGTCCAGCCCGGCGATCTCCACGCACAGGCCGAAGCGATCCAGGAGCTGCGGGCGCAGCTCGCCCTCCTCCGGGTTCATGGTTCCCACCAGGATGAAGCGCGCCGGGTGGCTGTACGATATGCCCTCGCGCTCGACCGTGTTCACGCCCATCGCCGCCGCGTCGAGCAGGAGGTCAACCAGGTGGTCGTCGAGCAGGTTGACCTCGTCGACATAGAGAAAACCACGGTTGGCGGCGGCCAGCAGTCCCGGCTCAAAACGGCGCACGCCCTCGGCCAGGGCCTGCTCCAAGTCGAACGAGCCGACCAGGCGGTCCTCGGAGGCGTTGATGGGCAGCTCCACCACGCGCATCTTGCGCCGCAGCCGCGGCAGCTCCGCGCCCCTCTCCAGGCGGTCGCGGCAGGTATCGCACATCATCTCGGGGCTATCCGCGGGGCAGCTGAAGGGGCAATCGGCGACGATCTCGATCTCGGGCAGCAGGTGGGCGAGGGCCCGCACAGCGGTCGACTTGGCTGTACCCTTCTGTCCCCGGATCAGCAGGCCGCCGATGCGCGGGTTGATGGCATTCAGGATGAGGGCCCGTTTCATCCGCTCCTGGCCGACCAGGGCAGTGAAGGGATATAGCGGGCGCCGCCACAGCATCGAGTGCGCCTCCATGGACGTAATCTAACCTATTGTACACGCCGGCCGCGGTTCTGTCAAACCGCGCTCCTGACACCGCTCAAACGTCCCACGTGTGCCCTTGCGGCGGCCCCCAGACCCGCGGTGGCGAGCCAATCGGCTGCTCCGCGCCGGCCATTCCAGCCGTGCCCATCGGCGAACCGGGCCGCCGTTCGTGCCAGCAGGAGTTATGAGCGGATGTCAGGCTCAGTTGCGCGCGCCCGCTTCCCGTGGTATGATGCGCTGGCGTCGCGTTCCGGTGAGCTAGGTCACAGAACAAGGCCCGGCGCGGCATTAGAATGTCGATCGGAGCGACATGCAGGTGGTGACGATGTCCGTGCGCAAGATCCTCCAGGCAACCGAACCCCGCGGCGAGGCCATCCTGCGCCGCAAATCGAGCAAGGTGCGGCATTTCGACCAGGCGCTGGCGCGCCTGGCGGCCGACCTGGTGGAGACCATGCGCGCCGCTCCCGGTGTGGGCCTGGCCGCTCCGCAGATCGGCACGCTGCTGCGCGTCGTCGTGGTCGACCCACCCCCCGCCCGGGATGCCTCGGGGAACCACGCTGGCGAGGAACGCCCCCCGCAGCCGGCCCTGGTCCTGTGCAACCCGGAGTTCTCCCTGCTTTCGGAGGAGCAGCAGGTCGGTGAGGAAGGTTGCCTGAGCCTGGAGGGCTGGTACGGGCAGGTGCCCCGGGCCCGCGAGGTCGAACTGCGCTACCAGGACCTGCGGGGCCGCCGGCGCAAGCTCCGGGCGAGCGGCTTCCTGGCGCGCATCCTCCAGCACGAGGTGGACCACCTGGAGGGGGAGCTCTTCACCGATCGGCTGGAGGACCTGTCCACGCTGGTGCAGGTGACCCCCGCCGGCCAGGAGCCCGTGCCGCCGGAGGCGATCCCGCGGCCCGGGCGGGCAGTCGCCCGGCCGTGACGGCGTCGCCGGCCCGGCCGCGCCATGTGGGATAGCGCAAAACGTCGAGTTTGCCCTGCACGCCCATGCACACGTCCCAGGCCGGGACGTCCCTCTCCGCGCTCTCTGCGCTGCCGGCCGGGGAGCACGGCCCTTGTTCGAGTGCACACGCTGCCGGGCGCTCTCCAGGACGACCCGTCGCGCAATCCCGCCCCCCCGCGTTTGACAGCCCCCCGCCCGGCTGCTATAATCGCCCCAAAAACACACCCAAGGAGGAGTCCCATGCGCACGATGCCCCGCTGGTTGCTGCTGTCGTTCCTGGTCCTGACCGTGACCGCACTCCTGGGCGCCTGTGGCCCCGCGGGCGGGGCGGCCACACCCCAGCCGGCCGCCACGGCCCGCCCGACTGCCACGGCCCAGCCGACCGCCACGGAGAAACCGGCCGCGGCCGAACTGGTCCCGTACCAGGACACCGCCGGCCGTTTCACCATCTCCTACCCCAGCGGCTGGCGCGTCCGCGAGGAGGGCGAGCAGGTCGGCTTCTACTCTCCCGACAGCCTCCTGCTCATCCTGGTGCAAACCACCGACCTGGGAATCGAGCTGGACGAGCAGGGCCTGCGCACGCTGATCGAGAGCTACTTCTCGGCGGACGGCTTTGGCGGCCAACCCGGCTTTGTCCGCGAGGGCGACGAGGCCCAGGCCGATGGCAGCGTGCGCGTGGACTATACCTTCACCAGCGACGGCCGGCCGGCCCGCGGCAGCAGCTTCTTCCAGAGCCAGGGCACCGTCGGCTACATCCTCTCCTTCTATGCCCTCGACGAGACCCTCTGGCAGGACGCCCTCCCCACCTTCGGGGATGTGGCCATCTCCTTTGCCGTGAACCCGTCTCCCGACGCGACCCCGCTCCCGGGCACCCTGCTGACGAGCTCGGCCGGCGGGTACGAGCTGCGCGTTCCCACCGACTGGCAGTCCGCCGAGCAGGATGGCAACGCCTTTGTCCAGAAGGACCAGGAGACCTTCCTGAGCATCATGATGACCACCACCCTGCCCTCCGCCGATCCTGCCCAGGCCGAGCGCATTCTGATCGACGAAAAGATCGCCGCCCTGCGGGCCGACGATCCCAACGCCCAGATCACCGATCCCGATTCCGTGCCGATCGGTGGGCAGAACGGCCTCTACGTCGATTTCGTCTACACCGACCCGGCCACCAACCTGGAGAACATGGGCAGCATCTTCACCGTCGTCTACCGCCAGCGCGCCTACATCTTTCTCCTCTTTACCCTGCGCAGCGACGCGGAGGTGAACAACCCCCTCTTCATCGACATGATCAAGAGCTTCCGCTTCACCAAGTAGGTCCGAGGCAAAGAAAGGACCTGGCAGGTCTTCCGGGCCTGTCAGGTCCTTCGTGTCCTTATCCGGCCTCGTAGAGCGTGACGATGCGCTTCTCCTGCTCCCCCTCGATGCGCGCCACCACCTCGACGTGGTCGGCGATGCTGGAGCGGTGCAGCTTGCCGCGCAGCAGCTCGTCCACCTGGAAGATGCCGGCCGAGTTCGTCAGGACGATCTCCAGCCGCACCGGCTTGGTCTCTCCCTTGACCAGGTGCACGGCGGCTACGGCCTGGGCGGAGACAGAGTGGATGTTCAGCTCCCCGGCGGCAAAGGGGATGCGGCTGCGCCCCTCGGTCATGTCCAGGGCGTCGGCCACCTTGACCACGCCGGCCTCGACCGTCAGGCAGCGCTGCTCGCGGCGGTGGGCCACTACCGCGTGCAGCACCTCGGCCGCCAGGACGGTGGCCTCGGTGGGAGGATAGATCCCCTCCAGGAAGCGCCCGACCAGGCGGTCGGCCAGGACCACGCTGTAGCCCTCGTGCTCGTCGCGGTGCACGGCGATGCCGATGTCGTGCAGGGCTGTGGCCAGCACGACGACGACCTCGGCATCCTCCACGCTCAGCCCGTGGTCGGCCACCACGCTCGGCACGACCCCGCCCTCCACGAGCAGGCGCAGCAGCTTGAGGGCGATGTTGGCGACGATGCGAATGTGCACCGGGCCGTGGTCGGTGATGTGGGCGCGCTCCACGGCGTTGACGTTGGCGCAGCGCCACAGCGTCTGCAGCTCGACGTCCTCGGCCAGGCGCTCCTGCACCTGGCGCAGACGCTCGTTGTGGCGGACTGGCAGGTGGAGCGAGATCAGCCGCACCGGGTAGAGCTTGGGCTCATCCATCGGTTCCCCTAGAGAAAGAAAAAGGCCAGGCCGATGATCGTGTAGACGGCCAACAGCGCCGCGCCCTCCATCCAGTGGGAGCGGCCGTCCAGCGAGACAAAGGTGGCCACCAGCACCGCCAGTCCCAGGCAGACAACCTCGAAGGGCGAAAAGTGCAGGTCCATGAAGCCGGCCGGGGCGCCGGCCGGCCCATACATGAACAAGGCGACAAAGACCAGGATAGGAGCGACGAAGAGGGCCACCTGCATGCTCGAGCTCAGCGAGACGGTCAGCGAGAGCTGCATCTTGTTCTTCAGCGCCACCTGCACCGCCACCAGGTGCTCGGCCACGTTGCCGACCAGGGGTACCAGGATGATCCCGATGAAGAGCTTGCTCAATCCCCAGGACTCGACCACCGGCTCCACCGCCCGCACCAGGAACTCGCTCAGGAAGACAGTGGCCACGGTGGCGGCGACGAGGATGGACAGGGAGAGCCACAGGGGCCAGCGGCGCCCGTGCGGCGGGATCTCATCGCCCGGCAGCACGGTGCCAGTCTCGTCGTCCAGCAGGGGCGAGGTGAAGGTGAAGGTGACGCTCAGGGCATAGAGGCACAGCAGGACGCCGGCAACGCCCCAGCTCAGGTACTCCAGCGGCATGTCCACGCGATCGCCGTGCAGGCTGAAGAAGAGGGTCGGCACGACCAGCCCGACGACCGCCAGGGTCATCATCGTGGAAGACAGGCCGGCCAGGTCGCGGTCAAAGTGCTGCAGCCCGTTCTTGAGCCCTCCCAGCAGCATGCTAAGGCCGAGGATCAGCAGCAGGTTGCCCAGGATCGAGCCGGTGATGGAGGCCTTGACCAGCTCGATTTCCCCGGCACGCAGGGCCACGATGGTGATGATCAGCTCGGCGGCGTTGCCCAGCGTGGCGTTGAGGAACCCGCCCAGCTTGGGGCCGGTGCGCTCGGCCAACTCCTCGGTGGCTTCGCCCAGGAGGCCGGCCAGCGGGACCAGCCCCAGGGCCGAGGTGACGAAGACGGCCTGCACGCCCCACGAGTAGTCGCGCAAGAACAGCTCGGCGGCGACGGCCAGGGGGACAAAGATGAGCAGGATGCGCAGGTACTTCATCGGGCCTCCTCTCGCGTCGACGCCCTATTCTACCTGAGAACGGCCCGCAGGGCAAGTGCGGGTCGCCCGCGCCGGCCGGACGCTTCGGAGGGGGCAACCGGCCCTTGAATCGCCGCAGCAGTTGCGGCACAATGAGCTCAGCGAGATACAGGGGTTCCCAGGAACAGGACAGGGCCGGCCCTGCCCCGGCGGCACCATCGTCGGACAAATCGAGCACCCCGCCAGGACTACTGACCTCTGCATTGCCTACAAAAGATCCCGTAGTCTTCCATTCGTGCGGGCCAGGTTTCGCCGTTGATGCAGGGCGCAATAGGAGCGGCTGCAGCAGGTCGACGCTGTAGCCGCGGTCCGGGGCCTCCCCGACGCATGGCCGGGCGGGGGGCCGTGCGCGGCACTCCGATTTGCCCCCTCGCCCCGACCGTGCTATACTGGAGACCGAAAACGTGCCGATGAGGAGGCTGCCATGCCGGTACACCCCGATCTGCTGGAGATCCTGGTCTGCCCGGACGACAAGGCCCCGGTCGAATACGTCCAGGAGGGCGAGGCCGAGTGGCTGGTCTGCCATACCTGCGGCCGACGCTACCCGGTGCGCGACGACATCCCGGTCATGCTGATCGAGGAAGGGGACAAGTATCGCGACGAGCGGCTGATCCGCAAGCCCTAGCCGCCGAAGGCGTCGCGCATACGCTCGAAGACGTTACGGCGGCCATCTCCGACCTCGCTGCCCAGCGTGTCGGCCAGCTCCTGCAGCAGGTGGCGCTGCCGCTCGGTCAGCTTGGTGGGAACGATCACGCGCACCACCACGATCTGATCCCCCCGGCCGTTGCCGCGCAGGTGTGGCACCCCCTTTCCGCGCAGAGGATAGGTCCGCCCACTCTGGGTGCCCGGCTGGATGTGCAGGACCTCCTCCTGGCCGTCCACCGTCGGCACGACCACCTCGGCTCCCAGCGCCGCCTGGGCGATGTTGATGGGCAGCTCGTAGAGGATGTCGCTGCCCTGGCGGCGGAAGTGGACGTGGGGCTTGATGCGCAGGGCGATGTAGAGGTCGCCGCGGGGCCCGTTGCGCAGGCCGGCCTCGCCTTCGCCGCTCAGCCGAATCTGGGCGTTCTCGTCCACCCCTGCGGGTACCTTGACCGCCAGCTTGCGCGTGGCCCGGATGCGCCCCTGCCCCTGGCACTCGTGGCAGGGCAGGGCGTTGATCGTGCCCTCGCCCTGGCACTGCTCGCACGGTGCCATTACGATCATGTTGAGGAAGGGCCCGCGCTGGCGAATCTCGCCCGTCCCCCCGCAGCGGGGACAGCGCACCGGCTGCGTGCCGGGCTCGGCGCCGCTCCCGCGGCACACCGGGCACGACTCC
The DNA here is from genome assembly GCA_964613665.1 of uncultured Chloroflexia bacterium. Lineage (GTDB taxonomy): Bacteria > Chloroflexota > Chloroflexia > DTKN01 > DTKN01 > CAZQFV01. The sequence continues at coordinate 29,408 of CAZTIG010000006.1, forward strand.
AGGCGGGGGATGTCGATCTCCTTCTCGCAGCCAAAGACCGCTTCCTCGAACGACAGCGTCATGGTGTAGCGCAGGTCCGCCCCGCGCTGGGGGCGCTTGCGCGTCGTTGTGCCGGTCGCCGCGGAAAAGATCGTCTCGAAGGAGTCGAAGATGTCGCCAAAGCCGAACCCGGCAAAGGGATCGAACGGGCCGCTCCCGGTCCCGCCGCCGCTCACGCCGGCGTGGCCGAACCGGTCGTAGGCGGCCCGCTTCTGCTCGTCCGCCAGGACCTCGTAGGCCTCATTGATCTCCTTGAAGGTGCTCTCCGCCTCCGGGGCCTTGTTCACGTCCGGGTGATACTGCCGGGCCAGCCGCCGGAAGGCGCGCTTGATCTCCTCGGTATCCGCCGACCGGGGAACACCCAGCACCTCGTAATAGTCCCGTTTCGCGCTCATCCGTACACACGCCTCGCTTCGTTTTCTTGGCCAGCGCCCCTAGTCTACAGCACGTTCGTCGTCTCGTCAAGTGCCGGTTTGCCCCGCCACCCACCGCTGTGCTATAATCTCCCCGCGCGCGGACGCGCCCGCCCCGGAACCGCCCGGATGGGGCCCATCTCGAAGCGACGGACCGACCCGATGTACTTTGCCGAGCACTACCGCTGGCTGGTGGTACACCGCTACCTGCACATCTCCGGCGGCACCACGACGCTGCTGGACGTGGGCTGCGGCGATGGGCTCTTCCTGCTCCGGCAGCCGGCCCGGCTGCGCGTGGGCCTGGACATCCGGCCCCGCCCCATACCGGGGAGGCCCGTGCCCCTGGTCCAGGCCGATGCCCTGCACCCTCCTCTGTCGCCGGCCTCCTTCGACACCATCTTTGCCTTTGACATCATCGAGCACCTGGCCGACGACCGGCGTTTCCTGGCCGCGGTGGTCGAGCTGCTGGCCCCCGGCGGCACCCTCTGGCTGAGCACCCCCTGCGCCGAGACGCGCATCTGGCCGGCCTTTCTCACCGCCCGCGCCAGCCGGGGCTGGGGCCACGTGCGCAACGGCTACACGGCCGAGGAGCTGCAGGCAATGCTCCCCCCCACCTGCACGGCAGAGTTCACCTACTGGAACGAGCCCTTCCTGCGCGCCATGGTCCTGCCCCTGCACGTTCTCTCCTTCATCTGGCCCTGGCTGGCACGGCTGGGGGCAACCGTGTGCGCTTGGCTGGACCACTTCTTGCCCCGGGGCAGGCGCGGTCATATCTTCGCCCGCATCACCTGCGGCTCTCGTACAGGCGCACCTGCAACCCGGGAAACGAGGGGATCTCCACCGGCCGGCCCCACTGCTCCAGCCAGGCCCGGATGAGGCGCTGCGGGTCCCAGAACTCCGGCAGGCAGCACTCGGCCAGCCAGATGCGCCTGTACTGCCCAGCGAACGGCTCCAGGCGGGCCGCGACCCGTTCGGGCGTGGCCGTCTCGCCTGCATAGCTGCCCACCCGGGGCGTGTAGGGTTGGGGGTAGGCCTCCCGCGGCAGGGGAGTCTTCAGGTAGAGGCCCAGGATCACCTCGGCCGCCCCGGGGTTATAGAACAGGGCGTCCCCGGGCTCGGCGTAGGTGTCTATGTAGGCGGCCAGGTCCCGCCAGGCTTCCTCGCCAGGGTGATCGACGAGCTGCTGGCGGAAGTAGATGTTGTACAGGGAAGGCACGACCAGCCCGAGGAAGGCCACTGCCGCCACGACGCGCCACCCCTTCCGCAGCCCGGCCGTTCCAATCGCCATCAACAGGGCCAACGGGACGGTCAGGAGGAGGAACTGCTTTTCCTGGAAGATCGGAAAGCGCAGCGAAAGGCCGAACAGGACCACCCCGGGCACGAGGAACCAGGCCCAGACAAAACTGCCCGGCCGGCGCCACGGGCGCCGCCGCAGGAGACAGACGCCTCCCACGACCACGGCCAGGACCCCCAGCCAGGCCAGGGCCACGACCTGCCACACCCCCTCCTCCTGCCAGCCTCGCTGCCCTAGGACCAGGTGGGTCACGGCCCAGGCCAGCCCGGACAGGGTCCCCCGGCCGATCCAGGTAGGATGGCGGTGCAGCGCCTGGTCGATCACCACGGGGATCCACGGCAGGTAGCCCAGAAGCAGCAGGACCTGCCCGAGGATCCAGTGGCCCCAGTCCTTCCAGCGCTTGTCCCGGACGGCCAGCCACAGGACGAACAGGTTCTCGAAGACGAGGACGAACAGGGCCATGTTCTGCGTGTACAGGGCCGCCAAGGTGACCGCGACATAGGCCAGCCGGCCCCACTGCAGGGGCTGCTCCATCCACCGCCACGCCAGGTAGGCCGACAGGGTGCCCAGGAGGATGAGCACCACGTACATCCGCACCTCGCGCGAGAATAGGACATGCAGGGGGGAAAGGGCCAGGTAGAAGGCGGCCCACGCGCCCACCACCGGATCGAAGAGTCGCCGGCCGATCCAGAAGGCCAGGACGACCGTGAGCACGCCGCAAAGGACGGGCAGTAGGCGAACGTACACCTCGCTCCAACCCGGCAGCAACCAGGCCTTCAGGAGGAGGTAGAAGAAGGGCGGGTGCAGGTCGTTCGCCGTTCCGACAAAGAGGTCGGGCAGGGAGGAGCGCGCCAGGAAGATGGTAAAGCCCTCGTCCCCCCAGATGCCCGGCCAGGTCAGGCGAAAGAGCCGCGTGGCCAGGGCCAGGGCCACGGCCCCGGCCAGGGGCAGATGGCCCCGGATTCTTGCCCACGCACGGCGCCACACCATCTTGCCGGCCTCCTGTGTGCCTTCCCGGCCCCTGTCCCCCCGGGGCGGGAGCCGGGCTGCCGGCGCTCACGGCGCCGGCGAAGCGCCCCCCCCCGGCGGCGGGGCCAGCCATTCGACCGCGTAGACGGCGATATGGAGGGAAGCAGGGTAGTAGTAGTAGTCGGCCGGCCGGTCGAAGGGGGCATCGGCGTACGGAGCGATGTCGAAATCCTGGAGCCGCTCCAGGTTGAACTCCTCCCCCCAGGCCGGCCGGACCAGGCCCAGCTGGTGCCACCAGTAGTCGTCGGGGTAGCCGATCATCGCCAGGTGGGTGACGCCGCGGGTCCGCAGGTAGGGGAGCACATCCCCGGCGTACACCTGCGGCAGAAAGGCCGCATCGGTCAGCCCGCCCAGGTCCACCACCTCCCGCTGGCCCAGGTAGCTGATCGCCCCGATGTCGAAGGCAGCCACCACTGCCCCCTGCGGCAGGTTCGCCGCCACCCACTGCCCCAGGCGCGCGTGCACCTGGTTGATGTGCCGCACATGGTCGGCATAGTTGACCTGCCACTGCCGGAAGGTCACGCCGTTCCAGAGCAACAGGCCGCACGCCCCGAGCCCCCACACGGCCCAGGGCAGGGCCGGGGCGCGGGTCCGGCGCCGGAGCAGGCCGCGCAGGCCCTCCATGCCGGCGGCGGCCAGCAGAAAGAGCCCTGGCAGCACGAGCACCTGGTGCCGCAGGGTGGCAACCGGGGCCAGGAGCAGGTAGAGGGCCCAGTGCGCCAGGCCCCACAAGACCAAGCCGACCGCTCCCAACCACCGTATCTCTCGGCCATCCCGCCACGAGAGGCGGCCGATGAAGACGGCTCCCCCCACCAGCAGGGCGATCCACAGGCCGCGATAGGCCCACGCCAGAGCCGGCAGCGGCTCCAGCCGGAACGCCTGGAACAGCCAGTCCAGCAGGTAGGTCTGCCAGATCTTCAGGTACTGGTGCATCGATCCCCAGTCGGCCGGCCACAGCGGGAAGGGGCTGGGGGCCATCCCCCAGAGCCAGCGCCGGCCGGCCATCGTCAGCGGCAGGAACTGCCCCTCCATGGCCAGGCGGAGCAGCCCGCTGAGCAGAAACGCGATGGGGGTCGGGAGAAAGGCCCACCAGCCGGCGCCACGCCGGGCGGTGCGCCGGCCCCACAGCACATAGTGGGTCAGCAGCAGCCCCCACAGCAAGAGCCCCTCGATCCGCGTCAGCAGCAGGAGGGCCAGGAAGAGGCCGCTCGCGCCCGGCCGGCCGTGCGCCCAGCACCACAGGGCCGCCATCCCCAGCAGCACGAAAAGCGATGTCTCCATCCCCGAGAGGCCGAGGAAGACGAGCGGGCCCGAGAACGCCAGAAGCGCCCCGGCCAGCAGACCGGCAGCCTGTCCCAGCGAGTCCCGCGCGATTCGGTAGAAGAGAGCGGCAGAGAGGGCGTGGGAGACCGCCCCCAGGGCGAGCGCCGCCTCCAGCGTGAACCCGCTCAGGCGACGGATCGCCGCCAGGAGCAGGTCCCACAGCAGGCTGCTGCTGCCTCCGCTCCAGCGGCCGGCATTGATGCCCATCGCCCCGCTGTCGGCCAGGTTGCGCGACAGCGTCAGGTGGATCCAGGCATCGTCAAAGGGCAGGCCCGGCGCAGTCACCCGCGCCAGGTGCAGCAGATACAGGGCGATCCCTCCCAGCGAGACGAGCATCAGCAGCCCGACGACGACCCGGTCATCCTGCCACACGCGCCACTTGACCCGCATCGTGGAGCCCCTCCAACCTGCCGGACACTCCCGGCTCGACCGCCGGCGGCCGCCTGCCCCTGACCGGCCCACCGCACCCGGTCTCGCCCGGTTGATCCTGTGGACAGGGGCATTGTATCATCGCGGGACTCTTTGCGCAAATACCCCCGTCGCCCAACTTGCCAAAAGGCCTGATAGGTGCTACACTGGTGCGGCGAAACCGCCACCGTGTGATTGTGCACATGCTGTTCTCGGAGAAACCAGACCATGAACGTGATCATTCTCGCCGGCGGAATGGGGAGCCGCCTGCAGGAGGAGACGGCGGCCAAGCCCAAGCCGATGGTGGAGATCGGCGGCCGGCCCATCCTGTGGCACATTATGCAACGATACGCCATGTATGGCTATCGCGAGTTCATTGTGGCGCTCGGATACAGGGGAGAAGTGATCAAGAACTATTTCCTGAACTACTATTACCTGCGCAACGACGTCAGCATCCGCCTGGCCAACGGCCAGATCGAGGTCCACGATGGCAGCAGGGAGGACTGGCTGGTCCACCTGATCGAGACCGGCCTCCACACACAGACGGGCGGACGGATCAAGCGGCTAGCCCACTGGGTGGACGGGACCTTCCTGCTGACCTACGGCGACGGCGTGGCCGACATCGACATCCCCGCGCTGCTCGCCTTTCACCGTGGCCACGGGAAGCTGGCCACGGTGACGGCAGTGCCCCCGCCGGCCCGCTTCGGCGGCCTGAGTTTGCAGGGGGACGTGGTCGCCCGCTTCGAGGAAAAGCCCCACATCGGCGAGAGCTGGATCAACGGCGGCTTCTTCGTGCTGGAGCCGGGTGTGCTGGACTATATCGAGGGCGACGAGACGTACTTCGAGCGCGAACCGCTGGAGCGGTTGGCCGCGGAGGGCCAGCTGATGGCCTACCGCCACCAGGGGTTCTGGCAGTGCATGGATACCCTGCGCGACGTGCGCCTGTTGGAGAGCCTTTGGCAGAGCGGGGAGGCACCATGGATCCAGACGACACCGTGACCGCGGCAGGAGCCCCGGAGACCGGTTTCTGGCAGGACCGCCCCGTCCTCGTCACCGGCGCCACGGGGTTCATCGGCTCGTGGCTGGTGCGGGAGCTGGTCGCCCGGGGGGGCCGCGTGGTGGCCCTGGTCCGGGACGCCGACCCGCGCTCGGAGCTCTACCGCAGCGGGCTCGTCCGGCGGGTGACCGTGGTCAACGGCGCCCTGGAGGACATCTGGGTGCTGGAGCGGGCCATCAACCTGCACGAGGCCGATACAGTCTTTCACCTGGGAGCGCAGACCCTGGTGCCGGCAGCCCATCGCCTGCCCCTGCCGACCTTCGAGGCGAACATTCGCGGCACGTACAACCTGCTGGAGGCCTGCCGCCTGCACGAGCAGATCGTGCGGCGGGTGGTCATCGCCTCCAGCGACAAGGCCTACGGAGAGCAGCCCGCCCTGCCCTACACCGAGGACATGCCCCTGCGCGGCCGGCACCCCTACGAGGTATCCAAGAGCTGCGCCGACCTGCTTGGCCAGTCCTACCACCATGCTTACGGCTTGCCGGTGGCCATCGCCCGCTGCGGCAACGTCTACGGGGGAGGCGACCTGAACTGGAGCCGGCTGGTGCCCGGCACGATCCGCGCCTTTCTGCGGCGGGAACGGCCCGTCATCCGCAGCGACGGCACCTGCCGGCGCGACTATATCTACGTGCGGGATATCGTGCGCGCCTACCTGCGCCTGGCCGAGTGCCTGGACGACCCGCGGGTGCAGGGGGAGGCCTTTAACTTTGGCACCGAAGTGCCCCTGGCAGTCCTGGACATGGTGGCGCAGATCCAGCGCCTGATGGACTGTGCCGACCTGGAGCCGGACATCCGCAGCTGCGCCGAGGGGGAGATCCACAGCCAGTACCTCTCGGCGGCCAAGGCCCGGGCGGTCCTGGGCTGGAAGCCGCTCCACGATCTGCCGGCCGGCCTGGGCGAGACGATCCCGTGGTATCGCCGCTTCCTGGAGGAGGAAAGGGGATGATCGACGGCGTCCTGGTGCACCCGCTCCGCCAGATCCCCGACGAGCGGGGCAAGATCATGCACATGCTGCGCTGCGACGACCCCCACTTTGAGCAGTTCGGCGAGATCTATTTCTCCGTGGTCTACCCCGGCGCCGTGAAGGGGTGGCACCTGCACAAACGCATGACGCTGAACTATGCCGTCGTCAGCGGCATGATCAAGCTCGTCCTCTACGACGACCGCGAGGGCTCGCCCACCCGCGGGGAACTGCAGGAGCTCTTTATCGGCGAATCGAACTATGCCCTGGTCCGGGTTCCCCCGGGCATCTGGAACGGCTTCAAGGGGATCGGCGACAGGCCGGCCATCGTCGCCAACTGCGCCACCCTGCCGCACTCCCCGGAAGAGATCGTGCGGCTGGACCCTTTCGGCGGCCACATCCACTACGACTGGGGCCTGCGACACGGATGAGCCTCCACCTGGTGATCGGCGCGTCGGGGCAGATCGGTGCGCACCTGCTGCGGCATCTGCAGCAGGCCGGGCAGGATGCCCGCGGCACCTACTTCCACTTCCCGCGGCCGGGCCTCCTGCCCCTGGACCTGCGGGACGAGGAGGGCGTCCTGGCCTTGGTGACACGGCTGCAGCCACGGATCATCTACCTCCCGGCCGGCTTCACCAACGTGGACCGGTGCGAGCTGGACCCCGACGCTGCCTACGCCGTCAACGTCCTGGGGACGTGGCACGCGCTCCGGGCAGCCGCCCGGGTGCAGGCCCGCGTGGTCTACTTCTCGACCGACTATGTGTTCGACGGGGCCGACGGCCCCTACGCCGAGGACGCGCCCCCGCGGCCCCTCTCCGAGTACGGACGGCAGAAGGTATGGGGCGAGCTCGGCGTGGCCCTGCACGGCGGCGGCGACGTCATCGTGCGCACGACCGTGGTCTACGGCTGGGAAGAGCAGGGGAAGAACTTTGTCCAGCGCCTGGTCGCCGCGCTACTGGAGGGACGGCGGGTGCGGGTGCCCCACGACCAGGTCGGCAGCCCGACCTACGCGCCCAACCTGGCTGCCGCGGTGGTCGAACTGGCTGCTTCCGGGGCCACGGGCGTCTTCCACATCGGCGGGCCGGACCGCGTCAGCCGCTACGACCTGGCCCGGGCCGCCGCCGCAGCCTTTGCGCTGGACGACGCCCTGATCGAGCCTGTCTCCACCTCCGAGCTGGCCCAGCCGGCGCGGCGGCCGCTGCAGGCCGGCCTGCGCAGCGACAAGGCCCGCGCGCTCCTCTCTACCCCGCTGCTGGGCTACCGCGAGGGGCTGGCGCGGATGGCGGCGGAGCGGCCGGAGGAACTGCATGTACACGCCTGACGACGGCTCCCGCTGCCCCGGCCAAGCTGACGCCCTCGGCGAGGAAGGTCGGGCACCCCAACCGGAGGCATCCGACGCCCGGGCCGACGAGCTGCGCGCGCGCATCCTGGCCCTGGTGCGGGAGTACTGCCCGGTCGCCTTTGCCCAGGAGCCCTTTGTACCGGGACAGACGCCCGTGCCGGTCTCCGGCCGCTTCTTCGACGCCGAAGACGTGGCCTGTCTGGTGGACGCTGCCCTCGACTTCTGGCTGACGACCGGCCGCTACGCCGATCGCTTCGAGGACGAGTTTGCCCGCTTCCTGGCGGTGCGCCACGCCATCCTGTGCAACTCGGGCTCCTCGGCCAACCTGCTGGCGCTCTCGGCCCTGACCTCGCCGCGCCTGGGCCGGCGGCGCCTGCAGCCGGGAGACGAGGTCATCACCGTGGCCGCCGGCTTCCCCACCACCGTCAACCCCATCCTGCAGAACGGCCTGATCCCGGTCTTCTTGGATGTCGAGCTGGGCACCTACAACGTCGACGCGCGCTGGCTGGAGGAGGCCGTCGGCCCACGCACGCGAGCCATCTTCCTGGCCCACACCCTGGGCAACCCCTTCGACCTGGATGCCGTCCGCGCCGTGGCCGAGCGGCACGGCCTCTGGCTGATCGAGGACAACTGCGACGCCCTGGGCTCGACCTACCGGGGCCGGCTCACCGGCACCTTCGGCCACCTGGCCACGGTGAGCTTCTACCCGGCCCACCACATTACCATGGGCGAGGGCGGCTGCGTGCTGACCGACGACGCCCTGCTCCGGACCCTGGTGCTCTCTTTCCGCGACTGGGGGCGGGACTGCTGGTGCGCCACCGGCCGCGACAACACCTGCGGCCGGCGCTTCGACTGGCAGCTCGGCCGGCTGCCCCACGGGTACGACCACAAGTATATCTACTCCCACATCGGCTACAACCTCAAGCTGACCGACATGCAGGCGGCGATCGGCGTGGCCCAACTGGGCAAGCTGCCCGCCATGATCGCGGCCCGCCGCCAGAACTGGCAACGGCTGCACGAGGGCCTGCGGCCGGTGGAGGAGTTCCTGCTCCTGCCCCGGCCCACCCCGCACAGCGACCCCTCCTGGTTCGGCTTTGCCATCACCGTGCGCCCGGAAGCCCCCTTTTGCCGGGACGACCTGGTGCGCTACCTGGAAGGAAGAAAGATCGCCACCCGGCTGCTCTTTGGCGGCAACCTGACGCGGCAGCCGGCCTACCAGGACGCGCCCTTCCGGGTGGTCGAGACGCTCGCCAACACCGACCGGATCACAGAAGCCACCTTCTGGATCGGCGTGTACCCGGGGCTGACCCAACCCATGCTCGACTACATGGTGGAGACGATCACCGCCTTTGTGCGCCGGGGCACGGCGCGCGGGCCAATCACCCAAAGGTAGTAGTGCCCCCGGGCCGTTCTGGGGCCCAATGCCCCGAAAGCGCTATTGACGATGAGGCCGAAATCCGTATACTTGGGGTGTAACAGAACGGCACCGGTACGGTAGAGAAAGGAGGGCAGCGGGAACGTCCTTGTGGCAGTGGTGAACCATCCATCCTTGAGGAGGTAACGTACGATGAAGGCACTGAAGGTAATGCTCATGGGGCTGTTGATCCTGGGAATCGCCGTTCCGATGGCCAGCGCCCAGGTGGGCACGTGGGACTCGTCGTTCAACATCATCAACCTGGACCCGGCCGCCGACGCCCAGGTCACGGTGATGTTCTATGACGACGCCGGCGCCTCGCCGAGCGTGCCCTGCCTCCGCGGCGATCCGTGCGAACTGCCCAACCCCTTCACCCTGGGGCCGGGCGAGAAGGAAGAGATCTATGTCCCCGGTATCCCCGGTCTGGCGGCCGGTCGCTACTCGGTCGTGATCTCGGCCGACAAGCCGATCGCGGCAATCGCCAGCCTCGTCGGCAACGACGCGATGAGCTTCTACAACGGCAGCTACACCGGCCTGGATGATCAGGGCCAAATCAGCATGTTCCTGCCCGGTATCCAGTGGGATTTCTACGCCTGGGATAGCCACCTGTCCACCCAGAACCTGACGGGGAGCGCCCAGGATATCACCGTCGAGTTCTACGAGGAAGGCAGCAACACGGTCTGCTACACCGCGGGGCCGCAAAGCACCCCGGCCTACTCCTCCTGGCACCTGGACACGAGCACGCTGGACCTGAGCGCCTGCGACGTGGATGGGAATCCCGGCTACAACGGCTCGGCCAAGGTTATGGCCGCCGCCCCCATCGCCGTGATCGACAACCAGACCACCGACCCGGCCTCGCCCTACTGCCTCGGCTGCCACTTTGAGTCGTCCTACAGCGGCTTTATCGAGGGGGCAACCGAGCTGTACGTGCCGGACCTCTACCACAAGTCCTTCCCCGTGGGCAGCACCGGCTGGGACAGCTCGCTCAACATCCAGAACGTGGGGACCGCCGACACCGTGGTCACGGTCGACTTCATGACCTCCCCCGCGGTGCAGATCACCGCGACCCTCAGCCCCAACGAGGGCTGGCTGGTCTACCTGCCCGCCGTGCCCGGCCTGCCCACCTCGCCGTGGGACACCTTCGCCGCCACGATCAGCACCGACGGTGAGGACGTCGTGGCCATCGTCAACTCGGCCAACCCGATCTTCCAGGCCATGACCTACAACGCCACCGCCGAGGGCGGATCCACCGTCGCCGTACCCACGGTGATGTACCACTACTACGGCTGGGACTCCTCCTTCGTCGTCCAGAACCTGGGGCCGGATGCCGTGGTCGTCCACGTTGCCTACAGCGCCAACGCCAACCCGTTGGGGCCGGCCTGGCCTGGGGCCGCCTACGACACCGCGGCCATCGCCCCCGGCGACAGCCTGCTGATCTACCAGGGCAACGGTGACGTCAACCTGCCCGCTCCCGGCCTGCCCGAGGGCTACACCGGCGGCGTGATCCTGACGATCACCTCCGGCACCGGCCCGCTGGCGGCCGTGGTGAACACGACCAACGGGCCCGGCCAGATGGACGGCAACCCTGGCTACGGCGACTGGTCCACCAGCTTCAACGCCATCAACCAGTAGCCCGTCTCTACATCCGATCCCGGGGGAGGCTGCGGCAAGCCCGCGGCCTCCCCTCCTTTTCCTCTCGTCAGGAATCGCGCCATGCAGACGACTCCACCGAAGCGCTCCACCGGCACCGGCCTCATCCTCCGCGCCGCGTGCCTCTCTATCCTCCTGCTGGCAATCCTGGCCCGGGCGGGGAACGCGGCTGCTCCCCGCCAGATCTTGGCCCGCCAGGACCTGCCCTGGACGCCGCCGGCCAACCTCTCCGGGACGGCCGGCCGCTCCTCCTTCCCGCAGATCGCGGCACAGCCCGGCGGCGGGGACCTGTGGGCACTCTGGACCGAGGACACCGGCGACCCCCTGCAGGAAGAGGTCCTGCTGCGGCGGCGCCTGGGGACGACCGCCGCGTGGAGCACGACCGTGAACCTCTCCCTATCGCCGGCCCTCGACGAGGGGCCCGCGCTCTACCAGGAGGAGAGCGGAGCGCTGCACGTGGCCTGGACCCGGCGGAGCGCCATCTCGCAGTCGACCGACCTCCTCTACCGCCGCTGGGACGGCAGTGCCTGGTTGCCCGAGGAGGTGCTCCATCACAACCCCGCCCTCCACCCCTCGCCCTACGGCCTCTTCTTCGTGCGCGGCCCGGACGGCGCCCTCTGCCTCTTTCTCAACCTGGGCTCGGGGGTCCGCCACACCTGCCTCCGCGCGGGCGGCTGGGAGGACCTCACCCCGTGGGTCTATGTCTTTGGCATGCAGGGTATCGGCGACATCGCCCTGGGCCCCGACGGGCTCTACCACGTCGCCGCCCTGGGCAAGAACGAGTTCGACCGCCTCGGTGCGTGCGACCAGTGGCTGAACGACGCCTACCACATCACCACCGACGGAACCACCTGGGGGCCGCTCTTCAATGTGGCCTACACCGGCACCATCGCCTTCGACATGGCCCTGGCGTTCGACCGGGCCGGCCGGCTGCACTTTTTCTGGACGGACATCCACCCCGCCTGCTCCCTCGACTCGCGCCAGGCCGCCGTCTACGACCGGGTGCTGGAGGCCGGGGCATGGGCGGCGCGCCAGGAGGTCACCGTCTACAACGAGGACCAGGCCGTGGAGGACATGGCCGTGGACTTGGACCCGGCGGGCCGGCTGCACGTGGCCTGGAGCGAAGGGGTATTCGACGCGGCCGGCGTCCGGTCCATCGGCCTGGGCATCCACTACCGCGCCTGGCAAGACGGCCAATGGGGCAAAGAGGAGGTGGTCTATGCCTCCCCGGAGGAGAACCTGAACGTGGACATGGCCCTGTACCTGGGGAGCATCCCCGTCCTGGTGTGGGAGGAGGGTCCCTCCACGGCCGAGGACGTCTCTTTCAGCCAGCGCGGCGAACCCCTGCGGACGTTCCTGCCGCTGGTCACCCGTAAGTGAAACACTCGCAAGTCGAACACCAAGCCACAGAGGCGAAGATGGACTGACCACCAAGGCACGAATACACCAGGAAAATAGTGTAAAGAGCTCCTATCGACATGGTGTCTTGGTGCCTTCGTGGTTCTGAGATAGTCTTCAAGAAGCCCCCTGGACCCGAAGAAAGACACCACGTCGACAAGGGCCCCTTTGACAGGGATGGAGGCCTCTACTATAATGGGGGCCGCCTCTGCGGGGCACCTTTGCCAACCCCGGCGCAGGCCGGCCGCGGGCATCCTGTCGCCGTCGAGGCGCGGCCCGGCTGCTCCCGGGAGAACGGAACCGTCTTGCAGGAGGAGCCTCTTTGCGCATCTCTGTGGTCGGGCCGACCTTCCCCTATCGCGGCGGCATCGCGCACTACACGACCCTGCTCGTCCGGCACCTCCGCGAGCAGAACCACGAGGTCTACCTGCACTCCTACAGCCGCCAGTACCCCCGCCTTCTCTTCCCCGGCAACACCGGCCCCGATCCCAGCCGGCGCGCCCTGGCGGAGCAGTGCGAGTACACTCTGGCCCCCCTCCAGCCCTGGACGTGGTGGCGCACCTTTTCTCGCATCCGCCGGCTGCAGCCGGACCTGCTCATCCTGCAGTGGTGGACGCCGTTCTGGACGCCGGTGCTCTTTGCCCTGACGGCCTGGGTGCGCCGCTGGACCAAGACGCCGATCCTGTTCCTCTGTCACCACATCATCGCCCCCGATGGCGGCCCCCTGGACTGGTTCCTGGCTCGCTTCATCTTCCGGCGGGCGGATGGGTTCATCGTCCTCTCGGAGGAGGACTTTGCCCTGCTGCGCCGGGCGGTGCCCCAGGCCTATATCCGCGGCACGACCCTGCCGGCCCTGGACGTCTTTAACGGGGACCGCGTCGATCCCCCGGCGGCGCGCTCCCACCTGGGGCTGCCGCCGGACGTCGGCGTGCTCCTCTTTTTCGGGTTCGTCCGCCGCTACAAGGGACTGCGCTACCTGCTGCAGGCCCTGCCGCAGGTGCTCGCCCACCTCCCGGTGCGCCTGCTCGTGGTGGGCGAGTTCTGGGAGGACGAGCAGGTCTACTACGACCTGATCGAGCGCCTGGGACTGCAGGAGACGGTCGTGCTGGTCAATCGCTACGTGCCCAACGAGGAGCTCGGCCCCTACTTCTCCGCCGCCGACGTCGTCGTCCTCCCCTACCTGGAGGCCAGCCAGAGCGGGGTGGTGCAGCTGGCCTTTGCCTTCGAACGGCCGGTGATCACCACCCACGTGGGCGGCCTGGCCGAGACGGTTGCGCACGAGGAAACGGGCCTGATCGTGCCCCCGGCCGACAGCCAGGCGCTGGCCGCAGCGATCCTCCGCTACTTCCGGGAAGGGCTGGGCCCCGGCTTTCGGCAGCGCATCCGGGAGATCCGCGGCAGCTTCGCCTGGGAGCAGTTGGCCCGGCTGATCGAGCAGATGCATGCCGAGATGCGCAGGCGGAGCGCTCGATGCGAGTAGCCTTCCTTTCGACCTCGAGCCTGGCCTATCCCTCGGCCTTGGGGCGGTGGTTCCCCCTGGCCAAGGAGATGGCCCGCCTGGGGCACGCCGTGCACTTTGTCGCCCTGCACCACGACTATCGCGCGGCCATGCGCGCCCCGCGGGAATGGGCCGGGGTGCAAGTCCACTACGTAGGACCCATGCACGTCCGTGGGTGGGGCGACCAGCGCCGGCCGCTGGCCCCACTCCCCCTGCTGAAGGTGGCGCTCCTCTCCACCGGGGCGCTGCTGCGGCGGGCGCTGGCCCTGGAGGTGGACGCCTACACCGTCTGCAAACCCCAGCCGATGAACGGCCTGGCCGGTTTTGTGGCAGCGCGGGTCAGGAGGCGGCCCCTGTACCTGGATTGCGACGACCTCGAGGCCCAGGCCAACCGCTTCACCGGGCGGGGACAGCGGGCGGTGGTGCGCTGGTTCGAGGATGCGCTGCCCCGCCGCGCTGCCGCCGTCAGCGTGAACACGCGCTTCCTGGAGGAGCGCGTGCGCGGCCTGGGCGTGCCCGCGGCCCGCATCGTCTACGTCCCCAACGGGGTGGAGCGCTCGCGCTTCGCCATGCTCGACCGGGAGGGCAGCCGGCGGCTGCGGCGGTCCCTGGGGCTGTCGCGGGCCAGGACGGTCCTCTACCTGGGGACCCTCAGCCTGGCCTCCCATCCGCTGGACCTGCTCCTGGAGGCCCTGGCTCACCTGGTCCGCAGGGTGCCGGAGGCCCACCTGGTGCTGGTGGGGGGCGGGGAAGACCGGCCGGCACTGCAGCAGCGCCTGACTCGGCTGGGCCTCGCCGGGCAGGCCACCTTCGCCGGGGCCGTCCCGGCAGAGGAGGTCCCTCGCCATATCCTGCTGGGGGACGTTTCCGTGGACCCGGTCCACGACGACTCCGTGGCGCGGGCCCGTTCCCCGCTCAAGATCTTCGAGAGCATGGCCTGCGGCGTCCCGGTCGTGGCCGGCGACGTCGGGGACCGCCACGAGATCCTGGGGCAGGGGCGCGCCGGCCTGCTGGTCGCCCCCGGGGACGCCCGAGCTCTGGCCGACGGCCTGGCCGAGGTGTTGCTGGACCCGGTGCGGCGGGCGCGCATGGGTCAGGCCGGCCAGGAACTGGTCGAGGCGTACATGTGGGACCGGCAGGTGGAGCGCTTCCTCGGCCTCTACGAGTTGGGCCGGCGCACCGACGAGGGGCGGTTCCCTGGTAAGGTGGTATCGGAATGACCGTACAGCAGGTGTGGCAGCGGGCGCGGCAGGTGTGGGGGCAGCTCCAGCAGCGGGTGGGGCCGCTGCGCTGGCGCATCCTCCTCACCGTGCTGCTCCTGGGCCCGGCAGTGGCGGTCATCGCCTACCAGACATACCAGAACTGGGACCTCCTACGCCAGCACACCTGGCAGTTCCGCCCGTTGTACTGGGGCGGAGCGCTGCTGGGCTGCACGGTGGCCCTGTTCGCCCTGCTGTGGGCCTGGAACCGCATCATCGTGCACATGGGCGAGTTCCCCTATTTCTGGGCCAACGCGCGCATCTACTTCCTCTCCAACCTCAGCAAGCGCGTCCCCGGCGCGTTCTGGTACGTGCTCGGGCGGGTCCACTTCTATCGGGAGCGCGGGGTGCGCGGCTCGGTCACCGTGGTCGGCAGCGTCCTGGAGTACGTGTTCCTGGCGGCCACGGGCTTGCTCACCTACTTCCTGGTCCTGCCCTTTTCCCGACTGCGCTCGCCCCTGCACCTGACCGTCGCCGCCATCGTGCTCCCGGTGACCGTGGTGCTGCTGCAGCCGCCCGTGTTCAACCGCGTGGTGCGCTATCTCCTGCGCCGCGCCGGCCGCGACGTCCAGGTAGAGATCACCTACCGGCGGCTCCTCCCGTTGCTCCCGGCCTACCTGGTGGGGTGGGTCGCAGCCGGGGCCGGCCTCTACCTGATGATCCTCTCCTTCTGCCCGCTGGACCTGGCCCTCCTGCCGGACATCCTGGGGATCTGGGCCATCTCCGGCACCCTGAGCCTGCTCCTATCCTCCGTGCTGCTGGGGTCGGGGGTCCGGGAGATCGCCCTGAGCTTCCTGCTCAGCCTGTACATGCCCCAGCCGATCGCCGTGCTGGTGGCCGTCGCCTTCTGGTTCGTCGTGACCGCGGCCGACGTCCTCTGGGCGGGGGTCTTTGCCCTGGTGAGAGGAAAGTAGTGGTCTATGTGGTTGTCCTGAGCTGGAACTTTCGGGAGTACACCCTGAACTGCCTGGAATCGGTCGTCCGGATGCGCGGGTGCGACTTTCGCGTCCTCCTGGTGGACAATGCCTCCACCGACGGCACGGTGCCGGCCGTGCGGGAGCGCTTTCCGCAGGTGCAGGTCCACGTCAACCCGGAGGACCTGGGCTTTGCTGGGGGCGTGAATGTCGGGCTGCGGATCGCCCTGGAGCAGGGAGCGACGTACGTCCTCCTGGTCAGCAACGACACGGTGCTGGAACCGGACCTACTGGAGCGGCTGGTGGAGGCAGCGGAGGCCGAGCCCGCGGTCGGCATCCTCTCCCCGCTGATCTACTACCCCGGGCGTGAGCGCGTCTGGTATGCCGGCGCCTACCGGCGGCGCTTCTGGCCCGGCATCTCCTGGCTGGGCTACGGCCTGCGCGACCGGCCCCGCTACCACGTCCGGCGGCAGGTGGACTATGTCACCGGCTGCGTCCTCTTGCTGCGGGCGGCGATGCTGCGCCAGGTGGGTCTGCTCGACACGACCTTCTTCATGTACTACGAGGACCTGGACCTCTGCGAGCGCGCCCGGAGGGCCGGCTGGCAGCTGCTGCTGGTACCCGCGGCCGTGGTGGACCACATCGGTTCGGTCAGCTACGGGGAGTTCTCGGCCACCAAGTGGTTCCACCTGGCCCGCTACGCGCCCGAGTTCTACCGGCGCTACTACCGCCGGCCGCGCCTGGCGGTGCTCCTGTACATGGGCTGGGTGTTTATGCGGGAGACCCTGCGCGGCAACACGCGTGTCCTCTCGCCGCTGTGGCGGGGGTTCTGGGGGGGGTGGGAAGAGGCCTTCCGGCGAAGGCGCCGCCGGGAAGGCCCGCCGCCCGCAGGGCCTGCCTCCTGATCGCGGGCGGGAGCTCGCCGCGCCGCAGCGGCCCGCCGGCCGGCTACCATGGCCCCGGCGCCGGCAGGGGAGTGACGACGAAGAGGGCGCGGTACTCCCGGCTCTGGGAGACCGGGCCGGTCCCTCCCCTTCCTCCCACGACGAACAGCTCCGTGCCGATCCCGGCGAGTGCGGCCCCCGGGGCAAAGCCGTCCAGCGGCTGGTCGGTCGTCTGCCACGACTCGCCGCGGACGTGGTGCTGCCAGAGCACGGGCGAAGACGTGGTGTCCGGATCGGCCAGGGCATAGAGGTAGTCGCCGAACAGGATGGTGGCGCGGACGCGGCCCAGCGAAACGCCGATCAGGGGCTGTGGCGAGACGGTGGAGAAGGCGGGGGAGTAGGCCGAGACGACGTTGACGGGGCCGTCGGCGTTGACCCCGCCGATGAGCAGGACGTGGTCGTCGACCACGACCGCCCCGGCATGCCCCACAGGGAAGGGCAGCCGGCCGGCCTCGTCCCAGCGATCCGCCTCGGCGTCGTAGCGCAGGATCTCCTGGCGGTACGCGCTGCCGTCCCACCCGCCAAAGAGGTAGATCTTGCCCTCGAAGGAGGCCAGGGCGTAGGCACTGAGCGCCCGGGGCAGCGCCGCGGCGGCGACCCACTGGTTGCGCTCGATCAGGTAGACCTCCGTGACCGCGGTGGGCCGGCCCTCGGCGACGCAGCCGCCGGGGATGTAGATGTGCCCGCCCAGGACGGCCGCCTGGGCCTCGCCCACCGCCGTCGGCTTGGGCGCCAGGGATGTCCAGGCGTTGCCAACGGAATCGAACCTCTCCGTGGCGGCGGTGGCCCCGTCGGGGCCATACCCGCCGATGGCGTAGAGCGAGCCCTGGAAGGCGACCAGGGCCAGGTCGCTGCGCGGCGTGGGCATGTCGGCCAGCATCGACCAGCGCTGCCCGGCGGGCGACGTGCCGGTGGAGGGAGAGGACTGCGCCGGCGTGGGCCGGACGCCGTCGAACACGCCGCTCAGGTTGAGCAGGACGGCCAGTGCCACGACGGCCAGGCCGGCCAGGACCACCCCCAGGGACCACAGCAGGGCCGACCGCGCTCGGCGCGGGGGCGATTCCGCGGCCGCTTCCTTCTCCTGCTCCTCCACCGCCGCGGGTGGGGAGGTCTCCAGGGTGACCCAACCCTGCCGTACGGCGTGGAGCGTGGCCTCGGTGCGGGAGGCCACCCCCAGCTTGGTGAAGATGTTGCGCAGGTGGACCTTGACCGTGTTGGTGCTGATGACGAGCTCGCGGGCAATCTGCTCGTTGGTTGCCCCGGTGGCCACCAGGCGCAGGACCTCTTTCTCGCGCCCGCTGAGGGCCTCGCCCATCTCAGGCATCGCCACAGCTCCTGCGGCGGGGCCGGCCCGGCGCACGCCTTGGACCTATCTTCCGCTCAGAGGTACGCTGCCTCACCAGGGAACTCCTCACGCGCGCTGTCGACTGCTGCGCCCGGGCAGGATGGGCCGCACCCGCCTCCGGCCCCTGGCGCTCAGTCGCGATGTTGGACCGCTGCCGGCCGTCCCCACAGCCGCGCCAGCACGGGGCCCACGGCGAGCGGGTCCCCGCTGGTGTAGAAGGCTTCCCGGCCGGGCCGGTCGTTGCGGCTGGCCAGGCCCAGCTCCTCCAGCCGGCGCTGCGCCTGCCGGGCCACGGCCGGACCGGTGTCGATGACCGTGACGTGCGGGCCCAGCACCCGCTCGATGGCCGGCCGCAGGAAGGCATAGTGCGTCGAGCCCAGGACCAGGGTGTCCACACCGGCATCCCGGAGCGGGGCCAGTAGCTGCCCCAGCCAGGCCACGGTGGCGGGCGTGTCCACCTCGCCGGCCTCGACCCGCTCAACCAGTCCCACACCGGGCAGGGAGACGACTTCCACTCCCTGGGCAAAGCGCCGCAGGAGCGAGGCGAAGCGCTCGCCGTGCAGGGTGACGGTGGTGGCCAGGACACCAATGCGCCCGCTGCGGGTGGCAGCAGCCGCGGGCTTGACGGCCGGCTCCATGCCAACGATGGGCAGGTCGGGCCAGCGCGCCCGCAGCGCGTCCAGGGCGGCGATGGAGGCGGTGTTGCAGGCCACCACCAGCAGCTTGGCCCCCTCGTCGCGCAGGAAGCCGGCGATGTGCAGGACGCGCTGGCGTACGAACTCCTCCGCCCGAGAGCCATAGGGGCAGTGGGCGCTGTCGGAAAAGTAGAGCAGGTCCTCGGCGGGCAGCAGGCGGCGGACCTCCCGCATCACCGAGAGGCCACCCAGGCCGGAATCGAACAAGCCAAGCGGGCCCGCATGCGGCATGCCTGTCCCTCACTCTCTTTCCCGGACGATCTGGGCGCCCAGGACCCGCAGGCGCTCCTCCAGCCGCTCATAGCCCCGGTCGATCTGCCGGATGTTGCGGATGACGCTGGTACCCTCGGCGCAGAGGGCGGCGATGACCAGGGCCATGCCGGCGCGGATGTCGGGACTCTGCATCTCCTCGCCGTGCAGCGCCGCCGGCCCCACGACGACCGCGCGGTGGGGGTCGCAGAGGACGATGCGGGCGCCCATGGCGATGAGCTTGTCCACGAAGTAGAGCCGGCTCTCGTACATCTTCTCGTGGATGAGGACCGTCCCGCGGGACTGGGTGGCCAGGACGACGGCGATGCTGACCAGGTCGGCCGGGAAGGCCGGCCAGGGACCGTCGTCGATCTTCGGTACATTTCCGCCCACGTCGTCCATGACCTGGAGGTTCTGGCCGGCGGGCACATGGATATCGTCGCCACGGACATCCCAGGAGACGCCCAGCCGGCCGAAGGCGATCCGGGCCATGCGTTGGTGCTCGGGGGCGGCGTCGCGGATGACGAGCTCGCTGCCCGTCACCGCGGCCAGGGCGACGAAGCTGCCCACCTCGATGTTGTCGGGGCCGATGGTGTACTCGCCCCCGTGCAGGCGCTCGACCCCGGTGATGCGCAGCTGATTGCTGCCGATCCCCTCGATGCGTGCCCCCAGGGCGTTGAGAAAGTGGCAGAGGTCCTGGACGTGCGGCTCGCCGGCGGCGTTGCGCAGGACCGTGTGCCCGGGGGCCAGGACCGCGGCCATGATGGCGTTCTCCGTGCCGGTGACGCTGGCCTCGTCCATGAAGATGTCGCTGCCCCGGAGCCCCTGGGGCGCGGACAGGGTGTAGCGGCGGTGGTTCGCCGTAGAGGAAGCGCCCAGCGCGTGCAGCGCCAGCAAGTGGGTGTCCACCCGGCGGCGGCCGATGACGTCGCCGCCCGGCGGCGGCAGGGCCACCTGGCCGCAGCGGGCCAGCAGCGGGCCGGCCAGGAGGATGGAGGCACGGATCTGCTTGCAGATCTCGGCGTCCAGGTCCACCTTGCGCAGGTCGCGGGTGGTCAGAGCCCAGTCGCGGTCGCCGAGCTGCTCGATCGAGACGCCCAGGTCGTCGAGCAGGCAGAACATCGCCTGGACGTCCTGGATGCGCGGGATGTTGTGCAGCACGACCCGCTCGTCGGTCAGCAGCGCGGCGGCCAGGACGGGCAGCGCGGCGTTCTTGTTGCCGGCAGGGCGGATCTCCCCGGCCAAGGGCCGCCCCCCCTGGATCACGAACCGTTCCATCGGAGTGCGCATGGTTGCCATCGGAACCTCCCGGAGAATGGCTCCCGGTTGCCAGGGAGCGAGCCATCATTCGCTCCGAGTATAGCGCGCACCGGGAAGCCCAACCGGGCGGATCGCACACGACCGGCCCACGGACAGCCAACACGCACACGGCTATCCGGCCGGCCCAGTGGCTCAACGCGTGGCCATCTCCTTCAGGGCATCCACATCCAGGAGCAGGATATGCCCGCGGTCCACCCCAATCAGGCCCTGCTGGCGGAAATCGTTGAGCACCTTGGTCACCGTCTCGCGGTACGTGCCGACCATCTCGGCCAGCTGCTGATGGGTATAGCGGCCCTGGAGCGCGAGGGCCCCCGGCTGTGACGCTGTCGGCGCGTGGGCCAGTTCCAGCAGCAGGGCCGCCAGCCGTTCCGGGACGTTCTTGAAAGCAAAGGACTCTAGCTTGCGCTCCGTGTCGGACAGCCGCCGGCTGACCATCTCCAGCAGCCGGCGGGCCACGCGGGCGTCGGCCAGGAAGAGGTCCTGGATGTCGCGGCGGTTGAGTGTGTAGATGACACAGTCGGCCAGCGCCTCGGCGAAGCTGTCCTGCATACCCTGGCCGAGCAGGGCCATCTCGCCGAAGATGGCGCCGGGCTCGACGATGGCCGTGGTCAGGGCCTTGCCCTCCGGGGAGAGCCGGTAGAGGCGGACCTGTCCTTCCTTCAGCAGGAACAGGACCTCGCCGCGGTCCTCCGGCGAGTAGATCAGGCCGCCGGCCTTGACTGTCATGCGGGGCATCCTCTGTTCCAGCGCGGCCAACTCCGCGCTGCTGAGGTCCTGGAACAGCTCGGTTGCCCGCAGGCGGCGGGCGTTCTCGGCGCGAGCCATCGGCTGCTCTCCTCCGACTCGACGACGTCGTCGGCCCGCCATTATAGCCTGCCTTGCGGCAAATTGCAAACAAGGCGCGGCCCGGTTGCGCAGCGGCAGGCGCTGTAGTACAATGCGGGTGGCACGGCGGCGACGGCAGCTCGGGCGACCCGATCAGGAACAAGGAGGCGGGAATGGCGCGAACACAAGGAAAGCAGCGGACCGGTTCGCTCCTGGGCCTCGGGGGATACCTGCTCGGCGTGGACATCGGCGGCTACGGCCTGCAGGTGGCCCTGGCCGACGTCCAGGGAGAGCTGCTGCACACGGCGCAGCAGCCGCTGTCGCGGGGCACGAAGGCGCCGCAGGCGGTTCTGGCGGCGCTGGAGATGGTCCGCGGCCTGCTCCATGAGAGCGCCGTGCGCCCGGCCCAGCTCGTCCGCGTCGGCGTCGGGTTCGGGGGGCCGGTGGACGTGGAGCACGGCACGACCATCCTCTCCCACCGCATGCCCGGCTGGGAGCGCTATCCGCTGCGGCAGGTCTTTGAGGAGGCCTTTGACGTCACCACCCTGGTGGACAACGACGCGCGGGTGACGGCCCTGGGCGAGGCGCTCTACGGCGCCGGCCGCGAGGTCCGCGACCTCTTCTACATCCACCTGAGCAGCGGCGTGGGTGGAGGGCTGGTGCTGGACAACCAGCTCTACCGCGGCACGACGACCACGGCCGGAGAGATCGGCCACACCCTGATCCGGGAGGACGGCCCGCGCTGCAGTTGCGGCCGCCAGGGTCACCTGGAGGCACTCGTCTCGGCCCCGGCCCTGATCGCGCGGGCGCAAGAGCTGTCGCGCGGCGACCCCGCGCCGCTGGCGGCCCTCGTCGGGGACGATCCGCAGGGGCTGCGCTTCCACCACGTCGTGGAGGCAGCCCGCCAGGGCCATGTCCCCTGCCAACAGGTGCTCGCCGAGGCCGCCCACTACCTGTCGCTGGCCGTGGCCAACCTGGTGAACCTGTTCAACCCGCAGATGGTCGTCCTGGGAGGGGTGGTGGCCCGGCTGGCCGGCGACGACCTGCTGGTGCCCCTGCGCCAGGAGGTGGCAGCGCTGGCCATGGAGGTGCCCGCGCAGGCCGTGCGCATCGTACTGGGCGAACTGGGGGAGACCTCGGTGGTCGTCGGGGCCACGGCGCTGGCCCTGCGCAGCCTGGAGGGCTAGCCGGGCGCCTGCCAAGCTGCGCCGGGGAAACGCCCGCGGGTCTTACGCTCTACCCTCCGGCGGCCGCAGCAGCCGCGCCCCCAGCCAGGTGCACCAGGTTGGGGCGCGCACCGCCCCGGCCCCGGCGGCGATTTGGCCCAGCAGCTCGGAACGGAGGACCGCCGCCGCTACCGCCAGCCCCATGCCCAGGGCCAACCCCAGGCCGATGATGGCCTGCAGCCGCGGCAGCCGGCCCCCGCGCAGCGCCAGCAGGTTCACGACCAGGTACCAGGCGCCAGGACCTCCCTGCACGAGGATGTTGAGCGGGTCCAGCTGCGGCAAGCCCAGCGCCACGATGACCGCCCTGGCGGCGCTGTCCCCGGCCACGTACGTCTGGGCCAGCCCCGGGGCCGCGCCCAGCATGGTCAGGAAGCTCGCTGCCGATACGGCCGAGCCGGCCATGCCCAGGACGGCGGCCGCCCGGGCCATTCCCTACGCGCTTGTCTTCCTGGTTGAGCTCTTCCCACCGCGTCAAGGCTTCACCTTGTCTCCCCCTCCCCTTGCCTCCCCCGCCCGCACCGCCGTATACAGCACCACCGTGCCCGGAAAGAGCCGCCGCGGCCGGCCGGCCGACCAGCCGCTCGCCTCCAGCGCCGCCACGACCTCGGCCGGCGGCGGGAAGCGCTCCAGCGAGGCCGGCAGGTAGCGGTAGGCCGGCCCCGCCCGGGTCAGCCAACGCCCCAGCAGGGGGACGATCCGGTCAAAGTAGAGGCGAAAGAGGGCCCGCCAGGGGGGAAAGCGGGGGTAGGCAATCTCCAGGCAGGCCAGGTGCCCGCCGGGGCGGACCACGCGGGCCATCTCCGCCAGGGCCGATCGCAGGTCGGGCAGGTTGCGCAGCAGAAAGGCATTGCCGACCGCGTCGGCGCTGCCTGCGGGCAGGGGCAGGGCCATGACGTCGCCCTGCACCAGGCTGACCATGGCTGCCAGGCCGGCCCGCTCGACCTTGCGCCGGCCCAGCGCCAGCATACCGGCGCTCGCGTCGATCCCCACGACCGCCTGGCCCCGCCGGGCCAGGGCGATGGCCAGGTCGGCCGTGCCGGTGGCCAGGTCCAGCACCCGGCGGCCGGCCGGCAGGGCCCGGGCGGTGCGCCGCCGCCAGAGGCGGTGCAGCCCGAGGCTCATGCGCGTGTTCATCGCATCGTACCAGGGGGCCACCTGGTCGAACATCGCAGCGATCTTCATGCCCCCTCCCCTACCGCCGCTGCGATCTCCCGCGGTGCACCGAGCACGACGACCGACAGCATCCCCGCCACAGTGGCTCCTTACGCTGTTCCTCCGTCGCCGTGTCCCTTGTCCCTTTGCCCCTTGCTTCTTGCCCTATGCTCCTGGCCCCGGATATACTCCTCCACCATCCGGCGGGCCTCGTCGTCCGGGTACTGCCGTGGCGGCGTCTTCATGAAATAGGCCGAGGGCGCCTCGATGGCCCCCTCCAGGCCGCGGTCCAGGGCCAGCTTGCAGCAGCGGATGGCGTCGATCACCACGCCGGCCGAGTTGGGGCTGTCCCAGACTTCCAGCCTGGCCTCCAGCAGGATGGGCGTGTCGCCAAAGGCGGTCCCCTCCATGCGCAGGTGGCAGAACTTGCGGTCCTCCAACCAGGGCACATAGTCGCTGGGGCCGACGTGGACGTCCCCGGGCGGCAGCGCATAGTCGAGCATGCTGGTCACCGCGCCGGTCTTGCTGATCTTTTTCGACTCCAGGCGCTCGCGCTCGAGCATGTTCAGGAAGTCGGTGTTGCCGCCAAAGTTGAGCTGGTAGGTGCGGTCCAGGCGCACGCCGCGCTGGCGGAAGAGGGTCGTCAGCATGCGGTGCAGGATCGTCGCCCCGACCTGGGACTTGATGTCGTCGCCGATGATCGGCAGGCCGCGCTCCTCGAAACGGTGCTGCCAGTAGCCCTGCGAGGCGATAAATACGGGGATGCAGTTGACAAAGCCGCAACCGGCCTCCAGGACCTGCTCCACGTACCACTTGGTGGCCATCTCCGAGCCCACGGGGAGAAAGTTGACCACGACGTCGGTCCGGGTCTGGCGCAGGATGCCGACGATGTCGGCCGTCGGGCCGGGGGCCTTCTGGATGACCTGGGCCAGGTACTTGCCCAGGCCGTCGTGGGTCATGCCGCGGTGCACCGGCACACCCAGGGCCGGCACATCGCAGAAGCGGCGGGTGTTGTTCGGGGCGGTGAAGATGGCCTCGGCCAGGTCCAAGCCCACCTTGTTGCGGTCGATGTCAAAGGCCGCCGAGAACTCGATGTCGCCGACATGGTAGCCGCCCAGGACCGGGTGCATCAGCCCCGGGACAAGCTCGTCGGGGGCAGCGTTGCGGTAGAAACAGACGCCCTGCACCAACGACGAGGCGCAGTTGCCGACGCCAATGATCGCCACGCGGATCTTTTCACCCACGGGGCCCTCCTTGCCGCACGCTCTCGTTTTACGTCTTCACGTTCTTACGTCTTTACGTTCCTACGTCTCACGCTTTCTCCTCCCTCTGTTCCCCATTGCGATAGGCCAGGTCGAGCAGCTCGATCGGGTGCACCACGCGCATGTCCAGGCCGGCCCGGCGCACCCCGCGCCAGAGCTGGATCTGGCAGCCGGGGCAGCCGCTGGCGATCACCTGGGCCTGGGTGGAGGCGGCGTTGGCCATCTTGCGGTCGAGGATCGCCCCGGAGCCCTGCGGGTCGGTGAGGGCGTGGCTGCCGGCGTTGCCGCAGCACCAGTCGGCCTCGGGCATCTCCACCAGCTCCAGCCCGGGGATCTGCTGGAGGAGCTGGCGCGGCTCCCTGGTCACCTTCTGCCCACGCACCAGGTGGCAGGGGTCGTGGTAGGTGACGCGCAACTCGACCCGCCCCTGGGGCGGCTCGAGGCCGATCTGCACCAGGTAGGCGCTGACGTCGCGCACCTTCAGGCTCAAGGCGCGCGCCCGCTCCGCCCACGCCGGGTCGCCGGAGAGCAGCTCGCCGTACTCGGCCATCGTCGCCCCGCAAGAGGCGCAGTCCATGATGACCGCCTCGACAGCGGCCTGCTCGAAGGCGGCGATGTTCTGGCGGGCCAGCTCCTTGGCCACCTCCAGCTCGCCGTATCCCAGGTGGGGCATGCCGCAGCAGGTCACCTGGGGCGTGTAGACTTCGCAGCCGTTGCGACTCAGCACGCGCACGGTGGACTGGCTGGCCGTGGCGAACATGACGTCCTGGGCACAGCCCAGGAAATAGCCGACGCGGTGGCGGCGCTGGCCCTGGGCCGGGGTGACCTCGGGGAGGAGGCGGCGCTGCGGCCGCCGCGGGATGGGCGGCAGCAGCCAACTCATCTCGCGCACCCGGCGCGGCAGCAGGCGGTCCAGGCGCAACGTCTCCACCACCTTGCGCAGGCCCAGGTGCTGGTACCAGCGCAGCGGCGCGGTGGCCGCCTCCACGCGCTGCGGGCGGGGCAGGAGCCAGCGAAAGAGGAACTTGCGGAAGGGGTTCTCGCCCTCGCGCTGCAGCAGGTAGGCCCGCGCGGCCATCATGAGCTGGTCGGTGCGCACGCCGGCCGGGCAGAGCGTCGTGCAGGCCTGGCAGTACATGCACTCGTAGACGATCTGCTTGAAGCGCTTGCTCGGCGCGAGCCTGCCCTCCAGCACGGCCCGCACCAGGGCAATGCGCCCGCGCGGGGCGTCGGTCTCCAGCAGCGTCTCCTGGTAGACCGGGCAGACGGCCGAGCAGAGGCCACAGCGGATGCAGGCGCGGACTTGCGCTTCGTCGGGGATGATGCCGTGGGGAAAGAATAGGACCGGATCATCGGGCATCGTTGCCACCTCTGGGCTGGGATTTCGGACCGCCTGCATTGTACTACAGGCTGCCCGGCCCTGCAAATGGCCAGCAGCGGATGTGGTCGTTGACAGCCCGCGAAGGGTATGATATGATAAGAAGTAGAGGGCAGTGGTCACAATGGTGCGAGATCGTCGGCGGTATCGCCGGGGTCGAGACGAGAGGCTCGAGAGACAGGCAGACAGATGCTCGGACCTACATTGTTGATGCGCACCATTCGCCCGCTTGCTTCTTTCCCCTTCACCTTTCCGGGGGGATCGGCCGGCCGTGCCCGCCGCCCGATCCCCGGCAACCAGGTCTGAACCCCTCCGGCGGTTGCTTCCGAAAGGAAAGGTGAACAGCAATGGAATTACAGATCGAGACATTGAGCAGGAGAGCCCTGCGCGAGCTGGCCGCGGCCGGCGGCCGCGCCGCCCTCGACTCCTGGCGTCAGCGCTACCTCGGCCGGCGCGGGCAGGTGGCCAACCTGCTGCGCCGCGTCGGCCAAGTGGCCGAGGAGGAGCGGCCGGCCTTTGGCCGCGCGGTCCACGCCCTGCAGGCCGCCCTGGAGCAGGCCTGGCAGGAGCGGGCGGATGCGGTGCAGCAGCAGGAGCTGCTTGCAAGCGCCCGTCAGGAGCGCGTGGACGTCTCCCTGCCCGGCCGGGTGCCGGTCCTGGGTGCCATCCACCCGATCCACCAGGTGCTGCGCGAGATGAAGGAGGCCTTCCTGGCTCTCGGCTTCCAGGTCTGGGACGGCCCCGAGGTCGAATCGGACCGCTACAACTTCGAGCTGCTGAACATGCCGCCGCACCACCCGGCGCGCGGCATGCAGGACACCATCTACCTGGACACCCCGGCCCTGCGCACCGGCCCGGGCGGCGCGCCGGCCCCCGGAGCCCTGCTCCTGCGCACCCACACCTCGCCCAACCAGGTGCGCATCATGCAGCAGCTCCAGCCGCCGCTGCGCGTGGTCGTTCCCGGAAAGGTCTACCGCTACGAGCAGGTCGACCCTGCCCACAACTGGATGTTCTACCAGGTGGAGGGCTTTGCCGTGGACCGGGGCATCACCCTGGGCGACCTGAAGGGCACGATCGCCGCCGTCCTGGGGCACGTCTTCGGGCCGAGCCGCCGCCTGCGCTTCCGCTGCGACTACTTTCCCTATGTCGAGCCGGGGCTGGACACGGCGGTGCAGTGCGTGCTCTGCGACGGGGCCGGCTGCCGCCTCTGCGGGAGCAGCGGCTGGCTGGAGGTCATGCCGGCCGGCATGATCCATCCCCGCGTCCTGCACAACAGCGGCATCGATCCCCAACGCTTCAGCGGCTTTGCCTTTGGCGCCGGCATCGACCGCATCGCCGCCGTGCGCTGGCAGATCGATGACATCCGCCACCTGTACCAGGGGGACCTGCGGTTCGTGCGGCAGTTTCGTTCCACGATGCAGGGGCCCAGGTGAAGCGTGAAGGCGTGAGACGTGAAGGTGTGAAACGTAAGGAGCAGGCTGATGAAAGTGCCGTTGAAATGGCTGCAAGAGTACGTTTCGGTGGACGTGCCCGTGGAGGAGCTGGCCCACCGCATCACCCTGGCCGGCCTGGAGGTCGCCGGCATCGAGCACATCGGCCGGGAGTGGGACCGCGAGCGCATCGTCGTCGGCGAGGTGCTGGAGGTGCGCCGGCACCCCAACGCCGACCGCCTGACGGTGGTCGATGTCGCCTTCGGCCCCGGCGCGCCTCTCACTGTCATCTGCGGGGCGCCCAATATCCGCCCCGGCGAGCGTGGCCAGAAGGTGGCCCTGGCCCGCGCTGGCGCCCGCCTCTACGACGGGCACAGCGAGGAGCCGCGCCTGGTCACGCTCAAGATGGACAAGATCCGCGGCGTGCGCTCCGAGGGCATGATCTGCTCGGAGAAGGAGCTGGGCCTGTCGGACGACCACACCGGCGTCGTCATCCTCCCGGACGGTGCCCCCGTCGGGGTGCCCCTGGCCGACTACCTGGGGGAGGTCGTCCTGGACATCGATCTGACCCCCAACCTGGGGCGCTGCCTCTCCGTGATCGGCGTGGCTCGCGAGGTCGCCGCCCTCCTCGGCCGGGAGCTGCGCGTGCCCACACCGCAGCCGCGCCAGGAGGGCGCGCCCATCGCCGGCCAGGTGACGGTGGAGATCCTGGACGCCGACCTCTGCCCGCGCTACACGGCAGCGCTGGTGCGCGATGTGCGCATGGGCCCCTCGCCGCACTGGATGCAGGCCCGGCTGCTGCGCTCCGGCATGCGCCCGATCAACGTCGTCGTCGACGTCACCAACTACGTCATGCTCGAGTTCGGCCAGCCGCTGCACGCCTTTGACTACGAGCGGCTGCGCCCCAAGGCCGGCGGACAGGTCCCGGCCATCGTCGTTCGCCGCGCCGACGCGGGCGAGCGCATGACCACGCTCGACGGCGTCGAGCGCACCCTCGACCCCGACCGCCTGCTAATCTGCGATGGGCAGGGCCCGGTGGCCCTGGCCGGGGTGATGGGCGGGCTGGAGAGCGAGGTCACCGCGGCCACGCGCCACGTCCTCCTGGAATCGGCCCACTTCGACCCCATCTGCATCCGCCGCACCTCGCAGGCGCTCCATTTCAGCAGCGAGGCCTCCACCCGCTTCGAGCGCGGGGTCGACCCCGGCGGCACGGCCTGGGCACTGTGGCGGGCCGGCGAACTGCTGGAGCAGTACGCCGGCGCAACCATGGCCCGTGGTCTGGTGGACGTCTATCCGCCGGGCGGCAAGTGCCCGGAGATCGACCTGCCGGCCGCCGAGGTCGAGCGCATCCTGGGCATCCGCCTCGGTGCCGACGAGATCGCCGGCCTGCTCGCCCCGCTCGGCTTTGACTGCGCCGTGCGCGGGGAGGCCGTGCACGTGGGCGTGCCCTCCTTCCGCATGGACGTCTCCCTGCCGGCCGACCTGATCGAGGAGGTCGCCCGCATGTACGGCTACGACCGCATCCCGACCACGCTGCTGCGCGATGTGCTGCCACCCCAGCGCGGCAACCCGCTGCTGGAGCTGGAGGAGCGCGTCCGCGACACGCTGGTCGGTTGCGGGCTGGACGAGGTCATCACCTACTCCCTGACCAACCTGCGCAGCGTGGCCCGCCTGACGCCGGGCATGCCCGCGGTGGACGGCAGCTCCTACCTGCGCCTGGCCAACCCGCTCACTCCGGAACGCGAGTACCTGCGGCAGACACTCATGAACAGCCTGCTCGAGGCACTGGCGTTGAACCTGCGCTACCAGGAGCGGGTGGCCATCTTCGAGGTCGGGCGGGTCTACCTGCCGCGGGCCGGCCAGGAGTTGCCCGAGGAGCCGCCCACGCTGGGGTTGGCG
Source organism: uncultured Chloroflexia bacterium (assembly GCA_964613665.1). Classification (GTDB taxonomy): domain Bacteria; phylum Chloroflexota; class Chloroflexia; order DTKN01; family DTKN01; genus CAZQFV01. Next base: position 59,132 of record CAZTIG010000006.1, read on the forward strand.
CTGGCGGGCCCGCGGCAGGAGCGCGGTTGGCGCCCGGCCGACGCCACGGAGATGGACTTTTTCGACCTGAAAGGCATTGTCGAGGCCCTGCTGCAGCGTCTGGGCGTCTCCGAGGCGCGCTTCGAGCCCTCCGCGCACCCCACCTTGCACCCCGGCCGGCAGGCGACCCTCTACATCGGCACGGAGCCGGCCGGCGTGCTGGGCGAGGTGCACCCCCTGGTGCGCGAGCAGTTCGAGCTGCCGCCCCAGCGCATCGGCCTGGCCGAGCTGCGGCTGCAGCCCTTCCTGGGGCAGGTCGGGGCGCACCGCTACGAGCCCATCTCGCGCTTCCCGGCGGTGGTCCAGGACATTGCCGTCGTGGTGGACGAGGCCACGCCTGCGGAACGGGTGGCCGCGGTGCTCCGCCAGGCCGGCGGTGCACTGCTGCGCGACGTGGCCCTCTTCGATGTCTACCGGGGCTCCCCCCTGCCCGAGGGCAAGGTCAGTCTGGCCTACCGCCTGGCCTTCCAGTCGTTGGAGCGCGTGCTGGTGGAGGACGAGGTCAACCGCCTGCGCGAGAAAAAGATCGTCCCGGCCCTGGAGCGCGAGCTGGGGGCGACGATCCGGGCGCGCTGAGGTATCCCTCGCCTCGAGGGCTGCGGAGAGGTACCTGTGCCCGACAGTCCTGGCCATCCTGGTGGCAGCAACCTCTTGCGGAAGCCGGCAGTTGCTGTCCTGCTGGGCGCCGTCGCGCTGACCATCCTGGCGTGCGGCCCGGGGCCCGCCTCGACCCCCGGCTCGCTGCCCGGCCCGCCGGCCACGCTGGCGACCTTCACCCCCCGGCCCACGGCCGCGCCCACTCCGCCCGCGGCGACGCACACTGCCCGGCCCGCAGCCGTGCCGACCTCCACTCCGTCGCCCTCCGCCACGCCGGCTCCGACGAGCGCGCCGGCCTGCTTCCTGCCGCCGCAGGAGCCGCTCGGCAGCGCCGGACCGCTGAGCGACGTGATTCTCTATCTCGGCCCGGAGTCGGGCACGGGGGCCGCGGCCTACGCCGACACCGCCGGGCTGCTCTCGCCGGCCCGGGGCGGGGGCCACGCCGGGGTCGAGCAGCTCTGGGCGATCTCGCCCGACGGCCGCCGGACCGGCCGGCTGACGGACGACCGCGCCGGCATCGGTTACCTGGCCTTGCCCGGGCCGCCGCCGGGGCTGCTGCTACTCTCGGCCGACCCGCTGCCGCTGTCGGCGGGGCCGGTGCGCCAGGTGACCCTTCCTGCGGCGTGCCAGCAGCCGGCCGGCGGAGGAACGGGGGACGACTGGCTGCCCTGCAGCGACTTTCGCCTCTCCGCCGACGGCCGCTGGGCTGCCTTCTTGCGGGGAGAGGACATCTGCGGGCGCGGCCTGGTGCTGCTGGACTTGGCCACGGGGCAGAGCGAGCTACTGCCGGGCGGCCATAGCACTGCCCTGTTCCGGTTTCTCCCCAGCGGGCGGCTACTCCTGACCCGCGGCCACTGCGAAGGCGCGGACATCTACCTGCGCGACCCCGCCAGCGGCACCGAGGCGGCCTTGGGCGGCTGGGGCCGGGAGGCCTGGCGGGCCGACGGAACGGCCCTGGCGGTGGTCGCCGGAGCCTACATGGGCTGGCAGAGCAGCGTCTGGGGCCTCGACCTGGAGACGGAGCGGCGTTTTCTGTCGCCGGCGGGCGCGCCGGCCCTCGATGACCTGCCGCTGTGGACCCCCGACGGCACGCACCTGCTCTACCAGCACCGCGCGCTGACCTATACCGCGTCGGCTTGGCCGCTCCCGGCGACCTTTGGCTCGCGCGAGATCCGCCTGGTCGATGCCCGCCTGGGCCAGGAGCGCGTGCTGCTCGCCGACCCGGGCCACGACTACCACCTCGGCCTGGGACCCAACGACTGCCCGTGGAATGGGGACGACTGGCTCCCGCTGCGGCGGGTCCCCTACCGGCCCCAGGCGTACCCCAGCGTGGAGGATGCCGACTTTTCCGCCCCGACAATCCGCTGCCTGCTCTACGGGGAGGCCTGCGCCGACCCGGTCGAGCTGCTCGTCCTGAACTGGCGGACCGGGGAGATCGTCCCGGCCGGCCAGTTCCAGGTGCCCACGCCGCTGCCGCCACCCCCGCCGACGCCGACGCGCCCGCCGGCCCCGGACCTGGGCGCCGCGCCGCTCTACAGCGATCCCGCGGGCCGCTACGCCCTCTACACCGGCTCCGGGGGGCAGGGTCTCTGGTGCGTCCCAGCCGGTGCCGAGCCGGTCCCGTGGGTCCACGACGGCCACCACTTTGTGTACATCCCGTAGGTGCGGGCACGGTCTTCGCTCTTCACGTCTGCGTGTTCCACCTTGTCACGCTTCACGCCTTTTCGAAGGAGTACCGCCCATGGATGCCAATCTGCTGATTACCCACGCTCAACTCGTCACCGTCTCCTCGCCGGCCGGCCCCAAGCGCGGTGCGGCCATGGCCGACCTGGGGATCATCCCCGACGGCGCCGTTGCCGTGCAGGGCGAGACCATCGCCGCCGTCGGGCCGACGGCAGAGATCGGCAGCCGCTACCAGGCCCCGACCGTGATCGAGGCGCGGGGCAAGGTCGTGCTGCCCGGCTTTGTCGATCCTCACACCCACGCCCTCTTCGCCGGGGACCGCGCCGGCGAGTTCGAGCTGCGCCTGCGCGGGGCGACCTACATGGAGATCATGCAGGCCGGCGGGGGCATCCAGAGCACCGTCAACGCCACGCGCGCCGCCTCCTGGGAGGCACTCCTGGCCGAGACCCGCGCCCGCCTGGAGAACATGCTGGTCCACGGCACGACCACGGCCGAGGTCAAGACCGGCTATGCGCTGGATACGGCGGGCGAGCTGCGCATGCTGCGCGCCATCCTGGCCCTGGACCGCGACCGCCACCAGGCGCTGGACCTGGTGCCGACCTTTCTCGCGGCGCACGCCGTGCCCGGGGAGTTCCGCGAGGACCCGACGGCCTACGTGGACCTGGTGGTCGAGGAGATGCTGCCGACCGCCGCGGCGCTCTGGGCCGAGGAGACGGCGACCGAGGGCCGGCCGGCCCCGCTCTTCTGCGACGTCTTCTGCGAGCGGGGGGCCTTTGACCTGGCGCAGTCGCGCCGCATCCTGGAGCGGGCCGGCGCCCTAGGGATGGGTCAGAAGATCCACGTGGACGAGTTCGCCGCGCTGGGGGGGACGGCCCTGGCGGTGGCGCTCGGCGCCGTATCCGCCGACCACCTGGTCTGCACGCCGGAGGAGGAGCTGCAGGCCCTGGCCCGCTCGAACACCATCGCCGTGTCGCTGCCGGGGACGCCCTTTGGACTGGGAGACCCCCATTACACCCCGGCGCGGGACCTGATCGCGGCCGGTGGGGCGCTGGCGCTGGCCACCGACCTCAACCCGGGCACCTGCTACTGCGCGTCCATGCCGTTTATCATCGCCCTGGCCTGCCGGGCCATGCGCCTGAGCCCGGCCGAGGCCATCGCCGCGGCGACGATCAACGCCGCGCACGCCATCGGCTGGGGCGGGCGCGTGGGCAGCCTGGAGGTCGGCAAGCAGGCCGACATCGTCGTCCTCGACCTGCCGGACTATCGCCACCTGGCCTATCGCTTTGGGACGAACCCGGTGGAGGTGGTCGTGAAGCGGGGGCAGATCGCCGTGGTCCGCTAGGGTACTTGCGTCAGCAAGAGGGACATGGCAGGCAGGCGCCTGCGGAGCATGGTGCGGAACCGGGGTGTGCAGGTGCGGGCACCACGGGCCCCACCCCGCCTCGGCGGCCCTGGCGGAGATCCGTGCGGCTACGGCAGCCGCGCGGCGAAGAGGGCGGCGTCGCGCCGGATCAGGACCAGCGGCGTACGGATGACCCCCATGGCCGGCATGACCGGACAGGAAACCGCCGCGTCGTAGATGGTGACAAAGACCTCGCTGGTGATCTCCAGGTACTTGCTCAGGCTGGCGATGGTGGACATGCGGGCCTGGGCATCGAAGCGGAAGGGGCCCACCAGGACGGTGACCGGCTCCATCTTGCGGTTGGCCTCGGCCGGGTCGTAGTCGGCGGGCTCGCTGGCCGGGGGCAGCAGGTGAAAGGCCACCACCTGCGGCGTGCGGATGTGCAGCTCGGCGAAGACGACGGGCTGGCCGGCCCCCGCGCCCCCAATCGGCATGGTCCGGGCGTCATAGAGGTCCACATAGTCGGGCGCGATGGTGCGCAGGTAGGTGTTGACGCGGACCGGCTGCTTGGTCACCAAGTCTCCCCACGACAGGTTGGCCATGGTATAGACCATCACCGGCGTGACCTTCTCGTCCTCGGCCAGCGTGTAGGGTTTCTTTCGCTCAGACATGGGTTCCTCCTTCCGGGCCGGCCTCATGCAGGTAGCCGGTGCCGTTCAGGCTGAGCACCTGGCCCTTCCCCTTCTCGCAAAGTCGATGGCCCTGTCGTCCTGGCCGAGGCGCTGGGCCGTCTGCTGGGCCCACGGCAAGGGGCCGCGCAGACGGCCGCGCCGTCGGGCTAACGGGAACGGATGGACCGGCCGGCCGCCTGCACCCGGCCCACTTCGTCCAACGGCCGGTCCATCCGCCCTCGGTAGCGTTGCTCGCGGTTCCACGCGGCGCGGTCGTGCCGCACCAGGACCGAGCCGATGCCCACCAGCTAGTAGTAGCGGCTGGCAGCGGACAGGCCGATGAGGATGAAAATGACCATCACCAGGCAGCACAGGAGCGGGACACAGCTCAGGACGACGCCGACGATGGCCTGCGTCCGCCCGCCCTGCGTGGGTTGGGTCTTTTCTTGGTTCAGCGCGACGATGCCCAGGATCAGCCCGATCAACCCCAGCACCGGCGAGGCGAAGAAGAAGATGGTGGCGATGACGGCGGCGGCTCCGGCACCCCGCGTGAACGCGTTCAGGTCGCTCATGCTACTGATCGACGATACGCTGCCGGCGATGGCGAAGCTGATGATAAAGTAGAGCACGATCAGGCCGACGGCGATGATCCCCAGCCACATGCTGGCCTTGGCCGTGCCGCTGGAAGCCGCGGTCGGGTAGGATGGCGGCGTGTAGGCCGGCGGCGGGGCGTACGCCGGGGGCGGCGTGTAGGCCGGTGGCGGGGCCGGCGGCGGAGCGCTGGAGGGCAGCAGCGTGCCGCAGCTCGGGCAGACGGTCGCCCCCTCCTCGTAGGGTTGATTGCAGTTCGGGCAGTTCATGCAGGGCCTCCTTGTGGCGTACTCTCTCGAACAGCGACCGGTACGGAACTGGCTCCATTCTAGCATAGCTGCCGCACCGTAGCAAGGGACGGTCCTGACATCCGGACATGTCTCGACGCGACCTATTTCGGTGGGCCCCCAGCCCTGCCAGATGGGCCTCTTGGCCCACTGTGGCGGGCATTTCCACGGATGCGATCGAAGTCTCGGCCCACCATTCGTGGTGCACCGGCATTTGTGTCCGGATCTCAGACGGTCGGGCGCCGCCGGGGCCGCGTCCTTTTCCGCCGGTTGGGGCGACGCGCGCGTCACCCCTGCTACGGGTTGAGCGAAAGCCCGGCAGCCTGGGCGATGATCATGGACAGACAGCAAAGCAGCGGCAGGCAGCTCAATGCGACGCCGATGATGCCCCGCGTCCGGCCACCGCGCGTCGGCTGCAGCTTCTCCTGCTTCAACCCCAAGAGGCCAAAGATCAGCCCGAACAGCCCCAGCACGGGCGATGCCAGGAACCCCAGGCCGATGCAGATCACCCCCGTCCCGCTGTTCTGGGCAAACGTCTGCACGTCCGCAGGGGACAATGACTTGAGCGTGCCGCCCAGGCCGGTCACCGCCACGACGACCACTAGGGCTACCAGCACGGCGACCAGGATGCCGATCACCAGGCTGGCCAAGGCCATGCTGTTGGAGGTGGACCGTTCGAGGATCGCGTAGGGCAGTGCAGTCGAGGAGGGCTCCTCGGCCCGCCGAGCCGCGGGCCTGGAGGGGTCGCCGGACGGCGGGGCGGCCGCCGGCGCGGCGCCGGTTGGGAGCGGTGCGCCGCATTCCGGGCAGGCTGCGGCCCCCTCCTCGTAGGGATGATTGCAGTTGGGGCAATTCATTCATGACCTCCTTGTGCGGTCCTGGAGCCCGCTGGTGGTCTCCTCCTGTGGGGCGGCCTTCATTGTACCATACTTGCCGCACTGTGGCAAGCGCGATCGCCTTGGGGGAGTTGCGGATCTGCAGTCCGAGCCCGGCGGTTCACGCCGGGCCAGACTTTGCCAAGGTCTCTCGGTTAGGCCGCCCATGCCGCGCTTCCTGGCGCTGCGCCCTACCACCTGGTGATGCGCAGGCCCAGCTGCCCCAGGGCGTACTCGATCCCCATCTGCAGGTTGGCCTTGGTCGATAGCCCGGCCATGTCGAGGCCCAGGGTGACCAGGGTCTGCGCTACCTCGGCCCGCATGCCCACCAGGACGACCTCGGCTCCCAGCAGGCGGGTGGCCTCGGCCGCCCTGACGACGGCCTGGGCCACGACCGTGTCCACCACCGGGACGCCGGTGATGTCGATGATGACGACGTGAGCGCGCTGCCGGCGCACCCCCTCCAGCAGCCGCTCGGTGAACTGGCGGGCGCGCTCGCTGTCCACGACGCCGATGAGCGGCATGACCAGGACGCGGTCGTGCACCGGGATGGCCGGCGTGGACATCTCCTGCATCAGCATGAGCAGGCGGGATTGGGCTTCGCTGGCCCGGTTCAGCTCCTCGAGCTGTCGCTGGGCCTGGGTGTGCAGGCGGGCGTTCTCGATGGCGATGGCCGACTGGTTGGTCAGCATCTGTGCCAGGGTCACCGAGCGCTCCTTGAACTCGAGCCGGTAGGAGCGGCTCATCAACTTGGCCAGGCCGATGGCACGGCCGTAGGCGACGATGGGCAGCATGAGCAGGCTGCGCATACCGAGCCGCTCCAGGAAGGCGCGCTCGGCCGGGTCGGCCTGGGGATCGTCGGCCTGGACTGCCATGGGGATGTGCTCGCGCAGGACGCGGGCCGTCGCCGGATAGTCCCTCACCAGGTAGCTGGTCCCTGGTTGGTCGTACTGCCATAGCGAAACGCGCTCAGCGGCGTACTCTATCCAGGTGAAGAGTGCATCGCTCTCGGGATCGTACCGCGACAGGACGCACCCCTCGGCCCGCACGATGCGCACCAGGTGTTCGGCGAATGTACGCAGGACGCGATCCAGGTCCAGGCTGGACAGGATGGCCGAGCTGGCCGCCAGCAGGGTCGCCAGGTCCTGGGCTTCGCGGTGGGCGTCGGCAAAGAGCTGGTGCTCGGCGATGACCTGGGCGGCCGCGTCGGCCAGGCTCCGCGCCAGCGCAACCTCCTCCGGTTCGAAGACGCGGGGGCGGTCGCGCTGGAAGAGCTCGATCAGGCCGATCACCTCGCCCTGGGCAACCAGGGGAAGCATGAGAAGGGCTTGCTGCCCCGCCTCGCGCAGGAGGGCGCACTCGGCCGGGTCGGCCTGGGGATCGTCCACGCGGATCGCCACGGCCGTGCCCTCTGCCAGCACACGGGCGGTGGCGGGGTACTCGTCCAGCCCGTACGTCTCGCCGCTCTCGACGTGCAGGGGCCGCTCCAAGTCCGGCCGGCCGGCGTAGGTGATCTCGGTGCTGACCGTGTTCTGACCGCGATTCCACCGGGACATGGAGCAGCTCGTCGCCCCCAGTCGGCCGACGATCTGCTGGCAGATTTGCTCCAGCCGCTGCTCTGGGCGGGCCGACAGCGGGGCCGGAGCCTGACCCGGATGCAGCTGCTTTTCGCCCATGGTCCTGCCCTCCTGCGCGCCCGCTCGGCTCTCGCCCCGCCGCCGGGCGGTGGGGGGGTGTATCGCGCCCCCCGCCGGCCCTACATTTCCCGGATGCCGTAGGGAAAGCCGTACTGCGCCATCCTCGCCATGAAGGGGTCGGGGTCCAGGGCCTCGGGGCCCAGGACGCCGGTCCCCTTCCAGATGCCCTCTGCCAGCAGCTCCATGGCAATGACCGGGTTGACCGCCGTCTGCGAGACCACCGCCTGCACCCCATACTGGCGCATGCTCGTCTCGTTGTCGGTGACCTGGTAGATATAGACCTGGCGCGGCCGGCCGTCCTTGCGGCCCTTGACCCAGGTTCCGGCGCAGGTCTTGCCGAACATGCGGTCGCCCAGGTGGGCCGGGTCGGGCAGGCAGGCCGCCACGACGTCGCGCGGCGCCACGCGCACGCCCTTGACGTCGATCGGCTCCTTGTTGTCCAGCCCGAGCATCTTGAGCACCTTGAGCACGTTGATGAACTGGTCGCCCAGGCCGTACTTGAAGGTCACGCGCCGGCACCGGACCCAGCGTGGGATCAGCAACACCTCCTCGTGCTCGACGTTGACGCACTCCACAGGACCGATGCCCTCGGGGAAGTCGAACACCTCCGGCTCGGAGAAGGGCGCGGTGGTGAACCAGCCACGGTCCTTTTCCCAGATGACCGGCGGGTTGAGGCACTCTTCGATGGTCGTCCAGATGGAAAAGTTGGGGGCGAACTCGTAGCCGCGCACCTCCAGGTTGGCCCCGTCGCGGACGCCGATCTCGTCGATCTCGTCAAAGAGGTGTTTCTCGGCGTAGCGGGCAAAGACATCGGACAGGCCCGGCTCCACGCCCATGCCCAGCAGGGCCAGCAGCCCCTTCTCCTGCCACTGCCCGGCCCGCTCGAACTGGTAGTCGCCGAGCTTGATGCCGGTCCGGTGAAAGGGATCGGTCGGGTGCGGCTCGGAGAGGGTCATGGCCATGTCGATGTAGGTGCAGCCGACGCTGTAGGCGGCGTCGTAGATCTGCTCGTTAAAGACCGGATCGACGGCGTTCATGATCAGGTCCACGCCGTACTTCCTGGCCAAGGCCTCGACCTGGGCTTGGTCGCTGGCGTCGATCCGCTCACAGGCAAACCTGTCCTTGCGGCGCAGCTTGCCGTACACCTCGTGCACGCGATCCAGGTTGTAGTCGGAGAGGACCATCTGCTCCAACCAGGGGCGGTCCTGGCCAAGCACGGCGATGGCCTCGCCGACGCCGCCGGTACCGACGAGCAGGACTTTCATGCGACACCTCCTCTTTCTCTGCGTGGCGACGGCCGGGTACGGCGATCTCGATGCACGGGGGATCGGGGCGGGTGCGACAACCCGAACCGGCCCCACCGGCAAGAACCGCTCAGGGGTTCAGCTCCCGGACGTGGTAGGGGAAGTCAAAGACCTCCATCTTTTTCAGAAACGGCACAGGGTCGAAATCCTCCGGGCTCCGGACGCCCTGGCCCTGCCAGGTGCCTTCTGCCAGCAGCTCCATCGCGATCACCGGGCAGACGCCGGTCTGCCACGAAACGGCCTGGCAACCATGCCGGGCCATGCTCTCGGCGTTGTCCGTGGACTGGTAGATATAGACCTGCCGGGGCCGGCCGCTCTGCCAGCCCCGCACCCAGGTGCCGACGCACGTCTTGCCGGTCATGCGGCTGCCCAGGCCGGCTGGGTTGGGCAGGCAGGCCGCCACCACGTCGCTGGGCACTACCGGGACTCCTTTCACCAGGACCGGCTCCTTGCGGTGCAGGCCCAACATGTGCAGGACACGGATCACGTGGATGAACTTCTCACCCAGACCGTACTTGAAGGTGACGCGCCGGCACTTGATCTGGCGCGGGATGAGAACCACCTCTTCGTGCTCGACGTTGACACACTCGACCGGGCCGATGCCTTCCGGGAAGTCAAAAACCTCCGGCTCGGAGAACGGTTCCGTGGTGTACCAGCCACGCTCCCGTTCCCAGATCAGCGGTGGATCGGTGCACTCCTCGAGCGTGTCGGCGATGGAAAAGGTGGGGGCGAACTCGTAGCCGCTCACTTCCAACGCCGCGCCGTCGCGTATGCCGATCTCGTCGATCTCGTCGAACAGGTGCAGCTCCGCGTAGCGGGCGAACACGTCGGACATCCCCGGATCGGCGCCCATGCCCAGGATGGCCAGCAGCCCCTTTCGTTCCCACTGGGCAGCGCGCGCGAACTGATACTCCCCCATGTGCTCCCCCGTGCCCGACATGGCCATGTCCATGTAGTTGCAGCCGGCCTGGTAGGCAGCGTCGAAAAGGGGGTCGATGTAGTCACAGCTGACGGCATTCATCAGCAGGTCTACCCCATGCTTCGCGGCGATTGCAGCGACCTGCGGGACATCGGCGGCGTCCACGTGCTCGACAGGGAACCTGTCGGGGCCGGTCAGCCTGCGCTGCACGGCCAGGGCCCGCGCCGTGTCGTACTCGGCCAGGACCATCTTCTCCAGCCAGGGCCGGCCCTGCGCCGCCACAGCGATGGCTTCGCCGACACCCCCTACACCCACGAGCAGGACACGCATGGCCCACCTCGATCCCGGCTGCCTACTGGGAGCGGATCTCGGTCCAGATGCGGTCGTACAGGGCCGTGGCCTCGCCGATGTCCTTGATCCATTCCAGGTTGGCCATGACCTCGTCAGGCGGATAGATCGCTGGCTCGTTCAGGATGTCTGGGTTGAGGTAGGGCTCGGCCGTCTGCACGGGGCTGGCGAACCAGGTAAAGTTGCTGATTTTGGCGGCAACCTCCGGGCGCAGCAGGTAGTTGATAAAGACCTCGGCGGTGTACTTGTTCTGCGACGTCTTGGGGATGCACAGGTTGTCGGCCCAAATGGCCGCCCCTTCGCTGGGGATGACGTAGCTGATCCGCTCGTCCTCCGCTGCCAGCATGAAGTAGTCGCCACTCCAGCCCTGCCCGATCAGGGTATCGCCGGTCGAGAGCAGGTCTTCGAACTGCTCGCTGTCGTAGGTGGCAACCCACGCCTTCTGCTGCAGCAGCAGCTGCTTGGCCTCCTCCAGCTGGGCCGGGTCGGTGCTATTCAGCGAATAGCCCAGGTACTTCAGGGCCGCGCCGATGACCTCGCGGCTGTCGTTCAGCATGCTCATCCTGCCGGCATAGGGCGCGGCCATCTGCGGGTCGAAGAGGTAGCCCCAGCTGTCGGGTTCCTCCGTGACCTCCTCGCTGTTGTAGCCGATCCCGGTGGTGCCCCACTGGTAGGGGATACAGTGGACGTTCCCCGGGTCGTAGGGCGGGTCCTGGAAGATGGCGTAGAGGTTGCTGCTGTTAGGGATGTTGTTGTGGTCCAATGGGGCCAGCATGTCCTGGCCGATCATGATCTCGACCATGTAGTCGGAGGGGACGATGATGTCGTACCCGCTGGCACCGGCCTGCAATTTGGCCAGCAGGTCCTCGTTGCTGGCAAAGGTGTCCTCGATCACCCGCACACCGTACTCCCGCTCGAAGTCGGCGTAGATCTCGGGGTCGATGTACTCGGACCAGTTAAAGATGTGCAGTTGGGCGGCCAACTGGGGCTGGGTGGGCTCGATCGTGGCCCCGGTCGTCGGCTGCGCGGTGGGTGCGGCGGTGGGCGGCATCGTCGGTCCGCACCCGGCCAACACCAGCAGCAAGACCAGAATGACAGCGGCTCTGCGCATGGGATCCCTCCTTCTGCTCACACAGCGGACAAGTGCCGCGTTGCGGCATCCTCACGTCTCAGGCTACACTGTGGTCTGACCACCTCCTCTCTGCAGCACCAACGACAGCACCACGAGCACCATGGAGGCCAGCAGCATCATGGCCGAAAGGGCGTTGACCTCGGGGGTGATGCCGGTCTTGACCATGCCATAGATGCGCAGCGGCAGGGTGGTGGAGCCCGGCCCGGCGGTGAAGAAGGTGATGACAAAGTCGTCGATGGAGAGGGTGAAGGCGAGCAGCGCGCCGGCAAAGACACCGGGCATCATCAGCGGCAGGGTAATGCGCCAGAAAGTCTGCCAGCCGTTGGCGCCGAGGTCCTGCGCCGCCTCCTCCAGGGTTGTGCTCATGCCGGTCAGCCGCGCCCGCACGACGATGGCGACGAAGGAGATGTTAAAGGCCACGTGGGCGATGATGATGGTCGGCAGCCCCAGGGGAATCTGCACCGTGACGAAAAAGATCAGCAGCATGACGGCCATGGCGATCTCGGGGATGATCACGGGGAGGTACAGGAGCGCGTCAAAGGCCCCTCGGGCGAAGAAGCGATAGCGCTCCATGACCAGGGCGGCGAGCGTGCCGATGGCGGTGGAGATGATGGTGGAAGCCACGGCGACGATCAGGGAGTTCTTCAGGGCCTCGCCGATGGCGGCGTTGCCGAAGAGGTCCAGGTACCAGCCCCAGGTAAAGCCCCGCCAGGCAGCCACCGAGCGCGAGTCGTTGAAGGAGAAGATGACCAGCAGCACGATCGGGGCGTAGAGGAACAGGTACATCCACACGGCGTTGGCCGAGAGCAGCACGTGGGCGGTGCGGCGCATGCTCCACCTGCGGCGCTGGCGAGGGTTGCTGTCCTTGCGGCCCATCGTTGCCCTCTCGCCTTCCCTGCCCCCGCAGCGGGGAGCAGGGAACGTTTCACGCGGTCTTTCCGCCCACGCGGAAGTAGAGCAGGGTTCCCAACAGCATGATCGCCATGAGCACGAAGGAGATGGCCGAGCCGAAGGGCCAGTCCCGCGTGGTCAGGAACTGCTGCTGGATCAGGTTGCCGATCATCATCGTCTTGGCCCCGCCCAGGATGTCGGGGGTGACATAGGCCCCCAGGGAGGGGATAAAGACCAGGATGGCGCCAGCCACGATGCCCGGCATGCTCAGCGGCAGGACCACCCGCCAGAAGGCCCGCAGGTCGTTGGCGTAGAGGTCCTTGGCCGCCTCCACCAGGGAAAAGTCCACCCGCTCGATGGCCGCGTAGCAGGGCAGGGTCATGTCGGTGATCCAGCCGTAGACCAGGCCGATGATCACCGCGGTGTCGGTGTAGAGGAGGTTGATCGGCCGGCCCGTGGCCGTGACCAGGAAACCGAGGCCCCCGCCAAAGAGCTGGTTCAGCCACAGGCAAAAGTCGTGCACCTGCCCCGTCCAGAAGGAGTTGAGAAAGCCCTGGTTGCTCAGGATCAGCTTCCAGGCATAGGTGCGCACGACAAAGTTGGTCCAGAAGGGCAGCATCAGCAGGAGCAGGAGGACGTTGCGCCAGCGAGCCGGCCGGCGGGCGATGAAGTAGGCCAGGGGATAGCCAAAGAGGAAGCAGAGCACCGTGGTGATCCCGGCGATGTAAAAGGAGCGCAGGAAGATAGACAGGTACAGCGGGTCGAAGAACCGGGCATAGTTCTGGGGGTGCCAGACCCACTCGATCCCGCCGTACACTCCCCGCTTGAGGAAGCTGTAGACGAGCACGATGAGCAGCGGCACGGCGAAAAAGACGGTCAACCAGAAGGCGCTGGGGAAGAGGAGCCGCAGGACCACGCTGCCCAGGAGGACGACGAGCACGGTGGCGATGGCAAACTGCAGCAGGGCGTAGAGGTTGCCCTGCAAGAGCACGGCCAGCCCACCCCAGGCGACGATCCCCGCGACGGCCCGCCAGAAGACCCAGCGCCGGAACTCCCTGCGGCCCAGCCACAGAGTCACGGCCATCGCTGCGTCCAGGGCGGCCAGGAGAAAGGTCAGCGGGAAGAGGGGCCGGGACAGGGCCAGCCCGCAGGCGCCGTTGCAGGCCACATCCTGACACAGGCCGGCGCGCAGCAGCAGCTCGCAGAGGTAGGGGAAGCCCGCCAGGACGATGGCGTTGAGCATGAGCAGGGCGCCGGACAGGACGTCGATCACGATATCCGCTGTGGACCGGGGCCGCGCTTTCGTCGCTACAGCCATGCCATGTCTCCGCGGGTGGCCCTGCCCTCAATCCAGCAGGAGCAGGGTGCTCTCGGCCGGCCACGACACGTGGATGACCTCCTGTCCCGTGTAGAAGGCGGCCGGGTCGGTGGCGGCGAGGAGGTTCTGCTGCCGCGCCGAGAGCAGCGAGCCGTCCTCCAGGCGCAGGCGGAACAGGGTTTCGGTGCCGGCGTAGGCCAGCTCCTCCAGGCGGCAGGCAAAGTGGTTGGGCAGGTCCGCCTGCGCCTCCCGCCGCAGGCGGATCTTTTCCGGGCGGATGGCCAGCGTGACCGGCCGGCCGGCCGGCAGCTCCGCCAGCAGGCCGCGCTCGGCCAGGACGCTGCTCGGGCCGGCGGCGACGCGCACGCGCAGCCTGCCCCCCACCAGGACGGTGACGTACTGGCTGTCCCGTTCCAGCACCTGCCCGTCCAGGAAGTTGCTCTCCCCGATAAAGTCGGCCACGAAGCGGCAGTTGGGCCGCTCGTAGATCTCGGTGGGGCCGCCGATCTGCAGGACCAGGCCCTTGTTCATCACGGCGATGCGGTTGGACATGGTCAGGGCCTCGCCCTGGTCGTGGGTGACGTAGACGAAGGTGATGCCGACCTGCTGCTGCAGCCTCTTGAGCTCCAACTGCATCTCCTTGCGCAGTTTCAGGTCGAGCGCGCCGAGCGGCTCGTCCAAGAGCAGGACGGAGGGCCGGTTGACCAGGGCGCGGGCCAGCGCCACGCGCTGCTGCTGCCCGCCGGAGAGCTGGGTGGGCCGGCGGTGGCCCAGCCCGGGCAGGCGCACCATCTCCAGGGCATCGCGCACCCGACGCTGGATCTCGGCCTTGGGCACGCGCTTCATCTCCAGGCCGAAGGCGATGTTGCGCGCGATCGACATGTGCGGAAAGAGGGCATAGTTCTGAAAGACCATGTTGGTGTTGCGGCGGAAAGGCGGGGTGTCGCCCACGTACTGGCCCCGGATGTACAGCTCGCCCTCGCTGGGCATCTCGAAGCCAGCGATCATGCGCAGCGTCGTCGTCTTGCCGCAGCCGGAGGGCCCCAAGAGGGCGAAAAAGTCGCCCTCGGCGATCTGCAGGGAGACATGGTCCACGGCGACGACCTCGCCGAAGCGCTTGGTCACGTTGCGCAACTCGACGGCCGGGTGTTCTGCCATTGCGCCGCTCTCCAGGTTGATCGGCCCCGCCTCCGGGGCTCCGAGAAGCGATCTCAGAACCACCAAGACACAGAGACACCGCGCTGACAAGGTGGCTTCCTTCTTGCCTTCTTGGTAGCCTGGCGCCTTGGTCGTCTGTTCATCCTGGTTCCCTGGTGGCTTGGTGGCCAATCTGGATCCAGTTCCTAACGCCCTGCCAGGGCCTTTTTCACCGCGTCCTCGAAGTAGGTCAGGGTGTTGGCGATGTCCTCGTCGCTGTGGGAGTAGCACAGGAACCAGGGCTCGCGGTCGTCGGGATCGGGGATGGCCCCGTTGGCGATCAGTTGCATCATGATGCGCGTGTAGAGCTCCTCGTTGCAGCGGGCAAAGTCGCGAAAGTCGCGCGGGTTCTCCTGCTCCGTCAGCAGGATGCCGAACATTGCCGGCGGACCGCTGATGACGTGGGGCAGGCCGGCCGCGGTCAGGATGCCGCTCAGGCCCTCCTGCAGGCGCCGGCCGCGCGCGGCGATCGCCTGCAGCACCTGGCCGTCCTCCAGGATCTCCAGGGTGGCGTCGGCGGCGGCCATGCCGACGATGTTGCCGCAGTAGGTGCCGGCGTGGGCTGTCTGCCCGCGTACGATCACCTCCATGATCTCGCGCTTCCCCGCCAGCGCGGCGACCGGAAACCCGTTGCCCATGGCCTTGGCGTAGGTGACCAGGTCGGCCCTGACCCCAAAGTGCTGCTGGGCCCCGCCCACGGCCAGGCGGAAACCGGTCTTGACCTCATCAAAGATCAGGACCACGCCGTGCTCGTCGCACAGCCGGCGCATGAACTCCAGGTAGCCCGGCTGCGGCATGATCGAGCCGGCGTTGCCCAGGATCGGCTCGACGATGATCGCCGCCAGGTCGGGCCAGTGCTGGCGCACGGCCTTCTCCAGCAGCTCAGCGTCGTTAAAGGGCAGGCAGAGGATCAGGTCGTGGATGGCACGGGGGACGCCGGAACCCACCACCACTGGGACCGGGCTGCGGCGGTGCCCCAGCACGCGCACGGGGGTCGAGGCGGTGGAAAAGTTGAGGTAGTCGTGCATACCGTGGTACTGCCCCTCGAACTTCAGCACCTTTTCCCGGCCGGTGTAGGCGCGGGCCACGCGCAGGGCGTGCATGGTAGCCTCGGTGCCGGAGTTGGCGTAGCGCACCAGCTCCACCCCGCACATGCGCACCATGCGCTCGGCCACGCGGACCTCCCAGGGGGTGGGGTGGGGGAAGGAGGTGCCCTCGGCGATGGCCTGCTGCACGCGCCGCACCACCGGCTCGTAGCCGTGGCCCAGGATGACCGGGCCAAAGCCCAACTGGTAGTCGATATACTCCTTGCCGTCGGGGTCCCAGACGTGGGAGCCCTGCCCACGGACGATGGGCAGGGTCGCCTCTCCCCAGTCGCGGAAGTTGGAGGTGACGCCGCCGGGCATCACCGCGCGGGCGCGGGCCATCAGCTCCTGCGAACGCTGTCGACCGGTAGGCATGCTGTCCTCCTTTCAGAGCGGCCTCGGTCCGGAGGCCCTGGGGGATCGCCGCAGCGCCGCCCTGGGCACCGCGTGGCACAACGACCGCAACCATTATACCGCGTTTTGGCGCGCCGCGCAAGTGGCGCCGGCGGGACTTGACGATTTGGGCAGAACGCCGTATAATGATCGTCGGATTCGGCACGAATCGGCCAGCATCGTGTGTCTTATCAACAGAACGGGAGAAACGGTATGAACGCCGAACGCCCCATGTCCGCGGCGGAGATCGTCCGCCTGAACCGCGAGCACACCTTCTTCTCCTGGTCCGTGCAGTCCGCCGTCGACCCGATCCCGGCCGTGCGGGCGGAGGGCATCTATTTCTGGGACGCCCACGGCCGGCGCTACATCGACTTTTCCTCGCAGCTCATGAACCTGAACATCGGGCACCAGCACCCGCACGTGGTGCGGGCCATCCAGGAGCAGGCCGGCCGGCTCTGTTTTATCCACCCCGGGGTGGCCACGGAGCCCCGCGGCCGCCTGGGCCAGATGCTGGCCCAGGTCGCTCCCGGCAACCTCAAGAAGAGCTTCTTCTGCCTGGGCGGGGCCGAGGCGAACGAGAACGCCATCAAGATGGCCCGGATGTATACCGGCCGGCACAAGATCATCGCCCGCTACCGCTCCTACCACGGCGCCACCAGCGGGGCCATGGCCCTCACCGGCGACCCGCGGCGCTGGCCGGCCGAGCCGACCATGCCCGGCGTGGTCCACGTCTTTGACCCCTACTGCTACCGCTGTCACTTTGGCTGGACGCCCGAGACGTGCCACCGCGAGTGCATCACGCACATCGAGGACGTCGTCCGCTTCGAGGGACCACAGAACGTGGCGGCGATCTTCCTGGAAGGGGTCACCGGCTCCAACGGGCTGATCGTGCCGCCCGACGACTATTGGCCGCGCCTGCGTGAGCTGTGCGACCGCTACGGCATCCTGCTCGTCTCCGACGAGGTCATGAGCGGCTTTGGCCGCACCGGCCGCTGGTTCGCCGTCGACCACTGGGGCGTGGTGCCGGACATCATCACCTGCGCCAAGGGACTGACCTCCGGCTACGTTCCGCTGGGCGCGGTCATCGTCTCCGAGCCGATCGCCCAGTACTTCGAGGACCGCATGCTGTGGTGCGGCCTGACCTACAGCGGCCATCCCCTGGCCTGCGCCGCCGGCGTGGCCACCCTGGAGGTCTACCAGCACGAGCACCTGATCGAGAACGCCGCGCAGGTGGGGCACTACCTGGGCAAGCGGCTGGGGCAGATCCGGGACCGCCACCCCTCGGTGGGCGACGTCCGCTGCATCGGCCTCTTCTCGGCCATCGAGGTGGTCAAGGACAAGCGCACCCGCGAGCCGATGGCCCCGTGGAACGCCAAGGGCGCCGAGCTGGGCAAGATGGCCGAGGTGGCCAGGCACCTCCGCCAGAACGGCCTCTTCACCTTCCAGGCCTGGAACCTGATCTTTGTCGTCCCGCCGCTCATCATCACCGAAGCCCAGGTGGACGAGGGGCTGGAGATCATCGAGAGGGCGCTGGAGATCACCGACGCGGTCTGCCGTTGAAAGGAAGAAGGAGACAGGCATGGAACCCACGATCCTGAAGAACTATATCGGCGGCGAATGGGTGGCTTCCACCTCGCCGGAGCTGCTCGACGTGCACAACCCGGCCACGGACGAGGTGATCGCCCGCGTGCCCCTCTCCACCGTGGCAGAGGTGGACCGGGCGGTGGCTGCGGCGCGGGAGGCCTTTGCCGAGTGGCGCGAGACGCCGGCCCTGGTCCGGGCGCGGGCCATGTTCCGCCTGAAGGCGCTCATGGAGGAGCACTTTGAGGAGCTGGCCCGCGGCCTGACCGAGGAGCACGGCAAGATCATCGACGAGGCCCGCGGCGAGGTGCGCCGGGCCATCGAGAACGTCGAGGTGGCCGCGGGGATCCCCTCGCTGATGATGGGCTATAACGCCGAGGACGTCGCCGCCGGGATCGACGAGACGTGCATCCTGCAGCCCGTGGGGGTCTTTTGCTGCGTGGCCCCCTTCAACTTCCCGGCCATGGTGCCCTTCTGGTTCCTGCCCTACGCCATCGCCTGCGGCAACAGCTACATCGTCAAGCCCTCCGAGGTCTGCCCGGTCAGCCAGAACCGCCTCTTTGCCCTGCTCGACGCCGCCGACCTGCCGCCGGGCGTGGTCAACCTGGTCAACGGGTCCAAGGGCGTGGTGGACGCCCTGCTCGCTCACCCCGACGTCGCCGGGGTCTCTTTCGTCGGCTCGACGCCGGTGGGCCGGTACATCTACGCCACCGCCGCGGCGCACGGCAAGCGGGCACAGTGCCAGGCCGGGGCCAAGAACGCCCTGGTGGTGCTGCCGGACGCGCCGCTGGGGCCCACCGTGGCGGCCATCCTGACCTCGGCCTTTGGCACGGCCGGCCAGCGCTGCCTGGCCGGGTCGCTGGTGCTGGCCGTGGGCAACGTCTACGAGCCGCTCAAGGCCCGCCTGGTCGAGGCCGCCGCGCGCCTCAAGGTGGGTCCCGGCCTGGACGAGAGCGTGCAGATGGGGCCGGTGGTGAGCCGCCGCGCGCTGGAGCGCATCCGCGGCTACATCGACAAGGGAGTGCAGGAGGGAGCCGATCTGCTGCTCGACGGCCGGGCGGTCCGGGTCGAGGGCTACCCCAACGGCTACTTTGTCGGGCCGACCCTCTTCGACCGGGTGCGCCCGGAGATGGCCATCGCCAACGACGAGATCTTTGGCCCGGTGCTGGGCATCATCCCGGTGGCCGACCTGGACGAAGCGCTGGCCCTCATCGGCCGCCTCCCGTACGGCAACGCCACTTCCCTCTTCACCGCCAGTGGCAAGGCGGCCCGCGAGTTCCAGTACCGCGTCCGCTGCGGCAACATCGGCATCAACATCGGCATCGCCGCGCCCATCGCCACCTTCCCCTTTGCCGGGATGAAGCAGTCGTTCTTCGGCGACCTGCACGGGCAGGGGCGCGACGCCATCCAGTTCTTCACCGAGCGCAAGGTGGTGATCGCGCGCTGGTTCTGATGGGGGCACAGGCGACAGGTTGCAGGTTGCGAGGAGTCTTGGCGATGGAACTGGGCACGTTCGGCGCTATCTTGCGCTTTGCCATCGACTGGGAGGAACGAGCGGCGGCCTACTACGAGCAGGCGGCCCGCGGCCCGGCAGAGGCCCTCTTCCAAGAGCTGGCCCAGGGCGCGCGCAAGCGCCTGCGCCGGCTGGAGCAGGCCCGGCGCGAAGGCGTCGCCGAGATGATCCTGGAGTCGATCAGCGGGCTGGACGGCGACGCCTATCGGGTGGAGCTGGACGCGGCGGCGGGCGAGGCCGGCCTGGCGCGCCAGGCCGCGGCGCTGGAGGAGACGGCGGCGCGCTTCTACCAGGACGCCGCGGCCAAGCTGCCGATCCGCGAGGTCGCCCGGCTCTTCCGCCAACTGGCCGAGGAGAACGGGCAGCGTGCGGAACGTTTGAACGTTTGACCGTTGGCGGAGGCAATGATGCTTGGCTTTTTCAATCGGGTGCTGTTCCTGGACCTGTCCAGCCAGACCTGGCAAGCCGAGGAGATCTCCGACGACGTCCTGGCCCACCACCTGGGCGGCAAGGGGCTGGCGGCCCACCTGCTGCTGCGGCACGCCCCGGCCGGCGTCGACCCCCTGGCGCCGGAGAACCCGCTGATCATCGCCACCGGCCCGGCCAGCGCCAGCGGCCTGCCGCCGGCCAGCCGCTACGGCCTCTTCGGCAAGTCGCCCCAGACGGGCATCTTTGGCGAGTCGTACGCCGGGGGCCACGTCGCTCCCCGGATCAAGGCCACCGGCTACGATGCCATCGTCGTGCGGGGCGCGGCGGCCCGGCCCGTCTACCTGGAGATCAGCGACCAGGGCGTCGTCTTTCACGACGCCGCCCCCTTCTGGGGGCTGGACGCCTACGCCGCCGAGGAGGCCCTGGAGAAGGACGTCGGCGCCGCCGGGGCCAAGGCCATCGTCATCGGGCCGGCCGGGGAGAAAGAGGTCGCCTTCGCCCTGGTGGGCAACGACCGCGGCCGGCAGGCCGGCCGCACCGGCATGGGCGCCGTGCTCGGCTCCAAACGCGTCAAGGGCATCGTCTTCCACGGCCGGGCCGAGTGCCCCCTGCACGACCCGGAAGGCGTGCGGGCTTACGATCGCCAGATGCGCGAAAGAGGCCGGGACGACGCCGCCGCCAGGAACTACCGCACCTACGGCACGCCCATGGTCGTGGGCATCGCCAACCGCGCCGGGGCCTTTCCCAGCTACTACTGGTCGGCTGGGACGGTTCCGCACTGGGAGCGGATCGGCGGCGAGGCGTTCGTGGAGCGCTTCCACCCCCGCCCCAAGGCCTGCTACCGCTGCTTCTTCGCCTGCGGCAAGGTGGCCACCGTGCCGGACGGCCGCCACGCCGGCCTGACCGTCGAGGGGCCCGAGTACGAGACCCTGTACGCCTTTGGCGGGCTCTGCGCCGTGGACGACCTGGCCGAGATCCTCTATCTGAACGACCTCTGCGACCGCCTGGGGGTGGACACGATCACCGCCGGCAACCTGGCCGCCCTGGCCATCGAGGCCGCGCGCCGCGGAGCCCTCGACCTGAAGCTCGACTATGGCGACGTCGACGGCATCGCCGCGCTCATCCGGCAGATGGCCGAGCGCCAGGGAGTGGGCGCGCTCTTCAGCCGCGGCATCCGCGCCGCCAGCCGCGCCCTGGGGCTGGAGGAATTGGCCGTCCACGTCAAGGGGCTGGAGCCGGCCGGCTACGACCCGCGCGCCCTCAAGGGCATGGGTCTGGCCTTTGCCGTCTCCGACCGCGGGGCCTGCCACCTGCGGGCCACCGTCTACAAGGCCGAGTTCGCCGGCTGGGTCGACCGCACCACCGCCGATGGCAAGGCCGCCCTGGTGCTCGATTTCGAGGACCGCCACACCCTCTTCGACACGCTGATCTTTTGCCGCTTCTACCGCGACATGGTCGGGTGGGACGACCTTTCGACCGTGATCCGGCTGTTGACCGGGCTGGAGCTGGACAAGGCCGGCCTGCAGGCGCTGTCGGCGCGCATCGCCGACACGATCCGCCGGTACAACCTGCGCGAGGGCATGGCGGCGGCCGACGACACCCTGCCCGGCCGGCTGCTGCGCGAGGCGCTGCCGCCGGGCGGCGACCGGCTGACCGGGGCGGAGCTGCGCCACATGGTCGAGGAGTACTATGCCCTGCGCGGCTGGCCGGCGGCGGAGTGACCACACGCAGGAGTGATCGGCCAGCGCTGCAGGGCGCCTGACACCTGATACCTGTCACCTGATACCTCGAAGGCGGTGCACCATGCTCAAACTGGACCCCCTCGACGTAGCGATCGCCAACCTGTTGGTGGAAGACGGCCGGCTGTCCTGCGCCGAGATTGCCCGCCACATCGGCGGCATCTCCGAGCGGTCGGTGCGCTACCGCATCGAGCGCATGCGCAGGCGCGGCGTACTGCAGGTCAGTGCCATCCTCAACCCGCGGGCACTGGGGTACGTCGTCGTGGCCGACGTGGTCCTGGAGGTCGAGCCCGGCCATGTCCAGCAGGTGGCCCGCCAGCTGGCCACCTACGAGTGCGTCAGCTATGCGGCCTGCTCGACCGGCGAGCGCGACATCAGCATCCAGGTCGTGGCTCGCGACAACGAGGAGCTGTACCGGTTCGTGACCGACGTCGTCGGCCAGGTGCCCGGCGTGAGAAAGACGACGACGTACCTCGTACCGTTGATCCTGAAGGACGTCTACCAGTGGCGCGTTCCCCGCGGCTGCCTGGTGGACGGGAAAGGAGGGCAGAACAGGTAGCAGTGCAGCGGCGGTCCTCCGTTCAAGGCCGCGCCCGTGAGCAGGGCGGGCCTCAGAGATGAGGAGATCGAGATGGCCGAAGAGAAGACGTTCGCCCGGAAAGCCAGTGGTTTGGTCCGCGGTCTTTCGCTGCTCGATGCCTTCGGGGTCGGCTTCATGAACCAGGGCCTGACCCCGAGCATGTGGGTTATGATCAGCCTGGGCCTGGGGGTCTATGCCGGCGGCAACCTGATCCTGGCCACGATCATATCGGCGGTCCTGTGCGGCATCGGCTTCTCGCTGGTCTGGGGCATCCTCGGCGGCAGCATGCCGCGTAGCGGCGGCGAGTACATCTACAACTCGCGCATCCTCCACCCCCTCGTCGGCATCGCCGAGAGCTTCGGCAACGCCTTTGTCTGGATCATGTGGATCTTTGTCCTGGCTCCATGGACGGTCGATCCGGGGCTGGTGATGCTCTTCCAGTTCCTGGGCCGGCCGGACATCGCCGAGTGGCTGACCCAGCCCTGGGCCCTGTTCGCCTTTTCCACCGTGGTCAGCATCATCGCCATGCTCTTCCTGATCTTTGGCATCAAGGTCTTTGCCTCTGCCCAGAAGGTCATCATGTTCCTGGGCATCGGCGGATGCCTGGTCATCCTGCTGGTCTTTACCTTCACCTCGGCCGGCGGCTTCCAGCAGGCCTGGAACGACATGGCCGCCAAGGCCGAGCCGGCCACGGCCGACTTTAGCACGCTGGCCGAGGACGCCGGCATCGACATGGCCAGCGCCGACGATGTCCTCTACAACCTGCAGGTCCTGCTGCTGGGGCGCACACCGCTGGAGGACGTCGTCGGCCCGGACGGCAGCGTGATCGTCCCGGCCGGCACCGTGATCACCGATGGGCACGTCGCCGCCATGGCCACCTTCACCACCACCGAGGGCGTTCCGGTCGCCGTCACGGTCCAGCCGCTCACCTACGAAGGCTTCCGCGATGCCGTCGCCCAGGTCATGGACAAGGCCGAGGGCCGGCCGCTGCCCCAGACCTGGAACTGGGTCGACACCCTGGGGGTGATGGTGGCCGGGTCCTGGCTCTTCGCCTACTCCTACTGCATCACCTTCATCGCCGGCGAGGTCAAGCGCCCGGACAAGAGCATCATCCTGGGCAATCTCTTCGCCGTCATCGTCCCGGCCGTCTTCATGCTCTGGCTGGCCATCGTCCTGTACAACACGGTCGGTTTCGAGTTCCTCTCGGCCACCGCCTACGTGGACAACAACTGGGGCACCTCTTTCCTCGGGCTGCCCATGGCCTGGTCGCCGCAGTTCGTCGGCCTGGCGGCCGTGATCACCCAGAACCCCATCGTGCTGATCCTGATGGCCGGCTCCTTCATCCTCTTCAACATCTGGTGGGTGGCCCTCTCCTACCTGGCCTTCCCGCGCATCCTCTTCGCCTGGGGCATGGACCGCGTCGGGCCGCGCTGGTTCACCGACGTCCACCCGCGCTTCGCCACGCCGGTCTGGAACCACATCGTCTGCTTCATCCTGGGCGAGATCGGCATCCTGCTGTACGCCTTCTGGCAAAACCCGATGGGCGGTCTCACCGTGACCGGGATGGAGATTGTCTCGGTCTTTGGCGTGACGGCCATCGCCGCGCTGGTCTTCCCGTTCGTCCGCAAGGTGCGCAACATCTGGGAGGCCTCGCCCTATGCCAAGTGGAAGATCTGGAAGATCCCGGTGATCACCGTCGGCGCGGCGGTGAACCTGGTCTACCTGGTCATCCTCTTTATCTTCTTCTTCCTGATGCCCTACTTTGGCGGGGCCGGCCTGGAGGAGCTCACTCTGGGATCGGGCGCCCTCTACCTGGTCATCTGGGTGCTGGGCATCGCCTGGTACTATTTCTGGAGATGGTGGAACAAGCGCCAGGCGGGCATAGACGTCGGCCTGGCCTACGGCGAACTGCCGCCGGAGTGACGCCATTCCTTCCCATCCCCTCCTCTCTCCGCCAGCGCGGGGAGAGGAGGGGACAAGGGCGGATGCCCGCGGCAGGAGGAGTGCATGAAGATCTTTTTCGTCACCGACATCCATGGCTCCAACGTCTGCTTCCGCAAGTACCTCAACGCGTTAAAGATCTACGGGGTGGACGTGGGCATCCTGCTGGGCGACCTGACCGGGAAGATGCTCATCCCGCTGGTGGAAAAGGCCGGCGGTGGCTGGGAGACCACCTTCATGGGCGCCCAAACCGAGGTCAACACCCCCGAGGAGCTGGAGAAGCTCAAGAAGACGATCGAGATGGTCGGCTACTACTGGCACCACGTGACCCCGGAGGAGTTCCGCGCCCTCAAGGCCGACTCCCCGGCGCTGGAGGCCCTCTTCAAGCGGCTGATGCTGGAGCGCCTGCGGGAGTGGATGAACCTGGCCGACGAGCGACTGGCCGGCCTGGGCATTCCCCTCTACATGGCCGCCGGCAACGACGACTACCTGGAGGTGGACGGCATCATCGAGGACTCCCAGGTCATCGTCAACTGCAACGACCGGGTGGTGCCGGTGGGAGAGCACGAGATGGCCACCTTCTCCTGGACCAACCCGACCCCCTGGGACACGCCGCGGGAAAAGCCGGACGAGGAGATGGAGCCGATGCTGGAGGCGCTCATCGGCCAGATCCAGGACAAGGCCAACGCCATCTTCAACTTTCACGCTCCCCCCTACGGCTCCTCGCTGGACCTGGCCCCCGAGCTGACCGCCGACCTGGTGCAGGCCGCCGACCGGCGCATCCCCGTCGGCAGCAAGGCCGTGGCCAGGATGATTCAGAAGTACCAGCCCCTGCTGGGGCTGCACGGCCACATCCACGAGTCGCGTGGGGTGCACAGGATGGGCCGCACCACGATCATCAACCCGGGCAGCGAGTACTCCGAGGGCATCCTCAAGGGCGTGATCGTGATCCTGCACAAGGGCAAGGTCAAGGACTATGTCTTTACGTCGGGGTAGGGAATCCGTGGTCGGTGGTCCGTCGTCACTTTG
Source organism: uncultured Chloroflexia bacterium (assembly GCA_964613665.1). GTDB lineage: Bacteria > Chloroflexota > Chloroflexia > DTKN01 > DTKN01 > CAZQFV01. The sequence goes on from CAZTIG010000006.1 coordinate 84,313, forward strand.
CGGCTGGCAAAGGTGCCATGCCCATTGCTCGGAGCTGTGCCTGGTGGCCGATCACCGGCAACTATGAACCGAGCTGTTCGGAGCGACTGCTCAGGAGAGGCACGATGGCCGACCGCAAGTTCAGGCTTCCCAGGGACATTCCTCTGGAAGAGTACCCCAAGCCGGAGGCCTTCCTCGAGGAGGCCCGCCGGCTGACCGACGAGGCCCAGAAGCAGGGGCTGGTCCTGCGGGTGATGGGACCGATCGCCCTGCACTTTTACTTCCCCGACTATGTCGACCTCTACCGGCGGATGGAGCGGCTGGGCGAGCGCGTCTTTACCGACATCGACTATGCCGCCTACGGGAAACACCGCGGCAAACTGGCCCAGTTCTTCCAGAGGCAGGGCTATGACTACAACCCGCGCCTGATGATGCTCTACGGCCAGGACCGCCACATCTACTTTGGCCAGCGCGTGCCGATGATCGACATCTTCTACGACAGGCTGGCGATGAACCACACCGTGGACTACCGCGGCCGGCTGGAGATCCATCCCCATTGCGTGTCGCTGACCGACCTACTGCTGCAGAAGCTGCAGATCGTGCAGATCAACGACAAGGACCTCAAGGACGGCATGCTCCTGCTGCTGGCGGCCCCCGTGGGCGAAGCCGAAGCCGGCATGATCAACGCCCGCTACGTCGCCAGGCTGATGTCGGACGACTGGGGCTTTTGCTACACCGCGACGACCAACCTGGGCAAGGTCAAGGACGCCATGGAAAAGGTCGCCGCGCTGAGCGCCGAGCAGCGGACCACGATCGGCCAGAGGGCCGACCAGCTGCTCCAGGCCATCGAGGCCGCCCCGAAGTCGGGCCGCTGGAAGGGGCGGGCCCGGACGGGGACGAGAAAAATCTGGTACAGCGAGGTGTCGGATTGGGAATAGCAATCAGCCACCAGCTTTCAGCTATCAGCGATGGGCCACCGTGTCCGAGCGGGGACAGTGGGGTCGCTGAAAGCTGACCGCTGACGGCTGACAGCTACTGCAAGGAGGCGCACATGGCTGGAAGCAACTGCTACACCGGCAAGGTCCTGCGGGTCGACCTGACCACCGGGCGGATCGCCACCGAGCCGCTGAACGAGGCCTGGGCGCGCGACTATATCGGCGGCAAGGGGCTGGTCTTTCGCTACCTGTACGAGGAGCTGGAGCCGGGCACCGATCCCCTTTCCCCCGCCAACGTCGTGGTGCTCTTTCCCGGAGCGCTGGCCGGCACGATCGTCGCCACCACCGCGCGAACCTGCGTCGGGGCGCGCTCGCCGGCCACCGGGACGATCCTGGATTCGTACGTGGGCGGAGGACTGGGGGCCATGCTGAAGTATGCCGGCTACGACGGCGCCATCATCACCGGCAAGGCCGCCGGGCCGGTCTACCTCTTCATCGACGACAACCGGGTCGAGATCCGCGACGCCGCCGACCTCTGGGGCAAGACGATCTGGGAGACGGAGAACCTGCTGGAGGAAAAGGCCGGCCCCGGGCGCATCGTCACCCTCAGCGCCGGCCCGGCCGGCGAGAGGCTGGTGCCCTTTGCCTGCCTGACCTCGGAGGCCTACCGCCAGTGCGGCCGGGGCGGCCTGGGGGCAGTCTTTGGCAGCAAGAACCTGAAGAGCATCGCCGTGCGCGGCAGCGGCGCGGTGCACGTGCCCGACATGGCGGCCTTCCTCCAGCTCTACCGCGGCCTCATGACCAACAATCTGCTCACCGAGACCAACCTGTGGGCCAACACCGACGGCACGCCCATCCTGGTCAACCTGACCAACGACGCCGGCCTCTTCCCCACCCGCGGTTTCACCCAGGGCGTCTTTGACGGTAAGGACGGCATCAACACCGAGGCCGTCCAGGCGGCGCTGGTGCGCAAGCGCGCCTGCACCAATTGCCCGCTGGCCTGCGGCCGGCTGACCCGCAGCCGCAGCGGCGAGCTCGTCGAGGGCCCCGAGTACGAGACCATCGGTCTGGGCGGCGGCAACTGCGGCATCGGCGACCTCGATGCCCTCATCGCCTACAACCGCCTCTGCGACAACCTGGGCCTGGACTCGATCTCCACCGGCAACGTCATCGGCCTGGCCATGACGATGACGGAGGAGGGTATCCACGACCTGGGCCTGCGCTACGGCCAGGTGGAGGGCTACCTGCAGGCGGTGCAGGACATCGCCTACCGCCGCGGCACCTGGGCCGAGCTGGCCCACGGCGCCCGCTGGCTGGCCCGGAAGTATGGCGGGGAGGGCGTGGCCCTGGAGATCAAGGGTCTGGAGTTCCCGGCCTATGACCCGCGGGGTGGTTTTGGCATGGGCCTGGCCTATGCCACCTCCGAGCGCGGGGCCTGCCACATGCGCTCCTTTGTCGTGGCCAACGAGGCCATCTTCGCCACCTTCTTCCCCGACTCGTTCGAGGGCAAGGCCCAGATGGTCATCAACGACCAGAACCTCAACTCGGTCAAGTGGACCGGCATCTTCTGCGACTTCTGGGCCATCACCGCCGCGGACATCGCCGCGCTGATCTCGGCCGGCACCGGCCGCACCTACACGGCCGAGGAGGCGCTGCACATCGGCGAACGCATCTGGAACGTCGGCCGGCTGTTCAACGTGCGCGAGGGCTTCGGGCGACAGGACGATGGGGCGCCGCCGGCACTCTTCGACCGGCCCCTGCGCAACGGCAAGGCCGCCGGCAAGGTCTACACCCACGCGGCCTACGAGGCCGCCCTGGACGAGTACTATGCCCTGCGCGGGTGGGACCGCCAGGGAGTGCCCACGCCGGAGAAGCTGGCGGCGCTGGGGATCGCCGACCTGTAGGAGGATGCCATGCCGCTCAAGTTTCGCAATACGCTCTGCACCGGCTGCCACCTGTGCGAATTGGCCTGCTCGGCCTACCACGTCGGCGAGTTCGCCCCGACGCGGGCGCGCATCCGCGCCACGGTGCGCCCCCAGACCGGCGAGGCCAGGGTGATGGCCTGTTTCTCCTGCCCCGACGCGCCCTGCATCGCCGCCTGCCCGGAGCAGGCCATCTCCCGGGCCGGTCCGCGCCAGCCGCTCACCATCGACCCGCAAAAGTGCGACGGCTGCCAGGTCTGTATACCGGCCTGCCCTTACGGGGCCATGTACTACGACCAGCAGGCTTCCTACGCCCTGGCCTGCGACATGTGCGGCGGCGATCCGCAGTGCGTCAAGTACTGCTATCCCGAGGCCGTGGTGATGGCCGAGTAGCCCGGCGCCGATCGCTACACCGATTCCGCGGGCCCGTGTGGCCCCGGCGACACTCGCGTGGGGAGGTATGGCATGAGCAACTATGAACAGGCCCTGGACTACTCGCAGCGCTGGCTGGAGATCATGGAGAAGCCGGCCCTCTCGGAGGCCGAGGCCAAGGAGATCATCGCCGAGAGCCAGTTCAACTTTGCCGAGCACTTTAACCGCGGCTGGCTCGAGTACCGCAAGTCGGTGACCGAGGCCGGCGACTGGGCAGCTACCGAGTGGACCGGCTCGGGAGCCCTCTTCCGCGACGTCCTGGGCCGCGAGTACATCGACTGCCTGGGTGGCTATGGGCTGCTGGACCTGGGGTGGTCCCACCCCGAGGTGGTCCGCGCGGTCAAGGCCCAGCTGAGCTACCGCACGCCCATGCCCAGCCAGGAGCTGATCGACCCGCTGCGCGGCGTGCTGGCCCGCCTGGTGGCCCAGATCACCCCCGGCGACATCCAGTACAGCTTCTTCGCCGCCAGCGGCACCGAGGCGGTGGAAGGGGCCATCAAGCTGGCCAAGATGTACACCCGCCGGCCCGCCTTCATCGCCGCCTTGCAGGCCTTTCACGGCAAGACGATGGGCTCGCTCAGCATGTTGGGCAAGGCCGACTTCCGTGAGCCGGTCGGTATCCTCTATGGGGGACCGGTCTATCACGTCCCCTTTGGCGATGCCGCGGCCGTCGAGCGCCAGCTGGACGCCTGCAAGAAGGTGGGCGTGGGCGTGGCCGCGGTGCTGATGGAGCCGATCCAGGGCGAGGCCGGCGCTATCGTGCCGCCCGACGACTTCTGGCCGCGGCTGCGCGAGCTGACCCGCGCCTACGGCACCCTGCTCATCGCCGACGAGGTCCAGACCGGCATGGGCCGCACCGGCAAGCTGTGGGGAGTGGATCACTGGGACGTCGTCCCCGACATCATGGCGCTGGCCAAGTCGTTCGGCGGCGGGGTCATGCCGATCAGCGCCTTTTGCTCCACCGCCGAGATCTGGCAGGTGATGATGGAGCCGAACCCCTTTATCCACACCACCACCACCGGCGGCAACCCCCTCGCTTGCAGCGCAGCCATCGCCGCCATCCACGTCACCCTGCGCGAGCGGCTGTGGGAGGTGGCCGCGGCCAAGGGGGAGTATGCCATCCCCCGCCTGAAGGGCCTTGCCCGGCGCTACCCGCAGGCCTTTGACCCGGCCTTTGGCGGGGACGGCATCACCGGCCGGGGCCTGTTGATCGGCATGCACTTTCGCAACCCGGAGGTGGGCTACAAGGTGGCTGCCGGCCTCTTCAAGCGCGGCGTCTTGGTGGCCGGCACCCTCACGAGCGCCCACACCGTGCGCATCGAACCGCCGCTGGTCATCGGCTACGAGCAGATCGACGCCGTGCTCGAGCGGCTGGCGGACACGCTGGCCGAGGTGAGCAGGAGCCTCTGAAGCGGTCAGCTTTCAGCGACCCCGTTCCGGCCACCTGGCACGTGCTGCGGCTGACTGCTGGTCGCTGAAAGCCGATCGCTGATCGCTTCTCCTCCGGAGGAGTGCCCGTGCCGGAATTTCCGCTGGGCGACGTCATCGTCCTGGACCTCTCCCGCATCCTGGCCGGCCCCTACTGCACCATGATGCTGGCCGACCTGGGGGCCACCGTGCTCAAGGTGGAGGCGCCGGGACGCGGCGATGACACCCGCCAGTGGGGGCCGCCCTTTGTCGGCGGTGAGTCGGCCTACTACCTGTGCGTCAACCGCGGCAAAAAGTCGCTCACCCTCAACCTGAAGAGCGGGCGCGGCCGCGAGATCGTCCGTGCCCTGGCTGGCCGGGCCGACGTGCTGGTGGAGAACTTTTACCCGGGGACGATGGCCGGGTGGGGCCTGGGCTATGAGGCGCTGCGCGCGCTGAACCCGCGACTGGTCTACTGCGCCATCAGCGGCTACGGGCAGGACGGCCCCTACCGCGACCGGCCGGGCTACGACTTTATCATCCAGGCCCAGGGCGGCATCATGAGCATCACCGGGCCGGTCGATGGGCCGCCCATGAAGGTGGGGGTGGCCATTGTCGACATCACCGCCGGGATGAACGCCGCCGTGGCCATCCTGGCCGCACTGCACGAGCGCGGGGCCAGCGGCCAGGGCCAGTACATCGACATCGCCCTGTTCGACTCCCAGGTGGCCTGGCTGGCCAACGTCGGCAGCAACTACCTGGTCTCGGGGGAGCGGCCGGCGCGCTACGGCAACGCCCACCCCAACATCGTGCCCTACGAGCCCTTCCCGGCGAGCGATGGCTGGATCGCCGTGGGTGTGGGCAACGACCGGCAGTGGCAGGACCTCTGCCTTCTCGCTGGCTGGGCCGACCTGGCCGCCGACCCGCGCTACGCCACCAACCCGCTGCGGGTGCAGAACCGGGACACCTTGATTCCAGCCCTGCAAGTTCGCTTCCGCCAGCGGCCGGCCCAGGAGTGGGAGCAGGCCCTGCTCGGGGCCAACATCCCCTGCGCCACGATCCAGACCGTCGACCAGGTCTTTGCCGACCCCCAGGTCCGGGCCCGCGGGATGGTCGTCGAACTGCCCCACCCGACGGCCGGCACCGTGCGGGTGGCCGGCTCGCCGCTGAAGCTTTCCCGCACCCCCGTGCGCCTGGCCGAGCCGCCGCCGCTCCTGGGCCAGCACACTGCCGAGGTGCTGCAGGCATACCTCGACTACGGCCCCGAGGAGATCGCCCGGCTGCGGGACGAGGGGGTGATCTGAAAGGCCGCCGCGTGATCCGCGAGACATGAACTGACAAGGAGGTCACCGTGACAAAACAGGAAGAACTGGCCAAAGCAGCGAGCCTTTCCCCGGTCTGGCCCCACTACACCGACATCTTGGTGGAGCGGGCTGCGGGCTGCTACATCCACGACGCCGACGGCCGGCGCTACCTCGATTTCACCTGCGGCATCGGCGTGACCAACACCGGGCACTGCCACCCGCGGGTGGTGCAGGCAGCGCAGGAGCAGTGCGCCCGGCTCATCCACGGCCAGGCCAACATCGTCTACCACCGGCCTATGCTGCACCTGGTCCAGGAGCTGCGCGCGATCGTGCCGGCGGGCCTGGACTCGTTCTTCTTCTCCAACAGCGGCGCCGAGGCCGTCGAGGCGGCGGTCAAGCTGGCCCGCCACGCCACCGGCAAGCCGGGGATCATCGTCTTCCAGGGCTCTTTCCACGGGCGCACGGTGGGGACGATGTCGCTGACCACCTCCAAGACGATCTACCGCCTGCGCTACCAGCCGCTGATGCCCGGCGTGGCCGTGGCCCCCTATCCCTACGCCTATCGCTACGGCTGGCCGGCCGAGGAGACGGTGCGTTTCTGCCTGCAGGAGCTGCGGCTGCTGCTGGTGAGCCAGAGCGACCCCGCAGAGACGGCCGCCCTCCTGGTGGAGCCGGTGCTGGGCGAGGGCGGCTACGTCGTCCCGCCGCCGGCCTTTCTCCCCGGCCTGCGGGCCATCGCCGACGAGTTCGGCCTGCTGCTCATCGCCGACGAGGTCCAGAGCGGCTTTGGCCGCACCGGGCGCTGGTTCGCCGTGGACCACTGGAATGTCGTCCCCGACATCATGGTCATGGCCAAGGGGCTGGCCTCCGGCTTCCCCCTGAGCGGCATCGCGGCCCGGCGCGAGCTGATGGAGAAGTGGGTGCCCGGCTCGCACGGCGGCACCTACGGCGGCAACGCCGTATCGTGTGCCGCCGCGGTGGCCACCATCCAGGCCATGCGGGAAGAGGGAATGGTCGAGAACAGCGCTCGCCAGGGGGCCTATCTGCTGGCGCGCCTGCGCGAGCTGCAGCAGCCGCACCCGTGCATCGGCGACGTGCGCGGCCTGGGGCTGATGGTGGGAGTCGAGTTCACCGCCGACGGCGAACCGGACAAGGCCACGGCCAAAGCCGTGCGCCAGGCCTGCCAGGAGCGCGGCCTGCTCCTGCTGACCTGCGGGCCGTGGGACAATACCATCCGCTGGATCCCGCCGCTCATCGTGACGCGGGAGCAGTTGCAGGAGGCGCTGGGGATCTTTGAGCAGGCGCTGGCGGCGGTAGGGGTATAGGCCGCCGGGCAGGACGGCGCAGCCGCCGAGAGAGCGAGCATATCGTCTACCTGCCCCATGTGATGCGGCAATAGGCCGGGCAAAAGGGGGCCCGCTGCGCCTCCAGGGCCCGCCGCAGTGGCCCGTGCTATGCGCGAGAGCGGCGCCCTCCAGGCGGCCGGAAGCCGCCAGCGAGGCAGGCGCGGGATTCGTGAGCGGACGTAGACCGGAACCGGGAGGTGGGCTACTCGCCATCGGGCCGGCCGGATCGTTCGACCGGCCGCGGCAGCCGCGTCATGGCAAAGAGCGCCAGGTAGATCGAGCCGAGCACGGCTGTCAGCAGGAACGACACCGCCAGCGTGCGCGGGTGGGCCAGCGGGTAGGCCAGCCGGCCGAGGATGTCGCCCGCCAGCCCGCGCGGGTCCGCCAGCACGTCCCAGCTGTTCCAGCCCAGGAAACGCCCCAGGTAGATACCGAAGCTGCTGGCGACCAGCACGGCCAGGGCAAAGAGCCAGCTCCATGCCCGCCCCCACCGGCCCCGCACCAGCTCCTGCATCGTGTAGAGCGAGCTCAAGCCCAGGAAGAGGCCGGCCCAAGCAAAGGCAAAGATCAGGAATAGATCGAACCACAGCGGCACCGGGGCGCGCTCCCGCAGATGCAGGAAGTCGGTCAGGATGTACGGGGCATTGGGAAAAAAGAGCAGCCAGCCCGATCCGCACAGCAGAGCGGCCAGCTTCATCCGCCCTCCCCGGCGCCAGGCCCGCTCGGCCAGCACGGCCAAGACCCACGGGATCCAGGCCAGGAAGAGGTTCCAGACGAGAAAGGCGTACGTCAGGTGGCCGGAGTAGAAGGCCCGGACCACGACCATGCCGACCGCCACGGCCGAGGCCAGGGCCGCTACCAGGAAGATGGTGCGCTGCTGATCGGGTTGGCTCTGCGGGCCCATCGTTCCCTCCTATCGCGCGTCGGGAGACTGCCGGCCCATCGTAAACGCAACCGCCCCCGCTCCACCCGACGCTGCCCCTACGCTTGCCCTACGCCGTGTGCCGGCAGGCTCGCCGCCCCCTCTCAGCGAAGCCCCCACAGCCGCACCGTGCCGTCCCACGAGCCCGAGGCCAGCAGCCGCCCATCGGGGGAAAAGGCCAGGCTGCTCACGTCGCGGACATGCCCCTCCAGCGTGCGCAGCTCGCCGCCGCCGGCCACATCGACCAGGCTGATCGTCCCGCCGAGCCAGCCCACTGCCAGGAGGTCGCCGCCGGCAGCAAAGGCCAGGCTGTCGGCAGAGGTGTTCCCGTCCAGCGCCCGCACCGGCCGGCCGGCAGCCACGTCCCAGATCTGCACGCGCAGACCCTCGGCCGTGGCCAGGAGCCTGCCATCCGCAGAGAGGGCCAGCCGGCTGATCGCCACAGTGCCCGCCTGCCAGGAAACGACCGACTGTCCCGTGGCCACGTCCCAGAGCTGCACGCGGTCCCCGGCAGCCACGGCCAGGAGCGATCCGTCGGGGGCAAAGGCCAGCCCGTAGACCACGCCGCGCGGGCGCAGGACGCGCACCATCTTCCCGGTGGCCGTCTCCCACAGCCGTACCGTGCTGTCCCACCCGCCGGAAGCCAGGTAGACGCCGTTGGGGGCAAAAGCCACGGCACTCACCTCGCCCTCGTGCCCCTGCAGCACCCGCACGGCCTGCCCCGAGGCCACCTCCCACAGCCGTACCACGCCGTCGGCCGAGCCAGCGGCCAGCACACCGCCGTCCATCGAGAAGGCCACGCTGGTCACGCGCTCGATGGGCCCCTGCAGGACCTGCGCTTCCTGGCCCGTGGCCAACTCCCACAGCCGCACGCTGCCGTCGCTCAGGCCGGCCGCCAGGAGCGCGCCGTCCGGGGAAAAGGCCACCGCCCACACGCCCGTCAGGAACCCGCCCAGCAAGCCGGTCTGCTCACCGTCGGCCACGCGCCAGAGCCGCACGGTGCCGTCCCAGGAGCCCGTGACCAGGGCTGCCCCGTCGGGGGAAAAGGCCATCCCGCGCACGGCCCAGCCATGCCCCACCAGGGCCCGCGCGACCGCAGCCGCCTCCACATCCCAGAGCTGGACGCTGCCATCGTCGGCCGCGGCAGCCAGCAGCTCCCCGTCCGGGGAAAAGGCCACCGCCTTGATCTCCCGGGCGGCGCCGGCCAGCGTGGCGCGCTCCTGCCCCGTGGCCGTCTCCCACAGGCGCACCGTGCCGTCGTCCAGGCCGGCGGCCACCAGCGTCCCCCGCGGCGACAGGGCCACGCCGCGCGCCGTGCGGCCGCCGGTCTCCAGCACGTGCAGCGCCTGGCCCGAGGCCAGCTCCCACAGCCGCACCGTGCCGTCCTCCGAGCCGGAGGCCAGCATCGTCCCATCCGGGGAAAAGGCCGTGCTGACGACCCAGGCGCTGTGGCCGCTCAGCCGGCCGGCCATCTGCCCGTCGGCCGGGTTCCACAGCCGCACCTCGCCGGCGGTGCACTTGCCGACGCCGTCGCGGCCCTCGCAGGAGGCCGTCGCCAGCAGGGCCCCGTCGGGGGAGAAGGATAGGCCAAAGACGGCGTCGCTGTGGGCCTGGACCACCTGCTGGATCCCGCCGGTGCCCTGGGCGGCCGAGACCTCCCAGATCAGCAGCTCGCCGTCCCAGGTGCCCCCGGCCAGCAGGGCGCCGTCGGCGGAAAAGGCCACGCTCCACACCGGCGAGCGCGTGGCCAGGTAGTGCTGCGGCTGCAGGTCCGCGGCGGTGTAGAGGTAGATGCCGCTGGAGGTGGCGATCGCCAGCAGGCCGCCGGACGACCAGGCCAGGCTGTTCACCCAGCCCTGCCCGAGCTGGGCCAGCGCCTCCACCTGGCCGGCGTTGCCCGCGGCGATGGGGCCGCCGCTCTCCGGCGTCGGCGTGGGCGCGGGGGTGGTCGCCGGGGCCGTGGCGGTGACCACAGGCTCGGCCGTGGCCGGCGTGCTCGGCAGCACGGTGACGACCACCGGCGTCCCCGGCCCACAGCCGGCCAGCAGCAACACCAGAGCCAGCACGGCGGTCCGCAGCAGCCTGCGCCTCAGGTCTTCACGCCTCGCACTTTTACGCTCTACGCCTTTGCGTTCTACGCCTTCACTCTTCACGTCTTCATGCCTCACGCTTCTAAGCTTTGCGCCTTTGCGTCTTCACCCCTTACGTCCTCAGCCCATCCCGCAGCACCTGCCCGTACGCCCGCATCCTCTCGCGCCGCATCTCGCGCCTGTGCCCCAGCAGCCACTTGGCCCCTTCCACCAGGTACTTCCATACATACATCGCCAGCAGGAAGCAGCGCAGCGCGGCGGCCCAGGCCGGCCCGAGCTCCCGCCGGGCGTAGCGCACCTTGCTGCGCTGGAACTGCAGGTGGCGCTGCAGCGGGACCTGCTCGCTGGAGCGGCCCTCGTGGTGGACGACCTCGGCCACGGGCAGGTAGGTCACCCGCCAGCCGGCCCTCCGCAGGCGCTGCTGCCACTCCAGCTCCTCGAAATAGAGAAAGTAGCCCTCGTCCAGCAGGCCGGCCTGGGCGACGGCTTCCACCCGCACCGTGAGACAGGCCCCCACCAGCCAGTCCACCTCCTGCTCGGCGTCGTCGCGGCGGTCCCGCAGGTGGTAGCGCCGCGCCCAGGGGTTGCCCGGCCAGTACTGCTCCAGGACGGTGCTCTCCCAGAAGAGGGTGCCCGGCGTGGGGAAGCGCCGTCGCGACGGCTGCGGCGTGCCGTCGGGGTGGCGCAGCCGCGGCCCGACCACGCCAACATCGGGGTGACGATCGAGGTGGGAGACCATCGCCGTGATGGCCGGCCGGGCCACCTCGGTGTCGGCGTTCAGCAGCAACACATACCGGGGCCGCAGAGACGACACCGAGAAGAGCTCCCGCAGCGCGGCGTTGGCCGCCGCGGCAAAGCCGCGGTTCTCTGGCAGCACCAGCAGGCCTGCGTCCGGGAAGTCGCGCCGCACCAGCTCGGCGCTGCCGTCGCTGGAGGCGCTGTCCACCACCAGCACCTGGCCGGAGAGGCCGCCGTGCGCCAGCGCGACCTGCACCGAGCGCAGGCAGCGCCCGAGCAGGTCGCGCACGTTCCAACTGACGACGACGACGGCCAGATCCACCGCGTTCACCCTGCGACAGCCCGCCGGCCCGCTCCCCGCGGAAGATCGGCGCTCCTCACGATCCGGGGCGCCAGGCCCCTCTCCAGCGACCCCGGGCTACGTGGTCGGTGGTGGAGGCGGCGGCAGCGGGGTCTCCAGCGGCTCCTCCGGCACGACGGCCATGAGGATGACATAGGCGATCACGCCGCCGATGCCGGCGACAAAGATGCTGCCCAGCACCCAGATCACCCGCATCAGCGCGGGGTCCATGTTGGTGTACTTGGCCAGGCCGGCGCAGACCCCGCCGATGACGCGGTCCGTCCGCGAGCGGTACAGGCGCTTGACTTCGCTCATCGTCCTCCTCCTTGGCAGAAAGCCCTTGGCAGCCGGCCTCAAGCCCTCCACACGTTCTTCAGGTAGTTGGTGATGTCCACGGCCTCGCGCGGGCCGACCATGATCTCCCAGCCCTGCATCTCGTCCTCCAGCTCGCCCAACAGGGACGAGACATAGCCGGGTATGATCAGCTTGCGGTGCGTGACCTTGGAGGCCGCCTCGTACTGCTTGACCGTCTTGGCGATCTTTTCCGCGTCGAACTTGCCGGCCGCCCAGGCGGTGAGCACGCTCATGCCCTCGGAGTCGGCGATCAGCAGCCAACCGGGCACCCCGCTGCCCTCGACCTCGCCGGCCACGGTAAAGTAGGTCAGCGAGAAGTTGGTCGTGACCATCAGCGGGGAGGCCGGGCCGGGCGTGCCGATCTCGTACAGGCCCGGGCTGACCTGGATCGGTTTCTGCGGATCGGTGTAGATGTTCAGGCGCAGCGTCAGCAGCGGATAGAGGAGAGCCGGGTCAAAGTGGTCCAGCACGATCAGGCCGGCGTACTTGGCCACGTGCTCGCCGGCGACCACCATCTCGTCCAACGCGTCGGCCGCGCCCTCGCCGGGGAAGGTGATGATCGGGTAGCCCAGCGAGCGCATGTTCTTCTTCAGCGCCAGCCGGCGCAGGGTGGTGAGTTGGTGCAGCGTCCCCAGCATGTCGCGGCTGCCCGGGTCCAGGACAATGTCCTCGACGCCGGCGGCCTTGATCTGCTCGGTGAGCGCCGCCAGCTCGTCCAGGCTGTCGGCGCGGACGGCCAGGGGCACGCCGGCCTCCTTGGCCAGCGCGGCCAGCGCCGCGGCGGTCTCGGCCGTGGCGGCGTAGAGCAGGGGCTTCTGCCCGCCCTCCGCGGCCAGGGCAGCCTGGAGCGCCGCCGGGTTGGCGCTCATGAGGATGAGCGGCTTGTTCGTCAGGCTGCGGATCTGCCGCACGCAGGCGGCGAAGGCTTCCGGCGAGCCGGAGGTGTTCTCCACGGCCACGCCGCTCAGGCCGAGGTGCATGCCCACGCGCTCGACGCTGTAGGCCATGGCCGGCCCGACCTGGGCGGCAATGGTCGCGGCGTCGGCGGTGTCGCGGACCCGCAGGAAGAAGCCGGGGGCGTGGAAAAAGGTCTTCTCATGGCGGAACAGGACCGTCTCGTTGCCCACCTCGACCCTGGCCTCGCCCGTGCCGACGGTAACCAGGCGGATGGGCGGGGCCCCGGCCGCGGCCAGGGCCTCGCGGGCCTGGTCCGAGACATAGGCGCAGGCGCTGAGCTCGGCCTGCTTGGCTGCCAGCTTCATGGCAAAGGCCAGGCAGGTGGGGAATCCGCACTCCTTGCAGTTGGCCTTGGGGTGGGGCGGCTTCAGCCCGCCGGGGAGCAACTTGTAGATTTCCAGACCGCTCAGCGCCATGGCTATGCCTCCTTCGCCATCAGCCGGTCAATGACCGTGACCATCCGCCGGATTGCCTCGGGGTGGCGCAGCACCAGGATGTCGGCGCCGGCCGTGAGCAGGGCCATGGCGGTGGCTGTCTCCCAGGCCACGGCCCGCCGGCCAAAGTCGCCCCAGCTCTCGGGCACGCCCTCGACAACCTTGGACTCTTTCTGCCGCCACGATTCGTACCCGGCCGTGCAGAAAAAGGGCAGCTGGGTCATGCGGTCGCCGGTGAGGGCGGCGATGCGCAGCCGCTCCATCACCGAGTAGGTGTACTCCAGGCCGTAGCCAAGCGCGCCCGTGGTGGGATCGATCAGGATGCGCTCCAGGGGCAGCCCCATGTCGCTGATCAGGATGTTCAGCTGCTTGGCCAGGTTCACGTCGATCGGCGAGCTGGCGATGACCAGGTGATTGTTGGCCAGGGCGGCGGCGACGATGGTGCGATAGTTCTTGTCCTCGCACAGGCCCAGGACCAGGCGCTCGCCGGAGGCGGCCTCGGCCACGGCCACCAGCACCTCGTTGTCGGCCTCGGCCTGGCCCGGCCCCAAGACGATCAGCGGCACGTCCACGCCCCGCAGGACGGCCTTGACCGTCTGGGCGGCCTCGGCCGGGGAGCGCCCGCCCCTGTCCGGGTGCGAGCTCTCCAGCCGCAGGACCACCAGGCCGGCTCCGAGCTCCACGCCCTTGGCGGCCCAGGTGGCCGGGTCGGCCAGCGCGTCGCCCCAGGCTTTCCGAAGGAGCGGAGACCAGTCCTCGGGACTCCGGTCCAGCACCTCCACGGCGACGACGGGGCGATGGGGCATGGCCCCTTCATAGTGCAGGAAGGGCAGGGTACCCTCCCCGCCCACCGTCACCGTGCGACCCCGGGTGCCGCCCTCTGCCGGCGTCGCGCCCAGGGTCACCTCGAGCACTTTGCTCGTCCATGCTTCTTTGGGGATCTCGACTGGCATTGCACAGCCTCCTTTGGCTACTGCGGAACCGGTCTATCTGCGCGGCGGCCGGGCGGCCGCCCGTAGTGTCGGGCGACGCCGGCGTCGCCCGGGCGCACCTGTCCGTCACTCCACTTCCTTCTTGCTGGTGGCCGGCCGCTCCCACAGCCAGGGCCGGCCCCACATGGCATCGATCACGTCGGTGGTAGAGACGATCCCCAGGGGGACCTTTTCTCCCTGTTCCTCGCGGGCCACCAGCAGGCGATGGACGTGCTGCTGCAGCATCATGGCCACCGCGTCGGCCACGCGGGCCTCGGGGTCGATGCTGCGGACCTCGGCCGACATGATGTCGGCGGCCTTGACGTTGTAGAGGTCCTGGTCAAAGGCGCGCAGCATGTCCCAATGGGAGACGACTCCCAGCACCACGTCGCGCTCGTCCACAACGAAGAGGGCGTGGACATCGGTGGCGTTCATGATGCGGGCCACTTCCTTCAGGGGGGTATCGGGGCCGCAGGTGATGACGCCGCGGTGCATGATCTCGCGCACCGCCGTCTTCTGCAGATAGTCTGACAAGGCCTTCCTCCTTGCCGCCCAGGGCAGAGCGGGTTCTCGTGCGCCCTCATTGTACAGCCAAAACGGGAATTAGGCAAGTGCGAGTTTTCACGGTCCGGCACAACCAGGATGCCGCGGCACCGGATCGGGGCACCGCGGCATCCCCTGCTTTCCTACGCTTTGCACGTACCCCCTAGAAGATCGGCGGCATCGTCAGCGCCGGGTGGCCCCTTTCCTCCAGGTAGGCCAGCGTCTCCTCGACGGTGGTGGCCACGCGCTCGTCGGCAATCTTCTCGATCAGGTCGGGGTCGCCCTCGCGGATGGCCACTTCCTTCAGCTCCTCGGCCATCATCTCCTTGAGCACCGAGGACATCCAGACGATGCGCTTGAAGCCGCCGTCGGCGCTGATGAACTTTTTGCTGAGCAGGTAGTACTTGCCCACGCCCATCACGCCGGGCGTCTGCAGGCCGCCGCCGGCCACGCCGGCCAGTGTGGAGAAGGTCATGCCGGCCGGGGTCATGCTGGGGTCCTCGCGCGAGACGACCATGATGCCGTTGCACTCGGGGATGAGCATGGCGATGCACTCGAAGCAGCCGCAGGCGGTCATGGGGTTCTCGATGATCGAGTACATTGTCACCTGCTCCACCGTGTTGTGGGAGGTCTTTTGCACAAACTCGTTGACCTTGTCAAAGTAGCCCTTGACCGGGTCCAGGCAGCGGCCCTTGGGCACGGGCTGGTTGGGGCCGGTGGGGTTGATCTGGTTGGAGGCCTTGCAGTCCAGCCAGTTGTAGGCGCCGCACAGCCCCAGTCGCTCCGGCGAGATCATGCAGACGTGATTGGGGGCGAAGGATTGGCACAGCGTGCAGGAATAGAACTCTTCCACGGCCTCGTCCACCAGGTCGGCCAGGCGCTGGTTGCGGTAGTTGTAGGCCT
>CAZTIG010000007.1:0-32450 GCA_964613665.1 uncultured Chloroflexia bacterium
GCACGGCCGTACCAAAGTCGCCGGCCTTGACCGGCAAGTGCCCGGCTCAGGCAACGGCACGACGCCGCACATCCAGGGACACGGCAATGGTACGGCCATGCCGCGCTGTACGCCGGCCGGGCACTTGCCATCCGCTGTGCATCGGCGCGACCTTGATATCGCCGTGGGTAGACAGCTTGCCACGAGCCCGGTCCGTGTGTATAATGTAGCCAGGGGCCGCCGCCAAGAGTCTGTCGATGCCAGGCCGCCTGCTCCCGACAGAGCACCCACCCGAGTGCGAAGGAGGTCGCCCATGAAAGCCGTCATCATGGCAGGTGGACAGGGATCCCGTCTGCGCCCGCTGACGATCAACCGCCCCAAGCCGCTGGTGCCGCTGGTGGACAAGCCGGTGATGGCCCACATCGTCGGTCTGCTCAAGAAGCACGGTTTCACCGAGGTGGTGGCCACCCTACAGTTCATGGCCGACCGGGTGCAGGACCACTTTGGCGACGGCGCGTCCTTCGGGGTGCAGTTCCACTATTCCGTGGAGGAGGTGCCGCTGGGGACAGCCGGCAGCGTCAAGCAGGCCGAGTCCTTCCTGGACGAGCCGTTCCTGGTCATCAGCGGCGATGCCCTCACCGATTTCGACCTGAGCCAGGTCGTGGCCTTTCACCGGGAGCACGGGGCGCTGGTGACGATCACGCTGACGCGGGTGCCCAACCCGCTGGAGTACGGGGTCATCATCGTCAACGAGGACGGCCGGGTGCGGCAGTTCCTGGAGAAACCTTCCTGGAGCGAGGTCTTTTCGGACACGGTGAACACCGGCATCTACGTCCTCGATCCGCGCGTGTTCGAGTACATCGAGCCCGGCCGGCCCTTTGACTTCAGCCAGGACCTCTTCCCGCGGATCATGGAGCAGGGTGAGCCGATCTACGGCTACATCGCCTCGGGTTACTGGTGCGACATCGGCAACATGCAGGAGTATATGCGCGCTACCGCCGACTACCTGGAAGGCCGCGTCCACCTGGAGCGCGATGGCACCGAGGTCCGCCCGGGCGTGTGGTGCGACCCCGAGGTCGAGCTCTCGCCCGAGGCGATCGTCGAGGGGGCGGTGTACCTTGGCTACGGCACCAAGGTCAAGGAAGGCGTCGTGCTGTACGGGCCCACGGTGGTACGCGACTTCTCGGTGCTGGAGAGCCGGGCCCACATCGACCGCTCGGTCATCTGGCGCAACTCGTACATCGGCGAGCGCGCCGAGCTGCGTGGGGCCGTCGTCGGCCGGCAGTGCACCATCAAGCGCCGGGCCATGGTCTTTGAGGGCGCGGTCATCGGCGACGGCACCACCGTGAATGCCGGGGCCATCATCCAGCCCGGCGTCAAGATCTGGCCGGGCAAGGAGATCGAGGAAGGTGCCACCGTAGCGTCCAGCATCATCTGGGGGGCGCAGGGGCGCAAGGTCCTCTTTGGCCGCTACGGGGTCAGCGGGCTGGTGAACGTGGACATCACCCCCGAGTTCGCCGCCCGCCTGGGGGCGGCCTACGGCGCCACCCTGCGCAAGGGGGCGGTGGTGACGATGAACCGGGACGCCCACTACACCCCGCGCATGATCAAGCGCGCGCTGATCTCCGGGCTGCCCTCGGCCGGGGTGCACGTGGCCGACCTGCACTCGGTCCCCGTGCCGGTGGCCCGTTACGTGACCGCGGCGCTGGGCATGGCCGGGGGCATCCACGTGCGCCTCTCGCCTTTTGACAACCGCGTGGTGGACATTACCTTCTTCGACGAGCACGGGCAGGACCTGGGAGCAGCGACGCAGCGCAAGATCGAGCGGGTCTTTTTCCAGGAGGACTTTCGGCGGGTGTACCTGGAGGACATCGCCCGCATCTTCGACCCGCCGCAGGTGCAGGAGCTCTACCTCTCTGCCTTCCGCAAGAGCCTGGACATGGAGGCCCTGCGCGCGATCGGCAAGGACGTCCGCCTGGTGGTGGACTATGCCAACTCCAGTGCCGCGCGCGTCCTGCCGACCATCCTCGACGAGCTCAATTTCGACGTCCTGGCGATCAACTCCACCCTGGACGATTCCAAGCTGTACCAGACGGCCCAGGAGTACGAGAAGGGCATGGACCTGCTGGCGGCGATGGTGCCGGTGGTCGGGGCCAACTTCGGGGTGCGGCTGGACACCGGGGGGGAACGCATCTACCTGGTGGACGACCGCGGACGGCGGGTGGAAGGCGTGCGTGCCCTCGTGCTCATGGTGGCCCTGAGCCTGGCCGCCCATGGCGGGGGGGCGGTCGCCGTACCGGTCTCGGCGCCGTCGGCCATCGAGCGGCTGGCGGAGCCATACGGAGCCAGGGTGATCCGCACCAAGGTGAACCCAGCCGCCCTTATGGAAGCCTGCGCCGAAGGCGATGTGCTGGTGGCCGGCGACAGTAGCGGCTCGTTCATCTTTCCCCAGTTCCACCCCATCTGCGACGGCCTCTTTGCCGTGGCCAAGCTGATGGAGCTGCTGGTGCGCCGACAGACGACCCTGTTCGAGGCCCTCGCTGCCCTGCCGCCCTACTCGCTGCATCGCGTGCGCATCCCCTGCCGCTGGGAGAGCAAGGGCCGGGTCATGCGCCTGCTGAACGAGCAGTTCGGGGAGCGCATCCTGGATCGGACCGACGGGGTCAAGATCGGGCTGGGCAGCTCGGAGTGGGTGCTCATCATGCCCGATGCCGACGGCCCCTTCTTCCACATCTACGCCGAGGGGGTGTCCGATGAGCAGGCCGAGGTGCTGGCCGAAAAGTACTCCGGCCTGGTGGTGAGCCTGCAGTAGCGCTTTCAGTGATCAGCGGTCAGCGGCCGGCCGGCAGCGCCCGCGCCCCCAAGGCTGGCCGCTGATCGCTGATCGCCAAAGAAAGCCTGGGGACGAGAGGTGGGTCTCGTCCCCAGGGTCCAACAAGGAGGAGAAGGAGGGGCGGTCTGCTCCGCCCACTGCAGTATAGCCGAACCGGCCCGGCGGCGCAGTGAGCAGGGTCACGAAGGGACAGCGGATGCTTCAGCAAATTGGCGGCCAGCAGGCCCGGGGATGCCTCCAGGTTCTGCCACGGCGTCGCCGATTCGCGTTCGCCGCCCGGCCCTAGACCCCCAGCAGCGCCCGGGCCCTGCCCACAGCCCCCACGGCGTCCTCGGCGTAGCCGTCAGCGCCGACCTCCTCGGCCCAGGCCTGGGTAACGGGAGCACCGCCGACCATGACCTTGACCTGGCCACGCAGGCCGGCCTTTTCCAGGGCATCGATGACGTCCTTCTGTGCCAGCATCGTGGTGGTCAGCAGGGCCGAGAGGCCCAGCAGCTGGGCCTTTTCCTCGCGGACGGCCGCGACGAAGCGCTCCGCGGGGACGTTCACGCCCAGGTCCTTGACGGCAAAGCCGCTGGCGGCGAGCATCGTGCCCACCAGCGTCTTGCCGATCTCGTGGATGTCTCCGGAGACAGTGCCGATGACGACGCGGCCGAGGGTCTGGCGCTCGGTCTGTCGGCGGGCCAGCTCCGGCTCCAGGACGGCCATGCCGGCCTTCATCGCCTCGGCGCCCATAGCCAGGTGCGGCAAGAAGAACTCGCCGCGGGCGAAGCGCTCGCCCACTTCGCGGATGCCGACGGCGTAGCCCTGCTCGATCGCCTCCAAGGGGTCCAGCCCCTGGGATAGGCACTGCCGGGCAAGCTCGGCAGCCTGCTCGATCTCGCCCTCGATGACGCTGCTGGCCATCGCGTTCCACAAGCTTTCCTTGGACATTCCGATTCCTCCTTTGCTATTTCCAGGCGGGCAGGCGGTCGAGGCCGTAGGGCCGGCCGGCCTGCAAGGTGATCTGCTCGAGCTCGGCCAGCAGGCCGGCGGGCAGCTCGAGCGCCTTGTGCGTGCCCAGGAGCTGCAGGGCGCGCTCGTGCGCCCGGTCGGCCGCGTCGCGGGAGCCCTTGTTCTCCCACGTCTGGCGAAAGTCGCGGTCGATCACCGCCGAGGGCTGGTAGACCTCCCGCTGGAAGTTGCGCAGGGTGTGGCTGGTCACCAGGAAGTTGCCGCGGTGGCCCACCTGGCGCATGATCTCCAACCCCAGGGACGGCGCGCTGGTGTCCACACCGCGCAGGAAGCGCCGCACCATGGCGATGACCTCGCAGTCGATGACCAGCTTCTCCAGGCTCTGGCAGCTCTCGAAATCGAGCATGCCGGCACCGGAGACCATGTTGACGCCGCCGAGAGCGGCCAGGAGGGTACCCAGCGCGGCCTCCAGGCCGTCCTGGGCATCGACGATCTTGGCATCGCTCATGCCCATGTAGGCGTGGGTGGGCAGGCCCAGGTGCTTGCCGACCTGGCAATAGGCCATGTCGATCATCATCGTCTCGATCGCGCCCATGGGCGGGGTGCCGGTGCGCATGTCGAACGCGGCCGGGGAGCCGCCCCACACGAGGGGGGCACCGGGCCGGGCCAGCTGGCCGATGACGACGCCACTCAGGCACTCGGCGGTGTGCTGGACGACCGAGCCGGCCAGCGTGGCCGGCCCGGTAGCCCCGGCCAGCGGCATGGAGACGAACTCGGCGGGGACCCCGTGGCGGGCACAGTCCACCAGGTTGCGGCAGGTAATCTCGCTCCAGAGGAGCGGCGGCGAGGGGCAAACGTCGAAGACGGCGCGCGGCCGCTCGGCCAGGGCCGCGGCGCTGCCGAAAACGGCCCCAAGCAGCCGGTGCATGACCGGCCAGGTCTCGACGGCAAAGGCCCCGGTGACGATCGGCTTGGAGGTGAGGCGCAGCGCCAGGTAGAGCCGGTAGAGGTCGGAGACCTCGCGCGGCACATCGGAGCAGACCAGCGCGGTGCTGACGGCGTCCATCTGCGGCAGGACGTCGGCCAGCTTGAGCAGGGAAACTAGGTCCTGGGTAACAGGCTTGCGCGACTGCTTGCTGCCGTGATCCAGGATGTAGATGGCGGCCGAACCGGGGTCAAAGTGCACGTCGTCACCGCCATAGTGCACGACGGGCCGCCCGGCGAGATCGTGGAGATGGAAGGAGCGGGGCACCGTCTCCAGCGCCCGGTCCACCATCTGGGCCGGGATGTGCGCCGTGCGGGCGTCCTTGTCCACGCGGGCCCCGGCCCCGTCGAGCATCGCCAGCGCCTCGTCGTCGTACACGCGCACGCCGGGGTCTTCGAGGAGGGCATAGGCCTCCTCCAGGATGCGCCGCACATCCTGTTCGGATAGAAGACGCAACTGCAGGTTCGCCATGGGTTCTCCTTTCTGGTCTGGTCAATCTTGCTCAGAGGTGCCTGTGGTCACATCCTCACCTGAGACGACCAGCCGGCTGCGGCTGGCCAACAGGAACGGACACTGCACGGGGCCGAGGTCCGGGCGGGCCGGGATCGACACGGTCACCGCGGTGAGCGCGAAAAAGGGCGTGCGCGTCATGGTCAGGCAGGCCATGAGGTCGACCGAGTCCACCAGGTTGAGCTGGCCCCGCAGGAAGAACGGGCCCACGTACGCCTGGATGGGCACCGGGCGCTTCGGTACATAGTCGATGGCGCTCCCCGCCGGCCGCGGCTGGGCGGCGCTGCTGGGGGCCTCGTGCAGCAGGAGGATCTCGCTGCGGGGAACGATCCAGAGCCCCCCGGAGGCAACGCCCTGCTCCAGGCGAGTCAGCTCGACCGCGTGCACGCGCTCCAGGACGACGAACTCCTCCTCGGTCTGGTTCATCTGGTCGCTCAGGCGCATCGGGAAGCGCTGATGCAGGTCCCCACGCAGGATGCGGTGCTCCGTGCAGAGCACGACGGGGACCTTGGACGCGGCGGGGCGAGCTTCCATGGCGACACCTCCTCACGGCGCGCTCTTCCTGATCCGGACAAAGCGGCGCTTGCCCACCTGGACGAGGATGCCCTCGGCCGGCAGGTCGTCCGGGTCCAGGCGAAAGCGGGGGTCGGTCACCTGCCGGCCGTGCACCTGGACGGCACCCTGCTGAATGAGCCGACCGGCCTCGCTGGCGCTGGAGGTACTCCGGGTGATCTTGGCCAGTAGATCCCTCAGCGACACCTCCTCGTGCAGCGTGAACACGGGCACCTCGTCGGGAGCCTGACGCTGCTGGACGACGCGCTCGAACTGGGCCTCGGCCCCGTTCGCGGCAGCGGCCCCGTGGAAGCGGGTGACGAGCTCCCGCGCCAAGCGCTTCTTCAGCTCCATCGGGTGGGCCTCGCCCGAGGCCACGGCCCGGCGCATCGCCGCCAGATCGTCGTCGGGCACGTCGGTGACCAGCTCAAAGTAGTCCAGCATGGCGGTGTCGTCGATGCGCATGACCCGCCCGTACATGTCCGGCGCCGGCATGGTCAGGTCGACAGTGTTGCCGAAGCTCTTGCTCATCTTCTGCCCGTCGGTACCGACGAGCAGCGGGCAGAGAAAGACGTCCTGGGGGGACATGCCCAGGGCCGTCTGCAGCTCGCGGCCGGCCAGGATGTTGAACTTTTGATCCGTCCCGCCGAACTCGACGTCGGCCCGGATGGCCACCGAGTCATAGGCCTGCAGCAGCGGGTAGAGCAACTCCATGAGCGAGAGGGCGCGCCCCTCCTCGTAGCGCTTGCGGAAGGTCTCGTGCTGCATCATCTGGGCCATGGTGAAACGGCTGGTCAGGCGGAAGACGTCGGCCAGGGTGAAGCGGTCGAACCATTCGCTCTGCCAGCGCACCTCGGTACGCGCCGGGTCGACGATGAGGGAGAACTGCTCGATGTAGGTCTGGGCGTTCTCGCGCACCTCCTCCGGCGTGAGCATCTGGCGGCTGGTATCGCGGCCGGAGGGATCGCCGATCTGGGCCGTCCAGTCGCCGACGATGAGGACAACCTGGTGGCCCAGGTCCTGGAACTGGCGTATCTTGCGCAGGACGACGGCGTGCCCGACGTGCAGGTCGGGCTTGGAGGGGTCGAACCCGAGCTTTAGGCGCAGTTGCCGGCCGCTGCGCAGGCGCTGCAGCAGCTCTTCGCGGACGATCACCTCGGCCACGCCGCGAGTGAGGAGCTTCTCCAGGTCGGCCTCGGTAGGCACCGGTCACCTCCTTCCAACAACAGAAAGGAGCGCGGAAAGGAAACCTGTTCCACGCTCCTGCTGTGCATCGTATTGCGGTGGTGCGCTTCTGACCCAGGCGTGGAACGTTAGCCAGCCCCCCCTTGGGGGCCGGCGTAGATATAGTAGCCCCAACAACGCCACCAGCCTGGCTCGAAAGCGCGCCGCGCCTGCATGGGCTCTACCTCCTTGCCGACGAGGCCATTGTAGCATAGGGCCGGGCGAGTGTCAAGTATGGCTTCACGGCAGGATGCATGTCTCTAGATGGGCAAGGAGCGCGGCCGATCCCTGAGCGGAGCGGCCAAAGGCCGCGTAGTCGAAGGGCGGCCGCGCCTCCAGGGGCAAGCGGCCCTTCGACTTTGCCGCTCTCCGCTTCGCTCCGAGCGGCTCCGCTCAGGGACCGCTTGCCTGCCCATCCACAAACATGCATCCTTCACGGCACTGGACGTGCCGCCGCCACGGCGGCACAATCGTCCCCGGCGGCGACGGGCATCGCGACGGCCGGACATCCGCACCGGATGGGAGTGACCGCGACCAACCCCCTGTGTGCAGGCCGGCGCGATGCCGGCCGTGGAGGTCGTCCCGGTGGTCGGGCAGGTCTACCTGCCGCTGATCGCCAGGGCTGCGCCCGGCGATCTCCACCTGGGCCGCTGAGAGGGAAGGATACGACAGACAAAGGGCGGCAGGAGCGGGCGTCTTGCTCCTGCCGCGCCGTTCTGCCACAGGCATCCTACTCCGGTCGGCGAAAGACGATGGCCCCGCCGGCCGCATCGACCACGACTGTGTCGCCTTCCCGGAACACGCCCTGCAGCACCTGCAGCGCCAGCGGGTCGAGCACCTCGCGCTGGATGGCCCGCTTGAGCGGGCGCGCCCCGTAGGTCGGGTCGAAGCCGACCTCGGCCAGGTGCGCGCGGGCGGCATCGGTCCACTGCAGCGATAGCTTGCGCTCCTTCAGCCGCTCCTGCACGTGCCCCAGTTGAATCTCGACGATCTGGGCGATCTCCTCCCGCCCCAGCGGGTTGAAGATTACCACCTCGTCCACACGGTTGAGGAACTCGGGCCGGAACTGGCCCCGCAGCGCCTCCAGGACACGGCGGCGGACCTCCTCCTCCTGGCCCTTGCGCAGGTCCTGCAGGTAGGTCGAGCCCACGTTGGAGGTCATGATGACCACGGCGTTCTTGAAATCGACGGTGCGGCCCTGACCGTCGGTCAGGCGGCCGTCGTCGAGCACCTGGAGGAGGACGTTGAATACCTCCGGGTGGGCCTTTTCGATCTCGTCCAGGAGGACGACGCTGTACGGCCGGCGGCGGACGGCCTCGGTGAGCTGCCCGCCTTCCTCGTAGCCGACGTAGCCGGGCGGGGCACCGATCATGCGCGAGACGGTGTGCCGCTCCTGGTACTCGCTCATGTCCAGCCGGACCATGGCGTCCTCGTCGTCAAAGAGGAACTCGGCCAGGGCCCGGGCCAGCTCGGTCTTGCCGACGCCGGTGGGTCCCAGGAAGAGGAACGAGCCCAGTGGCCGATTGGGGTCCTGCAGGCCGGCCCGCGCCCGCCGGACGGCGTTGGAGACGGCCGTGATGGCCGCATCCTGTCCCACCACCCGCGTGCGCAGGCGATCCTCCATGGAGACCAGCTTCTGGATCTCCCCCTCCAGCAGCCGGCTGACGGGGATGCCCGTCCACCGGGCCACGACCTCGGCCACGTCCTCCTCGTCCACTTCCTCCTTGAGGAGCGCCCCGTCCTTCTGGACCTCGGCCAGGTGGGCCTCCTGCTGGCGCAGGCTCTTCTCCAGCTCCACCAGTGTGCCGTACTGCAGCTGGGCAGCCTTGCCCAGGTCGGCGGCGCGCTGGGCCCGCTCGATCTCGCCTCGTACCTCATCCATGCGGGCCTTGGTCCCGCGGATCGATTGGATCGCCTCCTTCTCTTGCTGCCAGCGGGCGCGCAGCGATTGGCGCTGCTCCTGCAGGTCGGCCAGCTCCTTCTCGATGCGCTCGCGGCGCTCCTTGGAGGCGGCATCGCGCTCCTTCTTCAGGGCCGTGCGCTCGATCTCGAGCTGCATCACGCGGCGCTCGATCTCGTCCAGCTCGGCCGGCATGGAGTCGATCTCGATGCGCAGCCGCGAGGCAGCCTCGTCGACCAGGTCGATGGCCTTGTCCGGGAGAAAGCGGTCGCTGATGTAGCGGTGGGCCAGGATGGCGGCCGAGACGAGGGCGCTGTCCTGGATGCGCACGCCGTGGTGCACCTCGTAGCGTTCCTTCAGCCCGCGCAGGATGGAGATGGTATCCTCGACGCTGGGCTCGCCCACGTAGACGGGCTGGAAGCGCCGCTCCAGGGCGGCGTCCTTCTCGATGTGCTTGCGGTATTCGTCCAGGGTCGTTGCCCCGACGGCGTGCAGCTCGCCGCGGGCCAGCATCGGCTTGAGCATGTTGGAGGCGTCCATGGCCCCCTCGGCCGCGCCGGCCCCGACGACGGTGTGCAGCTCGTCGAGGAAGAGGATGACCTGGCCCTCGCTCTCGGCGATCTCCTTGAGGACGGCCTTGAGGCGCTCCTCGAACTCGCCGCGGTACTTGGTACCGGCGATGAGGGAGCCCAGGTCGAGCTGCACCAGGCGCTTCTCCTTGAGCCCCTCGGGCACGTCGCCGCGCACGATGCGCTGGGCCAGTCCTTCGACGATAGCCGTCTTGCCCACGCCCGGTTCCCCGATGAGCACGGGGTTGTTCTTGGTGCGGCGCGAGAGGACCTGGACGACGCGGCGGATCTCGTCATCGCGGCCGATGACCGGGTCGAGCCTGTTCTCGCGGGCCATGCGGGTGATGTCGCGGCCGTAGCGCTCCAGGGCCTGGTAGGTCGTCTCGGGCGTCTGGCTGGTGACCCGCTGGCTGCCGCGGATGGTCGTCAGGGCCTGCAGGATGGCGCCGTGCTGGATGCCGAAGCGGCGCAGCAGCTCCAGGGCCGGCCCGCGCACGCGCTCGTCGGCCAGGCCCAGGAGGAGGTGCTCGGTGGAGACGTACTCGTCGCGCATGCGCCCGGCCTCTTCCTCGGCGCTGCGGGCGACCTGCTCTACCTGCGGCGACAGGTAGACCTGGGTAGGGCCGTGGGCCTGGGGCAGGCGCGAAAGCTCGTCCTGCACCGTGGCCAGGAGCTGGGCCGGGCTGGCACCGATCTTTTGCACCACCTGCGGCACGACGCCGTCGCTCTGCGAGAGCAGGGCTGCCAGCAGGTGCAGGGGCTCCATCTGGCTGTGATGGCGCTCCTGGGCCTCCTTCTGCGCTGCCAGGATGGCCTGGGCGGCCTTTTCGGTGAAGCGGTTCAGGTCCACGGGCACAGGACACCTCCAAGAAGTACTGAGGTGAGGATAAGGCAGCAGCATAAGAGAAGCGTTGGAGGGACGTTGGAGAAGCACCACCAACGGCTGGGGCCGGCCGAGGCGGCCCGCGGCTAGCGCCTTCCGGGAACTTGCGATTCGCCCCCGGCCAGCCACAACTTGTGCACGGCCACGCCCAATTCCCGCGAGTCAGGCGAACCCGGCGTGACCGTGGCGGGGACGAAGACGGCCGCCATGCGGATGCGGACCTCGACCTCGGAGATGGCCCCGCTGGCGATCCCGGCCTGGACATCGGGCGGCATGGCCAGCACCACCTCTCCCGCCGCATTCGGCCCCAGGGCAAAGGTCCCGGCCGACTGGCCCTGGACCAACACCTCGCCCTGTGCTCCCGGAGGGCCGGCCTGGCCTTGGAAGCCGACGATGCCTTCCTGCCCGCGCGCCTTGAGGTAGACCACTGCCTCGCGCCCCGTCCAGCGGATCGTGGGCGGCCAGTCCTCAAGGCCGTGCCAGCCGGCGCCGAGCTGGAGGACATCGGCATCCCCCATGACGAGGGTACTGCGCGTGACGCGGCGCAGACCGTCCACCTGCGAGTAGAGCCAGGGGGGATAGACCTGCACGGTCGGGCCGTAAGCCTGGGCCAGGGCAAAGATGGTGTCGCGGCGCCAGCGCAGCGGGCCCAGGCGTGTCAGCCAGCGGTGCAGGAAGCCATGGGGTCGGTAGATGTCCTCCACGTCGATCCTCTGCGTGGCAAAGTGGTGCAGCCTCAGCAGCAAGTCGATCTCCCGTGGGCTGTACTCGCGGTTGTGCCGGCCGTAGACACCGTATCCCGAGTAGTGGCAGGCGATGTTCCGGCCACGGACCATGCTGATGGCACGGTCGACGTTGATGCCGTTGGGCGTGGTGATGACCAGATAGCCGCCGGGCCGGAGGACCCGGTGGATCTCGTGCAGCATGTGGCTCGGATCGAGGATCAGGTGCTCCAGCACCTCGCAGCACAGGACTAGGTCGAACTCGCCATCGCCATACGGGAAGGGCTCCAGTTCGGCGTTGAACCGCTGGTAGCGATAGCTGTACGTCTCGCCATAGCGGGCGCTGCTGATGATGTCCTGGGCCGTATCACCGCTGGCCTGGCCATAGTCGCCGCAGTAGTTGGCCTGGTAGAGCTCGCAGTCGACGTACTTTTGCAGGAGGAGGGTCAGGAAGTAGGGGGCGGCCCCCAGCTCCAGGATACGCGCCCGCGGGGGCAGAGGCGGGACGAGCGCCATCGTCTTGATGAAACGGTCCAGGTGCAGTTGGACGTAGGCGACGTCGTCCTCAGGCAGGCCAGCCTGGGCATAGTAGTTGAAGCTGGTCAGGTAGTCGTAGACTTGGTCACGGGGCGGCAGTTGCCGGCCGGTCTTGGCCATGGCTTTGCTCCTCACCATACCAGGCTCAGCATCGCCACGATGCTGGACTGGCCCTCGCCCCGCCACCACCACACCTGCATCTCCGGCGAACAACCAGCAGCAGCGGCGCAGGCCCATGCTGCGGCCATTGTAGTGCATCTCTTGGCAAGAGTCAAACCGGCCGGCTGACAAGGGAGGCCGAGTCTTTTGACAGGACCGAATCCTTGGTGGTAGAATGGGCGCGACCGGGGATCGCCTGCCCCGGCGGCAGCCGAAGAACGACCCCCGGCCGGCCAGGACAGACGAGCGAGTTGACGACTCGGAGGAACCCATGGAGGAGAAGGTCCATCGCGATCCGGCGCTGGCGGAGGGCCTGCGCCGGCTGCGGGAACAGGTGCGGGCCGAGACAGTGGGCAAGAGCGACTTTGCGCTGCTGAAAGAGATGGAGGACGATCTCCTCTACGGTGACCGCGACCAAGTGCTGCTGCCCGACCTGCGGGCCAGCCTGGAGGAGGTCAACAACTCGTGGCAGGTCCGTGAGCAGCCCTTTGTCTCCCGCATCCCGCTGCTGGGCCGGCTGATCTCCTTCTTCCGCGAGAGGTGGAACCGCATCTCCACCAAGTGGTATGTGTTGCCAATCCTGAAGCAGCAGGTGGCCTACAATGCCGCCGTGGCCCGCGCCCTGGGCAACCTGTACCAGTACCTGGCGACCTCCACCCTGGGCCTGGCACGGAGGACAGAGGCCCTGACCCAGGCCCTGGCGGAAGCCCAGACGGCCCTGGGGGTACAGCTACGGGATGAACAGCATCGCCATACCCAGAAATGGCAGGATGGCCACCCGGACCTGTTCGAACCACTGGAGCGGCAGCACGCCGCGTTGGCGCGCCTGGGTGACGACCTGCGGCAACTGGCCAGCCGCGTGGACCACCTGCAGGCGGTCGAGGCGGACAACCGCAGCGGCTATGCCTTCCAGCGCATTTGGCTGGAGCGGCTGATGCTGCGCATGGCCGAGCGCCCGGAAGGCCCCCCGCCTCAGCCGCCCGTGGGGCCACTGGAAGTGACCGAGCCGCTTTCGGACCACGACTACTTTGCCTTCGAGAACGCCTTCCGGGGCGCGCCAAGCGATATCCGCGCCCGCCAGGAGGAGTACGTGCCCTTCTTCCGGGAGAGCGGAGGTCCGGTCCTGGACATCGGCTGCGGACGCGGCGAGTTTCTGGAACTGCTGGGGGAGCATGGGGTCGAAGCCTACGGCATCGAGATCAACGAGCAAATGCTGCTGGTCAGCCGCGAGAAGGGGCTGGACGTCCGCCTTGTGGACGCCTTCGCCCACCTGACCGGCCTGGCCAACGGCTCTCTGGGCGGTATCTTTGCCTCCCACGTGCTGGAACACCTGCCGACCGACCGGCTCTCCGAGTTCGCCCGGCTGGTCTTTGCCAAGCTCCGGCCGGGGGCCTGCTTCGTCGCCGAGACGCCGAACCCGACCTGCTTATGGACCTTTGCCCGGCAGTTCTACCTGGACCTCTCTCACATCCGGCCGCTGCACCCGCAGGCGCTGCACTTTTTGATGGAGATGGCCGGCTTTCGCCAGGTCGAGGTTCGCTATGTCAATCGCGTTCCTCTCCAGGAGCAACTGGCCCCGGTGCCCCCGTGGGGGGAGGGGCCGGCCCGAGAAGCCGCCGACGCGATCCAGAAGAACCTGGCCCGGCTGAACGACCTGGTCTACGGTTACCAGGACTTTGCCATCGTGGCCAGGAAGTAAGTCACGGAGGAAACGGTGTCGAGCGAAGAGAATCCCCTGGAGACCTTGCGCCAGTACCACGCGCGCCTCGCTGCTCTCGCCGGCCAGTTGGAGCAGCTGCGCTCATTGCCCGAACCCCGTCTCTCTTCTTCGGTCCCGGTCCTGGGCCCGCTCGTCGTGGCGCTGCGCCGCTTCTGGAACTGGCTGGCCACTCGCTGGTACGTCCGCCCCGTCTTTGACCAGCAGAGCACTTTCAACGAGCGCCTGGTGCTGTCGCTGAACGAAGTTGCAGGCATGATCACCCTGCTGCTTCAGCAGATTGCGGCCCAGCCTTGGCTGACGCAGGAGGTTCCAACCCCATCGCAGTGGCGCGGCTTTGGTTTCATCGGCACACCGCTGGAAGAGCGCCTGGGATCGCTGGATGCGGCCGCTCTCCAGGCGTGGGAAAACGCCGGTGTGCCGGCGCTGGAGCGGCACACCGCGGCCATGGAGGCCCGCGCCGACGAGAAGCAGGACGAAGCGACGACCCTGAACTACCCCCTACACTGGCGCAGTTGGTGGGAATGCTGGCGCTACCTGTTCGACCTGGCCCTGTCCAACGCGATCCTGGGCTGCCGTCCCGGCGACCTGGTGCTGGACTATGCCGCCGGGGCCTGTTGGGTGACCGAGTTTCTTCAGAGGCTGGGAATGCGCACTGCCACGGTGGACCTGTCGCACGAGATGCTGCGGCGGGGCCGGAAACGGCTGACGGTGGACCCCCGGCTCCAGCCCCACCAGGCGGCCTTCGTGGTCGGCAATGCCCTGTACCTGCCATTCGCCGACCGGACCTTTGACGGGGTCATCTGCATGAACGCCCTCCACCACATGCCCTCGTACCGCCAGGCGCTGGCCGAGATCTACCGGGTGCTGAAAGAGGGCGGCCGGGCGGTCTTTTCCGAACCCGGGGCCGTCCACGCCGAGAACCCCACTTCCCGCAACCGCATGGAAGAGGACGGCGTGCTGGAGAAGAACGTCTCCCTGCCGCTGATCCACCACCTGGCCCGGCAGGCCGGCTTCGCGCGGATGAAGGTCGTCCCGCTGATGGACCCGACCAACTACCTCTTTGAGTACACGGCCGGCCCGGCCGACCACGACGCCCTGCGGGCGATGTGGGGCGAGACGCTCCTGCTGGGCCCCCGCGCGCGGGCCCGCTTTGTCCTGGAAAAGGGCCCCGAGCGGCCCCTGGACTCCTGCATGCCGCCCCCCGTGCTCTTCAACCACTTGCTGCGGGCACAGATTGTCATCGCCCAGAGCCAGGAGCGGGTACCGGCCGGCCAGGACTTGATCGACCGGGTTGTCGTTCGCAACAGCGGCGACGTGATCTGGCGGGCCCGGGGGCATGGCTACGGTGGCGAGGTCAACGCCGGGGTCAAGGTCTGCGCCGAGGACGGAACCGTGCTGCGCGACGATCTGGGGCGGACATCCCTACCACACGACATGGCTCCCGGGGAAGAGGCCTGTCTGGAGGTGCGCATCCCCGGGCGTCTCGACCCAGGGCGCTATCTGCTCAAGTACGACATGGTCGTGGAGTACGTGGCCTGGTTCGAGCAGTACGGATCGCTGCCGGCCCAGCGTGCCCTGGAAGTGACCGCATAGAGGGGAGGAGCGGATGCGCATTGCCTACTACTCGCCGGCGCAGCTGCCGGAAGCTATGGCCTACGACCGGGCGCTGCTCCCGCACCTGTCCTGCCACGTAGAGCTCGAACGCTTCGTCGAGGCGGGGGCGGCAGCGGAGGTTGCGGCGGCGCCGCTGCTTCCCACCTTTGAGGAGGGCATGTTCTCCGAGCGCCACAGCGCCGCTCCCTACGATCTGGCGCTGTACGCCATCGGAGATGACCCGGCCTACCGCTTCGCCTGGGAGGCGTTGCAGCGCCGGCCGGGCCTCATCGACCTGCAGAGCCTGGGCTTGCACCGCCTCTATGGCGATCGCCCCCCGTCTGGCTACGAGGAACTGCTGGCCGAGGGCTACGGCGAGGCCGGCCGGGCCATCGGCCACTACCGCGCCCTGGGATTCCCCACCACGGCCGACGAGGCGCTGCTGCCGCTCGGGGTGGCTGTTGCTGCGCACGGGCTCGGGGCCAGTGTCCATACTGCGGAGGCCAGCACCTTTCTGCAGCAAAGGCTGCCGGCCCTGCCCACTGCCTTCATCCGCCGCCCGCTGGCTCCCCCGCTCGACCTGGACCTTGGCGACCTGCCGGCCATCCGCCAGCGGCTGGGGCTGCCCCCACAGGGGCTGGTGATCACCTCCGGCGGCAACCTGCCGCTGCAGCGCCGCGAACGGCTGGCGCGGGCCTACGGTCGCCTGCTGCTCGAAGACGCCGGCGCCGTCCTGCTGATCGCCGCCGAGGACCGCATCGACGCCTCGTTGTGGTCAGAGCTGCTGCGCCGCGAACGACTGCTCGGCGCGGCGCGCATTGTCGATGTGGGGGCGAGCACCATCGCCCGGGCCGAGGTCGTCGCCGTGACCGACGTCGGCCTGTACCTGCGGGCGCCGGCATTGGGCGAGATGCCGGAGCTGCCGCTGTGCTTCCTAGCGGCCGGAAAGGCCACCGCGGTACTGCCCAGCGGTGGCCTGGCCGAGTTTCCCGAGGACTGCTGCGCCCGCGTCGAACCGGGTCCGCCGGAGGAGGAGCTGTTGTGGGCCTACATGCGGCTTCTCGCGACCCAGCCGGAGCTTCGCCAGCGGATGGGAGAGAATGCCCGCGACTATGTGTCCCGGCTCCACTCCCCGGAGACGGTAGCCCGGGAGTACCAGCGTTTCCTGGAAGAGGTCGACAGAATCCTCGAACATCGCCGCATCTGCTTCCTCACCCCGGAACCGCCGGCCGCGGTCCAGGCCGCCGGTCCTCCTGCGGCTTCTCCGGAGCCGGAGGAGCCGCCCACGGACACGGAGGAAGCCGGGCCGGTCGACGTCGAGCAGATCATGGCCCAGATTCGCCTGAGAACGGGCCAACGCTACCTGACCGATCAGCCGCCGCTGCCCACCTTCAGCGCCTATCGGCCCCTGCCGGCTATCCGCAGCGAGGAGGAGAGGGAGATGCTCCTGAGCCTGGGAGAGGCCAACCTGGCATGGGAACTGCCGGAGCCGGCCGAGCGCACCGACCTGTCGGCCTACCTGCTCGAGCTGGTCCGCCAGCAGAGCCGCTGCAACGCCAGCCTGGTGCGCACCCTCAACCGTATGACCGCCCTGATCTACGACCCGGCGCGGGAGGTCGAGCTGACCGCGCTGCGCTACGAGGTGGCAGCGCTGTACCAGCGGCTTGCGGAACTGGAGAAACGGATCGAGGCGGCGCGCGGAGAGCCTCTGGCTTGATCGCCGCCACGGCGATCCGGAGAGGGCAGAAATGTCGTCCAGCAGGCTACAAGTCGTTCTGATCATTCCCTGGTACGGACTGGAGACGGCCGGCGGGGCAGAGGCCCACGGCCGGCGGCTGGCCGAAAGCCTGAAAGCTGCCGGGGTAGAGATCGAGGTCTGGACCAGTTGTGGCAAGGATTTCTTCTCGCCCCATCTGCGCGAGCACTACCCCGAAGGGGTGGGCGAGGTCAACGGGGTGGCGGTACGCCGCTTTCGTGTGCGGCAGGAGCCAGCCGAGTCCTTCTTCCGTGCACACCCGGAGGTGCTGCGCCCCGGCGAGCCGCCGGAGCTGGGCCGCGGGCACCCGGCCGCGGAGCTGGTCGTGGAAGACGCCCTGTTCGACCAGGTTGTGGCCCATCGCCATACCCACACATTCGTCTTTATGCCCTACGTCTGGGGGACGACGGTCTGGGGAGCGCGGCTCTGCCCGGAGCGGACCTTTCTGATTCCCTGCTTGCACGACGAGCCCTGGGCTCACGCCCCAGTCTACAAGCCGACCTTTACAGCCGTCCGCGGGTTGCTCTTCAACTCCGACCCGGAGGCCGAACTGGCCCAGCGCCTCTACGGCTTCGAGCCGCAGCGCGCCGCGGTCATCGGCGAGGGCATCGACATGCACTGGCAGGGGGATGCCCGCCGCTTTCGGCACAAGTACGGGCTCTACGACCCGTTCATCCTCTTTGCCGGGCGGCGCGACCAAGGCAAGCGGGCGCTCACGCTGATCAGCTACTTTTGCGAGTACAAGTCCCGCTATCCCAACCGGCTGAAGCTGGCCCTGGCCGGCAAGAACCCGATCGACATCCCCTCGGCCTTTGCCGCCGACATCGTCGACCTGGGCTTTCTCGCAGAACAGGACAAGCACGATGCCTACGCCGCGGCGACGATCTTCTGCCAGCCCTCGGCAGTGGAGAGCTTCTCCATCGTCCTGATGGAGGCCTGGCTGCAAGGCACGCCGGCCCTGGTCAACGCCGAGTGCGCGGTCACCGTGGACCACTGCCGCAAGAGCGGAGGCGGCCTCTACTTCGCCGACTATTTCGAGTTCGAGGCCTGCGTGGAGTACCTGTTGGCCCGGCCGGCCTTGCGCCAGCGCATGGGGGCCCTGGGGCGGGAGTACGTCCGAAGGAACTACCGCTGGGAGGACATCGCCGGGCGGTTCATCGACCGAGTCCACGGGCCAGCCGAGGCTGTGGCAGTGGAGAAGGCATAGATGGCCGTGCTGAGGCTTGTAGTCTGCCTGCTGGCCACACCCTTGCTGCTGTTCCTTCCCGGATACCTCCTGCTGCAGTGGCTGCGTCGCAGGCGCAACGCCGACCTGCCCCTGGCCGACACCATCTTTCACAGCATCCTGGCCAGCACGCTGCTGACCTCGGCCCTGGCGCTGCTGCTGGCCGAAGTGGGTCTTTTCTCGCTGCCGCTGCTCCTGGGACTGCTGGCCGGCCTATCGCTCCTGCTGGGCCTGCTCCTGGGCCGAAACCACGTCCCCCTGCGGATGTCCCGGCCGGCCTGGACCGACCTGCTGCCCCTGCTCCTGGCCCTGCTCAGCGCCATGCTGGCAGCGCGCCCCTTCGAGTACGTCCTGGGCAGCGGCGACCCGGGCAGCTACATCAACATCGGGGTGGCCATCGCCGACAGCGGCGGGATCATCCTGCACAACCCCGAGATCAGCCAGCTCCAGGATGCCGAGTTCGCCCGGCGCGAGCTGCTCTACGCCGACCTGGGTGCGCCGGGCCTGCCCCAGGGCTATCAGCACTTTCCGGCCATGTACATCGCCGACCAGTCGACCGGGACGATCGCGCCGCAGTTCTACCACCTGTACCCGGTCTGGGTGGCGATCGGCTACTCCCTGTTTGGGCTGCGCGGCGCACTGTGCATGGCGCCTCTCTTTGGCGTCCTGGCCATGCTGGCTGTGTACTTTGCCGGGAAGGCCATCTTCGGACGTTGGGCCGGCCTCCTGGGCAGCCTGTTCCTCGGAGCCAACCTGATCCAGGTGTGGTTCTCGCGCTACTCCACCTCGGAGATCCCTGCCCAGTACTGGGTGTTCGCGGCGGCCGGCATGCTGGCGCTGTATCTGGCCCCTCGGACCTCCGCAGCCGACGACGGGCGCGTGGCCGAAGGGGTGCTGGCCGCCGGGGCCATGGCTGCCTTGTTGCACACCCGCCTGGACGGGCTGCTCGCGCTGGTGCCCGTCGTGCTGTGGCTGCTGTACCTGCTCCTCTTCCGCCACCGGCAATGGAAACCGCACCTGGCCTTTTCCCTTGTCCTGGGTGCCGCCCTGGTCCACCTGGCCCTTTATGTCCCCATCTTTGCCGGACGCTACGCCCTGCGCAGTGTCCTGGCGCTCTACAGCTACCTCCTGCGGCCGGCCCTGGCCATTTCCCTCGCCGTGGCAGCTGTCGCTGGATGCCTGGGCCTGGCCTGTCTGGCACGCAGCGGCTGGCCGGCACGGCATGCCACAGCCGTGCGCGTCACCCTGATGCTCCTCCTGGCCGGCCTGGCGGTCTGGGCCTACTTCGTCTGGCCGGCGATCACCGCGCCACAGGTCGTGGAGTACCCGGCGTATCCCGAGCCGGTTCGGTTCCTCTTTGAGAACGACGAGAACCTGGTCCGCCTAGGCTGGTACGTGACCCCGTGGGGGCTGCTCCTGGGGTTCGTGGGGCTCCTGGAGGCAATCCGGCGCGAGCCGGCCCGGCGCATTGCCTGGCTGCTGGCCGTCTTTCTCATCTTCGGCACGCTCTACACGTACCAGGCTTCCGACGCCCCGATCCAGGTCCACGTGATGCGCCGCTATGTGCCGGCGGTGATCCCCACGCTGGCCCTGGGGGCCGGCTATGCCCTGCAGCGGCTCGGCCAGGCCGCCCGCGGGCGGATGGGCGTTGCCCTGGCAGGCCTGCTGGCAGCCGGCCTGCTGGCGCTCACCGCCTTGCCCACCGTGCCGTTCCTGGGCTATGTGGAGTATGCCGGGGCGGTCGACCAGGTGAGCCAGCTGGCCGGCCGTTTCGACGAGAACGCCCTCCTGCTCTACGACGAACCGGAGTACGGGGTGCTGCTGGGGATGCCTCTGCAATACATCTTTCACCTGCCGGGGTTCACGCTGCAACGCGAGCATCCCGACCCGGCCGGCCTCACCGCACAGCTCCGGGCCTGGGAGAGCGCAGGCCACG
This sequence comes from uncultured Chloroflexia bacterium, assembly GCA_964613665.1. Lineage (GTDB taxonomy): Bacteria > Chloroflexota > Chloroflexia > DTKN01 > DTKN01 > CAZQFV01. The sequence goes on from CAZTIG010000007.1 coordinate 20,038, forward strand.
AAGTATACCTGATCGTGACCCGCGGGCGCAGCCGCCTCCGGGCCGGTGATTTTGCCCTGATCCCCTGGGGGACGGCGCAGTTCTCCTTGCCCCGTCTGGAACAGGTTTCCGAGCGGAGGCCCACGCAGGTGGTCCAGCTGCCCTTTGCGCTGGAGATCTATCGCCTGCGGCCGGCCGGCACCTCTCCGGCCAACTGCGAGGTGGACCTCGGTGGGGCCGACTATGCGGCCGTTGGTGAAGGCTTCTTCAGCAAAGAGGTGATGCCGGAGGGGGAAACCTTTCGCTGGACGAAAGAGGACGCCGAACTGCTCCTGCCCGGCCCCTGTTTCTCCAGCACCCAGCCAATCTCCATCGAGCTGTCATTGGGGCACAACCGCCCACCCGACGTGCCGCCACCCGAGGTGGAGGTATGGCTGGAGGGCCGCCTGCTGGCGCGCCTGGACGTGCAGTTCTGGTTCCACACCTATGAAGTCCTCGTTCCAGCGGACCTGGCGCGTGAACTGGCCCGTCGACCCGTAGCATACCTGCACCTGCGCGGCGACGTGTGGCAGCCGGCGACTTCCGGGATACCGGACGAGCGGGGACTGGGCGTCTTTGTGGACTGGATAAAGGTCAGGTGAACCGGGACGGTCACGGTACCGGCCATGGAAGCTGACCTACGCAACAAGGAGGAGCACGCACCATGACGGAACCCACAGACTACGCGGAGATCGCAGCCTGTCTGCGCGACATCTCGCGCCGGCTCAACCAGCGGCGGGTCGTGCGCCCGGGGACGCTGCGCTCCGCCACGCCGCTGATCGGCCCGGCGCTTTCGTGGCTGCGCAGGCTGTGGAACAGCGTGGCTGGCCGCTGGTACGTGGACCCGGTCGTCGACGGGGTGAACGCCTTCCACGAGGAGGTGGTCCGCTCCCTGGACGACGTCGCCGCCATCCTGGCCCGACTGGACCAACGCCTGGCCGCGGCCGAGCGGCAGAATGAAGGGCTGCCACGGCAGACTGCCCAGGCCCAGGCCGACGCAGCCCAGGCCCGCGCGCAGACCGCTGCGCTGCATGGACAGGTTGCCGCCCTGCAGGAGCATGCGGCGGTCCTTCAGCAACATGCAACCGCCTTGCAGGAGCAGACGGCTTCAGCCATGTGGCAGATCGCTGTGCTCCGCCAGGAAGTCACGGAGCTGGCCAGCCTGTCGCAGCCAAACCCGGCGGCAGGGGTTCCGCCTCTTCCCAACCTGGCGCTGGCCCGGTCGGCCTGGGAGACGGAGGCTCGCAGTGGCCTGTTGCGGGCCCAGGAGGCCATCCTGACGCGTGGGCCGGACGAGGACGAGGAATCCTACCGGGAACGATTCGAACGCGACGGGGCCTGCGATGCCGGCCGGCTGGAGCCGTACCTCTCCCCAGATAGCCGGGTGCTGGAGATCGGCTGCGGGATCGGCCGGGTGCTCAAGCATGTGCAGGCCCAAGAGCGCTGGGGGCTGGACATCTCCCAGGGGATGCTGGACTGGGCGCGGGTGTACCTGGAGGGGCAGGAAGGCATCCACCTCGTCCAGACGAACGGCTTTGACTTCCAGGGCCTCCCCGACGACTACTTCGACCTGGCCTACTCCTACATCGTCCTGCAGCACATCAACAAGCAGGCCGGCTACAGCTACATGCGCGAGACATACCGCGTGCTGAAACCGGGAGGCCGCTTCTTCTTCCAGTTGATGAACCTGCTCTGCGACGCCGGGTTCCAGGTGTTCCAGGACACCCTGACCCAGCACTACCCCCTGTACCTGTACACGCCCGACGAGGTCCGCTGCAAGCTGGCGCGCTGCGGCTTCGCGATCGACGAACTGAGCACCGCCGGGGACAGCATCTACGTGGCCGGACACAAGCCGGCGGCGCAGCCGGCAGAGGGGTAGAAGGCTTCTCCGACAGGCCCGGGCCCGCCGGGCGCCGATCGCCGGCCGGGGCTAGGTCGCTTCCCTTTTCCGCAGCCGCCGGAAGAAGCGCGGGATGTCGCCGTTCTCCCAGACCACCAGCAGCGGCACGGCGTTGAAGATGGAGGAGTAGGTGCCGCTGGCCAGGCCGATGAACATCACCAGGATGAACTGCTTGATCGTGGCCCCGCCAAAGAGCAGAATGGCCACCATCACGAACATCGCGTTCAGCTGGGTCGTCAGGGAGCGGTGCAGCGTCTGGGTGAGGCTGTGGTCGACGACCTCCTCATAGGGCAGGCCGCGCATCTTGGGAGTGTTCTCGCGGATGCGGTCGTAGACGACGATGGTATCCTGGACGGAAAAACCGATCACGGTGAGCAGTGCCGAGAGGAAGAGGATATCGGCCTCCCAGCCCCAGATCAGGCCGGCCAGGGAGAACAGCCCCACCGTCACCAGGATGTCGTGGACCATGGCGATGATGGCGCAAAGGCCGTAGCGGAAGGGGTGCGGCACCTTGCGGAAGGCAAAGGTGATAAAGCCCAGGATGACCACCGCGGCGGCGACCACGGCGATGATCGCCCAGGTGGTGACCACCTGGCTGATCGACGGGCCCACTGTGTCGAAACGCAGCTCGGTCAAGGGGCCGAAGCGCTGCTCCAGCGCAGCCTCCACACGGTCCTTGGTCGGCGCGTCGATGACCTCGCTGCGCACGATCGCGGTGCGATCGTCCTCGGCCAGCTTGACCGAGGCGACGGCGACGCCCTCCTGCAGCACGACGTCGCGGACCTGCTCCGACTGCACCGGCTGGGCGAACTCCACCTCCAGGTAGGACCCGCTGGTAAAATCGATGCTCAGGCGCACCGGGCTGCCGTACTGGACGGTGGAGATGACCATGGCTACGATGCCCGGGATGATGATCAGGGCCGAGATGAGGAAGTAGAGGTATCGTCTGCGCACCAGGTGAAGCAAGAGCGTCCTCCTCGGCAGGCGCCTACAGGCGCGGCTCCACCGCCGCCCCCAGCAAGAAGCGGCTGTGCCGCTCCAGCACCCCGCCGGCCAGCCAGTAGGCCAGCCGCAGGAAGGTGCGGGTGATGGTGATGGCGCTGAACATGCTCACGATCACGCCGATGGCCAGGGTGATGGCAAAGCCCTTGACGATGCTGGCCCCCAACTGGCTGCCGAATACGTACAGGACCACGCAGGTCAGCAGGGTGGACAGGTTCGAGTCCAGGATCGAGGTCCAGGCGCGGTCGAAACCGGCCTCGATCGCCGCATGCAGCGTCTTGCCGGCGCGCAGCTCCTCCTTCATGCGCTCAAAGATCAGGATGTTGGCATCCACAGCCATGCCGATGGAGAGGAGCAGCCCGGCGATGCCCGGCAGCGTCAGCGTCACCGGGATCAGCTTGTAGATGGCAAAGATGAGAACGGTGTAGCTGCAGAGGGCCAGCCCGGAGAGCACCCCCGGGAGGCGGTAGTAGAGCGCCATGAAGAGAAGCACCGTGGCCAGGCCGATGATCCCGGCGACGACGCTCTTGTTGACCGAATCCTCTCCCAGCGTGGGGCCGACGGTGCGCGTGGCCACCACGCTCAGGGGTACGGGCAGGGCGCCGTACTGCAGGAGCAGGGCGATGCGCTGCGCCTCGTCAAAGTCGATGTTCTCGCCGCTGATCTGAGCCCGGCCGTCGGTGATCGCCTCCTGGACCACGGGCGAGGAGACGACCTTCTTGTCCAGGACGATGGACAGCGGCTTGCCCACGTGGGCCAGCGTCCAAGCGGCGAACTTCTCCCGGCCGGCCGGGCCGAATCCCAGGCGGATGATCGGCTTCCCGGTGAGATGGTCGGTGTCCGCCATGATCTGGCCCAGGTCCAGCTCGTTCCCGGTGACGACGGTCTCGTACACCCTGGTGTGGGTGATGGCGGCGATCTGCGCCGGCGTCAGGCCGTACGTCGTGCTGACGACGGTGCCGGGATCGAGGTACTCATCCCCCGTGGCGACAAACTCCAGGAACCCGGTGTTCTGCATCGCCGCCAGGGCCTCCTGGCGGTCGAAGAGGCCGGGCAACTCGACCACGATGCGACTCTGCCCCTGCACCTGCAGGCTGGGCTCGGACACGCCCAACCGGTCTACGCGGCTGGCGATGATGTCGCGGGCCACCTGGATGCTCTGCACGGTCAGCGTCGTCGCCGTCTGGGCCTCCAGGATGACCTGCATGCCTCCCTGCAGGTCCAGGCCCAGGCGCAGGGTGGTAGAGCGGATGGCCAACTCCCTCTGCCGGGCCAGCGCGATCTCTTCGGCGCTGGGGTTCTCCGAGATCTCCGGCACGGGCCGCCAGAAGGCGATGGCGGGACTCCACAGGTCGATCCAGACAGCCGCTCCCAGGAGCAGGATGATCGTGGCCAACAGGATCCAGTCGCGGCGCTGCACCCAGAGCCTCCAGCGGGCAATCGCCCGGCTCGTTCCGCCGAGGCTGGCACAGCCGGGACACCGACGGGCCAGTTCGGGACCTGGGCATTATACTACCGGACGTGCGCGCGTGCAAACGTGAGGCGGTTCGGACACGGCGATATCAAGGTCACGCCGATGCACAGCGGCTGGCAAGTGCCCGGCCGGCGTACAGCGCGGCATGGCCGTACCATTGCCGTGTCCCTGGATGTGCGGCGTCGGGCCGTTGCCGGAGCCGGGCACTTGCCGGTCAAGGCCGGCGACTTTGGTACAGCCGTGCGGTTCGGAGGGGAGAGAGAAGAACAGACAACAGATGCTCCGACTTGTGGTATAATAGCGGGCGCGACACCACTTCGTCGGGCCATGGGGGCTACGCAAGGAAGCCGGCATGAGCAGCGAAAGCGATTCGAATGATCGCATCGTGCAGACGCTGAACCGCATCAGTGAGATGATTGCCGGCCGTAACCCCCTACCGGAGGTGTTCCGGGCCGTTGCCGCCGGCGCCGAAGACGTGGGAGGAGCCCGCTGGGGCCTGTTCGCGTACATGGACCCGCCACGGCCGGCCGAGTTCTTCGGCTCGGGGAGCGCGCTCCTCTTTGGGCCGGCCTTCCTGCAGGCACTGGAGCAGGCCCGTCCGGTGAACGGCTCCTCTGCGCCGCTGGTCCTGACGATCCATGCCCCGCCATCATCGAACCTGCTGGCCGCCGTGACCACGCCCACCTTCCAGGGCCGCACCCTGATCGGGGCGCTGGCCGCCCTGTACGAGGAGCTCCCCCGGAAGCTGCCCTCCCACGTGCTCACCCTGCTCAACAACCAGGCGCGCATCGCCATCGAGAAATGGCGGCTGGGCAGCGTCATCGCCGAGAGCTACACCGGCGTGATCCAGGCGCTGGCCTCGCTCATCGATACCCGCGACCCCTATGCCAACCGCCACTCCCGCGCGGTCACCGAGCTGGCCGTGGCCCTGGCCAGCACCGTGGGCCTGCCCGAAGAGCAGGTCAGCACCATCCGCTACGGCGCCATCCTTCACGACATCGGCAAGATCGGGATCAGCGAGGACATCCTGGGCAAGCCTGGCGCCCTTGCCCCCAGTGAACGGGCCGTGGTCGAGACCCACCCGCTGGTGGCGGTCTCGATCCTGCGCAACATCCCCTACATGGACGACGTGGTCCTGCTGATCCGCCACCACCACGAGCACTATGACGGCAGCGGTTATCCCGACGGGCTGCGCGGCGACGAGATCCCTCTGGGGGCACAGATCATCGCCATCGCCGACGCCTTCGAGGCGCTGACCGCGGGGGAACGCTCCTATCACCGAGGGCGAAGCATCCCAGAGGCCTGTACGATCCTGCGGCAGATGGCCGGCCGACACTACAACCCCACGCTGGTCGCGGCCTTTCTGCGCATGATCGGCCAGCCGGTGGAGGAACCGTAGCCTCTCAGCGCGGCCGCCTGCGCGGCTGCCCCAGGGCCTCCAGGTTCTCCAGCGGCACGTCGATGATCTGCCCGTCATCCAGGCGGACTTCGGCGACACGGTAGCGCGCCCCACAGGCCAGGGTGCGCATCCCGCGCGGGAAACCCACGATGGTGCCGCCACGGCCCAGGAGATCCGCGCTCAACAGCCGCACCGCGGTTCCCAGGGTCAGGCGTTCGGCCGTCTCCTCAGCGGGGAGCTCCGCCGGATCGGCCCGCACCAGGGGAATGAGAACCTGCGGACGGCGCATCTGCGGGCCGTGCAGCCATGTCCGCCCGTCCAGGGAGGCCTCGGCACCGTCGTACGAGGTCAGCAGGTCAAAGGCCTGCCGGCACATGGGCCGCCGGCCCAGTCCTTCGGTCACCATCAGCGTGAGGGGAAAATCGCGGCCGGCCGCCGCGGGGGGAAAGGTCCAACCGCTGCTTCCCACCTCCCATGCCCCATCGCCCGAGTGTCCCAGAAAGGTAGAGAGGTCCTCCGGGGCGATGCTGCCGACGATCAGGCCGCGGACGCGCAGCTCGATCGCCCTCGCCAGCGCGCCGGCCCCGATCGGCCCGCCGCCGATGACGATGGACAGGGCGGCGCGCTCGTCGAGCATGTCCGGAAGCAGCTCCTCGGCGGCGTCGGTCACCGTCGTGCGCAGTACGCCGTGCTGCTCGCCGCCCAGGCCAAAGGCCCCCTGGACCATGGCCACGGGCGACTGGATGGTGACGGCGCGGTACGGGTCGACGGCCGAGACAAACCCCTTGAGATGGGCCCGCACCTCGAGGACCTGGGCCGGCGCCGTGATGACCAGGTAGCCCCGCTCCGCCTCGGCGGTGGAGAGGGTCCCCGCTACCGGGGCGCGCCAAACCCGCTGCCGCATCCCCCCCACGCGCGCCACGATGTCGCCGGCCGCGACCTCGCTGCCATCCTCCGTCACGACGTGGGCCGGCAGGTCCTTCTCGGCCAGCTCCAACGCCCGGGCCACGGCGAAGCGGCGGCCCCTTGCCGGGACCAGGGTGCGGGCCACGACCTCGTCCGGCTCCACGCGGTTGCCCATCCGCACGGACACCTCCCCGGCGAAGGGCAGACTGCGCACCAGAGTAGCCATGGTCAGCGGGATCACCGCCGGTTTGAAGGTGGGAAAGTAGACCGTCACCGCATGCTCCTCGCCAAACGCTACGCCGATCCAGGGGGCTTGGCGTACTGCCAGCGACAGTGTCCTGCGCGTTCTTGCCGCACTGCCGTGGCTCCACAAAGGTCTCTAGAGGTCATCTTGTCGTCCGCAATAGCAGAGGGGTTGTGTCCTTCTTCGACATGCTTTGCCTCGTGCCTCTTTCTTTGTGGCAGTCAGGGGATGGCCCCTAGACATCTTCGGCCAGTTCCTCCGCGGGTGCCTCCACCGGCGGCGGAGGCGGAACCAGGCCGGCCAGCTCCTCCGCTGCATAGGCGCCGCTGAGCTTCAGCCAACGCTGCAGCTCGGCCTGCCGCAGTTCGTCGGCGGCGGGCAGGGACAACGGCCGGCCCCGGGCGTCCACGATCAGACCCAGCGCCCCGCCCTGGATCATGTCCCCCCCCTTGGTGGTCAACTGCTCGCGGCGCCGGCCCAGCCCCAGGCGGGTCCCCGAGGCGGGGCTCACTGTCAGGTGGGCCTCACCGCCGCCGCGGAAGGGGACGATGGCAATGTCGCCCCACAACACCTCGACCTGTTGGCGCATCTCGTTGGCATACTCCAACTCCAGGGCCAGCGCCGGGGCACCGCGCCTGGCCCGCCCCAACGGGATCAGACAGGGTCCCAGATGGAACAGCCCATCCTTCAGGAGCACGCAGGCTGCCGCGTCGGGGTTCAGTGCGGCCAACGCCCCGATAGAGGGAATCAAGCAGAAGCGGTCCAGGTAGAGGTCCACCAGGCCGGCCGAGTTCTCGCCGGCCGGCTCCAGCGCATCCAGCAGGATCATCACGGTCTGGGAAGGCCGCGGCGCCCGCACCAGGCCACCTCCGCTGGCCACGATCATGTCCGCACCAACGGCGGGCCGGCCGGGCATCTTCTGCCCCGCCTCCACCAGCGCCTCGCGGGCAAGCGCCTGCAGCAGGAGAACGTCGCGCACCGTAGCCGGCAGGGTGCGAGGCCGCAGTGCCCGATTCAGCACGGCATTGCGGACCTCCTCCTCGGTAGCCGGATAGGGCAGCCAACGGCGGATACAGCCGACACCGCGGCGGGAGAGGATGCGGGCGGTGCCGTAGCCCACGCCCAGGTTCCCCAGCACCACCCGTTCGCAACGCTGTCCCTCGGCCCAGACCATGGCCGTGGCCCCGCTGCCCAGGTCCAGGCCCAGGACCTGGCGCTGGAAGTGGGTAGCCAGGAACCGCACGGCCAGCTGCAGCCCCATGTAGGGCAGCTGGATCGGGCCTTGGGACCAGGAGGCCAGCTCCTCGTAGCCGGGAACGTGCTGCAGGAGCTGCTCCTCGTACAGCCGGGCCAGCTCCTGGCGGGCCGGGACCAGGTTCTCCCCGTGCAGGCGCGGGCGGACGTTGTCCACGATTCGCAGGTCCACGCGGTCGGCCAGGTAGTGCTGCACAACGTCCTGGGCGCGGCGGTTGCCGGCGCAGATCACCGGAAGAGCCGGCTGGGCCACCTCGTGCTCCAGGCGCGCCGCGGCGGGCGGCAGGGCCTCGGCCAACGAGCGCGCCAGGGTGCGCAGCGGAGCCACGTTCCCGCCGTCGATGCCCCCCACCAGCAGCAGACCGCCGGGATAGAGGTCCTCGACCACCTTCCACCAGGGCGTGGACGCAAGCGCGGCCGGCTCGGCGAGAGGATCGTCGCGCAGGACCTCCTCCATCGTCACCACCCGGAAAGGCACCGCGTAGAGCCCCTCGACCGCCCGCACGGCGCTCTGCGCCGTGATGTCCGCCGTGACCGCCATCACCAGCACCGGCAGTGACCCTGCGGCACTGCACGTGGCCACAAAGGCGTCCAGCCCCTGTCCATCCCGGCCCTGGGGGATGCACAGCCGGCCGTCCTCCAGCAACTGGCGGCCGGTGCTGCGCTCCAACTCGACGATGCCCTGCTGAATCGCCGTCGTCACGTTGGACAGCGGCGGCTCTGCCGTGGTGGCAAGCTCACGCTGCGACACCAGCCGGTACTCGTTCTCCTCGACAATGTCCACCAGCGTCACACGGGTGTACTCGATGCCGCAGTCCGCAATCAGGATCGCCCGGTAGTCCGTCTCGGCGTGCATACCCCGCTCCTCAGTGCAGGAATGTCCTCAGCCATTGCCCCAGGAACTGGAAGCGCTCCACCAGGGCGCTCAACAGGGAGACTGCGCGCGTCCCCAGAAAGGAACCGAGTGCCACCATCAGGCTCCAGCGGCCAAAACGGGCCACGACCTGGACTGCCCGCCCCAGCGGGCGGTCCCGACGCACGGCGAAGAAGAAGTAGGTCAGACCGGCCAGCACGACCACCACGGTCACCACGTTGTCCAGGAGGGCCGGCCCGCTCAACGGCACCAGCGTTGCCCCCACCTGCGGGATGAGGGTGCCGGTGAGCGCCCCTCCCACCGCCAGGGCTGCTCCCACGCCAAAGACGATCGCCAGAGGCCAGGAAGCCAGCCACCGCACCGGCCGCGCCAGCCGCAGCCAGAGCAGCACCCCCCAGAACAGCCCCAGGCCGGTCATGAGGCGGCTCAGGGGATCTGTCGATGCGGACGGGGCCAGGACGGTGTTCAGGCTGGGCAGCAGCACGCGCTGCAGCACGATCAAGGCGGCGTACCCCAGGGTCGTGCCCACGAGCAGGTGCTCGGCCAGGCGAAACAAGGGATTGTCCGCGATCAGGTAGCTGTACACCATCAGGGTCAGGATCGCAGCCACCCACAGGCCGATGATCTGGTCCATCGAGCTTTCCTTTCCAAGGGCCCCGTCGATGGAACGGCGCGGTGCGCGGTTCCATTCAGCCGCCGCAGGTCGCTACGCTCGCGACGATCCCTTGCGCAGGCCGATCAGCCAGGCACCGATCTGGGCCAGGTTTCCCAATATGATCAGCACGACCAGGCCGATCTCGGCCACCGTCAGCAGGTGCAGCCGCTGCTGCAGGGAGACGTCCCTGTTCACCGAGATGCCCTGGAGCACCTCCAGCCGGGCCTCGTACTCGACCACCGTCGGCAGGCCCCACAGAACGCCTGCCGGCGAGATCCTGCGGGCCTGCTTGTAGGGCTCTACCAGGGGGCTCAGCTCGGTAGGCACCACCAGCACGCACGGCCGGGGGGATGGCGGCCGCGCACAGACCTGCTCCATCCAGGCCACCACGCGGTCCTCCTCGCCGGCCATCACCACCAGCAGGGCCACCTCCTCCAGCGAGCGCACCCGCTGGACCAGCGGATACTCCCCGCTGGCGCGCCCGTAGACAAAGTCGGCCGGGAAGGTCTGCGAGATCGGCTGCGAGCCCAACAGGCGCAGCGCGCTCTCGCCACCGGTGCGCATGCTCAGGTTCAGGAAGCCGGCCCCGTACTTGTCGTCGGCGTAGGAGCCGTCGTCCACAAAGTCGGGGTCCTTTCTCAGCTCGCGCAGGGCCTCGTCCTTGACCTCCTGGGCCAGCTGGTTCCCCTGGAAGGTCGTGCTGACGGCGATGATCCGCGCCTGGAGCTTCATCAGGTGGGCAGTCAGGGCCAGGGCCAGCGGCCGCATCTCGGCGCTGCGCTGCACGTCCCAGTCGTAGGCCACCAGGACGACGGCGGGGGCCTGTCCCGGCTGCCCGGCCACGGCGCCGACGGCGTCGAACGCCTCCCGCACACCCGCCGTGCTGGGCACGGGCGTCTCGGGCAGCGGAAGGCTCACAGTGACCATCACAACCATCAGCGCGGCGAGCGCCAGCATTGGCCAGCGTTGTGCCAGCCAGCGCAGGACCCGCTGGAATGCAGTGGATAGCGGCTGTGGCTTTGCCTCCACCACCGGTTCCGGGACAGCGAGCAGGCCGGCGAATACCTCCGCGGCCCGCCTGCGGGCTGGGGAAAGCGGCGGCAAGGCCGGCCGCGGCAGCCGCTCTATGGCAGCTAGAGAAGGAGCTTCCTCGGGGACTTCTTCCTTGACCAAGCGGTCCAGCCAGTCCATCTCCCCGGCAGCCTCGGCCGCTGGCTCCTCCGCGACCGCCGCCCGCTCCTCGGCCCGCAGCCACTCGGGCAACTCCACCCCCGACAGGAACGACTCTCCTTCCCGGGGCGCCGGCGCCTCCTCGGCCGGCCGCAGGGCCCTGGCCCAATCCGGCAGTCCCTCCTCCTCCTCGGGGGCCACGGGGACGGCGCGGCCCTCGGCCCCGGGAGGCGGCACAGGCGCCGCTTCGATCTGGGACCAGAGCACCGGCGCAGCAGCGGGCTCAACGGGTGGCTCTTCCGGAGGCGCCGCAGCTTCCACCGGGGCCGCTTCCTCCGGCCACGACGGCAGTCCAGCCTCCGGGGCCGCCGCCGGCACTTCCTCCACCGGCCAGGGCGGAGCCTCTTCCTTCGGCCCGGCCTCTGCCGGGGCCGGCTCCTCCAGCCACGACGGCAGCCCGGCTTCCGGGGCCACTGCCGCCGGCACTTCCTCCACCCGCCAGGGCGGAGCCTCTTCCTTCGGCCCGGCCTCCAGCGGGGCCGCTTCCTCCAGCCACGGCGGCAGTCCCGCCTCCGGGGCTATCGCCGACACTTCCTCGGCCGGGGCCGGCTCCTCCAGCCACGGCGGCAGTCCCGCCTCCGGGGCCGCCGCCGGCACTTCCTCGGCCGGGGCCGCTTCCTCCAGCCACGGCGGTAGTCCCGCCTCCGGGGCTATCGCCGGCGCTTCCTCGGCCGGGGCCGCTTCTTCCAACCAGGAGGGCAGCCCGGGCTCCGGGGCCATCGCCGCCGGCACTTCCTCCGCCGGCCAAGGTGGAACCTCTTCCTTCGGCCTGGCCTCCGGTGGGGCTGCAGCTTCCGGCCCTTCCCCGGTCAACCACGAAGGCAGGCCGGCCTCCTCCTCCGGAGCAGCCTCCTGGCCTTCCGCCGCCAGCCAGGATGGCAGGCTTCCCTCCAGTCCGCCCAGCCACTCGGGCGCCTCCTGGGGCTCGGCTGCCGCAACCGGGGCCTCCTCCGCTGCCGGCCAGACCGGGGCCACCTCCGCCGGAGCCTCGACGGGTCCGACGGCGGGCGGAGCCTTGTCCTCCGCAGGCCACGGCGGCAGGATCTCCGCCGGGGCCTCCTTTGGTGCGGCCGGCGCTTCCTCCACGGCCAACCAGGGCGGCAGGCCTTCCGCGGGAGCCTCCTCTGCTGCGGCCTTCTCCTCCGCCAGCCACGGCGGCAGGCCTTCCGCGGGAGCCTCCTCGGGCGCGGCCTTCTCCTCCGCCAGCCACGGCGGCAGGATCTCTGCCGGGGCCTCCTTTGGTGCGGCCGGCGCTTCCTCCACGGCCAACCAGGGCGGCAGGCCTTCCGCGGGAGCCTCCTCTGCTGCGGCCTTCTCCTCCGCCAGCCACGGCGGCAGGCCTTCCGCGGGAGCCTCCTCGGGCGCGGCCTTCTCCTCCGCCAGCCACGGCGGCAGGATCTCTGCCGGGGCCTCCTTTGGTGCGGCCGGCGCTTCCTCCACGGCCAACCAGGGCGGCA
>CAZTIG010000007.1:32550-60719 GCA_964613665.1 uncultured Chloroflexia bacterium
CGCGGCCGCTGGGGCCTCCCCAGCCAGCCATGGCGGGAGCCCTGTCTCCGCCGCCCGTGCCGTGGCCGCTGGGGCCTCCTCAGCCAGCCATGGCGGGAGCCCTGTCTCCGCCGCCGGTGCCGCGGCCGCTGGGGCCTCCTCAGCCAGCCACGGCGGGAGCCCTTCGGGCCCCGACGGGGCAGGCTCCACCCCGGGTTGCAGGACCGGTGCCGGCCCCGGTTCCAGGCCGGCCTCCAGGCCCCCCCCCAGCTCCTTCAGCCACGATGGCACCTGCTCGGTCTTCTCTGCCTGGGGCGGCTTTTCTTCCTGCAGCGGTTTCCCGCACTGCCCGCAGAACTTTTGCGAGTCCGGGTTCGGTGCCTTGCAGTTCGGACAAAAGATCACCGTCCTACCCTCCCGCCGACACGGGTTCAGAATGAACGAGCCTACTCAGCATAGGGCCGCTCCAGGCCCAGCAGCACGCGCATGGCCGTGGCGATGGCTCCGATGGCCGCCCCGATCAGGATGGCCCGCACCCCGGCCATCGTCGGCACGCGCAGCAGCCACTCCTGGAGCCGGCTCACCGGTTCCAGCTGTGGCCAGTACGAGGCGATCTGGGCCTGTCCCAGCAGGACGATCACCGCCACCACCGTCACCAGCGTCGCCTCGAGGTTGCGCAGGCGCAGGGCGCGGAAGATGGCCGTGGCCAGGAAGAAAGCCAGCAGCGAGAAGAAGGTCGTGGCCAGCGGCTCCAGCACATAGCGAAAGACCCACTGGACGGTGGCGTCACCGGGGCCGAAAGACCCCGGCAGGAACCCCAACACGATCACCGCCAGGGCCGATAGTAGCAGGACCACGCTGTATGGCCAGCCGCCTTCCCGGCGCACGATGCGCCGTCCGTGGACCCGGGCGACGTTCACCAGCCCCAGGATCACGGCGAAACCGGCGATCAGCGAGGCCCATCCGACCAGCCCGTCGATGAAGGCGTCCGCGCCCTCCATGCGGAAGAAAAAGTTCACCAGTACCAGGATGCCCACCGTGGAGGCCAGGAACCAGGGCACGATCACGGTACCGATCCGTCTGAGCATGGGCCGCCTCCGTCAGCGTACCGGCATATCGAACAGGTAACCCAACGTGCCGTCCAGAAGCCCCACTGTGGCCAGCACAACACCAACCAGGATCAGCAGGAGGATGAACCAGCGGATGCCGTCCTGCGCCAGCAGCGATACGATTCGCGCCGGCCAGGGCTCGAGGTAGGCTGGGGCAGCGTAGATCTCCTCACCCAGGAGATAGTCGTTCGTCACCAGCGGCAGGAACGAAGCTGCCGCCGGGCGGACCGCACCTGCCACCTGGAAGGTGGTCTTTTCGGCACCGACCTCACCCATCAACAGCAGCTCTTCGCCAAAGGCACCCACGAGCACGTTGCCCTGTACCTCGGGGCGATCCAGCTTGTCCACCACGCCGGCGGCATAGGCCAGCGGGTTCTGCTGCGACACCAGCTCGCTCTGAGCCTCCAGGCCCGGGGGCCGGCCGGCAGCTTCCAGCGCTCGCTCCAGCGTGCCCTCCGCCAGCAGGTTGACCAGGGCATCGTTGGTCGTCACGCTCACCGGTACGCCCAAGGCCAGCGCCTCGCGGGCCACCCCCTGCACGACACCCAGGCCGGCGATCGTTTCCGCAGCGCTGTTGCGCTCGGCCAGCGTGCCCGTCCCCGGGGAGACGTGCACGGACTCGCCCATCTCCGCCGCCCGCCGCAGGGAGGAACGCAGCGTCTCGATCGGCGGCAGCGGCCGGAGCTGGACCTCGGCGACGCGCCGATGGCGCTGCCACGTTCCCCAGAAGAAGTAGAAGAGGGCGGCAAAGAGGATGATGATCAACCCGGCCAGCAGCGTAGCCCCACCAAAGGGCAGGCTCATCGGGCATTCTCCTTGCGCCGCGCGCCGCCGGGGCCGCGCACGCGCGCTTCCAGCGAGGTGAGCAGCTCCTCCACACGGCGACGGTCGCCCAGGACTCCGGCGATCCGCTCCACGGCGGCGCGCCAGCGGCCATGGGGCAGCAGGGGCTGCAAGAAGAGCAAGCTCTGTTCGCCGACGAAAGAGAGCGGGCGGAGACCGTGGAGCAGCAGGTAGGCCGGCCCGGCCAGGCCAACCTCGTGCAGCCAGGCGGCGGTGGACTCGACGTCGTGATCGCTCTGCCCAGCCGGATCCTCCATACGCATCCCCCGTCTCGAGCCGCCCTCAGTATACCATACTCTGTTTCCCAACGCAAGGAAAACGCGGACCCCGCACGGCGATATCAAGGTCGCGCCGATGCACAGCGGATGGCAAGTGCCCGGCCGGCGTACAGCGCGGCATGGCCGTACCATTGCCGTGTCCCTGGATGTGCGGCGTCGTGCCGTTGCCTGAGCCGGGCACTTGCCGGTCAAGGCCGGCGACTTTGGTACGGCCGTGCGGACCCCGACCCGCGTCGCCGACACTTGCGCGACGCCAGCCAGGCGCCCTCCGCGTCCCGGCCGCTACACCCGGAAAGCTGCCCGGCCGGCGTACAGCGCGGCCTCGCCCAGCTCCTCCTCGATGCGCAGCAGCTGGTTGTACTTGGCGACGCGGTCGGTCCGGCAGGGAGCGCCGGCCTTGATCTGGCCGGTGCCCAGGGCGACGGAGAGGTCGGCGATAAAGGCATCCTCGCTCTCCCCCGAGCGGTGCGAAATGATCGCGCCCCAGCCGGCCCAATGGGCCAGCCGGACGGCATCCACGGCCTCCGTCAGCGTTCCGATCTGGTTGACCTTGCAGAGCAGGGCGTTGCAGGCATCCTCCTCGATGGCCCGGCCGATGCGCTGGACGTTGGTCACGAGCAGGTCGTCCCCGACGATCTGGACACGGTCACCGAGGCGCTCCATGAGCAGCTTCCAGCCCTCCCAGTCGTCCTCGGCCAGGCCGTCCTCGATGGAGATGATCGGGTAGCGTGCCGCCCAGTCGGCATAGAACTCGACCATCTCGGCCGCGGTCAGCTTGCGACCCTCGCGCCGCAGGTCGTACAGGCCATCGCTGTAGAACTCGCTCGCGGCGGGGTCGAGGGCCAGGAAGATATCGCGGCCCGGCTCGTAGCCGGCCGCCTGGATCGCCTCCAGGATGACCTCCACGGCGGCCTCGTTGGACGGCAGCGAGGGAGCAAAGCCGCCCTCATCCCCGACGTTGGTGCTCTGGCCGCGCTTCTTCAGCACCTTCTTCAGGGAGTGGTAGGTCTCCACCCCCCAGCGCAGCGCCTCGTGGTAGGTGGGCGCGCCGAGCGGCGCGATCATGAACTCCTGGAGATCGGTGCTGTCGGTGGCGTGCTTGCCGCCGTTCAGGATATTCATCAGCGGCACGGGCAGGATGCGCGCGCCGACGCCGCCGAGGTAGCGGTAGAGTGGCAGGCTCAGCGAGCCGGCGGCGGCGCGGGCCACGGCCAGGCTCACGCCGAGGGTGGCATTGGCTCCCAGGCGGCCCTTGTTGGGAGTGCCGTCGATCTCGGCCAGGAAGAGGTCCAGGCCGGCCTGGTCCATGGCATCCCAGCCCAGGATCTCCTCGGCAATTTCCTCGTTGACGTGCTCGATGGCCAGCAGCACGCCCTTGCCCATGTAGCGCTCCGTGTCGCCATCGCGCAGCTCCAGGGCTTCATGGGCACCGGTGGACGCACCCGAGGGCACGATGGCCTGGCCGCTGGTGCCGTCCTCCAGGTACACCGCGACCTCGACGGTGGGATTGCCGCGCGAATCCAGCACTTCGCGGGCGATGATCTCGCTGATTGGGGGCATGTCGTTCCTCCTGGCAATGCCATACCAAGCTCGTGTCCGCGAGCGGACAGGTCAGGTTCCAGGCGGGCGCAGAGGCGCCACACAGGAAGGATGATAGCACATGTCACAGGCGCACGCAAACGCGCGAGCCTGCACGGATGCATGTCTCTAGATGGGCAAGGAGCGCGGCCGCCCTTCGACTACGCGGCCTTTGGCCGCTCCGCTCAGGGATCGGCCGCGCCTCCAGGGGCAAGCGGCCCTTCGACTTCGCCGCTCTCCGCTTCGCTCCGAGCGGCTCCGCTCAGGGACCGCTTGCCTGCCCATCCACAAACATGCATCCAGCCTGCACGGTGATATCAAGGTCGCGGCGGTGCACCACGAATGGCAAGTGCCCGGCCTGCGCGAAGCGCGGCACGGCCGCATCGTTGCCCCGCCCCGGAATGTGCGGTGTCGTGCCGTTGCCGGAGCCGGGCACTTGCCGGTCAAGGCCGGCGACTTTGGCAAGCCTGGGAGCCCAACGCCCGGCAGCCGGCAGATTGCCCTATCACGACGAGGTCGCCTGGGCATCCTGCCACGCCCCTACGATCTTCCGGTTGACGGCGATATGCTCCAGGAACGAGCGCCTCAACTCTGGGTCGAGGATTTCGGCGGCTATCTCCTGGACGACCCCATAGGCTCGCTCCAGGTACGGCCGGGCTACTGCGGGGCCGTGCCGGGCGCGCACGATCTGAAAGTGGTGCCAGAGCATGTACTGCGCGTTGTCCACGCGGTGGGACTGGCGCTCCAGGATGGCGATGGCCTCGGCGGAGCCGACCAGGGCCTCCTCTGCCCGGCCCAACTGCAGGAGGACCAAGGCCTCCCAGGAACGATAGTGCGCCCAATCCACCTCCTGGCCCCCGGCCTGGGCCAGGGCACAGGCCCGCTCGAAGTGTTCCAGCGACCTGTGCACATGCCCCTGTTCGAGCAGAATGCGCCCGGCCAGCCCCTCTCCCTCGATCAGGAAGTTGCGCTCCTCGCACTCCTCCAGCATGGCAATGCTGCGGTGCGCCGCCGTCAGCGCATCCGCCCACCGCCCCAGGCGCAAGAGGGCGTGGCCCATGGCAAAGAGAGCCACGCCAACGAACCGGGGATTCCCCGAGCGCTCGTAGAACGACAGGACCGGCGCGATACGCTCGAGCGCGTCTCGGGCCTGCCCCAACGAGATGAGGGCGATGGCCTGGTTCAGCGAGCTGGTGCTCTCACCGTGCTCGTCTCCGAGCTGACGACAGATCTGCCCCTCCTGGCGAAACATCTCCAGGGCCTGTTCATACCGCGCGAGCATGGCCAGCGAGATATTCCCCAGCATGTTGAACACGGCGGCCTCTCTGGCCCGGTCGCCGGCCTGCTGGAAAAGATGCCGGGCCTGCGCGAGTGCGCCCTGGCTCTGGTCCACCCGGCACAGCAGCCAGTACGCCCGGCTGATGTCAATCGCGCATTGGCCGGCCGTGGATAGGTCCCCGGCGTGCTCCGCCACAGCGGCGGCTTCCCGCAGTACGCGGATGCCCTCTTCCGGCTGTCCCGTCTGCGACAGCAGCGTTCCCTGTCTCCAACGCACCACCGCCAGGCGCTGGCCCCCTCCCAGTTGCTGTGCCAGCGCCTCCATCTCCTCCAGCGCCCACCGCTGTTCCTCTCGCTGACCCATGGCGTTGAGCGCCCGCTCCAGCCGGCACAGCAGGTCCCAGCGCTGCGCCAGGTTCCCTTCCTCCAGCCAGGCCCGGGCCCGGCGATAGTAGCCCAACGCCTCCTGGTGCGTGTAGGCCCGGGTGGCCCGCTCTCCCGCCCGGATCAGATAGGCAAAGGCCTTGGGGCGGTTGCCGCCCATAGCATAGTGGTGAGCGAGCAAGTCCACCACCTCGTCCAGATCGTGCGCGTGAGCAGCCTCCAGATGCTGACCCAGCGCCTCATGCAGGGCCTGCCGCTGGGCAAAGAGGAGGCTTTCGTAGGCCACCTGCTGGGTAATCACATGCTTGAAGAAGAAGGTCGGCCCGGCAGCCAGGCGCTCCAGGCGAAGCAGGTCCACGCGCTCGAGCGCAGCGAGATGCGCGTCGAGCTCACCTGGACCCAGCGGATGAATTGCCCGGAGCGTGGCGTACGGCACCGTCCTGCCAACCACCGCGGCCACCTTGAGTGTGAGCTGGAGCCCTTCCTCGAGGCGATCCAGGCGGGACTGGACCAGGGCCTGCACCGTGGCAGGGATCTCGACCGCGTCCAGGTCCCCCAGAACAGCGCACCCACCGTCCCGGGGCACCACCTGGACTCCAGCGTCGTGCAGGGTGTTGAGGATCTCTTCGACGAAGAACGGATTGCCCTGGGCCGGCGTGAGCAGTGCCTGCATCCGTGCGGGCAAACACGCCCCGGGGGCCAACCCCAGTCGTGCCAGGGCCAGGGCCTGGCTGCTCGCCGCCGGCAGCGCGTCCAGGACCAGCCGCTGGGAACAGGGCAGCCCGCTCAGGCGGCGATAGGGCGCGGGCGGCGGCTCGCCCAGCGGGCGATGGGGCAAGACCACGAGCACGGGAAAGCCCGCCATGTTGCGGACGACGTGTTCGAGCAGCTCCAGGGAAGGCATGTCGCTCCAGTGGATATCCTCCAGGAGCAAGAGCAGGGGAACGGTGCAGGCCACGTGGCGCAGGATCTCCAGAACCAGGTGGAACAGGGCACGCTTGCGCTCGGCCCCCTCCAGAGAGCGCGTCACCGCGTTGTCTGCCGCCGGCAGCCCCAGCAGGTCGGCCAGCAGAGGCAAGCGCGCGGCTGCAGCCGGGTCGATCCTGGACAGGAAGCCCTCCGCCCGCTGCAGACGGGCGCCCGCCGGCTGCTCGGGCGGCAGATCCAGGAGGGCATGCAGCAGCTCGCTCCACGGCTGGTACGGTGTGCCCATGGTGTAGGAGAAGCAATCGCCGCTGTATCCCTGGTACCCATGGTCCAACCACCAGCGCGCCAGGTCGGCGGCCAGCCGGCTCTTGCCCATGCCGGCCTCCCCCTCGATGACCAGGACCTGGGCCTGGCCCCCCGCGGCCCGCTGGCCCACCGCGCGCATCCAGGCCACCTCGGCTTCGCGCCCGACCGTCTCGCCCCGATAGAGCAAGGCTCGTTCGGCCAGCATGGTGCTGCGCTCCCGCAACCCGGCCACGACAAAGGCCGGCACCGGCCGGGCCTTGCCCTTGAGCGCGACCTCCCCGAGTGGCACGAAGCGGCCCCGTTCTCCCGCCCGCAGACGGACCCGGCTGCTGACAACGACCTGCCCCCATTCCGCCTGCTCCATCAGACGAGAGGCCAGGTTGACCTCGTCGCCGACAACGGCGTAGGTCCAGCGGTCCTTCCCGCCGATGCCGCCCACAAAGAGCGGGCCGGCGCTCACGCCAACCCGCTGGCCGGCGACACCGGCCAGGTCGGGTTGCCGGACGCGCGCCTGCATCGCCAGGGCACAGAGGACAGCCCGTTCCTCGTCGTCCTCGTGCGCCGAGGGCACCCCGAGGAGGACCAGCAGCAGGCTACCCTTGTCGGCGATCTCGATCTCGGCCAGATAGGCGTCGTAGCGCGCCATGACCTCCTGCATCGCCGTGACATAGGCGCGCACCTTGTCGGCGACCGCAGGGTCGCGCTCGAAATCGAGCCCGCGGAAACCCACGAAGAGAACAACGGCGTGGCGGTGCTCGCCGAGAAACGCGCGCCCGCTGGCCCGGATGCGCTGGCCGAGCGCCGGGGCCAGGAAAGCGGCAAGTTCGGCCCAACTCGCCGGCGACAGGGGCGGCGCGGCCGGCCGCGGCGCGGCGGGGGGCGGTTCGGGGCAGGTGATGACAAGGGCATAGCCCCAGCGCGTAGCCACTGCGGCCACTCGGTGTTGGACGGAGTGATGGGCCGTCCGGTTGAGCACGACCTCACCGGGGTGCGCCAGACGCTGCGCGCGAACGGCACCCTGCCGGGCCGGACCGGCCAGGAGGTAGCGCAGGCCGGCCGGGCGGCTGCCCACCACAGCCATCAGGGCAGGCCCGGCCCCGACCCCAATGCGTACCTGGAGCGGGAAGTCGCCCTGGGAGGTCCGCAGCGCCCCCGTTGCGGCGATGTGCCGCTGGATGGCCAGCCCGCAGGCGGCGGCCGCCAGCACAGCAGTCGACAACGACTCCCCCGCGGCAAGGTCGAAGAGTGCAGTGATAGCGTCCCCGCCGAACTGCACCACGTCGCCGCCATAGGCGTGAACCAGGTCCATCATGCGGGAAAAATGCTTGTCGAGAAGGGCCGAGAGCTCCTCGACTCCACGCCGGCCGGACCGGGCCAGCGTCTCGGCCAGCGGGGTGAAGCCGGAGATGTCGGCCATCAGGACGGCGGCGGGGAAGCGCCGCTCCCAGTGCTCCAGGGCGACACCCTCGGCCGCCTGGCGCAGCAGAAAGGCGGGCAGGAGAGCCAGCAGAGCGCGCTCGGACTCGTCCAGCATCAGACCTCCACGATGGCGGTATTGTAGGGGAAGGGCAGGAGGTTGTCAACCGGTACGGCGATCTCGGTCCAACAGATCGCGCACCTTCCACAGCACACTGTCCAACATCTCTTCGGTCAACCGTCCGGTGTTCGTGTTCTGGCGGCTGGGGTGGTAGGTCGCCACCAGCGTGGGCAGCCCTTCCCCAAGCGCATAGACACCGCCGTGGCGAAAAGCCGGCCGGCCGACGGTGATCCCTCTCTCGCGCAACGCCTGCAGATAACCCTCGAAGCCGATCCGCCCCAGCGCCAGGACCACGCGCACCCCGGCCAGCAGCCCCAGCTCGCGCACCAGGAAGGAGCGGCAGTTGCGCATTTCCTCCAGCGTGGGCCGGTTGCCCGGGGGGGCGCAGTGGCAGACAGCGGTGATGTAGGTATCGCGCAGCTCCAGCCCGTCGCCCGGCCCCGCGTAGACGGGCCGGCTGGCGAAGCCGGCCCGGTACAGCGCCGGGATCAGTGTCCGCCCCGAGTCGTCGCCGCTGAACATGCGCCCGGTGCGGTTGGCCCCGTGCGCCCCCGGTGCCAGGCCGACCAGGAGCAGCCGGGCGTCCCGGCAGCCCAGGGAAGGAACCGGCCGGCCCCAGTAGGCGTCATCCCGGTACGCGCGGCGCTTGACGCGCGCCACCTCCTCGCGCCAGGCCACCAGCCTGGCGCAGGCGCAGCACGAGATCAGCTCGGAATACAGCCTGGCCCACGGATCCGGTTCGGACACGGTGTCGCTCCTCGATAGAGTAGGAGAAGTGCGTCCTGTCACAAACTGCCACTTGAAAAGCGCCCCGATTTCTGGTAGAATGGTATCAGCGAAACCACCTCACCCGGAGTGGAAAAATGCGTCCCGGCTCGCGCGCAGCCCTCGCCCTGTGGCTACTGCTCGCCCTCGTGGCGATCCTGGCTATGCCCCAGCCGGCTGCGGGCGGGGGCAAACCCGCGCCTCCGTCACCCATGGACGAGCGCTCACCAGCCGCCCCGCCCAACGGCGACATCGCCGCCGCCAGCCCCGCGCTGCGCCTGCTCGAGGTGATCAACCAGGTCCGCTGGCAGCACGGACAGCTCTCTCCGCTCAAGGCCAACCCGGCCCTGGAGCGAGCGGCGCAGGCCCACAGCCAGAGCATGGCCCAGAACGACTTTTTCGGGCACAAGGGCGATGACCTCACCTCGCCCTGGGACCGCATCGACGCTGCCGGGTACGGCAACTGGTACGTGCTGGCCGAAAACATCGCCGCCGGCTACAAGACACCCCAGGAGGTCGTGCAAGCCTGGATGGACAGCCCCCACCACCGCGAGAACCTGCTCAACGCCGACCTGGCCGAGGCCGGCATCGGCTACGCCTGGCAGCCCGGCGATACCTTCCCAGGCCTCGGCTGGGGCTATCAGCACTACTGGACACTGGACATGGGAACGCGCTGGGACGCCTTTCCCCTGGTCATCGCCGGCGAAGCATACTCCACCACCGTGACGCAGGTTTCGATCTACCTCTACGGCCAGGGCTGGGCCAGGGAGATGCGACTGAGCAACGACGGCACGACCTGGTCGCAGTGGCAGCCCTACCAATCCACGAGGACCTGGGAGCTGGCCCCGGGCGCCGGCACCAGGCGCGTCTACGGACAGTTGCGCAACGCCCAGGGCGAGATCTTGCAGACCAGCGATGATATCGTCCTGGTCGAGAAACCGGTGCCGCCGGCGTTTGTCAGCCCGGCGCAGGTGGTCTTTGTCGTGCAGCGGGGACAATCCGCCGGCCAGCCGCCGTTCCAACGGCTGCAGATCGCCGAGGCCTGCCCCACGACCTGCACTTGGCAGGCCTCGGTGGACCGCGGCTGGCTGCGGCTGAGCGCCCTCTCCGGAACATCCCCCACCACAATCGCCCTGACGCTGACTACCCCGGTGCGCCTGCTGCCGCCGGGGACCTACACGGCGACCATCTCCGTCCTGGGCCAGGAAGGAAGCCGGGCCCAGGTCCCCGTGCAGCTCATCATCGCGAAGCAGGTGTACTCGGCCTATCTGCCGCACGTATCCAGGCGCCGCTAGTCCGGCCGACCGCGGCGCCGACCCCTTCGGCCAATCCACGGCTCGGAGAGACCCTCCTCCGGTGACCCTAGTCCACGAACAGGGGGACCACAGCGAACGCCCCGACGTCGACCAGGCCGCGGTCGGAAAGCTTCAGCTCGGGGATTACCACCAGGGCCAGGAAGGACAGCGTCATCAGGGGCGACTCCAGGGTGCAGCCCAGCCGCCGGGCGGCCGCGCCCATCTCCTGCACCCCGTCATACACCTCTCCCAGCGGCCGATCGGACATCAGGCCGGCGATGGGCAGCGCCAGCGCCGCCAGCACCTGGGTCCCGGCCACGACCACCTGACCCCCGCCCATGCGCACCACCGCCTCCACCGCACAGGCCATCTCGGCGTCGCTACAGCCGACGACGACGATGTTGTGGCTGTCGTGGGCTACGGAGGAAGCGATCGCCCCCTGCTTTAGCCCGAACCCGCGGACAAAGCCCAGCCCGACATTGCCGGTGCCGTGATGGCGCTCGACCACGGCGATCTTGAGCACGTCGCGCTCGGGATCGGCCACGGCCAGCCCGTCCTCCACCCGCGCCTCCTCCACCAACGCTCGCGTGACCACCTGGTCGGGGACGACCCCGATCACGCGCAGGCGCTGCCCCTGGGCCGGCACGGCCAGCCGAGCGTCGTCAAAACCGGCCACGCGAAAGGAGGCCGGCGGCACGGGGCGCGCGGTCGGCAGGGCCTCTTCCATGACCGCCCCTTCGCGCGCGACCAGACGGCCGTCCTTGAACACCATCCTGACCCGGAACGCCTCCTCCGGATTGAGCGCGTCCAGGCTCTCCAGCACCACCAGGTCGGCCCGGTAGCCGGGCGCCACGGCCCCCAGGTCCCGCAGCCGGAAATAGCGGGCCGGGTTGATCGTGGCCATCTGCACCAGCGTAACCGGGGGCAGCAGTTCCTGGGGCTGCGCCTGGCGCAGGATAGCATCCATGTGCCCGCGCACCAACAGATCGGCCGGGTGACGGTCGTCGCTGACGAAGAAGCAGGCAGAGGCGTTGCCCGGCATGATCAGGGGCAGCAGGTCCTCCAGGTTGTGGGCCGTGCTGCCCTCGCGGATCATGATGGCCATCCCCAGGCGCAGTTTCTCCAGGGCCTCCGCCAGGTTGGTGCACTCGTGGTCCGAGCCGATCCCGGCGGCGATGTAGGCACAGAGCTCCTTGCCGGTCAGGCCTGGGGCATGGCCATCGACCGGCCGCCCGCCGGCCACCCGCAGCTTCTCCAGCACCTCGGGCACCCGCCGCAGGACGCCGGGAAAGTTCATCATCTCCGCCAGGCCCAGGACGCGCTCTTCCTGGAAGAGGTCAGCCAGGTCGGCCGGCCCCAGCGAGGCGCCGGCCGTCTCCAGCGGGCTCGCCGGGACGCACGAAGGGGCCATCAGGTAGACGTTCAGCGGCAGGCCGGCGGTAGCCTCGATCATGTAGCGCACCCCGGCCACGCCCATGACGTTGGCGATCTCGTGCGGATCGGCCACGACGGTGGTCGTCCCGCGCGGCACCACGGCCCGGGCGAACTCGGCCGGGTGGACCATGGCACTCTCCAGGTGGACGTGTCCATCGATGAAGCCGGGGCAGAGGTAGTGCCCCTGCAGGTCGATCTCCTCCCGACCGCTGTAGTCGCCGATGCCCACCACGCGGCCGGCATGGAGGGCCACGTCCGCCGGGTGGACCTCACCGGAAAAGACGTTGACCAGGCGGGCGTTGCGCAGGACCAGGTCGGCCGGCTCCTCTCCCAGGGCCACGCGGATGCGCTCCTCCAGCATGGGAACCTCCTTGACCACCGGGGCATGGCCTGCCACCCCCGCAGTTCCAGGGACAGCAAGCGGCCCGCACCGGCCGTTGGGCGCGAATCGCGGCGCTGCGGACCCTGACCGCAAGAAACGGCGACCTGGGCACCTGACCGCGGCGACCTCGCCTGAGCAAAAGGCCCTATGCCCGGACCGAGACCCGTCGCCCCGGCAGGGTGAGCGACGCCGGGAGTGCCAGCGGTGGCGGCGGCGGAAAGGCAGCCAGCGTGCGCCACCCGCCCGGCAGGCTTCCGCCCGGGGGCTGCCCGATGACCAGCACCTCCTGCGTCGTGCGGCGACGGCCGGCGGTGTTCACCACCTCTGCCGAGAGCTTGTGCTGGCCCGGGCGCACGTTCCAGGTCACCGTGTAGACCCGCTCGGACAGCGGCATGATCGTGTCGGTGATGGCCGAGCCGATAAAGATGCCGTCGTAGAAAAAGTCCACCCGCGCCGCCGGCGAGACGCCCTCGACCTTCACGGCGATGGTGACGCTCTCCTGGTTCAGCACGCTGCTGGGCTGGGGAGAGATGATCCGGGCAAAGATCGGTCCCCGGTCCAGGTAGACGGGCATGTAGCTGTAGCCCGGCTCCAGGCCGCCCCGGCTCACCACCGTCAGGCGCAGGAGGTAGCTGCCGTCGGCCATCGCCGCCGGGTCCCAGTAGGTCAGGACACCGTTGTGCACCGGTGTGTGGCCCTCGCCCACCGGGTACCACACGTCGGGATACTCGCCGGTCGGTTTCTTCTGGCCCCACTCGACCCGGTAGTAGCCGAACTGATCCTGCTCGTACGTCGAGACCAGGTCGGCCGAACCGCGGATCTCGATCGGCCCGGTGATGCCCTGGTAGGTGTACGGATAGGTGATCGCCCGCACCAGGCCGCCCCAGCGGTTCTCCGGCGGCGGCTGCCCCGGCTCGCTCGGCTGCCAGGTGCCGAACTCGGGCGGGCATGGCGTGGTGGGGATCACCGGAGTGCCCGTCGACTGCAGCCATTCCTGCAGGCCGGCCACCTCTTCCGGCTTGGCCACGCTCATGTAGTCGGCAAAGACGACCTCCTGCACCAGCTCGGGCGGGTAGACCACGCCCGGAACCGGCAGGCAGTACTGCGGCGGATCGCTGCCGGGGAACTGCACGACGGTGACCTTCTTGTGGATGGTGCAGGTCTCCTTCGGCTCCATGCCCTGGACAAAGACCTCCTTGGTCACGGGGCAATCGGGCCCCGGCAGCATGCCGGAGACGGCGCAGACGTCCACCTCGACGATGCCGCTGGGCCGGCGGAAGTCGTAGCGCACCCTTTCCCGGGGATAGCGCAGGACATCCTCCAGGTCGCCGTTGCCAAAGTAGGCCTGGCGGATTTCCTCGCTGGGAAAGTACTTGGCCAGGCCGACGTTGGGATCGTTGGGATGGAAGACGGCCTCCATGAAGTTATGCCAGAGGCGGCCGGCCGTGCGGATGCCTGGGCTGCCCGACCGGGCCACGCCGCGGTCCTGGCAGTTGGTGGTCATCGGCTCGTTGTTGTTGTTGCCCACCCAGGAGCCCACCACCAGGTAAGGGGTGAAGCCGAGGGTCCAGTTGTCGGACCAGTCCTCGGACGTGCCGGTCTTGACGGCGGCCGGTCGGGAGAGCTGCAGGATGCTGTGCGCCCCGAAGATCGCCTGGCGGGCCGTGTCGTCGGTGAGGATGCTGGTCAGCAGGTAGACGAAACGCGGATCGACGACCTCTGGCTGCTGCTCCAGTGGCTTGGGCTTGTACTCCTTGATCACGTTCCCCTGGGCATCGACCACCTTGACCACGGCCACCGGTTCGACGTAGCGGCCCTCGTTGGCCATGGTGGCGTTGGCCGTGACCATATCCAGCAGCGTCACCTCGCCGCCCCCCAGGGTCAGGGAGAGGCCGTAGAAACCGGCCCCGCGGTTCAGCCCCTGGACGCCCAGACGATGGGCCATGTCGATCATCTCCGGGACACCGGCGAACTGCAACACCTTGACGGCCGGCATATTCAGCGACCCACCAAGGGCGTAGCGCAGGCGGATCGGGCCGTTGAACTTTTTCAGGTAGTTCTCGGGCGCATAGGGCTCGTGTCCGGGTACGGGAAACTCGGTCTTGACATCGAGCACCATCGTCGCCGGGCTCCAGCCCTTGCTAAAGGCGGTCAGGTAGTTGATCGGCTTGATCGCCGAGCCGGGCTGGCGCTCGGCCAGCGCCGTGTTCACGTTGCCGTCGACGACGTTCCCCTCGCGCCCGCAGAAGGAGGGCTGCACCAGGTTGTAGTCGATGCTGCCCACCATGGCCAGGATCTCGCCCGTATCGGGCCGCATGGCGATCATGGCGGCGTTGTGGGTGTTGTATTCCATCACGTCGGCGTTGCGCTGGGGGTCGTCCGGGTCGATGACCATGCGCTCGCGGATGACGGCCTCGGCCAGGCGCTGGTAGCGCATGTCCAGCGAGGTATAGATGGACAGGCCGCCGCCGTAGAGCAGCTCCGGGCCGATGTCGGGGTCCTGCTCCAGGAGCTGGCGCACCCACATGACAAAGTGGGGCGCCTCTATGTACACCTCCGGCCGGCCAAAGTGGAGCGGTTCGTTGTAGGCAATGTCGGCCTGCTCCTGGGTGATGCTGCCGGTGTCGACCATGTTGCCGAGGACCAGGTACTGGCGCTCCTTGGACGCTCTGAGCCCCTCTGCCGTGAACGGATTGTAGACGGTCGGTGCCTGGGGCAGGCCGGCCAGGAAGGCGCACTGGGCCAGGTCGAGCTCGCTGGCGTGCTTGCCAAAGTAGATCTGCGCCGCCGCCTCGATCCCGTAGGCCATGTTGCCGTAGGGGATCTCGTTCAGGAACATCAGGAGGATCTCTTCCTTGGAGTAGGTGCGGGTCATCTCCAGGGACAGGATGATCTCCTTCAGCTTGCGGTCAAAGGTGATCGCTGTCCGCTCCTCGTAGGAGAAGAGGGCGTTGCGGACAAACTGCTGGGTCAGAGTGCTCCCGCCGCCCTGGACCGCACCCGTGGTCACATAGTCGAAAGCGGCCCGGGCGATGCCCACGGGGTCGACGCCGGGGTTGTCCCAGAAGGTCTTGTCCTCCGCCGAGAGCGTCGCCGAGATCAGGGCCGGCGGCACCTGGTCCAGGCTCTCGATGCGCGTCCGCCGGCCTTCCTGGAAGACCTCGTAGAGCAGGTAGCCGTTGCGGTCATAGATCTTGCTCGTCTCAAAGATGCGCCGCCCCTGCAGCTCATCCAGCTTGCCCTCGAGTTGCTGGGTGTAGTAGGCGTAGGTGCCGGCGGCGATGGCCACTCCGGTGCCCAGCAGCGCCACGACCGCCAGCACGTTGAGCAAGACCAGGGCCAGCACCAGCCGGACGACAATGCCGGCCGCCCGCGCGGGCCGCTCGTTCTCCTGGCGGGCCAGCCGCCGCAGCAGGAAGGGCGGGGCGTCCCTCCAGACCACACCGTTGCGCTGGTACATTCGTGCGCGAAAGCTAGCCACGGTTCAAACCTCCAGAGAGCACTTCAGAGCGAGTATACCACATCCCGCCAGGGTGGTCAAAACAGCCCACGGCGATATCAAGGCCGCGCCGATGCACAGCGGATGGCAAGTGCCCGGCCGGCGTACAGCGCGGCATGGCCGTACCATTGCCGTGTCCCTGGATGTGCGGCGTCGTGCCGTTGCCTGAGCCGGGCACTTGCCGGTCAAGGCCGGCGACTTTGGTACGGCCGTGAAAACAGCCCCGGCTGCGGGCGCCTGTCATGGAGACGCCGACGGGCAGAGGCCTGCCAGTGTCGGCCGGAACGAACCTCTCGCGGCGCGCGCTGCACCTCTGCCGTGGTCAGGTGAACAGGACCCTGCTGGAGACAGAGTATACACCGGCCGCAGGCACCATTGTGGACGGAAAGGCAACGCTTCGCCCACGGCGATATCGGGGTCGCGCCGATGCACAGCGGATGGCAAGTGCCCGGCCGGCGCAAAGCGCGGCACAGCCGCACCATTGCTGCGCCCCGGCATGTGCGGCGTCGTGCCGTTGCCGGAGCCGGGCACTTGCCGGCCAAGGCCGGCGACTTTGGTACGGCCGTGCGCTTCGCCTACACAGCTTGCTCACAGGCCGGGTCATCTGCTATAATGGAGCCGCCAGGACGGGAAGAAGCCTGCGCCGGAGGCCGGAGGTGGCGCGGGTCGATTGCCGGCCCGGCAGCATGACGGCGTGCCACACACGTTCAGATCGTCGGGCCGGCGCTCTCCAGCTCCGGCCAGCGCACACAGGAAGGAGGTCGACATGGACAAGATATGGCACAGATGGGCATGGGCACTCGGAGTTGCGGTGGGCCTGGTGGCCCTGGGCGGTATCGTCGGCACCCGCCTGGCCCAGGGGGTGGCCGCCCCTCCCTCGCTGAGCGGGCCGGCCGCGGCGGTTGCCACCGGCCCTCAGGGCGGCCCCGACGAGACCTACTCCTTCACCTACCAGGGCCGGCTGGATGACAATGGCCAGCCCGCCGACGGCTACTACGACTTTGTCGTGGAGGCGTGGACGGCGGAGTCGGCGGGGACCCTGGTGGCTACCTGCTTCGACACACACGCCCCCGGCGGACTGTCCAACTACTACGTCGAGGATGGCCTCTTCACCTTCTACCTGA
Organism: uncultured Chloroflexia bacterium; assembly: GCA_964613665.1. Classification (GTDB taxonomy): domain Bacteria; phylum Chloroflexota; class Chloroflexia; order DTKN01; family DTKN01; genus CAZQFV01. Next base: position 49,269 of record CAZTIG010000007.1, read on the forward strand.
TCTGCGCCGCCATCGACAACCAGGATACCTTCACCGGCCAGCCCCTGTGGCTGCAGGTGTCTGTCCGTCCCGCCGGGGGTGGCCCCTATACCACGCTGCCCCGCCAACCCATCGCCGCCACCCCCTACGCCTTCAGCCTCTACCCGGGGGCGCTCATCAGCGGCACGGTGTTCACGTCCGGCACCGAAGGCGGCGCGCTGCATGTGGTCAACGACGCCGGGGTCGGCATCTACGGCGAGTCCTGGGGGACGGACATGCAAGACGGCTACGCCGCCCGCCTGATAAGCCAGCACTACCGCGGCCTGTACGTCGAAAGCATCCCAGGCTGGTACGATGCCTACTTCGGCGGCAGCGGCGGCATCTACTCGGTGGGGGGGTACTGGTCGCTCAAAGCCGACCGCCTCGTGGCCGTCAACGGCGGCGAGGAGACGCTGCAGCCCGGCGACGTCGTGGCCATCGCCGGGGTGGGTCAGCTCCCCGACGGCACTGCTGCGCTGGCAGTGCGCCGGGCCGACAGCGCCTGCGGAACGGCCGTGGTGGGCGTCGTGGCCCAGGCCGTGCGCGTGGAGATGGTGTCTTCCGGCCGGGGGCAGTCGCCCGACGTGCAGCCCGTGGACGGAGACGTCGCGCCGGGAGGCTACCTGGCCATCGTGACCGCCGGGCTGGCCACGGGGGTGCGCGTGGAAGCGGCAGCCGGCAGCCTGGAGATCGGCGACTGGCTCACCGTGTCGTCCACGCCGGGGGCCGCCGCCAAGGCCGGCCCGGAGGGCGCGGGCGGCGGTGCCCTCCTGGGCAAGGCAGCGGGCCCGGTCGACGCTGCCAGCGGCACCGTTCCGGTCTTTATCATCCTGCGCTAGGAGGAAGCCATGCCCCGCAAGAGCATACGAGTGAGCGCCGTCCTGGTCGCCCTCCTGGCCGTGGTTCTCTGCTGCAGCCTGGCCGTGGCCGCTCAAGCGCCGGCCGTCCCCTGGTGGGTCGTCGGCGGCGGCGGCGGGCACAGCCAGGCCGGGGGCTTTGTGCTGAACGCGACCGTCGGCCAGGCGGTGGCCGGGACAACCCAGGGTGGATCGTGGGCCCTGTGTGCCGGCTTCTGGTGCGGCGCGGAGTGGCTCCAGCAGATCTACCTGCCGCTGGTCGTGCGCGGCGGGTGAGGCACTACCAACAACCGCCCGAGGAGAAGGACATGCCCGAACGCAGCCCCCAGGCCATGCTCCAGCCGTTCCTGCAGCCCTGGCACGAGGCCGTGGCCAACCCGGCCGCGGCGCAGGAGGGCGTGCTGCACCGCTTCCTGCAGATCTATGCCCAGACCGACTACGGCGCCCAGCACGGCGCCGCGCAGGTCGCTACCTTGGCAGACTACCGGCGGGCCTTTCCCATCACCACCTACGAGGATTACAGGCCGCTCATCCAGCGGGTCATGGCCGGCGAGGTGCGGCTGCTCCTGAACGAGGAGCCCATCGGCTGGGCCATCACGCGCGGCACGACCCGGGGCGAGTCCAAGTTCATCCCCATGACGCCGACGGACCTGGCCATGCGTGTGTCGGCCGGCCGGGCCATGATGAACTATGTCGCCACCAGCGGCCGCTTCGACCTCTTTGCCGGGGTCAACCTGAACCTCAACTTTCCCTCGGTCGTGGGCAAGGTCCAGGTGGGCGAGCGCCAGGTCGAGTACGGCTACAGCTCGGGCATCTACACCCGCTACGTCTCCACGCGCACGCCGATCCGCTCCGTGCCGACGCAGGAGGAGATCGACGCCCTGGGCGGAGGCAAAACGGTCCGCGATTGGGAGGCGCGCTTCGAGCTGGCCTATGAGAAATGCCAGGGGGAAAACGTCACCCTGGTTGGAGGCGTGGCCCCGACGGCGGTGCGCTTCGGCCGCTACCTGCGGGCGAAGCACGGCGTCTATCCCAAGAGCTTGTGGAAGACGCAGATCATGACGCTGGGCAGCGTGCCGGGGATCAACACGCGCTACGAGCCGGCCCTGCGGGCGCTCTACGGACCGGTGCGGATCCGCGAGATCTACGGTACGACAGAAGGCATGTTCGGCCAGCAGCGCGACGAGAAGCGCGCCTGGGTGCCCAACTACGACCTCTTCTTCTTCGAGGTGCGGACCCGCCGCGGGCTCAAGCTGCTGCACGAGATGCGCCCGGGCGAGCTGGGCAGCCTGGTCGTCTCCACGCCGATCCTGGCGCGGTACGAGATCGGGGATACGATCCTGGCCATGCGCCCGCCCTACTTCCGCTGCATCGGCCGCCGGCAGTGGTGGACGCCGCTCAAGTACGCCTGGGACGAGTTCATGACGCTCAACCTGGGAAGGCTGTAGGGAGCGGTCAGCTTTCAGCGGTCAGCGATCAGCTTTCGGCGATCAGTAGGTTTGCCGAAAGACAACTGCTGACTGCTGATCGCTGAAAGCTACTTTCTCCGCCGCAGCAGCCCGCCCAGGATGATGGCCACGCCGATCACCACCAGGATGATCGGCCAGTACTGGCCCCACTCCCAGTCGGTCCACAGGCCGAACCCGACCGCCGCCAGGATCGCGGCCAGGACGATGTCGCCCCCCACCGGCCGGCGGTAGTTCGGGATCAGCAGGCGGGCAACCACCCCGGCGAGCGTGATGGCGGCGGCCCCGAAGAGCACGAGCGCCCAGAGCTGCGGGCTGGCCAGGGGTTCCTCGCCAAAGTTGTCCAGCCAGCCCAGCCAGTTCATGTTGGCGGCGAGCAGCACCACACCGATCCAGATGAGGACCACCGCACCGGCAAGCGCCCCCACCGGGTCGCGGCGCCACTTTTCCTCGGGGGTCTTTTCCTCTTTCTCGTGGCGCTTTTCCTCTTCCTTCTCCTCTTCCTTTTCGTGGCCCTTTTCCCACTGCTGCCGGTCGGTCATGGTCTCCTCCTTGTGTGCATGCGACGGAACCACACCTGCTATTATACTACAAACGGCGGAGAAATGTTGCCTCGCTGTTGCGCAGGGCCCCCGCCGGTGGTATAGTACGGTCTGACCGTAGTGCCCAAGCGCGTCTCGCCTGCAGGGAGAGCGCCATGTCCAGTCTGCTCCCGCTGATGGCCGCCTACGTGCCGCCGCTCCTGGCTCGCCAGATCCTGGCCGCACCACGCATTCCGACCGGGCCGGCCGCGGCCCGCTTCCCCGCTGCCGCCCTCTTCGCCGACATCTCCGGCTTCACCCCGCTGGCCGAGGCGCTGGCCCAGCGCGGCCCCGCCGGCCAGGAGGAGCTGAGCGAACTGCTCAATCGCTCCTTCGGACGGATGATCGCCCTCCTCGAGGCCGAGGGCGGAGAGGTGGTCAAGGTCAGCGGCGACGCCCTGACCGTCCTCTTCCCGGCGCTGGACGAGCCGCTCTCCCATGCCAGCCGGCGGGCTGTCCAGGCGGCCACGGCGATGCAGGCGGCCATGGCCGAGTTCGCCGACCTGCCGACCAGCAGCGGCCCCGTCGCCCTGGCGATGCGGGGCGGCATCGGGGCCGGTGAGGTGGTGGCCATGCAGGTCGGCGGCGTGCTCGACCGCTGGGAGTTCGTCGTCGCCGGCGATCCGCTGCGGCAGGCCGCGCAGGCCCAGGGCCAGGCCCGGCGCGGCGAGGTCCGCCTCAGCCCGGAGGCCGAGTCGGTCCTCCATCCCCTGCCCCTTCCGGCCCGCCCGGTGGTCCTGCCCGATTGGTCCACAGTGACCGACCCCGCTGCGGAGGCCAACCTGCGCCTCTTTGTCCCGGGTCCGGTCAAGATCTGGCTGGACGAGGGGCTGCGCGAGTGGCTGGCCGCCCTGCGCCCGATGAGCGTCCTCTTCGCCGGGTTGAGCGGGCTCGAATATGACAGGCCCGGCGCCGTCGAGCAGCTGCACGGCTTCTTGTGCACGTCCCAGGCCATCATCTACCGCTACCAGGGCATCCTGCGCCAGCTCGTCGTGGACAACATGGGCACGGTCCTCGTGGCCATCTTCGGCGCGCCGACCATCGCCCACGAGGAGGGTACCCTGCTGGCGGTGCGCAGTGCCCTCGACCTGGCGGCGATGTACCGGGGCACGCCGCGGCAGGTTGCGGTCGGTGTGGCAACCGGGCACGTCTTTGCCGGCCCCGTGGGCAGCGAGAGCCGCCGCGAATACATGGCCGTGGGTGACACCGTCAACCTGGCCGCCCGCCTGATGGTCCAGGCCGGGGCCGGAGAGGTCCTGTGCGACTATGCCACTTTCCAGCAGACCCGCGGCAGGGTGTCCTACGAGAGCCTGCCGCCGGTGCGCGTCAAGGGCAAGGCCGGCCTCATCCGCGTCTACCGGCCCGGCAGCGCGGTCCCCGCCTCCGGCCGCCAGCAGCAGTCCCTCGACCGGCCTGGTGCGATGGTGGGCCGCCGGTCCGAGCTGGCCCGCCTGCAGGCACTCCTGGATGCCGTCGAGTCGGGGGCAGGCCGCGTGCTGCTGATCGAAGGCGAGGCCGGCATCGGCAAGAGCCGCCTGGTCCAGGAGATGACCCTCGCGCTGCGTGAGCGTGGCCTGGCCTGGCTCGTCGGCGCCGGCCAGAGCACCGAGCAGCAGACCCCCTACCGCGCCTGGCGCGACATCCTCTCCTACTACTTTGGGTTGGACGAGGTGCGCAACCCGGCCGAGCGGCAGGCCCGTGTGCTCCACTTGGCCCAGGAGCAGGTTCCCGAGCAGCTCTCGCGCCTGCCCCTGCTGAACGACATCCTCTCCCTGGGCCTGCCCGACACCGCGCTGACAGCCGCACTCGACCCCGCCCTGCGCCACCAGAGCCTGGTCGTGCTCCTGCTCTCCCTGCTGCGGGCCTGGACCCGCGAGCGGCCGTTGATCGTGGTGCTGGAAGACGCCCACTGGCTGGACAGCCTGTCCTGGGAAACGACCCTGGCCATCGCCCGCGCCTTGACGCTCTCCCGGGATCGCCTCCTGCTTGTGGTGGTCACCCGTCCCCTGGAGGAAGGGCAGGCCGGCTCCCGGCACATCGTCGCGCTGCGGGCCCTGCCCGAGGCGGATACCGTTGCCCTCTCCATCCTCAGCCCCACCGAGATCGTCACCCTGGCCGCTGCCCGCCTGGGGCTGCCCCCGGGCGCCTTGCCGGAGGAGATCGCCGAGCTGGTGCGCGTCCGGGCCGGCGGCAACCCCTTCTTCGCCGAGGAGCTGGTGCTGACCCTGCTCGACCAGGGCGTGATCGCCCGCGCCGCCGACCCCCGCGGTGGACTGGAGGTGCGGGGCGACCTGGCCCAGGGCGGCCAGACGCTGCCCACCACCGTCCAGGGCCTCATCATGGCGCGCATCGACCGCCTGCCACCGGAGCGCCAGCTGACGCTCAAGGTCGCTTCGGTCATCGGCCATACCTACACCTACGGAGCGCTCCGGCACACCATGGAGCACCACGCCCCCCTCCCCGAGACCCGCCTGCGCGGGCACCTCGATGCCCTCACCGCGCTCGACCTAACTTCTCTGGAAAGCACCGAGCCCGAACTGAGCTACCGCTTCAAGCACGTCATCACCCAGGAGGTGGCCTACGGCACGCTGCTCTTCGCCCAGCGGCGCAGCCTGCACCGGACCGTGGCCGCGTGGTACGAGGGCAGTCAGCGGTCGGCGATCCGCTCCTGTTATCCCTTGCTGGCGTACCACTATCGCCACGCCGAGGACCGCGAGCGCGAACTGCACTATGCCTGCCTGGCGGGCAAGCAGGCCGCGGCGCAGTTCGCCAACTCCGAGGCGGTCGCCTACCTGAGCCGGGCCCTGGAGCTGGCCCCCGCGGACGACCTGTCCGGCCGCTACGCCCTGCTGGCCGCGCGGGAAAAGGTCCTGGATCGGCAAGGGGTGCGCCAGGCCCAGTGCGACGACCTGGCCGCGCTGCAGGAGCTGGCCGAGGCGCTGGCCGACGACGGCAGGCGGGCCGAGGTGGGCCTGCGCCAGGCCCACTATGCCGAGACCACCGGGGACTACCCGGGAGCGATCGCCGCCGCCCGCCAGGCTATCGAGCTGGCCCGGGCCGTCGGTGCCGGCCGGCTGGAGGCCGCCGGCCACCTGCAGTGGGGGCGGGTCCTCTGGCGGCAGGGCCAGCACGATGCCGCCCGCCTCCGGCTGGGGCAGGCCCTGGACATCGTCGCCACGGCGGCAGGGGAGCCGGTCGACGCGGGTTCGCTGGGGGCTTGGCGCGCGCTGGAGGCCGACTGCCGGCGCACCCTGGGGAACATCTCCCTCTACCAGGGGGACTATGCCTCCGCGCAGGCCCACTACGAGCAGGCTCTGGCCCTCTACCGGGAGGACGACGACCGGGTTGGCGAGAGCGCCCTGCTGAACAACCTGGGCTCCCTCGCCGCCAATCGCGGCGACTATGCCTCCGCCCGGGACTACTACGAGCAGACCCTGCGCCTGAAGCGCGAGATCGGCGATCGGCAGAGCGAAGGGCTGGTGCTGAACAACCTCGGCAGCGCGGCGACGAACCTGGGCGACTATGCCGCGGCCCGTGCCTACTTCGAGCAGGCCCTGCACGCCTACCGCGCGGTGGGGGACCGGCGGGCCGAGGCCACCACGCTGAACAACCTCGGCGTCGTCTCCGTGCACCAGGGCGAGTACCCCCGGGCGCAGGGCTACCTGGAGCAGGCCCTGGACCTGCGCCGGGAGCTGGGCGACCGCCAGGGAGAGAGCAGCACCCTGGACAACCTGGGCATCGTCGCAGTGCGCCTGGGGGACCATGCCGGGGCGCGGGCCTGTCTGCAAGAGGCCCTGCGCCTGTGCCGCGAGATCGGCAATCGGCGGGCCGAGGCTGAGGGCCTGGCCTACCTGGGTCTGCTCTCGCACTGTCTGGGGGACAATGCCGCCGCCAGGGACCATTGCCAGCAGGCGCGGGAGCTCGCCGCGGAGCTGGGAGCGCACCACGTCCAGGGCTACGCCCTGACCTTCCTGGGCCACGCCCTGGCCGATCTGGGGGATTGGGCCGCTGCTGGGACGGCCTACCGGCGGGCCCTGGAGATCCGCCGGCAGATGGGCCAGGCCAACCTGGCCGTGGGGCCGTTGGCCGGCCTGGCGCACGTGGCCCTGGGCCAGGGCGACCTGGGCCAGGCCCAGGCGTACGTGGAGGAGGTCCTGTCCCATCTGCAGTCCCATGCCCCCGACGGCATCGCCGAGCCGCTGCGGGTCTATCTGACCTGCAGCCGCGTCCTGCGCGCAAGCGGCGACCCGCGGGCCGGCGCGGTCCTGGAAACGGCCTACCGGCTGCTGCAGGAGCAGGCCGGCCAGATTGCCGACGAGACCCAACGACGGGCATTTCTGGAGAATGTACCGGCGCACCGCGAGGTCACCCGCGAGTTCGCGGCCAACCAGGGAGGAGAACGATGAAGCCCGGAATCGACCGCACCCGCTTCGGGTCGATCACCATCGCCGGAACGACGTACGACCACGACGTGGTCATCCGGCTCGACGGCCGGGTGGAGAAACGGAAGAAGAAGCTCTCCAAGGCCATCTACGGCACGTCGCACACCGTATCGCTCGACGAGGCCCGCCACATCCACGAGCCGGGAGCCACCCGGCTGATCGTCGGCAGCGGGCAGCACGGCCTGGTGCGGCTCTCCGACGAAGCCGCGGCCTACTTCCGCCAGCAGGGGTGCCGGGTGGAGGCACTGCCCACGGCCGAGGCCGCACACGTCTGGAACGAGGCCGAGGGCGCCGTGATCGGCCTCTTTCACGTGACCTGCTGACGGCGAGGGTCCGGCCATGGCGCTACGACGGCATGCCCGCTCCGTCAGCCGGCCGGCGCTGGCGCTGCTGCGGCGCCGGCCGTTCGCGGCCCACGTCCTGGCCAACTTCGAGCGGGCCTGCGACCTGGTCACGCCGGCCGGCGAGGTACTGGCGCTGGTATCGCCGGAGGTGGGCGACGGGCCGCTGAACGTGGTCCTCGATAGGGGCTTTCCTCCCCACGCGCTCGCCGCTGGCATGGCCGTGACCATGGACGGGGAGGTCCTGCGGGTCGGCGGCCTGCGGATCGTCCTGGAGGGAGCCACGCTGTGGGAGCCGCGGCCGGACTGGGCGGCGCTGCGGGCGCGGCACGGGGCCAGCGCCGGACGCTGCCGCCTGGTGGCGGCACTGGCCCTGGAGGAAGCACACGACTCCCGCCTGCTCTCCCTGGTCCTCTCCCCCCATCTTCCCCTCGCCCCCTCTCAGCGGGGTGGGCCGGGCGGCCGGGAGCAGGCAGGGCCGGCCATGGCCGCTCTCACCGACGTCTTCGGACGGGCCACAGCCGCGCTGCGCCGTGGTTGGGCCGGCGACAGGACCCTCCTCGCCGAGGGCGCCACCCGGCTGGCCGGCTTGGGGGGTGGCCTGACCCCCGCCGGGGACGACTTTCTCTGCGGGGCCATGCTGGCAGCCTGGCTGTGGCACCCGGCGCCGGAGGCGGTCTGCGGGGCCGTGGCCGATGCCGCGGCGCCGCGCTCGACCGCCCTCTCGGCGGCGCTGCTGCGGGCCGCCGGCCGGGGGGAGTGCGCGGCGGACTGGCACCGGCTGCTGGCGGCGCTGGCCGGTCTCTCTTCATCCGCTCCGCCCGGGGAACAGGGGGAGATGGAAGCGGCCCTCCGGGCCGTGCTGGCCCACGGCGCCACCTCCGGCGCCGATGCCCTGGCGGGGTTCCTCTGGGGCGCCCTCCTGGTCTACAGAGGCAGCCCGTAGTCGGGTGATCCCTCTCCGGATGGCTGGCCTCACCGGTTACACCCTACTCCGGTCTCCCTTCTCCTTGTCCCCTTGTCACCCTGTCCCCTCGTCCCTCTTTCTCCTCCCACGCCATGTACACCCGCTCCGCCGTCACCGGCATGTCGTCGAAGCGGATGCCCATGGCGTCGTAGAGAGCGTTGGCGATGGCCGGCGCGGTGGCGATCATGGGGTGCTCGCCGATGCCGCGCGCCCCCCAGGGGCCATCGTCCTGGGGCACCTCGACGATCGTGGCCAGCACCTGCCGTGGCGTGTCCAGCACCGTGGCGATGCGATAGTCCACCAGCGAGGCGTTCTGCGGCCGGCCCTCCTCCAGCCGCAGTGCCTCCAGCAGCGCCGAGCTGGCCCCCTGCACCACCCCGCCCTCCATCTGCGCCTGCACCTGGTCGGGGTTGATGGCCTGTCCCACGTCGTAGGCCGCCGCCAGGCGCAGGATCTCCACCTGGCCGGTCTCGGTGTCCACCTCCAGGTCCACCGCCTGGCAGCCCACGGTATAGTGCACCACGGCCCGCTCGCCCTGGCCGGTCTCCGCGTCCAGGCTGGTCACATAGTCCGGCATGAACCGGCCCCGGCCCAGCACCGGCCCGCCGACCCAGGTGCCGTCGGGCAGCTGCAGGCCGTGGATGACCAGCTTCGGCAGCGGCAGGGAGCGCTCGCTGCGGTAGGAAACGACCTCGCCGTCGACGATGTCCAGGCCGGCCGGGTCCTCCTCCCAGAAGCGACCGACGGCGGCCAGGATCTGCTGGCGGGCGTCCTGGGCAGCGGCGCGGATGGCGTTGCCGGTCGACCAGGTGAGGCGGCTGGCCACGGTCTGCCACTCGTACGGGCTGTAGCGGGTGTCCACGGGGGCCGAGATGCGCACCCATTCCAGCGGCACGCCGAGGGCCTCGGCAGCCATCTGCGCGGCCACGGTAAAGATGCCCTGGCCGAGCTCCTGCCCGCCCAGCCCCACGCTGACGGTGCCGTCCTCGTTGAAGCGCACCCAGGCTTCCGAGGCGGCGTCGGGCGGCATGGCCGGCGCCTTCCAGCAGGCGGCCAGGCCCTTGCCGCGGCGCTTGTGCGGGGCCGAGGCCGGCTCTCTCCTGCCCCAGGAGATGCCCTGGGCGGCCCTCTGGATGCACTCGGCCATCCCCACGGGGTGCATCTGCATGCCGGTGACGATGATGTCGCCACCCTTGACGCAGTTCCGCAGCCGCAAGACGAGCGGGTCGACCGAGAGGGCCTCGGCCAGGCGGTCGACCGACTGCTCGATGCTCCAGTGGATCTCGGGCATGCCAAAGCCGCGCATGGGCCCACCGACGGGATGGTTGGTGTAGACGCAGTAGGAGTCGGTGTGCACGTTGGGGATCGTGTAGGGGCCGGTGGAGGAGTAGCCGGCAGCGCGGGTAATGTTGACGCCGTACTCGGTGTACGCACCGGCATCCCAGTAGTACTCCACCTGCAGGGCCAGGATCTGCCCCGACCTGGTCCCGCCGATCTTGACCTTGGCGATGAGCCCCTGGCGGACAAAGGTGCAGAAGAACTCCTCCTCGCGGGTCATGCGCAGCTTGACCGGCCGGCCGGGCACTTGGCGGGCCATGACCACGGCCAGCGCCTCCATAGAGACCCCGGCCTTGCTGCCAAACCCCCCGCCAATGTACGGCCCGACGACGCGCATGTCGCCCTGCGAGATGCCCAGCGCCTGGGCGATCAGGTCGCGCTGGGCAAAGGGCGACTGCGTGCTGCTCCAGAGCGTCACCTCGCCGGAGGGGTCCCAGCGCGCCACGGCGACGTGCGGCTCGATGGGCACGTGCTGGATGTGCGGCACGCGGTAGGTGGCCTCGACGACGGCGTCGCACTGCGGCCAGGCCGCGGCCACGTCGCCCTTGCGCACCTTGAAATGGTTGGAGACGTTCGTGCCGGGCCTGGGCAGGATAAAGGGGACTACCTCGTAGGAGCCCAGGTCGGGGTGCAGGAGAGGGGCCCCAGGCTGCATGGCCGCCAGCGGATCGAAGACGGCCGGCAGCTCCTCGTACTCCACCTCGATCAGACGCACCGCTTCCTCGGCCAGCTCCTCGCTCGCCGCCACCACCCCGGCCACGGGGTCGCCGACGTAGCGCACCCGGTCGGTGCAAAAGATGTGGCGGTCCTTCAGGTAGAGGCCGATAAAACCGGGGGTATCGGTGCCCGTCACCACGGCACGGACCCCGGGGAGGGCCAGCGCCTTGCTGGCGTCCACCCGACGGATCAGCGCGTGCGGGTGCGGGCTGCGCAGCACCCGGCCGTAGAGCAGGGCCGGCCCGAACTGGATGTCGTCGGTGAACAGGGCCGTCCCGGTCACCTTGTCCAGAGCATCCACGCGGGAGACACTCCGGCCGACAGATCTCGCGCTCATCGCCCTCCCTCCTTCCTGCTTCCCGCGTCTTGCCCCCTGCATCCTGCTTCTTGCGCCTTGCCTCCTGCCTCCTGCCTCCTGCTTCCTGCCTCTTCAACAGCCTGCACGATGCGCGCGTAGCCGGTGCAGCGGCAGAGGTTGCCCACGAGCGCGGCGCGGATGTCATCCGCGCTGGGAGCTGGATTGCGCTGGAGCAGGGCATAGGCCGACAGCAGCATCCCCGGCGTGCAGAACCCGCACTGGACCGCGCCCTGGTCAATGAACGCCTGCTGCAGCGGGTGCAGTGTCTCGGGCGCGGCGGGGCGGGCCCGGGGGGGCGGGCGCGGGGGCGCCCGCCGGGGCGGGGGGCGGGGCGGGGGGGGGGGCGGCGGGCGGGGGCCGGCGGGC
>CAZTIG010000007.1:60729-98041 GCA_964613665.1 uncultured Chloroflexia bacterium
GCAGTGTCTCCCCCTCTCCTTGTCCCCCCCTCTCCCCCTCTCCCTGTCCCCCCCTCTCCCCCTCTCCTTGTGCCCTGGCCAGCCCTTCCACCGTGACCACCTCCGCGCCATCCGCCTCCACCGCCAGCACCATGCAGGCATTGACCGGCTCGCCGTTCATCAGCACGGTGCAGGCCCCGCACTCGCCGGCCGCGCAGCCGTTCTTGGTCCCGGTCAGGGCCAAGCGCTCGCGCAGGAGCTGCAGCAGGGTCATGTTGGCGGGGACGTGCAGGGACTCGGCGGTGCCGTTGACGGTGATGGTGATGGTGTGCGTGCTCATCTTGTCCTCCAGAGGGCTGAGGGCCTGGGGCTCAGGGCCTGGGGCCCAGGGCTCGGGGCCCAGCCTCCTGCGCCCCAGGCTCTGAGCCCCAGGCCCTCAGCCCTGAGCCCTGGCCCACACCTCCCGCAGCGCGCGCAGCGTCAGATTGCGCACCATGGCCCGGCGGTAGGCCGCGCTGGCCCGGACGTCGTCGATGGGTGCGGCGGCGGCCATGGCCTTTTCGGCAGCGCGGGCAAAGGCCTCCTCGCCGGGCGGCTCCGCGGCCAGGACCTCCTCGGCCTCGCGCGCCCGCAGCGGCGTGGGGGCGACCGCCGCCAGCCCGATGCGGAAGCGGTACCCCGAGGCGGCGCCGGCGTCGGGGTAGCCCAACACGGCCACGCCGACCAGGGCCAGATCGCCGGCGCGGGTGCGGCCTAGCTTGAGGTAGGTGCCGACGGCGCCGCGCGGCGGGGGCGGGAAACGAATCGCGACGAGGAACTCGCCCGGCCGCAGGCAGGTCCGGCCCGGACCCAGGAAGAAATCGCCCGCCGGCGCCTCGCGCACCCCCTGTGGCCCGTGCAGGACCATGTACCCCTCCAGCACCAGCGTGGCCGGGGCCGTGTCCGCAGCAGGGGAGGCGTTGACCAGGTTGCCGCCCAGCGTGGCCCGGTTGCGTAGCTGGTAGGAGGCCACGCTCTCCGCCGCCTGGGCCAGGAGCGGGTAGTGTGCCCGCACCGCCGCATGGCGGGCCACCTCGTTCAGGGTGACGGCGGCGCCCACCGTCAGGCCGGCGCTGTCGTTCCAGCCAATCTCCCGCATGCCCGGCAGGTGCTTGACGTCCAGCACCAGGCGCGGGCGCAGCAGCCCGTCGCGCATGCGCACCAGCAGGTCGGTGCCGCCCATGAGCAGGCGCACGGCCTGGCCCTGTTCGAGCAGGGCGCGCGTCACCTCGGCCGGCGTGGCGGCGCGGACATAGTCGAAGCTGGGCAGACCGGGATGGGGGAGCATGGCCACCTCCTTTTCCACAATATCTCACAGCTTCTTCATGAAATGGATCAACCGGTCCGCCTCCTCATAGCCAAGCGCCAGGTGGGCGTGAAAGCTCACCTCGTTGTCCAGCTCGCAGTCGGAGGCCATCTCCGTGCAGCCCTGGGCGCGGGCCCACGCCTCGGCCTCCCGCACGAGCTCCCGGCCGACGCCCTGCCGGCGCAGGTCGGGGTCGACGTACCAGCCCTCGATGTAGCCGACGGGGTGGGTCTCGCAACCGTCGGCGTAGCCGCGCAGGGAGGCCTCCAGGAATCCGCCCAGCCCGCCGGCCGGGCGCACGGCGACGAAGACGGCCCCGCCTGTATCTTCAGGGCGGTACGCGGCCATCTCGGCCTCGTGCCGTTCCGGCTGGCACTCCGGCCAGAGGGCCAGGCGCATGCGCAGCCACTCGTCGCGATCCCCCGGCTCGACCTGCCGAACACGCATGACGCTCTCTCGCTGGCCGACCTCGCGCCGTCCTCACGGCCGCCCCGGCCCCGCCGCACCCGCCCGCAGAGTACTCACCCGGCACTGGCATGGGGTCAACAGCTCATTCCCCGGCCGGGGCGGCGCAGCGAAAGCCGCTGGAGTCGGACCAGCCATCGACCCCGCTGCGGTGGCGATAGGCCGCCCGCACGTACCCCGCCACCGAGTCCCAGGTACCCCCGCGCAGCACCCCCAGCTCCCCGGAGGCCGGCCCGGCCGGGTTGCTCTGCGCCGCGGCGGTGTAAGGGCCGTACCAGTCGGCCACCCACTCGCGGACGTTTCCGGCCATGTCCAGCGCCCCGTAGGGGCTGGCCCCGGCGGGATAGCTCCCCACCGGGGCGGCGTAGGTGTAGCCGTCGTCGAAGCTGGCATCCTTCCAGCCGTACTCGCAGCGGTTGTCGCAAAAGTTCAGCCGGCTGCCATCAAAGTCGTCCCCCCACGGGTAGGCGCGCCCGTCGCTCCCCCGCGCGGCCTTCTCCCACTGGGCCTCGCTGGGGAGCTGCGCCCCGGCCCACTGGCAGTAGGCCTGGGCAGCGCTGCGGCCCACGCAGACCACCGGCTGCTCGTCGGCGTTGGCGTTGGGCTCGTTCCAGCAGTCCGGCTTGCGGCAGGCCCCCGCCTCAACGCAGCGGCGGTACTGGGCGTTGGTCACCTCGGTGCGGTCGATCCAGTAGGCGTCCAGGGTGACCGTGTGCTGCGGCTTCTCGTCGTCCTCGGCCTTGCCATCGCTGTCGGCCGAGCCCATGAGGAACTCGCCCGCGGGGACATAGACCATGACCATGCCGTCCTGGTCGCGCGTGCGGGTGGAGCCGGCCACCAGGGGGCCGGTGGTCGCGGCCGGCGTGGGGGCGGGCGCCGTGGGCGCGGGGGCGGGGCCGCAGCCGCCCAGCAGCACAGCGGCGGCGACGGCCAGGAGCAGCGCCTTCCTCGACAAGATCGCCTGCCGTACGGGACCGGGCCTCGTCTGCATCGCTATCCTCCTTCTTGCCTCTTCTCATTGCCTGCCGGCATGCTGCCGCAGCCTGGGCCGGCCGGCTCACAGCGGCCGAGAAAAAGGGGGTCCCAACCTGGCCAGAGGACTGCGTGCACACGCAGCCATTCCCTCTGGCCAGAGATGGGCCACCCTTGCTGTGGCTGTCAAGACACCGCGGTGCGGGACGACGCAACGAAACCCAACGCAAGAGCAGTTGCCAGCGCAGCGGTCCATCAGACTGCTACTCCGCGCTCAAGCGGTTCAGCCGCTCGACGTGCTCCGGGTCGTAGCAGTCGCCGAAGCGCGTCCGCGGCAGCGCAGCCTTGCGCGCCAGCAGCTCCTCGTACTCGTCGTCGGGGAGAAAGGCGACGCAGCGGCCGATGCAGGACTCGCCGTCGACAAAGCGCCAGGGAAAGAAGCCGACGTCCACCCGCCGGTTCAGCAGCAGGTCGATGTCCCCCCCCAGGCACTCGGCGTGGACGATGTGGTGGGGGAACATCTCGATGTGCATGAGCTGGTACTTGTCGGCGGTGAAGCGTTCCTCCAACGACTGGCCGTACATGCGGCGAAAGACCGCGTCGGCCTCGGCGGCCTGGCGCGGCATCCAGGTGCGGATGATCGTGTTCATGGGGTGGTCGGCGCTGCCGCAGTCCACGCCGATCCAGCGCAGCTTCTTCTCCCTGGCCCATACGGCAAAGTCGCGGTCCGGGCCGGGGTGCATGACCATGTAGCGGACCTCGTCGGCGGTGGGCTGGTCCCAGCCAAAGTGGTGGTAGCCGGTGTGGATGATCAGGATGTCGCCCTCCCGCACCTCCACCCGCGCCTCGACCATCTCGGGGGTATAGATGTGATAGTCGCCGGCCGCGTCGGAGAGGTCGACCACGGCGGCCGGCCCGACCAGGAAGTCGTTCAGGTCGAGCGCAGCGATGTCCTTTCCCGGCGTGTAGAAGTGGATCTCGCCGTCCAGGTGCGTGCCGAGGTGGTTGGAGTGGGTCAGGAGCTGGCCGTTGGCCCCGTTGGGGGCCAGCCGCTTAAAGTACTTGACCTGCAGCGGCTCGTAGGTCGGCCAGGGGGGCGTGGCCACGCCCAGGGGGATGGTCAAGTCGAGCAGTCTCATCGCGTCCTCCTCGCGGGTGCAGTGCTCCTCGCGCGGTTCACCGGAAACGGGGAGCGCCAGGCAGGCCGATACCTTCTCGCCGCTATTCTATCACGCCGCCGGCGCGGGGTCAATCCGTGGGCGGCTTTGTGGTATAATGGCACCCAGCCCACGCGGGCAGCAGGCCTCCATACCGAGGCGGCATCGCTACCTGCACGGTGTGGAGAAATCGGAGCGAGTGGGGGCGATGCCGCGCGCCCACTGCCAGACCAGGCGACAGGAGGAGGTTGACGATGTCCGAGTCCCGCTTCAGGACGGCCGGCCAACAGTGGCAGCGCCGCTCGTGGGCAGAGCCCTGGAAGATCAAGATGGTCGAACCGATCCACATGACCACGCTCGCGTACCGCCAGCAGTGCATCGCCGAGGCCGGCTACAACACCTTCCTGCTGCGATCCGAGGACGTCTACATCGACCTGCTGACCGACTCGGGCACCAGCGCCATGAGCGACCGCCAGTGGGCCGGCCTGATGCTGGGCGACGAGGCCTATGCCGGCAGCCGCAACTTCTATCACCTCGAAGAGACCATGCGCCAGTACTACGGCTACCGCTACCTGGTGCCGACACACCAGGGCCGCGGCGCCGAGCACATTCTCTCCCAGCTCACCATCAAGCCGGGCAACCTGGTCCCCGGCAACATGTACTTTACCACCACCCGGCTGCACCAGGAGCTGGCCGGCGGCACCTTCGTCGACGTCATCATCGACGAGGCCCACGACCCCAAAAGCCAGCACCCCTTCAAGGGCGACGTCGACCTCCAGAAGCTGCAGGCGCTCATCGACCGCGTGGGGGCGAACCAGATCCCCTATGTCAGCCTGGCCGGCACGGTCAACATGGCCGGCGGGCAGCCGGTGAGCATGGCCAACCTCAAGGCCCTGCGCGAGCTGACCGGCCGCTACGGCATCCCCATCTACCTGGACGCCACCCGCGTGGCCGAGAACGCCTACTTCATCCAGCAGCGCGAGCCCGGCTACGCCGATCGCTCGGTGGCCCAGATCGTCAAGGAGTTCTGCTCCTACACCGACGGCTGCACAATGAGCGCCAAGAAGGACTCCCTGGTCAACATCGGCGGCTGGCTGGCCCTGAACGACCCGGAGCTGTTCGACCGGGCCCGCAACATGGTGGTGGTCTACGAGGGGCTGCACACCTACGGTGGGCTGGCCGGGCGGGACATGGAGGCCATGGCCATCGGCATCGTCGAGAGCATGCAGGACGATCACATCCGCTCGCGCATCGGGCAGGTGGAGTACCTGGGCAACATCCTGCTGGACTGGGGCATCCCCATCGTCGTGCCGATCGGCGGCCACGCCATCTTCCTGGACGCCAAGAGCATCTATCCGCATATCCCCCAGAGCCAGTTCCCGGCGCAGGCGCTGGCGGCGAACCTCTACGTGGACTCGGGGGTGCGCACCATGGAGCGCGGCGTCGTCTCGGCCGGCCGCGACCCGGCAACGGGGGACCACCGCTACCCAGCCCTGGAGCTGGTGCGGGTGACCATCCCGCGGCGGGTATATACCCAGGCGCACATGGACGTCGTGGCCGAGTCGATCCTGGCGGTGTACCAGGAACGGGACAAGGCCGTCGGGCTGCGCATGGTCTACGAGCCGGCCTACCTGCGCTTCTTCCAGGCGCGCTTCGAGCCGCTTTGATCGGCTCGCCGACGACCTCGATGCCCGACAGCCAGTTGGGGCCGAGTCCAACCCCGCCGCCCGATCTTCCGATCCATGGCCCCTCACCTTCCTCACCCGGCTGCCCGGCTCTGCAGCCGCGCCTGCTCCCAGGCCTCATAGTCGGCGGGCGGGTGGACGATCTCGGCCTCCGGCTTGCGCACGAGCTGAGGCACCCCATCGGGGCACCCGCTGACGCACAGGCCACAGCCGATGCAGCGCTCGCGCGCCACCACGGCCACGCCGTCCTGCATGGCGATGGCGTGCACCTGGCACCGCTCCACGCACGTCTCGCAGCCCTGGCAGGCGTCGGCATCGATGACCGCGTAGTAGTTGGCCGCGGCCACCGAGTTCGGCAGCCCGTAGTCGACGATGCCGCGCAGGATGCCGCAGCAGCAGGAGCAGCAGTTGCAGACGTAGCCAACCCCCTGCATCACGTTGCTGACCGTGTGCACCAGGCCGGCCTCCTCGGCCTGGTCCAGCACCGCCAGCGCCTCCTCCTGGGTCAGGTCGCCCTCGCGGCGCGGCCGCGCGGTGGAGGAGAAGCTCAGGCAGACGTGGAATGGAAAGCGGCAGTGCTTGCCCAGCAGGTCCTGCTGCACGCGGCAGATGCAGTCGCGGACGAAAAAGGTCTTGGCGTCGAGCAGGAGGGCGCGCACGTCGTCATAGGGCAGGATCCACTCGCTCTTGACGGTGCCCTGAGTGGGCATGACCCGGTGCAGGGCCGGCTCCGGGCCCATGATGCCCTGGGCACCGCCGTTGAGCATATAGTGCTCGACCAGGTGGGCCAGCTCATGGTCGATGGTATGCAGCTGGGACTCGTAGAGCCCGACGACAAAGGGGGCCAGGCGGAAGCGCAGCTGGCCGCCCTCCTTGTCGAACCAGGCCGCGCCCTTGCGCACCAGGTCCATCAGCCGCTCGCGCGCCTGGTCGGCCGGCAGCCCCATCCGCGCGGCGATCTCGTCGGCCGGCTCCAGCTCCCGTCCGAGCCGGCCGGCCAGCGCCGCCTCTTCTGGGGAAAAGATCTTTTGCAGGATGCGGATCTCGGTGCCGGCAGGCGTACGCGGAAAGCCGTTGGGCAGGCGGTCCAGGGCCGCGGCCAGCTCTTCGTATGCGTCGGTGTTCATCGCGCTACCTCCTTCTGTCCCGCCTGCACGGCGGCCATCCGGCGCCGTAGCGACGTACAGGCCTCGCAGACCGTATGGTACCCCGCCGGGTCTGGGTCGATCCCGCGGCTGCGGGCCAGCTCGAGCAGGCCGGCCAGCCCGCTCTCCAGCAGCGCCCGCACCGCGGGGATGCGGTAGGGGTCATAGGCTTCCAGGAGGGCGACGATGTCGCCCCCCTGGGCATAGCCGATGACCAGCTCCTCGCAGACGGAGATGGCTCCGTCGGGCTCGATGAAGATAGTTTCCACCTCGTCCGGCCGGCCGGTGTAGGGCATGTCGCCGCAGTTGCCGGCGGGGAAGGGCACCCGTGGCGGCAGGTACTCGCCCAGCGACCGGGGAGCTTGGCCCATCGGCTGCAAGACGTTCCCCCCCGATGGCTCCACCGGCAGGTGGGCCAGGGCCGCCAGGATGGTGCGGGTGCGCTCGTTCCAGGGGTTGTCGTGCTCCGCCGAGACGACCCAGCACGGGTTCCACACCAACCGTTCGATGCCCGCCTCCACCAGGGCGCGCACGTTGCGCTCGACGATGCCCAGGGGGATGCACTCCTGGTGAAAGACATCCACGGAGATGTGCACGTCGTTCACCCCGCTGGCAGCCAACTGGAAGGCCACGGCGCGGAAGCCCTCCTTGGCGCGCGGCCAGCCGGCGTTGGTGATGGCCTGGCGCTCGGCGATGCCTGCCTCGCGGGCCGCGCTGTGGATGGCACAGACCACCACGGGGTAGAGCAGCGGCTCGCCGCCAAAGGTCATCACCGAGGTGGGCGCATAGGCCCGCGCCACCTGGCGGACCACGTCCGCCGCCAGCTCCGCGCCGATGGCCGCCGGCCGGGCCGTCCGCTTCGGCAGCCCCACATGGCAGTGCCGGCAGTGCGAGTTGCAGCGGTAGGTCACGGCGAACTCGATGCGCTGCACGTCCACGTACCTGCTCATGGGTGCTCCTCCACCACCAGGACGGAAAGTCGCGTGCCGGGCACAGGGTCTTTTCCTCGCAGGCAGCCGCCCGCGCCTACCACTCCTGGAGCGCCCGGAACGCCGCGCCGAAGCACGCTTCGGGCGCGCGCAGCACCCCGGCGCCGACCATGCCGACGCCCGGCTCCTTATGGGCGATGCCGGTGTTCAGCCGCGGCAGGATGCCGGTCTCCAGCACCCGGCGCACGTCGATGCCCAGGGGAGTGCCGCGGAAGCCGAGCGCGGGGATGGTAAAGTGCTCGTGCTCGGCGCAGCAGATCTCGTACATCTCCAGGGTGGCCTGCATGGCCTCCTGGGCCGTGCCGCCGACGAAGCGGGCGATGGCCGGCGCGGCGGCCATGGCCATCCCGCCGAAGCCGGCCGTCTCGGTCACCGTGCTGTCGCCGATGTCCGGGTTGGCGTCGGCCTCGCCGTAGCCGGGGAAGTAGAGCCCTTCCACCCGGCCGGCCGGGGCGGTGAACCAGCGCTGCGGCTCCCCGGCCAGGCGGATGCCAAAGTCGGTGCCGTTGCGGGCCATCACCGTCACGACGGTCGAGCCGGGGATGCCCTCGGCCGGCTCCAGCATGGCCTTGGCCGCGGCCATGGAGAGGTTCAGGAAGAAGTGGTCGTTGCGGTCGATGAACTCGAACACGCGCGCCGCACGCTCGCCGTCGGCGCAGGTGCGCAGGAGGGCCGGCGTCACCGCCCGCAGGAAGAGCGACGTCCCGGCGCGGTTGCGGTTGTGGCCCTCGTCGCCCATGTGCAGCGCCTGGGCGATGAGCGCGCGCAGGTCGATGCCCCCCTCCAGCGCCGCGAGCGCCGCCCGCAGCGTTGGGTAGAGCACATCGGCCATCCAGCGCAGCCGCTCGTAGACGTCGGGGCCGTAGGCGCCGTAGCGCAGCACCCGTCCCAGCCCCTCGTTCTGGGTGGCATAGGAGAGGTTGCCGAAGGTCTCGTTCTTCACCACGAATACGGGCATCGACGGCGAGATGACCCCGGCCATCGGCCCGACGGCGTGGTAGTGGTGGCAGGGGGCAAACTCGACGGCCCCGCTCGCGGCCAGCGCCGCCGCCTCCTGCTCGTCCACGGCCAGGCCCTCGTGGACCAGCGCCCCCATCACCGCGCCCCGCTGCGGGCCGCACATGCGCTCCCAGGCCACAGGCGGCCCGGCGTGCAGCAGCAGGCGTGGGTGAAAACCGGGGATGGTCTCCCCGGCCAGGCCCATGCCCACCAACACCGGCCGGCCGGCCTGGATGCGCCGCACCACCTCGGCGTTGGCCGCCTCGATGTCCAGCCCCGAGTGGGTCCGCTGCAACCGCGGCACGCGCGGGGGCTGCCAGTCCACCTGCACCACCGGGACGCCCTGGGCCTGCAGGCTCTCGGCAAAGGAGCGCAGGCCCACGTTGACCACGCGCAAGCTGCTCGCCAGCAGGGCCGATGCGGCTCGCTCTTCCAATGGCACCCTCCGTCTTCAGCATCCTGGCTGCAGGTCACAGCTCGAAGGCTGAACGTTCAACCCGCAACCCGCAACCCGGAACCTGCAACCGTATACCCCGCCAGCCTGGCCGCGGCGGCGTTGCACGAAGCCACCACTGCCCCGGCCTGCTCCAGCGCGCGGACCTGGCGACTATAGCCCTGGGGGTCCTCCTCGGTCCCGGTGACCGCGGCCACGACGACGAGCTGCCGGCCGGCGTTGGCCGCCAGCGCGCGGGCCCGGTAGATGGCCGGCCCCAGCTCCGCCGCCGGGTCGGGGTGCGCCCCGTAGCCCAGGACCACGTCCAGCACGATCACCGCCACCGCGGGGTCGGCGGCCTCCTGCAGAAGCCGGCGGATGCGCAGGTCGTGGTCGATCATGGGGTGCGGCCGGCCGACGGTGAACTCCTCCTCGCCCAGGTCCACGGCGCAGTGCCCCTGGCTGCGGGTAGCATCGGCCAGCCGCAGCCGGCGGGCCAGCGGCGCGTTGGAGCGCACGGCCAGCCCCAGCTCCTCCCAGACCACCTGGGCCTCGGCGCAGAGCGTCCCCCCGCTGTAGAGGCCGCGCAGGTAGCGCTGGCCGGGTGTCAGGCGTGCGCGCAGCTCGGCGGCCTGGGCCTGCAGCGCGGTCGCTTCCTGATCGAGAGCGGAGAGGACCGAGGAGGCAGAGGGGGCGGCGGACCCGGCTGCGGCCCTCTCGGCGTGCTCCGCCGCCGCGTAGGCCGCCTCCTGCAGTGTGCGTGCCGGGATGGCCCCGGCTTCGACGATCGGGGCCAGGTCCCCGCCCAGGAAGCAGACCACGGTGGGCTTGCGGCGCGCCCGCACCTGGGCCAGCACCCCCTCGGCTACGGCCGGCGCGGGGGGCTTGGAGACCAGCAGCAGCACCTGTGTCTGCGAGTCGGCCTGGAGCCAGCGCAGCCCCTGGCGCATGGTGCTGCCGCCGACGGCCTCGCTCAGATCGCGCCCGCCCGTGCCGATGCCCTGGCTCACCCCCACGCCGCGCCGGGCCAGCAGGGTGCTGACCTCCTGCAGCCCGGTGCCGGCGGCGGCGACGATGCCCACGGGCCCGCGCGGCACCGCGTTGGCAAAGCCCAGGGCCACGCCGTCGAGGAGCGCCGTGCCGCAGCCGGGCCCCATCAGCAGCAGGTCGTGGGCGGCGGCATACTCCTTCAGGGCCACCTCCTCCTCCAGGGGCACGTTGTCGCTAAAGAGGAAGACGTGCCGCCCGCCCTGCAGCGCCTCCCAGGCCTCGGCGGCGGCATGCTCCCCGGCGACGGAGATGAGCACCAGGTTGGCTTCCGGCTGGGCGCGCAGCGCGGCGCGCAGGGTGCGCGGCGGGGCCACCGCACCGGGCGCGGCCGTCTCCGGGCGGCGGGCCAGGCGCTGCGCCGCCAGCCCGAGGGCCCGCTGCGCCGCAGCCTCGTCCTCCGCGCGCACGACGACGGCCAGGTCGTTGGGGCCGGCCGCGGCCACCTCCGGCAGCAGCAGGCCGGCGTCGTGCAGCACGCCCTTGTTGGCCGGCGTGGCCATGACCACGGCGGCGTCGGCCACACCGGGCAGGCGGGTCAGCGCGCGGGCGGTTTCCATCAGGGCGACCGAGTCGCGGTAGGTGCCGGGTTGGATGAGGCATTGGACGGGCATGAGACGCCTCCTGCGTGAGGCCAGTATACACGCTGGCCGGGGGCAAGTCAAATAGCGGTCAGGGACCGCACGGCGATATCGAGGTCGCGCCGATGCACAGCGGATGGCAAGTGCCCGGCCGGCGTACAGCGCGGCATGGCCGTACCATTGCCGTGTCCCTGGATGTGCGGCGTCGTGCCGTTGCCTGAGCCGGGCACTTGCCGGTCAAGGCCGGCGACTGTGGTACGGCCGTGCAGGGACCGCCAAAGGGGCGACTTGCCGCCCCGGCAAATCCGTGGTACGATAGGCGCAGGGCGGCCGCAGCGACGAGGTCGACCTGTACGGCCGCCCTGCTGGGTACGTCCGGCGCATGGACCAGCACACCGCCGGAAAACCATGCCCGGCCTGCGGGCGCACCATCGAGAAGATCTCCTACCTGGGCGGCGTCTGCTACCTCTGCCCAGGCTGCCAGCGCTGAGCGCGCCGGCCGCAGCCCGGAACGAGGCAAGGCCGGCTCGTCGCCTCTACGACCAACGGTGACGTCCACCGCGTCCCCGTGGTGGTCACCAGTCGGCGGGTTGGCGTATCGAACCGCTGCGCCGGGGCGGCCACAACCGCCGCACCGCCATCCTGCGAGTCCTCTGGAGGTAGGCCATGCCCCGAACCACCACCGTTGCCCTGGTCCTTTGGCTGGTGCTATCGGCCTTCCTGTGCCCCGTCCTGGCCGGCCCAGCCCCGCCAGACCTGCCCCTCGGGCAAGAGGCCAGCGCGCCAGGCGATGCCTCTTCGCGGCACAGGCCGCGTTCCCTCGCCTACGTCGAGTCGTCCGCCGGCCTGGTGCCGCCGACACTGGAGGGTGGCCGCACCGAGGTGGAGATGGGCGACGTGAACGGTGACGGCCGGCTCGACCTGGTCTCTATCGGCGACCACGGCTCACCCTACATCGGCACGGACCAGCATGGCATCATGGTCTGGTTCGGCGACGGCGCCGGCCACTGGAGCGTGTACCAGAGCGGCAACTTTGGCTACGGCGGGGTGGCCATGGGCGACGTCAACAACGACGGCCTGGTCGATGTGGGCTACGGCATGCACCACGACTACTCCTCCAACGACTTTGGCGACCAGCTCCTGGAGGTCGCCCTGGGCGACGGGACCGGGCAGAACTGGACCCCCTGGGACGACGGCCTGGCCACCAACGGCGAGGACTGGGGCATGTTCAGCAGCGATTTCGCCGATGTCGACAACGACGGCGACCTGGACATCGGCTCGATCTCCTTCGGCTGCTGCGCTGGTGTGCACGTCTACCGCAACCAGGGCGACGGCACCTGGGTGCAGTCGTTCGGCTTCCTGGGTGGCAACTCGGACATGCACCTGACCTTCGGCGACGTCAACGGCGACGGCAACGCCGACCTGGCCGTCTCCCACCAGTACGGCGCTGTCTACCTGGGCGACGGCGCGGGCAGCTTTGCCCTGGGCGACGGCAACCTGCCACCGCCCGGCTCGCAGGGCCACGCCGGCGTGGCCCTGGGCGACGTCGACGGCGACGGGCGCGCCGACCTGGCCTACTGCAACGGCAGCGGCGGGATCGAGCTCTGGGGCTGGACCGGACCGGGCACCTGGCAGGACCTCTCCGGCAGCCTGCCGGGGAGCGGCCCCTACGAGGCGGCGCAGCTGTTCGACATGGACATGGATGGCCAC
Source organism: uncultured Chloroflexia bacterium (assembly GCA_964613665.1). Taxonomy (GTDB): domain Bacteria; phylum Chloroflexota; class Chloroflexia; order DTKN01; family DTKN01; genus CAZQFV01. The sequence continues at coordinate 73,237 of CAZTIG010000007.1, forward strand.
CTGGACGTGGCTGCCTTCGGCATGGGGCAGGCGCGCGTCTGGGGTGGCGACGGGGCCGGCGGGTGGACGGAGATCGCCGCCTTCAACACCCCGGCGCCGGGGTACCTCGTCGCCTTCCGTGTCGGCGGCGACGCCGACCACAACGGCTACCCGGACATCGTGCTGGTATCCGACGAGGGCTCATGGCCCAACGACCAGAACCATGCCCACTTCTACAGGGAGAGCTCCGCGCCAACTGCACTCCAGATCAAGCCTGTCTACCCCCGCGGGCAGGAGACCTTTCGCGCCGGCGGGGTGGTCTTTGTCGACTGGATCAGCGCCGTGCCCACGGGCGGGCCGGGCAGCGTGACACTGGAGCTGTCCACCCACGGGCCGGCCGGCCCCTGGACGACCATCGCCGCAGGTCTGGCAGATAGCGGCCGCTACCAGTGGCGCATCCCACCCGGCACCCCTTCCACGAGCGAGGCCTACATCCGCTACACCCTGGCCGTCTCCCCGGACGTGGACACAGCGCTCACGCCGGCCGCCTTCCACATCCTGGGCTCCACCGAGGAGCCGATCCACGGCCTGGAGGCGGTCAACGACAGCCCCACCGACCTGGGGCAACCGACCCACTTTACCGCCACGGTCGTCTCCGGGACGAACGTCGTCTACGAGTGGGCCTTTGGCGACGGGGCAGGTGGCGGCGGCCAGGTCACGGCGCACACCTACCCGGCCCTGGGCCACTATACCGCCACCGTCACGGCGACCAACAGCATCAGCCAGAGCACGGCGACGACCGTGGTGACAATCAGCGAGGTGCCCATCGCCGGCCTGGCGGCGACGAGTGACAGCCCCACCGCCCTGGGGCGAGTCACGACCTTCACCGCAACGGTCGTCTCGGGGACGAACGTGGCCTACGCCTGGGCCTTTGGCGACGGGGCCGGCGGCAGCGGCGTGACGGCCACCCACACCTACGCCGCCGTCGGCGCCTACACAGCCGCCGTCACCGCCAGCAACGCCGTGAGCGCCGTGACGGCGACGACGGCCGTGCTGGTGGAGGAGGCGATCGCCGGGCTCGGCGCCGCCAACGACAGCCCGACCGCCCTCGGCCGGGACACCACCTTCACCGCGACGATCCTGTCGGGGACGAACGTGGCCTACGCCTGGGCCTTTGGCGACGGGGCCGGCGGCAGCGGCGTGACGGCCACCCACACCTACGCCGCCGTCGGCGCCTACACAGCCGCCGTCACCGCCAGCAACGCCGTGAGCGCCGTGACGGCGACGACGGCCGTGCTGGTGGAGGAGGCGATCGCCGGGCTCGGCGCCGCCAACGACAGCCCGACCGCCCTCGGCCGGGACACCACCTTCACCGCGACGATCCTGTCGGGGACGAACGTGGCCTACGCCTGGGCCTTTGGCGACGGGGCCGGCGGCAGCGGCGTGACGGCCACCCACACCTACGCCGCCGTCGGCGCCTACACGGCCACCGTGACGGCGAGCAATGCCGTGAGCGCCGTGTCTGCGGTGACGGTCGTCGAGGTGGTGCTGCCGGGCTGGTGGATCTACCTGCCGCTGGTGGCGCGGGGACCGTAGCCCGCTGCCCGCCCGCAGTGGCGCGCGCATGCAGCACGGCGCGGCGCGGGCACCCATCGTCACTCGCGCTCATCCTGGATATCGGCCGCGCTGTTGTCGTGGCAGTCGTTCTCCTGGAGGTCTGGGGCAGCGGTGGCGGCCACATAGATGCCCACCGCGTTGCGCGTGCAGGTGTTCTTGTGGACCACACCGCCGCTGTCGTCGCCGAAGGCGATGCCGGCCTGCACGTTGCCGCTGCAGTCGTTTTCCTCCAAAGTCGGCCTGGCCTGCTCGGCAACGGCAATGCCGTGCATGAGGTTGCCCGTGCAGTCGTTCCCGCGGGCCACCCCACCAGCGCTGGCGAGGTAGACAATACCGGACCCGCGGTTGTCGGTACAGGTGTTTCTCTCTAGCGTGGGCCGGGACTCGCCGCCCACCGCGATGCCGTGGTACCTGTTGCTGGCACAGTGGTTGGCGCTGGCCAGTCCGGCGCCGCGCTCAGCGTAGGCAATGCCGGCCTGCTCGTTGAGGGTGCAGCGGTTCGCCGTCAGCGTCGGCGCGGCATCGCCGCCAACGTAGATGCCGTGCAGGACGTTCCGGGAGCACTCGTTCCACCTCGCCGTCCCGCCAGCACTTTCGAAGTAGGCAATACCGGATGACTCGTTGCGCTGGCAGCGGTTCTCCTCCAAGACCGGCTGAGCCTGCCCGTTTACGGAGATGCCAGAGGTCCCGTTTGCCGCGCAGTCGTTCTGGCGGGCCGTTCCGCCGGCGGTTCCTCCGTAGTAGATGCCGGTCTCGGTGTTGTCCCGACAGGCGTTCCCTTCCAGCGTCGGCTGGGCCTGCTCGACCACGTATATGCCGTGGACGCCGTTGTCCAGGCACTGGTTCCCGCGCGCGCGGTCCCCGCGCTGGCACCGCCGTAGCCGATGCCTACGCTGACGTTCTCGCCGCAGATGTTCTCCTCCAGTGTCGGCCGAGCCTGCTCGCCGACATAGATACCGGCAATCCCGTTGCGCTTGCACTCATTGCCAGCGGCGACGCCCTTGGACCATCCGCGGAAGGCGATACCTGCCTGCTTGTTGCCGTAGCAGTCGTTCTCCTCCAGAGTCGGCTCGGCCTGCCCAGCGACGTAGATCCCAAAGAGGTCGTTCCGGGTGGACTCGTTCTGACGGACGATGCCACCGGCGCTGTCCAGGATGGCGATGCCATCCTGGCTGTTGCCGTGGCACGAGTTCCCCTCGATCGTCGGCTGAGCCTTCTGGCGGACGCCGATGCCGATCAGCCCTCCCGAGCAGTCGTTCTGGCGGACAGTCGCCCTGGAGGTGCCGCCCACCTCGACGCCGGCCGACTCGTTCCCCGCGCAGATGTTGTCCTCGATCAGCGGCTGGGCCGGCCCATCCACAGCGATGCCCACATAGTTCCCGCGGCACTCGTTCTGCCGGGCCGCCCCCCTGACGCTTCCCACGTACTCGATACCGTAGAAGACGTTGTCGGTGCAGAGGTTGCCCGTCAGCGTCACGGCGGAGCGGCCCTCGACCATGATGCCGGCCACGTTGTTCTTCGTGGCCTCGCAATCCCACACGGTTCCGCGGCTGTCGCCGCGCAGGTGCAGGCCGGCGTGGTCGTCTCCGTTCACGCGACTGCCCGCGCCCGTGAAGCGGCAGCGGGAGAACGTCACCTCACCCCCGGTGACCACAACCACATCGGCCCCGAGGGTGCTCTCGTGGCGAAAGGTGATGTCCTCCGCGATGAAGGGGCCGCTGCCGCGCAGGTGCAGGACATAGTCGGTGTGCGCGCCAATGACGGAGGTCAGGTCCATCCCCGCGCCAACAAGGCGGACCGACTTGGTGATCTCCACACGCGTGGCCAGACGGTAGTCGCCGGCCTCCAGCACGATCGTCGCCCCGGGACTGGCAGCCGCCAACGCCGCTTCCAGGGTAGCATAGTCGCCGCTCCCGTCGGCCGCCAGGTGGATCGGCGGCGGCGTCGGCGACGGCACCGGGGTGGCCGTCGACGAGGGTGTGGGGGTCGATGGCGCTGTCGGGGTCAGGCCCGGCGCGGGCGTGGCCGGTGCGGTGGCCGGTCCACAGGCAGCGAGGATGCCCAGCAACAGGCAGAGGGCTAGCCGGCGAATGCCTTTCACAGCTCGTCTCCTTTTTGCAGCTGGACGTAGCCCTATTCAGACCGCTCGCAAGCGCCCGCAGCGCGGTGGATGCAGTATAGCGCCTGCGGGGACTCTCTGTCAAGAGCGTCCAATGTCAGTTGCGTTCCATCTGCCCTTGCGGTACAATAGCTCCGCATCCGGCAACCGGCTCGGGGCGCGTCCTGCATCTTGCATCTTGCATCTTGCTTCTTGCATCCTGTATCTTGCTTCTTCGCAGCAGCTTCCTGGAGCGCTGTCCGTGGACCGCGAGTTCTTCACCCAGGCTCCCTTCCTGCTGGCCTCTGGCGCCGCCCTGGCCGCCGGCCTGCTCTCCTTCTTCTCACCCTGCATCCTGCCGCTGGTGCCCTCCTTCCTGGGCTATGTCACCGGCACGGCGGTGCGCCCGGGCGTGGCGGTGCGCCGCTGGCACACCTTCCTGCACACGTTGGCCTTTGTCCTGGGCTTGAGCCTGGTCATCGTGGCGCTGCTCTCCTTCCTGGGCCTGGCCTTCAACCCGCTGCTCGAGCCGGCCTCCTGGATCGGCGGCTGGCCGGCCCAGGTGCTGGTGTGGCCCAAGCGCACCCCCGTGACCTACCTCGACCTGCTGCTGAAGGTGGCCGGCGTCTTTCTCGTCCTCTTTGGCCTGCACACGATGGGCCTGTTGCGCATCGGCATCTTCGAGGCCGAGAAGCGGCTCAACGTGCAGGTGAGCCGGCGGCTGGGCTACCTCTCCTCCTTCCTGGTGGGGGTCACCTTCGCCCTGGGCTGGAGCCCGTGCATCGCCGCCCCGCTGGCCGGCATCCTCTTCCTGGGCAGCAGCGTCCCCGCGACCATGGTCTGGCTGCTCGCGCTTTTCTCCCTCGGCCTGGGGCTGCCCTTCCTGGTGGTGGGCTTTTTCCTGGACCGGGCCGTGCCCTTTGTGCAGTGGATGCAGCGCTACCGCCGGCCGATCGCCATCGTCAGCGGGCTGCTCATCATCGCCATCGGCCTGGCCGTCTTCTTCGATCAGCTCGGCTGGCTGACGCAACTGCTGGTGTGACCCATGGAGAGACAGGAGGACAAGATCGTCCAGGAAGCGATGCGCCGGGTGCAGGACCACCGCCAGCGCCGCGGCGGGGAGCTCGCCCTGCGCTGGTTGGTGCTGCTCTGGGCGGTGGTGCTGCTGGCCTTTTTCCTCTATCCCTGGCCGCTGGGCGGGGAGGGCGGCAAGGTCTGGGTGGCCGTGCACGGCCTCTGCTCCCAGACCCCCGGCCACATGCTGCTCTTTGGCGACCAGGCGCTGCCCCTATGCTCTCGCGACAGCGGCATCTACCTGGGGTTCCTACTGGGTGTCGCCTACCTGCTGGCGCGGCGGCGCTGGCGGGCCGCCGGCCGGCCGGCGCGCTGGTTCTGGGGGCTGCTCGCGACCACCCTGCTCCTGCTCGGCGTGGACGTGGCCAACTCCATCGCCGAGGATTGGTTCGGCTACCGGCTGCTCTATGCGCGCAGCAACCTGCTCAGCCTGGGGAGCGGGGTTCTGCTCGGGGTGGCCATGGCCGTGGTGCTGCTCTGGGTGGTCAACATGGCCTTTGCCGACCGGGAGGTGGGGCGGCGCGTCGTCGAGTGCTGGCTCGATCTCCCTGGCTTGCTCCTCACCGCCGCCCTAGGGGCTGCTGCCCTGGGCAGCGGCTGGCCGCCGCTGTACGTGCCGTTGACCGCGCTGTCGGTCGGCGGCGTGGTGACCACGCTGCTGGCGGCCAACTTCCTGGTCGTGCTCTCCCTCACCCGCGGCCGCGCGCTGTTGGCAGGCTACTGGGAGGCCATGCCGGCGCTCTTCTGGGGAAGCGTGGCCGCGCTGGGGGAGATGGCCTTGCTGGCGCTGCTGCGCTATCGGCTGGGAGTATAGCCTCTCACGAGAGGAAGAGAATGCGCCCGCACGACTCGCAGCGCACCAGGGCCGCACCGGCCGCCGCCTTGCGCGTGAGCAGAGCCACCTCCAGCCGGCAGCCCTCGCAGGCGTTGTCCACCACCCGCACCACGGCCCGGCCGCCCCGCGTCCGGCGCACCTGCTCGTAGAGAGCCAGAGCGGCCGGGGAGGTCTCGGCCGCCAGCCGGGCGCGGCTGGCCTGCAGCGGCTCGACCTGCTGGCGCAGGAGCGCCTCCTGCCGGGCGATCTCCTGGACAAGGGCCTCGTGGTCGCCGACCGTGCGGGACTCGGCGGCGGCTTGCTCCGCCAGGCGCGCGCGCCGCTCGTCCAGATCCAGCATGAGCTGCAGCGCCTCGCTCTCCATGCGGTCCTTCTGCGCGCGGAGCTGCTCGATCTCCGCCTGCAGGGCCTGGGCTTCCTTCTGTGAGCGGATGGCGTCGCTGTAGAGGCGCTTTTCCAGCTCCTTCAGCCGCCCCTCCTGCTCCCAGAGAGCTCCCTCGGCCTGGCGCAGGCGCTGCTCCTGCTGGTGGAGGGTCTGTTCGCCCTCATGGCGGGACCGGCGCAGCTCGGCCAGGGCGCGTTCCAGCTCCTGGAGCCGGCCGGCCCACTCCTGGAGCCGGCGCTCGCAGAGGGCGATGCCATCGTCGAGTTCCTGCAGGCGGTAGAGGCGTTCGACCTCGCGCATGGGGTATCCCGGGACAGGTGACCAGGCAACGAGTAGCAAGGGGCAAGTTGCAGGTTCCAGGGGCCGGCGGTCCGCCGGCAGCCCTCTGCCGGGTGCCCCCGCAAGCGAGGTCAGTATAGCATAGAAGACAAGGGTGTGCAAACGCGGTCGATTCCTCCCTGTCTCCCCCTTCCTTTTCATCCTGCATCTTGCGTCTTGCCTCCTGCCCACGGCGATGTCAAGGTCGCGCCGATGCACAGCGGATGGCAAGTGCCCGGCCGGCGTACAGCGCGGCATGGCCGTACCATTGCCGTGTCCCTGGATGTGCGGCGTCGGGCCGTTGCCGGAGCCGGGCACTTGCCGGTCAAGGCCGGCGACTTTGGTACGACCGTGCCTCCTGCCTCCTGCATCTTGACGCTTCCCCCGGTCCGTGGTACGATAGCGGGCAGCGCAGCAGGCCGGCCCGATCGCAACCAGCGGAGGAGCAAATGACCGAGGGAATTGTCGCCCGCATCCTGGAGCTGAAGGAGCAGAGGAACGCCGTCATCCTGGCCCACAACTACCAGATCGCCCCGATCCAGGACCTGGCCGACTTTACCGGCGACTCGCTCGAACTGGCCCGTCGCGTGACCCAGGTGGACCGCCCGGTCATCGTCTTTTGCGGGGTCGACTTCATGGCCGAGAGCGCGGCCATCCTCAACCCGGGCAAGAAGGTGCTGATCCCCTCCCTGAAGGCCTGCTGCCCCATGGCCGCCATGGCCGATGCCGAGGCCGTGCAGGCGATGCGGGCCCGGTACCCGGACGCGGCCGTCTGCTCCTACGTCAACACCTCGGCCGAGACCAAGGCCGTGAGCGACATCTGCTGCACCTCGGCCAACGCCGTGCGCGTCGTGGAGTCGCTGTCCCAGCGCCAGGTCATCTTTGTGCCCGACAAGAACCTGGGCCACTATGTCTCCACGCAGACCCGCAAGGAGATCGTCCTCTGGCCGGGCTACTGCATCGTCCACGAGCGGCTAACGCTGGAGGACGTCCAGGCGGCTCGCCGGGAGCATCCCCAGGCCGAGGTCCTGGTCCACCCGGAGTGCCGACCGGAAGTCGTCGCCGCGGCCGACCGCGCCCTGAGCACCTCCGGCATGCTGCGCTATGCCGGCGAGAGCGCCGCCAGCGAGTTCATCATCGGCACCGAGGTGGGCATGCTGCACCCCCTGCAGAAACGGAACCCCGGCAAGCGCTTCTACCCGGCCGCGGCGCACATGATCTGCCGCAGCATGAAGCAGGTCACCCTGGAGAACCTGCTGCAGGCGTTGGAGATGGAGCGCTACCTCGTCACCGTCCCCGAGGACGTGCGCCTACGGGCCAAGGCGGCCCTGGACCGCATGCTGGCCATCGCCTGACGGGTTCTTACGTCTTCGCGTCTTCACGTTTCAGAAGAGGGGGCACCATGTCCGACCTGACCTACGATTTCATCGTCGTGGGCAGCGGGATCGCCGGCCTCTACACCGCGCTGCTGGCCCAGGAGCACGGCCGCGTGCTGGTGCTGACCAAGGCCGGCCTGGAGGACTGCAACACCCGCTACGCCCAGGGCGGCATCGCCGCGGCGGTGGACGCCGACGACTCGCCGGAGCAGCACTTCCGCGACACCCTGGCTGCCGGCGCCGGCCTGTGCGACCCCCAGGCCGTGCGCGTGCTGACCACGGAGGGTCCGGCGCGCATCGCCGACCTGATCGAGCGCGGCGTGGACTTTGACACCGTGCAGGGGCAGGTAGCCCTGACGCGCGAGGCGGCCCACTCCACGCCGCGGGTGCTGCACGCCCGCGGCGACGCCACCGGGATGGAGATCGAGCTGACGCTGGCCCGGCTGGCCCGTTTCTCCCGCGTGGACATCCTGCAGCACCACCTGGCCACGCGCATCCTCCTGCAGGACGGCCAGGCCGTCGGCCTGACCCTGGCCGACTTGCGCCAGCAGCGCACCCGCGAGGTACGGGGGCGGCACGTCGTCCTGGCCACGGGGGGCGCCGGCCGGCTCTTCCAGTACACCACCAACCCGGAGGTGGCCACCGGCGACGGCGTGGCCCTGGCCTACCGCGCCGGGGCCGAGGTGGAGAGCCTGGAGTTCTACCAGTTCCACCCCACGGCCCTCTACCATCCCGGCGCGCCGCCGTTCCTCATCACCGAGGCGGCGCGCGGGGAGGGCGCCTTCCTGCGCAACGCGGAGGGAGAGCGTTTCATGGTAGGACAGCACCCGGCGGCCGAGCTCGCGCCGCGCGACGTCGTCGCCCGAGCCATCACCCGGGAGATGCGCCGCACGGGTCGGCCCAACGTCTGGCTCGACCTGACCCACCTGCCGGCCGAGAAGGTGCTCCTGCGCTTCCCGACCATCTACCGCACCTGCCGCGAGCTGGGGGTCGACATCACCAGGGCGCCGATCCCGGTGGCCCCGGCGGCCCACTACATGATCGGCGGGGTGCGTGTGGACCTGTGGGGCCGCACCAACGTGCCCGGCCTCTACGCCTGCGGGGAGGTCGCCTGCACCGGCGCCCACGGGGCCAACCGCCTGGCCAGCAACTCCCTGTTGGAGGTGCTGGTATTTGCCCGCCGCCTGGTGCAGGCGGCGACGGGAGAAGCGGTGGAGCAGGGGCCGGCCGGGGAGGAGACGATCCCGGCCTGGTTCGCGTCGGGCCCGCCGGCCGATGTGGCAGAAGACTCGGCGGCGCAGGCCGGTGTCACCGCGGCCGGCCTGCAGCAGCTCATGTGGGAGGCTGTCGGCATCGAGCGCGACGGGGCCGGCCTGGAGCAGGCTGTCGGCCGGCTGGCGGCCTGGCGGCGCGCCGTCCCGCAGGGCGGCAGCGAGCGGGAGCGGCTGGAGCTCCAGGCCATGCTCCTGACTGCCCAGCTCATCGCCCAGGCGGCCCTGCTGCGCCAGGAGAGCCGCGGCGCCCACTACCGCACCGATTTCCCGGAAGCCGACCCCACGTGGCGCCGGGTCATCGTGCTGCGGGCGGCGGATTAGGATGGGTACATCCGCCAGACCCACCCCACCCCTGTCCCCGCCCCTCCCGGGGCAGGCGGGGCGGGTGACGGCCGGCTCAGGCCGGTGTCAAGGCCGGGCGGGCCTCGCGGTGAGGCGGGCGGCGGGCATGCCTGCACTCGCAGGCATTCTGCGAACCATTGACCGATCAGGGCAGATGGGCCAGGAACTCCTCGACTGTTACCCTTGCCTGGCGCAGGATGCCGCGCAAGGTGCCGATGGCCAGTTCGCGGTGCAATGGCACGGCGCAACCCACTTTCCCCTCGGGTGTCTGCCTATTGAGCACGACGTGGCTGCCGCGCTGGCGCACTTACGAAACCAAGGCCCTCCAGGGCGCGCACGGCCTCTGCTCCGGAAACCCGGCGCAGCTTAGGCATAGGTCGCCTCGAAAGTGGTCACCAAGGGCCGTGCTGTCTCTGGCGGGGGAAACTCTTCCAGGTACAGCTCGGTCGCTTCCCTCAAGTTGGCGATGGCCTCTTCGACCGTGTACCCCTGGCTGACCGTGCCGACTTCGGGGCATTCGGCTACATAGATATCAGTCTCCTTGTGGAGAATCGCGGTAAAGGTTCGCGCTGTCATCGCTCTGCTCCTGCTCGCGCCGCTTCAGCCACAGCTTGCAGGCGCTCGCCCAGGCCGCCCAATCCTGCACCCACGGCTCGTCGGCCGGTCCCTCGCTACCCCGTCCCTTCTAGAACCTGCTGTATGCATTATAGCCGACAGCGGTACGGAATTCAAGTCGGATTGCCCCCCATGGGCGGGTCGGCCAAGGGGCGGCCGGCTCTGCTCGCCGGCCATCTTCAGGAAGAGCAGGTGGGTGAGCTGCATGGGCGCCCGCCGCAGGCGGGTCGGTATGGGTGCCCTGGCGGCACGGCGTCCACCGTGCCCCATCCGCCGGGTGGCGGCGGGCCCGGTGGCGGCACGGCGTCCGCTGCACCCCATCCGTGCGGCCGGGGCGGACCCCGTAGGCGCGGCATCGTCCTCGTTCCCCTTAGGGGCGGGTTTGAAACCCGCCCCTACGGAATCGGCGGGCACGTCGTCGTCCACCAACATGATGACCCCGTGCACGTGGTTGGGCATGACCACGAACGCGTCCAATTGGACGTGCGGGTAATGGCGCGGCAGATCGTCCCAACAGGTCTGGACTATCTCCCCGAACCGGCTCATCCGCATGACCCCATCCACGACCTCGCCCAACAGGCTCTGCCCGTCGGCCACGCAGATGGTCACGAAATAGGCCCCGGCCTGGCTGTAGTCGTACCCCTTCAGGCGGATGGAGCGGCGGTGGTGGCGTCCGGGATCATAGTGCATCCTGATGAATCTCCATGCGCCAGGCTCGCAGGGCCTCCTGGACCAGCTTCTGGGCCCTCTGCATCGGCCCCTGGTACCGGGCCAGCCTGGCCTTCAGCGGCCACTGCTTGACGTGCACGATCGGAACGACCGGTACACCGCGATGGTGAAAGCTCTGCCCGCACGCGGCCAGGAAGGGAGCTCTGCCAACCGTCTCGTATAGACCCTCCCTGGCCTTGCTTTCCCGTGGATGGGCCGCGCACAGGAAGCGCGATACGAGTTCGGCCTGTCCTTCCACGAACCCCGTGCGGCAGAGGTGGTAGAAGGTCTGCACAGCCATGGGCAGAATGACCCTGAAGTGGCCGGCGGCGACGACCTGACGGATCTCCTCGACCCCGCGGTCGGCTAGAGGATCGTCGATGAGCACGGTGCCTGCCCCCGGGATGTGCTCCAGGAACTGGTTGCAGAGGTTGGTGACGTACAGCTCAGGCAGGGCCACGGCGCGGCCGGCCAGGCACTCGACGTAGCTCCACACGGCGCGGGCCAGGCCGTACTTGCGAGCGGCCGGCCCGGGCGGAGGGGGAGGGTCCGCCAGGAACTCGAAGAAGAACGCTTGCTTGGCCCTGGCCCCGCTGCGCTGTAGCCGCGGATCGTGGCCAATCACCAGGATGGTGGCTGTGCAGAGATCGCCATACGGTTCAACTGCGTCCATGGTTGCCTCGATATCTGATGTGCGGCGCAACGCACGGCGCCCGCGCAGCTACCACTGGCCCGCCGAGATCCTTCGATCATGGAGAACGGCCCAGACGTAGCTGGGCCCCCGGACACGCGCGCTGATCTCGCCGGGTCCCTCGAGTGGCACCAAGTCATAGGCCTTCTCGAAGTCGCCTCTCGAAATCCTGTACCTAGTCCTGCTTGGGAAGAAGCCCTCTCCGCTCACCCGATACGTGAACTGCAGTCCCCCCGTCGTATGGAAGGTTTCGCCCGCATGGGCCACGATCCTTCTCCACACCGCGTCGAATGACATCTTGGACATGGCTTGATACCTCCATCCTAGTGCGCCACCAACTGCACCGCAGTCGCGCCGCCGGCCGCTGCGGAGCCGGCCTTGACCTCCGTGGCCGTGCAGAACGCGGCCACGGGACAACTCGCCTGGTGGACACAGGGAAAGGTGCGCGTGTCCCGGCACCCGCGCCGGCTCAGGTGCCACAGCGGCTCGTCGAACTGCAGCGGGTAAGAGCGCGTCCCGCGGCAGGCGTCGAACCACACCTGCACCACGGCTTCACGCAGCTCCTCGAACGCACCCGCGAATGGCCCGCGCACGCCACCGGTCATCACGGTGGCGGCGGCGATGTGGATATCTACCGGAATGGGCAGCTGCTCAAGACCGGTGAAGTGGTGTCCCTGCCAACTGTCCTCCAGCATGCGCACCCAGAGCGGGCCGATCTTGTCTCCCCTGAGATTGGGGAAGCGGTAGCGTTGGCCGCGGATCGTGGCCAGGAGAGTGGGAGCACGGAAGCCGGCCTGCTGCAGCAGGTTGTGGACGTCGCCCTGGAAGTGTTGGACCAGGGTCTGGCAGATCGTCTGCCAAACGCCCAGGTCCTTCTGCGGCCGTAGGGCCAGCCTGTGCTGGTGCATGTCCGCCCTGAGCTTGGCCACGCCCGTCTGCACTACCTGGCGGGGGTTGAAGAGGTAGCGGGTTGCCGGGTCGGCCATCGTCTCGCGGGCGGCCGCCCAGAGCTTGTCGGCGTCGCGCATGTAGTCGATGGCCACCGTCAGCGTGATAAAGTGGATCTGCTCGCGGGAGCCGCGCTCGACGCCCGGCGGCAGGATGTGCTCGGGCATGGAGACCTGGCCCAGGATGCCGCCGCCGTGAAAGGCGCGGTGGAGCCGCTCGCCCACCTCGCGCGCTCGCGCCGGATCGATCGTCAGGGGCATATCCAACCCTCCCTGGCAGCGCGCTCGTTGTACCAGCGCAGGCGATGGCCCAGGCTCAGGTCGTCGAGTACGTTGAACAGCTCGACCCCGACCAGATACTCGATATAGTCGCGGCCGGCGTGGGCGTAGAAGGTGTGGGTACCGAGCTGCTGAAGCTGCGCCGAGACACGCCGGCCCCAGGCCTGCCGCTCGGGGCGGGCCATGTTCTTCAGGGTGACGTCGTAGGGGGCGATGACCGTGTCCGGGTGGACCAGGCCGTACTTGGCGCTCAGGATGTACCAGGCGTCGTAGTGGCGCTCGCAGTAGGCCCGGGCCTTGCGGAAGAGCGCCGAGGCCGTGTAGAGGTCGCGGGCGGGGCAGGCGTGGCTGAGCTTGCTCTTGGTGCAACTGACCAGGGCGATGCGCATCTTGGCCTCCTTGCTGGGCAATCAGCCTCAGGATGACAGTACCTTCGGCCGGCGCCGCTTCGCGGCCGGCGGCCCGGCCGCTGGCTCCCGTGCCCTCTCCGAGACCTTCATGATCAGGTGGGTGATGACGATCCCCAGGTCGTAGATGTCCAGAACGCCGTCCATGTTCGGATCCTTCAGGTCGAGCGTTCCCTGCATCTCGTGGATGCGATAGGCCAGCTTGAGGAACTTGGACAACACGAGCTTGGGGATCTCCTCGGACCGCTCCGGGCCGTACCACTCGAAGACGTCCCGGTCCCCTTTGCTCGAGTTGCACGGCCGGCAGGCGCAGACGCAGTTGTCGGAGGAGTCGAGCAGGCCGGCGATGCGCGGGTCGACCCCGGCCCGGGATATGGGGATGATGTGGTCCGTGCTGAGGCCGGCCGTCTGGCCGCAGTAGACACAGACGCGGCCCTTCTCCAGCTCGCGCTCATAGTCGCGAATGGAGGAAGACCAGGACATCTCGCCCGAGACCAGCTTCTTGTAGCGGGAGACGATGAAACCGTAGTTCCCCTCGAACCCGGCCGCCCTGGCGATCAGGTTAGCGTACTCCCAGAAGATGAGCTGACGAACGGTGGTGACGTACTTGGGGGGCATTGGTTCTGCTCCTTACGCGCCCTCTTTCTCTTCCGGCGTGTGCACGAAGCGGTGCAGGCCCAGCGGCTTCTGGCCAAAGATGCACGCGCCGATCACGGCATACGAGAGAGGTTCAAAGCCATGCCCCTTGGTCGAGGGCGCGCTGGGCATGGCTCGCCTGCTGGTTGGTCAAGAGCGTTCGGACCACGAAATGCGCGAAAGAACGCGAAAGGTTCTTTTCGCAGTTCTCGCGCCTTTCGCGGCTTTCGTGGTCCAAGTCCCTCCCTTACCCCCGCAGCTCCTCCAGACTCCGCTGGATCTCCGCCAATTCCTCCTCTGTCAGCCCCCACAGCTCCGCGGCGGCCTGGTCCACCTGGGCCTCGATCTCGCCCACCCGCTCCGTCTGCCCCGCTGCCATGGCGGCGTGGGCCTGCTGCGAGAGGCCGGCCAGGCGGGCGTGCAGGGCGTTGCCGGGATCAAACTGCGGAATGCGTACGTACTCCAGCAGGTTGGCGCTGCCAAAACTCTTACCCCCCTTGACCGAATAGCATTTGGCAACAAAGTTGACGATACTGGAGTTGAGTACTGCGCACAGGTAGTGGGCTTCAATCTCGTTGTCCAAAGAGACAGATATGACCGTGTTCTTGTGGATAGGGCTTTTCTTGCCGACAAAATCATCCTCGCGAAGTCCAACAACAGCGGATTCGATAGAGCTGCCCATGGTTTTCCAAACAACCCTAAAGGGCGAGAAGGTGTACGTACTGATGTTGTACATGGAATAAAAGGGGTCCTTCTGGGGATCGAAATACTTCACGAAGCCGCTTCGTTTCCTCAACACGTTCTCAAACTGCTTCAGGTAGGAGTAGGTATTGGGCAATTGCAGCTTCAGCCAGGCTTCATCACACCCCGTCCTCTTTGCCGGATCTTGTACCATTAGGATGTAATGGGAAGGCTCTGCTCGAAACCGGTCGATGGACTTCCACTCTATGAACGGATACACCAAGTCGGGCTCAATTACAGCCTGGACCTTTTTCAACTCCCGCTTGCCAGCCTCGTGCATGTTCTCAATCACCAGCAGCCCGTCGGGTCGCTTGTTCAGGATACGCAGCCAGTAGATGCCATCGGCCCAGGTGCACGCTCCGGCCCTGGCTTGGTACGCTGCCTGCCCAATCATGCCTTCCAGGGCTTTCAGCGCAGCGGGTCTGGCCGTTATCCATGGCGAGGTAGGGCTGGCGGCATCTACCGGCTGGGCCTTTAGATTGTCCCGGTGGGTAGCGGCAACAACTTCGTCCAGCGTGCTTTCCAACTGCACGCGGCCGCCCTTCTGCTTGTGCCACAGCGTGTAGGCCACGGGATATTTCGTCCTCACCCCTTTCTGCAATACCACTACAGCCGTCCAGTTCGAGGCTCCCTCAAAAGGCTGCAACTCCACCATGTCGTCTACAGCGATCACCTTGAGATGCTCGCCGTCCCCCAGCCGGAACCGGCGGAAGCCATCGCCGGCCCCCTTGGTCTTGAACACGGTCTGGGTGATGACAAAGCCCAGCCGGCCGCCATTTTTCAGGTAGTGATCGATGGCGGCGTAGGCAAAGAGCATGGCCAGGTCCTTCTTGCCCCCGCCCAGACGTGCGGCGTGCCCGCTCAGGCTGAAGAGGCCATAGTCCTGCCACATCCGCCTGGTCGCCTCGCGGTACTCGGCGCTCAGGCTCTCCCAGTTGACCCACGGCGGGTTGCCCACCACGTAGTCGAACTGCCCGACCAGCACCGGGGCGAAGGCGTTCTTGATCAGCCGGGCCCACAGGCCGTCCTTGTTCTTCTCCTCCAGCCCGAGAAAGGTGCGGTAGAGACCCTCCAGCACCGTCGCGGTCATGGCCTGGCGCATGCTCAGCTCCCGCTGGGCGCGGGCCATGAACTCCTCCGGCAGGTAGCCGTCGCGCACGCACCTCTCCAGCAGCGCCGAGAGCGCGCCCATCTCGCCGGCCTCGACCGTCTCGCCGGGGATCTCAAAGTCGCCGGCCACAGTGTGCAGGTGGTAGCTCTTGCCAAAGATGTCGGCCCGCTCGCTCGGCGTGAGGATGCTGTCGCACATGTAGACCGGCAGGTCAACCGGCCCGCGGCGGTAGCGCAGCAGGTCGCCCAGCGCCAGCAGGTAGTTGGTGCGGGCGGCGATGACGCTCAGCGGGTTGAGGTCGAAGCCGACGATGTTGCGCAGGGCCGCGCCGAGCACGTCGGCCGGCGGGATGAAGTGCTCGGCGGCGTACTGGCGCAGCCGCCGCAGGGCCAGCACGGGGAAAGTACCACTGCCGCAGCCGGGGTCGATCAGCCGTTTGTCCGGCTCACCGTGGTAGCCCACCTGGTTGAGCAGGCGCTCGGCCAGCCAGTCGGGGGTGTAGTACTCGCCCAGGTCGTGGCGCAGCTCGCGCGGCACCAGGTACTGGTACAGTTTCTTCAGCAGGTCGCGGGTGTACTCCGGCTCCAGTGTGCTGGTGGCCGGCTCGAACTCGGCCAGCGCCTGGGCCATGGCCCGCAGGCCGTCGGCCAGGGCCGAGCCCTGCGCCGGGTCCTCGGCGGTCCAGGCGTCCAGGTACCAGCCGAAGAAGTCGCCCTCCAGAAAGTTGTTGATACCCAGCAGGGCAAATGTGCCGCCGTTCTCCAGGTTGGCCAGCTCCTGGTGCAGTTGGCGGTCGCTCAGCGTGGGCAGCGAGGCCACGAGCGAGCCGACCAGAGCACCGCTCTGCAGGGAAGCCAGCTCTACTGCCAACAGCTTCATGAGCAGAGCGTAGTAGGTGTGCACGGCGAAGAAGAGCGACTTGAGCCTGGGAGGCCGGGCGGCGGGGCCGGCCGGCACGATGTGGTACAGGGCGGCCAGCTTGGCGGCGTCCTGCTCGGCCCGGTCCAGCTCCTCGCCGTAGACAATGCCAAAGATGCGGTCCCACTCATCGAAGAGGGTGGCCACCCGGGGGTGATCGCGGTGGGCCTGCAGCGCGCTGTAGAACAGGTTGACCAGGCGGGGGGCAAGCGGGCCCTGCGGGCCGAAGTCGGCGGCCAGCGCTGCGGGGGCGAGCGGCTTGCGCGCCAGCGAGCGCAGGTAGAGCAGCAGCAGCTCGACGCTCTGCCGTTCCACCGGCACCGGCCCGACCACCTGGAAGCCGCCAGGAAACCCCTCCAGGGGGAGAAAGCCGGCCGGGCTGCCGGGCAGGGCGGACTGCCCTTTGCGCCGGGTGGCCGAGTAGTGCATGAAGAGGAGCTGCTCGCCGTCCAGCCCTACGCCGACCATCTTGCCCAGGGCCTCGGCCTGCTTATCCGGCGTCCCGGCCCCGTGCGCCATATCGGCCAGGTATTTGCTCACCTGCGCTGTCAGCTTGGGCACAAAATCCTTCTCCGCCAGCCGACCGGGGCGCTTGTATTCGATGACGACATGGCCATAGACTGCATCGGCGGCGCCGCTGAGCATCGTCTTCTCGTACTCGGGGGATGGGGTGAGGCCCAATGCCTGTAGCGTCGCGCCCAGGGCCTGTTCGACGCCGACCCGCAGGTCTTCCTCGGAGTGTGCCTTCGCGGCGACCTGACGGATCCGGTGTGCCAGGCTCTCGGCGGCGGCAAGCTCAGTTTCCATGGCTACCCCTTTCATGCAGGACCACGGCTCGTTGTGGGCGCTCCCGTCGGTGACGGTCCCTGGCCATCATTCTAACACGCTGCCCCAAAGTGGTCAAGCAGGACAAGACATCCGCTCTCGCCGGCCGGCCCTCGGCCACTGCGGCCACCTGCTCCGGCAGCCGCCTGACCCGGCCGGCCACGTTCCAGGAAACGAGACGCCAGGAGCTCAACGGCAGCCTCCAGCCGGCCCCTTCCAGCCCCGCCAGAGGCTTGCTTCGTCGTAGCCTCTACGGCAGCGACTCGCAGGCCTGCCCATCATGGTCGCCGTCCAGGTGGTGCACATCGCTCCCCACCTCGGCCAGGCAGTGCTCGTAGCAGGCCTGGGCCTCGGCGTGGGTGGAAAAGTCCGGGCAGTTGTACAGGTTGCCCGTGCACAGGCACGGCGCCGGGCCGGGCGCGGGCGACGGCGCCACGCCGGCCCACATCCCCCGCCCATTCGCCCGCGCGTCCTCCTGCAGCAACACGAAGTCGGCCTGGTACTTCACATCCTGGCTGTCATCACGCAGGGTCAACCGGCCGCGCAGGTAGCCATCGGTCAGGGTGCTACGTTCTCGAAGCACGTGGAAGCGCGCAACTAGCGGGTCGGTCAGCAGCCGCTCCTTGATAGAGGCGAGGTATCCGCTCGTGGTCACGCTACCCCTCACCGGTCAGCAAGCGCAGCCGCGCGCGCAGGTTGTCGGCCATTTGGACGAGCGAGGCCCACTCCACATAGTCCATGCAGTCGTCAGTCTGGCCAGACTGGAAGCGCCGGTAGAACTCGGCTGAGGAGAGGCTGTAGCGCTGCTCGAGTTGAGCCAGGTCGGCCTCCATCTCGGCCAACTGCGCCCGGCACACGTCCGCCTCATACGACAGCATCTTGTCCAGCGTGCGTTCCATCACCTCGCTCGGCCGGCCCTGCTGATAGAGCTGGGCCAGCGTCCGCAGGCGCTGAGAAATCGTATTCGAGGGCGATTGAACACCGCTCACGGCATCTTCTCCTGGACCCGCACCCAACCCGCGCGGGCAAGGTGCAAGGCCAAACTCGTATCCTCCACGTGTATCATACCACACCGGCGCGAGAACCTGCTACCGGCATGTCTTGCCGTGACTGTGGAACTTCCCGTTTCCACAGCGCGGGCAACGCTCCGGTCACGGCTGGCACTGCGCCGGCTCAATCGGCGGAATCTGTGTCCGCAGCGGGTGTGGCGGTCGCCGCGAGATTCCATCTCGATCAGAAGCCCGCAGGATTGAGCCGGAGGATGACGGGCAACGCATCCAGCACTTTCTCCGAATCGCCCTGGGCGGGGCCGGCGGTGATGCGCCAGATCCAGCAGGAAATCGCCGCGACGCCGGAACTGCGCGCGGCGGAGTGGTGCTGCTGGACGAGTGCGCCGACAAGAAAGCCGGGGTCCCCAGTGCCGGCGCTGGGCGGCAACACAACGGCCGCATGGGCAAGGTCGAGATGAGCCAGGTGGGCACCTTCCTGGCCTTTTACAAAGGCGTGGTGTGGACCTGGGTTGATGGCGATTTGTTTCTCCCGCAGCATTGGTTTAGCGAAGAGATGGCAGCGGAGCGCCAGCGACTGGGCGTGCCGGCAGACCGCCAGTTTGCGACCAAGATCGAGCTGGGCTGGCAAATGATTCAGCGGGTGCGGGCGCAGGGGCTGCCGTTCGACGCCGTAGCCTGTGACGACCTGTACGGGCGGAGCCGCTGGCTGCGCCACCAATTGGATCAGGCGGGGATCGTGTATATGGCGGAAGTGCCGGCCAGTACCCAGGTGTACTTGCAGCGGCCGGAGTTTGGCGTGCCGCCGCCGGCCCCCGGGCCGCGGCGCCGGAAACGGACCCGGCGGCAGGTGTTGGATGCGACGCAACCGGTCGAAGTGCGCCAGGTCGCCCAACGCCCCGCCACGGAGTTCAAACGTTGCCTGGTCCGGCAGGCGGAGCGTGGCGCCCTGGCGGACCCCTTTGCCATTTGCCGGGTGTGGACCATCCGCGAGGGCGAGTTGGCCGAAGAATGGTTGGTGATCCGGCAAGAGGGCAAGAATCGCCGCAGCTATGCCTTGAGCAACGCCCCGGCCACCAGCGCGCCGGACTATCTGGCCTGGCTCAAATGTGCGCGGCACTTTCGAGCGGAGCAACCAAGAGGCCAAGTCGGAAGCGGGCTGGTACGAATTGCAGGGCAGAAATACCTGGCCTGGGAGCACCATCTGGCCCTGACCACGCTGGCGACCTGGTTCATTGCCCAAACCAAGCTGGACTGGTCGCGGACCTATGCGCGCGATCCCGTGCTGGCCCAGCAATTGGAGGTCGAGGTCCTGCCGGCGTTGGCGGTGACCAACGTCCGGGAGTTGCTGCGTGCGCCCTTTCCATTGGATCAGTTGTCGCCGGAACAGGCGACCCGCTTGGTCGCTAGACATCCGGTGAACCGCTCTCATTCTACAAGTAGTCGGCTCCGGGCCCAGAAAGAGGCCCCGCCGTGAAATCCAACATTGTCGAGGTAGTTACTGGGATATGGGTTTTATCAGATATCGCCACGGCAAAGCCTGATAGGACATGTCGACAGCCACGACTTCGGGCATGGGGATGGTAGTACGTGTTGCCGCGAGATGGTCGAGCCTGGCGGTTCGTTCGAAGGGACAAGCCAGAGGAGCTTCGGGCCCCGCAAGTTTGACAACCACCCCGATAGAAGGGTGACGGGGTTGCACGAGCAGAACGAGATAATCGTGCTGCTGATTGCCGATCTTGCAGTCGACCAACTCGACCCTGGAACCGAATGTCTGCTGCAGTAGTTGTAGTAGGAGATCGCGGGAGATGATGGTCTCCATTGGCAGTGTTCCGGTGCTCGCTGTGCGGCTCGCGGTTGGCCGGCTGCGTTGGCTGCGATCATGATACAGGGCGCCTGGGCGAATCGCAAGACCGCCGGGGGCAGTGCGGATTGCCATCGGGCGGCGGCATTGCCGGGAGGAGCAGGCGCACTCCAGGCTCGGGGCTCGGGGCCTGGGGCTCAGGGCTCGGCCTGGGGCTCAGGGGGACCCCGGGACCGGGAAGGGCCGCGGCGGAGACGGGGCCAGGAGCAAGGGACAAGGAGCAGGGCAGCCCGCGAGCGGGGCAGGGCCGGCTGAGGCCGGCGCCAGGCACGGCCCAACGGCGCACTCCCCTGCGCTGCGCCACTACAGACGGGCCCAGCGGTGGCGGTAGCCGGGTCCCGGCGCGCGGGGAGCGGGCAGACAACCACATGGAAGCACCCGGTGGCCCTTTTGTCAAGGACCTTTTTACACCGCTACATGAGACATTATCATTGCCACTTGTAATCCGTGCCAACTACACTGGAATCCATCCTAACTACAGTGGAATCCGTCCCAACTACAGTGGAATCCGTCCTAACTACAGTGGAATCCATCCTAACTACAGTGGAATCCATCCTAACTACAGTGGAATCCATCCGAACTACAGTGCAATTCGCCGTGATTTGCATGTTGTACTTCCGAACAGACAACAGCCTGACGCCTTGGCATCAGGCTACGAACTGCAACAGACAGCCCAGGACCAGGGGGCTGGTCCAGGGCTGCAGTGCGGGGGCGGAGAGGTCCGCGCCGTAGGAGAGGCGAGTTACGGGGCAGTCACCGTCAGGAGACCCTCCAGGGCACCCGCGCGCAGGTCCTCGGTGCCATTGAACTTGCTGCGCACCTCCAGCCGACACTCCCCGGCCGGCAGGGCCGGCACGACAAAGATCAGCTCGCGCAGCCGGTTCTTGACCATCGTTTCGGCCCGCGTCGCCGCGCCGCTGGCGTCGACGAAGAAGACGCCCTGCACGGCATCGGCCGGGTCGAAGCGCAGGCGGAAGCCGGTGAGCTGGCCCACGCCGCCGGGGGTGAGCACCTGGTCGCACTGGCCGCTGGCGACATCGCTGTAGTGCGTGGGGTGGGGCAGCGGCTTGTTCGCCTCCAGCTTGACCCACTCGGCGTGCTCGAGGGCCCGCACCAGGCGCTTGCCGGCGACGATGTTGACCCGGACCTGGTGCCGGGCCAGGTCGAAGGCATCGTCGTCGCCGGCAAAGGTCCCGCCGATGCCGACGCGGTACTTGGCCCCCGGCGTGTTGACGCTGTGGCCAGTGCGCAGCAGGTACTCGATGGCGCTGTGGTAGGCTTCCAGCACGCTGAGGATGTCGGCCCTGAAGATGGTGCAGCCCTGCTGGGCCATGACGGCGATGACGTCGTCCAGGTCGGCCGTGCTGGTGCGCAGCACCCGGGCCACGTGGGCGCCGGGCTCGGTGGTGGGGAAAGGACTCTCATGAAGCACGTACTCGATACTTATGGTGTACCTCCTCCTTGCTGGTGTTTCACGGGCGGGACGCCTCCTGTGTCCCGCTTTCCTTAGCGCTGTCCGATACGCTGGTTCTGGAGCCGAGGGCGACCCACCGGGTCGCCCCTGCTGCTCCTTTCATCACGACGCCGCTACGAGCCGGTGGGGAGCCGGCGCTTGCCCCGGGTACCTCCTCTCTGGCTGTACCTTGGGCCGGCCCCGTGGGAAGCACAGGGCCGGCCGCGCGGTAGCGGGTCGATGCGTGGTCCGGGGCCGCAGGCCCCGGCAGGGGAGGCGATGGGGCCAGCCCCCTCGCAAAACAGGCGGGCTGGACCCTGCCCGCAAGTACACTCCGGCGAAGCCGGCCGACAGTCCGGCGCAGCCGGGAGCTGCAAGCGCCCGGCGAGCGCTCTTGACAACCCACCGGCCGGCGATTACAATGCCCCTGACTGGCACGATCACAAACCGCCCGCGAAACCACCGCGGCGCCAACAAGGAGGTCCCCATGGCAGAATCCAAACCCAGCCTCTCACCAGCCGAAGCCCAGGAAGAGGTCCAGCGCATCCGCGAGGCGGCCCGGCTGCTGGGCGTCGACGTGGACGAGAGCGACGTGGCCCAGTGGCTCACCGCGATGGCCGCCGGCGAGGCGGCCGGCCAGGACTGGCAGGTGGATACCCGCAGCGGCGTCTTTGGCCACCGCATGACGCTGCTCGATTTCGACGCCACCAGCCTGGAGCGCTACCGGCGCATCGCCGACATCGTCCAGTTCCCCGACCGGCCCAACGTGGAGACCGCCATCTCTCTCTCCGGGAGCGCCGCCCAGGGGCGCATCCAGCCCTACCCGGGCGACTATGACTTTTTCGAGCGCATCAACATCATCGCCCCCACCCGCGAGGAGGCCTGCCAGGTCCTCGGCCAGATCATGCGTGAGAAGGCCCTGGAGCACTTTTCCAGCGCCGAGACCCAGCTCGTCGAGGTCAAGTTCGGCACCTGGCAGAGCGAGGTGGTCAAGGAGGGCAAGAGCATTCCGGCCGGCAAGTTCGTGTCCTGGTCCGCGGCCGAGGTCCAGGCCGGCCAGATGGAGGTCTTTACACCCGACGGCGAGAAACAGGCCATCCCCTGGGAGTACGGCTGCCGGGAGCCGGGCTGGTGCAAGCTGGACTGGATGATCGCCATCCCCGAGGAAAAGCGCGTGGTCAACGCCAGCAACATGCTCGACGTCACCTGGCAGTCGCCCAGCGGCGACATCGTCCCGCTGGACGGCTTCCTGGACCCCTACTACCAGGAGGTCTACCTGGAGGCCTCCTCGATCCCGCTCTTTGCCAAGCTGGCCGGCCGCATGCCGCCGCAGGTAGTCGGCGAGTACGTGCACCAGCTCCAGGGCGAGGTGCAGAAGTATGCCATGCGCGACCCGCGCAACTTTGGCAAGGTGGCCAAGCGCCTCTACAACATCTTCCGCCTCATCGGCAAGTACCAGGAGGCGGCCTGGATCCGCGAGCTCTTCGACGAGCCTACCTCGGCGCTCTACCAGGTGCTGGCGCTGCTGGAGACGGTGGACGACGCGACCAAGTCGGAGACGGCCATCGACCGCGAGGCCGTGATCGGGCAGGTGGACGGGCTGATCCGCCAGGTCATCGACGCCGTCGAAGGGCCCCAGGAGACCGAGCTGGTGATGTCGCTGCTGCGGCTGCGCGACGACATCAGCGGCCGGCGCGACCTGGGCGCCGAGTGGGACACCATCATGGCGCGCTCCCGCGCCGAGATCGCCGGCCTGGTCAACCAGTTCTTCGAGGAAAAGCTCATGGCCATCCCCGAGGTCAAGGCGTACATCGAGGAGCTGGAGAAGGAGGGGTAAAGAGGCAGGAAGCAAGAGGCAGGATGCAGGAGGCAAGATGCGGGACGGCTACTCAGGCCTCCTGTAACTGCCAGGAGCGAAGCGACGAGGCAATCCCCCTCCCCCGATGGGCAGAGATTGCCTGGCCGCCTTCAGCGGCTCGCAACGAGTCCCCTGAGCAGTCACGATACAGGAAGATGGAGGTAGGGACATGGCTTTGCCACCAGCCGTACACCGCCTGATCGCGCTGGCGCTGGAGGAGGACCTGGGCCGCGGCGACATCACGTCGGAGGCGCTCGTGCCGGCCGACCTGCCCGCCGCAGGCGAGGTGACGGCCAAGGAGCATGGCGTGGTGGCCGGGCTGGCGGTGGCCGGCGCCGTCTTCCGCGCCGTGGACCCCGACCTGGTGTGGGAGACGCTGGCAGGGGACGGCGACGCCGTCTCCCCGGGCCAGGTGCTGGCGCGCGTATCCGGCCGGGCCCGCTCGATCCTGGCCGGCGAGCGCACCGCCCTGAACTTCCTGCAGCACCTCTCGGGGATCGCCTCGTGCACGGCGCGCTACGTCGAAGCGCTGCGCGGGACCCGTGCCCGGCTGGTGGACACGCGCAAGACCACCCCCGGCTGGCGCTGGCTGGAGAAGATGGCCGTGCGTTGTGGGGGCGGGCACAACCACCGGCTGGACCTGGCTGGTGGCATCCTGATCAAGGACAACCACCTGGCCCTCTCGCGCAACGACATTCCCCGGGCGGTGCGCACGGTGCGCGGCTATGCCCCCCACACCCTGCGCCTGGAGATCGAGGTCACCGACCTGGCCGGGCTGCAGGTAGCGCTGGCTGCCGGGGCTGACATCATCCTCCTGGACAACATGTGCCTGGAGGACATGCGCCGGGCAGCCGAGATCGTCGCCGGCCACGCCCTGCTGGAGGCCTCCGGCGGCATCACCCTGGAGACGGTGCGGGCCGTGGCCGAGACCGGGGTGGACCTGATCTCCAGCGGGGCGATCACCCACTCGGCCCGGGCGCTGGACATCAGCCTGGAGGTCCGGGCGTAGAGGCAGGGGGCAAGAAGTAGGAGGCAAGAGGCAGGAGGCAGGGAGGGGCAAGGAGCAGAGAGCAGAGAGCGGAGAGCTGGGGAGCCGGAAGTCCAGGGGCAGGAAGGGGGACGAGGCGCTGCTGAGAGAGCGCTCGCCCTGCGCGCCAAGGAAGCTTGTCTGCCGTGGCGGCAAGTCGAACGAAGTGACCTGGTGAACAGATGCGGGCCGGCTGCGCCGGAGTGGCTGACGGGCTGGGTCCGCCGCGTCGTCCTTCCCGGGGGCTCCGCCCCCGGCCCCCGCCGGGGGGTACTGCGTACCCCCCGGAGCCCCCCGCATCGACCCGCTACCGCGCGGCCGGCTTGCCTGGCGGCCGCTTCCCCGGCTGCGCCGGAGTGGGGGGTGCTGGGTCCGCCGCGTCGTCCTTCCCGGGGGCTCCGCCCCCGGCCCCCGCCGGGG
>CAZTIG010000007.1:98141-98331 GCA_964613665.1 uncultured Chloroflexia bacterium
GGTACTGCGTACCCCCCGGAGCCCCCCGCATAGACCCGCTACCGCGCGGCAGGCTTGCCTGGCGGCCGCTTCCCCGGCTGCGCCGGAGTGGGGGGGGTGCTGGGTCCGCCGCGTCGTCCTTCCCGGGGGCTCCGCCCCCGGCCCTCGCCGGGGGGCTTGCCGCACGGGAACTTGCAACTTCACTCGGACT
>CAZTIG010000008.1:0-94513 GCA_964613665.1 uncultured Chloroflexia bacterium
CGACCCCGCCAACCACCGAACCGACGACCCCGCCAACCACCGAACCGACGACCCCGCCAACCACCGAACCGACGACCCCTCCGACGCCGATACTGCCGACTACAGAGCCGCCGACGCCGGTGCCGCCGACGCCCGAGCCCCCGCCACCGCCGAGGTGAGAATGGCTCCGCGTGGGCGCGGCCCGGGACAGCCGTGATGCCCCGGCAGTACGCTCGTCCTGCAGCCATGCCGGTCGATCTGGGAGTTTGCTGCTCCTGCCCTCTCCGTGACCCGGTGCCCCCGCGGCCCGTCTCCCCCGGCGTCGCGGCGGCCTGGTGGTCGGCTCGATCGTCTCCCCGCCTGCCTCTCAAGCCCTACTGGGTGAGGTGGCCCCCCCGGCTCAGTCCTCCGCTGCCCCTGCTCGGCCGGCCGCGAGGATGTCCCGCGCCCGCCCGGCATCTTGCCGAATCTGGGCGGCCAGCTCCGCCGCGCCGGCAAAGCGCCGGTCCGGCCGCAGGTGCGCGACGAACTCGGCCCTCAGCTCGTGGCCTAGCAGATCGCCGGAGAACCCGAGCAGGTGCACCTCCACGGCGCGCTGCCCCGGGCCGAAGGTCGGCCGCCGGCCGACGTAGGCCAGCGCCGGCCGCAGCGGGTTCCCCTCCCCGGCGGAGCGCGCGGGGCAGAGGGCCCGCGGCAGGCTCACCCGCGCCGCATAGACCCCGTCGGCGGGGAGGACCTGACGCGGGTGCAGGTGCAGGTTGGCAGTGGCAAAGCCCAACGAACGGCCCTGCCCGGCCCCGCGGACCACCTCGCCGCGCAGCGAAAAAGGGCGGCCCAGCCAGCGGGCCGCCTCGTCCACCTGCCCGCTCTGCACCAGCTCGCGGATGCGCGTGCTGCTGACCGGCTGCCCGTCCAGGCAGACCTGCGGGGCCGGCCACACGGCAAAGCCGTGCCGCGCCCCCAACGACTCGAGCGCGGCCAGGTTGCCCTGCCGGTCCCGCCCCAGGCTAAAGTCGGCGCCCACGTAGAGCGTGTGCAGCGGCATGTGCCGCCGCAGTTCGCCGAGAAAGTCCTCGGCGGAGGTCGCCGCCAGCGCGGCGTCAAAGCGCAGCAGCAGCAGCGCGTCGGGGCCCAGCTCGGCGATGCGGGCGATGCGCTCCTCCAGTGAACAGAGGTAGCCCCACGACGACTCCGGCGCCACCACCGCGCGCGGGTGGGGGTGAAAGGTCAGCACGGCCGCCAGGCCGCCCAGCGCGCGGGCCTGCTGCACGGCCCCGCGGATCAGTGCCTGGTGCCCCAGGTGCACGCCGTCAAAGACGCCGATCGTCAGGACGACGCCGGCCGCGCTGTGCAGATCGCCCCATCCTTCGACAAGGTCCATCGCTCTACCTGCGCTGCAGCACCAGTAGTCTCTTGCCGTGGCTGCGCCCGCGCCGGCGGATCGCCAGGAGCTTTCCCGCTCGCGCCGCCCCGGCCAGCCGGGTGATGGCGGTGGAGCTCCCGGCCAGCACGACCGTCCCACCCGGCGCTACCTGCGCCGCCGCCTGGTCCAGCATCGCCGCCAGGGCCGCCTGCCCCTCCTCCTCGCGCACGGCACCGGCGACCAGGTCGGCCGGCCGCTGCCCGCCATCCCCCAGGCCGACCTGGTGGGCCAACACCACCCGCTCCTGCGGGCAGCCGTTGCGCAGGAGGTTGCGGCGGGCGTGGCGCAGGGCGAGCAGGTCGCGGTCGACGAGGGCGATCTCGGCCGGCCGCGCAAGCTGCCACAGCGCCACCGGCACGTGCCCCTGGCGCGGGTTGAGCACCACGGCGCGGCCCACCGCCGCGCCGGCCAGCTCCTGCAGCCCCTCGATCAGCAGTTCGCTCTCGTGGCCCAGGCCCTCCATCTCGGGCAGGCCGTGGGCCAGGACCAGCGGACAGGACCGGCCGCCGAAGAGGAAGGGGGTCTCGTGGTGGTCGTACACGCCGCGCTCCAGGGCGCTCGCGGGCGGCGCGGGGGACTCCCCGGTGAAGCGATAGTGGAAGACAGTGTGGCCGGGCCAGGCCTTGCGCAGGACGACCTCGCTGCCCGGGTCGGCCAGGAGGGCGGCGGCCATATCCTCCAGGGCCGCCACCACGACGACCGCCGCCAGCCCCCCCGGCCGCAGGGCGTGGGCCGCCTCCCGCAGCAGGTAGGAGACCACCGGCGTCCCGGCCTTGGCCGGTACGTTGCAGACGACCAGGTCGAAGCCGTCGCCGCGCAGGTCGTCGTAGCCCGGGCTGGCATAGACCTCCACGTCGGTCAGACCGTTCAGCGCGGCGTTGTGGCGGGCGAACTCCACAGCCAGGGCGTCGCGGTCGACCAGGTGGACGGCGCGCCCGGGGCCGAGCGCCTTCAGGGCCAGGCCGAGTGGGCCGTAGCCGCAGCCGAGGTCCAGCACCCGGGGCCAGGCCTCGGGCGCGGCCCCCGCCAGGGTGCGCAGGAGGCGCTGCGTCCCGATGTCCACGTCGTGGCTGCTGAACAGCTCCTGGGAGACGCGCAGGCGCACGGCGTGCTGCCCGTGGCGCCACTCCACCGTCCTGCTCGCGTACAGGTCGGCGATCACGGCCCCTCTCCCTCGGCCGGCGTGGGCGGGAAGACGCGCCGTGGCCACCACCGGTCGTCCTGCGGCATCCACTGCAGCAGGGCCAGCAGCCGGCCGGCCGGGTCATAGGCCCGCGCCCACCCGTCCGCGCCGCCGGCAGTCTCCAGGGCCAGCGGCCGGCCGTTGGCCAGGTCGCGGGCCTGGCGCTCGTCCAGCTGGACGGCCGGCCAGTGGCGCACCGGCAGGTCGACGGGCAGGAGCACGGCGGCGGCCTCGCCCCGCTCCACGGCTGCGGCCAGCTCCTCCGGCGTCAGCGCGGTGGCGATGTCCAGGGGTCCCACCTGCAGCCGCACCAGCCCGGACAGGTGGGCGCCGCAGCCCAGGCGCTCGCCCAGGTCGTGGGCCAGGGAGCGGATGTAGGTGCCGCTGCCGCAGGACACCTCCAGGGTGAGCACGGGTGGTTCCCAGGAGAGGAGCGCCAGGCGGGAGATGTGCACCTGCCGCGGCGGCGGGCTGACCGCCTCGCCGGCGCGGGCGCGCTGGTAGAGGTGCCGCCCTCCCTGGCGGATGGCCGAGAAGGGCGGCGGGACCTGGGCGATCGTGCCCCGGAAGGGGGCCAGCGCCTGCTCCAGGCCGGCCCGCTCCAGCGCCGGCAGCGGGCGCTCCGCGACGACCTCGCCGGCGGCGTCGTAGGTGGTCGTGCTGACGCCCAGGCGCACGGCCGCCCGGTAGACCTTGGTCCCCTGCTGGAAGAAGGAGAGCAGGCGCGTCGCCGCGCCCACGCCGATGGGCAGGACCCCGCTGGCCAGGGGGTCGAGGGTTCCGCCGTGGCCCACGCGGCGCACGCGCAGCAGGCGGCGGACCCGGCCGACCATGTCGTGGGAGGTGGGGCCGGCCGGCTTGTTCAGGTTGAGGAAGCCATCCATGGCTCACTCCCCGCCGGGGAGCTCCGTGGGACTCGGCTCCTGGGCCTGGCGCAGCAGGTCGGCGATGCGCTGGCTCCGCTCGATGGAGCGGTCCAGGACGAAATAGAGTTCGGGGACGTAGCGGATCGTCATGCGGCGGCTCAGCTCGCGGCGCAGGAAGCCGGCGGCCCGCTCGAGCGCCGCCCGGGACTCCTGGGCGGCCGCCTCGTCGCCGAGCACGCTGAAGTAGACGCGGGCGTTGTGCAAGTCGGCGGCCACCTCGACCCCGGTCAGGGTGACAAAGCCGAGCTGCGGGTCCTTTACCTCCCGCTCCAGGAGCTCGCTCAGCACCTCCTGGATCAGGTCGGCGACCTGCTCCGTGCGCCGGGTCATGGGGCACCTCTACGCGGGGCGGACCTGCTCGGTGTGGTAGAACTCCAGGCCGTCCCCGGTCTCAAAGTCGCCAAAGTTATCCAGGCTCAGCCCGCACTCGTAGCCGGCCGCGACCTCGCGCACGTCGTCCTTGAAGCGTTTCAGTGCGGCGACGGTGCCGTCGTGGACGACGACGCCGCCGCGCAGGACGCGCACGCGGTCGTTGCGCAGGAGCTTGCCGTCGGTGACGTAGAGGCCGGCGACGACGACCTTCTGGGGCAGGCGGAAGATCTGGCGCACCTCGGCGTAGCCGTCCACCACCTCGTGCGTCTTGGGGGCCAGCATGCCCTGCATGGCCTGTTTGACGTCGTCGACCAGCTCGTAGATGATGTTGTAGAAGCGGATGTCCACGCCCTCGCGCTCGGCGGCCCGGCGGGCGGCGGGGTCCGGGCGGGCGTTGAACCCGACGATGATGGCCCGCGAGGCCACGGCGAGCATGACGTCCGACTCGCTGATCGCCCCGGTGGCCTTGTGCAGCACCTTGACCTGGACCTCGCCGCCGTCCTCGTTCAGCCTGTTCAGGGCGTGCTCGATGGCCCCGATGGAGCCCTGCACGTCGGCCTTCAGGATGATATTGAGTTCCTTGATCTCGCCCTTGCGGATCTCCTCGAAGACGTCGTCCAGGGAGATGGCCCGCTGGACGCGGACCCGTTCCATCTCGCGCTGCTGCCGCCGCGCGGCGGCGATGTCGCGGGCGGCGCGCTCGTCGGCCACGACCTGCAGGGTATCGCCGGCCGCAGGGACGTCGTTCAGCCCCATGATCACCACCGGCATGGCCGGGTCGGCCCGCTTCACCCGCCGGCCCGTGTCGGTCATCATCGCCCGCACCTTGCCGTAGGTCTCGCCGGCGACGCAAAAGTCCTTCTGCCGCAGGGAGCCGTCCTTCACCAGCACGGTGACGATGGGCCCGCGGGCGCGGTCCATCTCGGCCTCGACGACGGTGCCGCTGGCCAGCTTGTTCGGGTTGGCCTTGAGCTCCTGCATCTCGGCCACCAGCAGGATCATGTCCAGCAGGTCGTCGATGTGCAGCTGCTGCTTGGCCGAGACCTCCACGGCCGGGACTTCCCCGCCGAACTCTTCCACCATCACGCCGGCCTCGGCCAGCTGCTGCCGCACCAGGTTGGGGTTGGCCCCGGGCTTGTCGATCTTGTTGATGGCCACGATCAACGGCACCTTGGCCGCGCGGACGTGGGAGATGGCCTCGAGGGTTTGCGGCTGCACGCCGTCGTCGGCTGCCACCACCAGCACGACGATATCGGTGACCTGGGCGCCGCGGGCGCGCATCGCGGTAAAGGCCTCGTGGCCCGGCGTGTCCAGGAAGGTAATCCGTTTGCCCTTGACCTCGATCTGGTAGGCGCCGATGTGCTGGGTGATTCCGCCGACCTCGCCCTCGGCCACGTTGGTCTGGCGGATGGCGTCGAGCAGCTTGGTCTTGCCGTGGTCCACGTGCCCCATAATGGTGACCACGGGGGGTCGGGGCAGTGCCTCACGGTCTTCCTCGACTGCGGCGGCCGCCTCGGCCGGGCTCTCCGGCTCCGGAGGAGCGGCCTCGCGGGTCTCGAACCCCAGGTCCGAAGCGACGATAGCCGCAGTGTCATAGTCCAGCTGTTGGTTGATGTTGGCCATGACGCCGTTCTTCATCAGCGCCTTGATGATGTCGACCGCGCTGACGCCCAGCAGGACGCTCAGCTCCTTCACCGTCAGGAGCGGGGGAATCACCGCTTCTTTGGGGGCAGGGCGGTAGAGCGGGGCCGCCCGGCTGGCTGGGGGCTGTGCCCGCGTGGCCGACCAGACCTTCTTGACCCCATGGCGCACAGGGCGGGCCGTGCCAGCCGGCCCGGTGCCCTCCGGGATTTCCTCTTCGCTGCGCAAGGGGGATCGTTTCTTCTTGGGCATACTTCCTCCTCAAACGCCTACCCCGCGCGATCCTGCTCGGGGGACATGGGCAAGCTTTGAGCATATTGGCTCAGGCGGGCGACCTCTTCCTGTGTGAGGATGGTCCGCAGGGCGCGGTTGAGCGCGCGCCGGTGCAGGGCCCTTTCCCAGCAGGTGCGGTTGCTGCAGAGGTAGGCCCCGCGACCGGGGCGGCGGCCGGTGGTATCCACCTCCACCTGCCCCTCCGGCGTGCGCACCAGGCGGATCAGCCCGCGCTTCTCGCCGCGGGTGCGGCAGGAGACGCAGGTGCGCTCGGGCACGTGGCGGGGCCGGCCTCTATTCCGCGGCACCCTCTTCCTCCCGGCGGAAGAGCGCGATGGGCTCTCCCTGCCAGTAGACGGCCAGGTAGTCGCCGAAACTGCGCACCTCGACCTGCTGGCCGATCTGCTCCTCCGGAAGCGGGCCGTAGCGGGTGCGCTGGTAGATCACGGTGCCGTCGGCAGAGACCTTGCGCGTCTCCGCCCGGGCCCCGGCAAGAGCCGTCCAGACCTCCTCGGGAATCGGGGCCTGTTCTTCCTCCTCCTCCGGCGCGCGGTCGGCCGGCTCCTCCGGCCGCGCCGGCGCTCCGGCCTCCCGCCGGCGGAAGGAAGCGATCAGCTGCTCGCCATCATAGACATAGACGCCCTGCGAGGTGGCCAGCACGCGCACCATCTTGCCCACGTGGGCCGGCGGGAGCGGGCCGTACGAGACCTTCTGGTAGACCACCGTGGCGTCGGGACGGACCCGGCGGGTCTCTTCGCTGGCCGAGGCCAGCTCGGGGTCGTGGACCAGCACGGTCGACTCGAGCGTCTGGCCTTCGGGGGGCCGGCCCAGCCCCTCGCCCTCCAGTGCCGTGGTAAAGCTCTTGATGTCGACGCGCCAGCCGGTCAGCCGGGCGGCCAGGCGGGCGTTCTGCCCCTCCTTGCCGATGGCCAGGGAGAGTGCCTTGTCCGGCACGAGCACCGTGGCCGTGCGGGTCTCCTCATCGACACGCACCTCGATCACGGAGGCTGGGCTGAGGGCGCTGGCGATGAAGGTGGACGGCTCGACGCTCCAGGGCACCACGTCGATCTTTTCCCCGTTGAGGGCGTTGACGATACTCTGGATGCGAACGCCGCGCTGCCCGACGCACGAGCCCACCGGGTCCACACCCGGCTGCAGGGCGCGCACCGCCACCTTGGTGCGCACGCCGGGCTCGCGGGCCAGGGCTACCAGCTCGATCGCTCCCCGCAGGACCTCGGGGACCTCCATCTCGAAGAGGCGCTCGACCAGCTTGGGGTGGGATCGCGAGACGACGATCTGCGGCCCGCGCTTGTCGTCGCGCACCTCGGTCACATAGACCTGCAGGTGCTGGTTGACGCGGTAGTGCTCGGTTGGGATCTGCTCGCGGGCCGGCATGAAGAGCTCGGCCCGCTCGGCGCTGAGGTAGGTGCCCTGCGGTGATACCCGCCGGACCACCGCGCTGACCATCTCGCCGACGCGGCCGGCGAACTCGCCGACGACCTTGTTGCGCTCGGCCTCGCGAATCTGCTGCATAAAGACCTGCCGGGCCGTCTGCGCGGCGATGCGTCCAAAGTCGCGCGGCGTGGTTTCGATGGTGATGACCTCGCCTTCCTGGATCTTGGGCACCAGCTTGCGGGCCTCCTTCAGGGTGATCTCCTCGCGCGGGTCCTCGACCTCGTCGACCACGCGCTTCTCGGCGTAGACCTTGGCCTCGCCGGTGGACAGGTCGATGCGCACGGAGATGTTCTGTCCCGTGCCGAAACGCCGCTTGTAGGCCGAGATGAGGGCCTGTTCGACCTTCTCGATGATCTCGTCGGCAGTGATGCCCCGCTCCACCGAGATCTGGGACACGGCGGCGTAGAATTCGCTCTTCATCTCTTCACCTCGTCCGGTGGACGCCTTCCAGTAAAAGAAAAGTGGGGAATCCCCACTTTCGACGACGCTGTGGCCGTAGTATAACACGGTTGGCCGCATTTTGCAAACGGCTACAGCAGCCCCACCCCGATCAGTACCCCCATCACGACAAAGGCGCCGGCGGCGATCCAACGCAGCCAGCGCTCGGGGATCAGCCGCACCAGACCCTGCCCGCCCACGACCCCCAGGGCGGTGACCGCCACCAGGGCCAGGATGGCCCCGGCAAAGACGGCCAGGGGTTGCTGCGATTCCGAGGCCCGCGCCAGGATGGCCAACTGGGTCTTGTCGCCCATCTCGGCCACGAAGAGCAGGCCGAAGGTGGTGCCCAAGATGCGCCAGTCGGTGCGCGCGGGTGGCGGGTCGGCGCTGGGGCAGGCCTCGGTGGCGCGACACCCGAATTTCCAGGTCTCCCAGGCCAGCCATGCGCCCATCAGCACGAAGCCGGCGGCGGCGATGTAGCGGATCCACTGCCCCGGGATGAGCCGGCCGGCCAGCTGCCCGGCCAGGACACCCAGCCCCGTCACCACGGCCAGGGCCAGGCTGGCCCCCAGGAAGATGGCGCCGGGCCGGCGGAAGCGGCAGGTCTGGGCGATGACGGCGAGCTGGGTCTTGTCTCCCAGCTCGGCCAGGAAGAGCAGGCCCAGGGTGCTCAGGAAAACCTGCCAGTCCATCTACTCCAGTTCCTCCAGGCGGGCCCGCAGCCGCTGCCCCTCTTCCTGGGCCAGCGCCAGACGCTGGCGCTCCTTTTCCACCACTTCGGGCGGCGCCTTTTGCACGAAGCCGGCGTTGGCCAGCTTGCCCGCGGCGCGGGCCGCCTCCCGCTCGGCCTCGGCCAGGGCCTCTTGCAGGCGGGCCCGCTCGGCGGCGATGTCCACCAGGCCGGCCAGCGGCAGGAACACCTCCACCTCTGCCACCACCAGGGCCACGGCGTGCGGCGGCCGCTCCGCCAGACGCTCGACCACGCGCAGCCCCTCCGTGGCCACCCGCGCTAGCTGGCTGATGACCTCGGCCTGGGAGCGGAATACCTCCGTGTGCCGGCCCCCGGCGATGACGGCCTCGATCCAGCGGCCCGGCTCGACCCTACGCTCGGCACGGGCGTTGCGCACGGCCCGCACCACCTCCATCACCAGGGCGAACGCGGCCTCGGCCCGCTCGTCCAGCGCGGCCACCTCCGGCTCGGGGTAGGGCGCCACCATCAGCGCCGGCCCGTAGCTCCCGCCGCGGGCGTAGGGGGTGCCGGTGAGGTGCTGCCACAGCTCCTCGGTGACAAAGGGCATGGCCGGGTGCAGCAGGCGCAGCGCGCCCTCCAGCACCTCGAACAGGACCGCGCGCGCGGCCTCCGCCTGGGCCTCGTCCTTGCCGTAGAGGCGCAGCTTGCTCACTTCGACGTACCAGTCGCAGAACTCGCCCCACAGGAAGTCGTAGATGCGCCGGCCGGCCTCGCCGAACTGGTAGGCCTCCATGAGCGCGTTGGTCTCGGCTACCAGGCGGTGGTAGCGGCTGCGGATCCAGCGTTCGGGAAGGTCGAGGGGGTCGGTCATCGGTCTACGGCCCTCGGTCTGCAGGTTTCCTACGACAAAGCGGGTCGCGTTCCAGATCTTGTTGGCAAAGTTCCGCGCGCCCTCGATGCGCCGCGGGTCCAGGTTCATGTCGTTCCCCGGCGTCGAGGAGGTGGCCATGGTGAAGCGCAGGGCGTCGGCGCCGTAATCGGCGATGATGTGCAGCGGGTCGTAGCGGTCGGCGTCGGGCATGGACTTGCTGATCTTTTGCCCGCGCTCGTTGCGGATCAGCCCGTGCAGGTAGACCACGCCGTAGGGCGCACGGCCGGTCATCTCCAGCCCCAACATGACCTCGCGGGCTACCCAGAAGAAGAGGATGTCGTAGCCGGTCTCGCGCACCGTCGTCGGGTAGTAGGCGCGAAAGTCGTCCGTGTCGCGCGGCCAGCCCAGGGTGGAAAAGGGCCACAGACCGGAGGAGAACCAGGTGTCCAGCACGTCCTCGTCCTGGCGGATGTGCCCGCTGCCGCAGTGGGCGCAGGCGTTGGGGTCGGCCACCGCGCTGGTCTGCCGGCCGCAGTCGTCGCAGTACCACACCGGGATGCGGTGCCCCCACCAGAGCTGCCGCGAGATGCACCAGTCGCGGATGTTCTCCAGCCATTCGAAGTAGACCTTGTTGAAGCGCTCGGGGATGATGCGTATGCGGCCATCGCGCACGGCAGCGATGGCGGCGTCGGCCAGGGGGCGGATGCGGACGAACCACTGCGTGGAGATGCGCGGCTCGATCACGGTGTGGCAGCGCTGGCAGTGGCCCACGGCGTGGACGTGCTCCTCCACCCGGACCAGCAGGCCCTCGCGCTCGAGGTCCTCGACGATGCGCCGGCGGCACTCCAGGCTGTCCAGGCCGGCGTAGGGCCCGGACGCGGCGCTCATGCGGGCATCGTCGAGCAGGATGTCCACCGTGGGCAGGTCGTGGCGCTGGCCGATCTCATAGTCCGTGGGGTCGTGGCCGGGCGTCACCTTGACCGCCCCGGTGCCAAAGGCCGGATCCACCGCCTCGTCGGAGATGATGGGGATGACCCGGTCCACGCCCGGCAGCACGGCCTGCCGGCCGACCAGCAGCCGGAAGCGCTCGTCGGAGGGGTTGACCGCCACGGCCGTGTCGCCCAGGAGGGTCTCCGGGCGGGTCGTGGCCACGGTGATGAACGTGCTGGCCCCGGCGGCCCAGCGGCCGCTGCCCCACGCGCCGGGCCCGGCAAAGCCCGCGTCGAGCAGGGGGTAGCGCACGTACCACAGGTGCGCGGCCGTTTCCTCGTGCTCCACCTCCAGGTCGGAGATGGCCGACAGGCAGCGCGGGCACCAGTTGACCAGGCGCGTGCCGCGGTAGATCAGCCCTTTCTCGAACAGGTGAACGAAGGCGGTGCGCACGGCGTGGGAGAGGCCCTCGTCCAGGGTGAAGCGCTCGCGCCCCCAGTCGCAGGAGACGCCCAGGCTGCGGTGCTGGTTGGTGATGCGGGCGCGGTAGATGCGCACCCACTCCCAGACCCGCTCCAGGAAGCGCTCGCGGCCCAGGTCGTGGCGCGACAGGCCCTCGCCGGCCAGCTCGCGCTCGACTACGTTCTGGGTGGCGATGCCGGCGTGGTCCACGCCGGGCAGCCACAGGGTCGGCTCCCCGCGCATGCGGTGCCAGCGGGTCAGGAGGTCCTCGATGGCCGCGGTCATGGCGTGCCCCAGGTGCAGCGCCCCGGTGACGTTCGGCGGCGGCATGGTGATGACAAAGGGTGCCCGTCCCGGGACGGCGGCCGGCCGAAAGTACCCCGCTTCCTCCCAGGAGCGGTAGATGCGCTCCTCCACCTGGCGATGATCGTAGGCCTTGGCCATCTCGCTCTGCTGGGCCATCGTGGCACCTCCGTCTCTAGGTCTCTACCACCACCACGGTGGCATCGTCGTGCGCTTTGCCGTACTGCTCCAGGATGCGCTCGGCCAGCGACTGGGCACCCGCTTCCAGGTCGCGGGTGTGGTGAGACAGGTGAAAGCGTGTGGAGATCCCATCGCTGTGCAGGACAAAGGCATCCCCGGCGTCGTAGGGGAAGCGAAATACCTGCAGCGAGGGCAGGCGCACCCCCAGGTAGCCGAAGCGGGTGAACGGCTGGATGTTCTGGCGGCTGTGCGCCTGGAAGCGAATGTTGCCCACGCCGGAGAACTCCAGCGAGCGGCCGGCCGTGTCCAGGCGCAAGATGGCCATCATGACCCCCACCCCACCGGCCGCCAGGATGGTGTAGTGGCAGTAGCTCAGGATGTCGTTCAGCGCGGCGGCGGCGTGCTCGGCCACGCCCTGCATGGCCAGCTGCGCCGAGTGGGCGGCCTTTTCCCCGCTGCCCAGGCCGTCGGCCAGGGCCACGACCAGGCGCGGGCCGGCCTCCAGCAGCAGGTAGGCGTCCCCGCAGACAAGGATCCCCATCTTGGCCCGTTGGGCCACACCATGGGCCATCGGTCTATCCTCTTTCCTCGGCCAGGTCCAGCACGACGGCCGCCGTGATCTCCCGCAGGCGGTCGGGGGCGATGGCAAAGACGGCGTGCGGCGTGCCCGCGGCGGCGTAGACCACGTCGTACTGCAGGAGGTCTCGGTCGAGCAGGACCGGCAGCGGCTGGACGAGCCCCACCGGCGGCACGCCGCCGATGGCGTAGCCGGTGGCGGCCCGGACGGCGTCGGCGTCGGCGCGCGCGACCTGCCCTGCTCGCAGGGCCCGGCGGGCCTTTTCCAGGTCGAGGCGTTTGGCCCCGGAGACCAGAGCCAGGGCCGGCCGGCCGTCGGCCAGGAAGACGAGCGTCTTGACGATCTGCTCCGCCGTCGTGCCGATGGCCGCGGCGGCCTCAAGAGCCGTGCGCGTGCTCCGGGGGAACTCGATGACCCGTGCCTCGACACCGAGTGCCTGCAGAGCCTCTGCGACGCGCTGGGCGGATGGATGCATCGGGCGCTCCTCGTATGTGTGCGCGTGACGCCGGCCTAGCGCGCGGGCACCTTGCTGTCCCGCTCGCGCTGGCGAACGATCGCCTCGGCCATGGTCTCCGGCACCAGCTCGTTGTGGTCGAACTCCAGGGTGAAGGTACCGCTGCCCTGGGTCAGGCTGCGCAGGTCGGTGGCGTAGCCGCGGGCCTCGGCCAGCGGCACCTGGCCCTCGATGTAGCGCAGGCGGCCGCGCGTGTGCATGGCCTTGACCTGCCCCCGCCGCCGGCCCAGGTCGGCGATGACCGCCCCCAGGTGCTCCTCGCCGACGCTGATGTGGATGGCCATGACCGGCTCCAGCAGGCCGGGCTGGGCCTGGCGCACCGCCCGGCGTACGGCCATCGAGCCGGCGATCTCAAAGTCGCCCGCCGCCGAGTCCACCTCGTGGAAGCGGCCGCCCAGCAGGGTGACGCGCACGTCGGTGACGGGGTAGCCGGCGATGACCCCCTTCTCCAACGCCTGGCGGACGCCCTGCTCGGTCGGCCGGACAAAGTCGCGCGGGAACTCGGATGGCGGGGCGGCGTTCTCGAAGACCACGCCGCCGCCGGGCTCCAGCGGCTCGACGCGCAGCGATACCTCGGCGTAGTGGCCGTGCCCGCCGCTCTGTTTCTTGTACGTCTCGACCAGCTCGGCCGGCCGGCGCACCGTCTCGTGGTACGACACCTGCGGCGGGCTCACCCGCGGCACCAGACCGAACTCGCTGCGCAGGCGGTCCACGGCGATCTCCAGGTGCAGCTCGCCCAGGCCGGCCAGCGTCTGCTCGCCGGTCTCTGGATCGAAGCGGCTGATCAGGGTGGGGTCCTCGGCGCACAGGCGGGCCACGGCCTGGCGCAGCCTGTCGCGCTCGGCCTCCGAGGCGGCGCTCAGGGCCACGGCGATGACCGGGGCCGGAAAGTGCGGCACCTCCAGCGCGATCGGCTGGGTCGGGTCGCAGAGCGTGTCGCCGGTCATGGCCGAGCGGATTCCCACCAGCGCCACCACATCGCTGGCCGCCATGGCTTCCACCTGCTCGCGACGGCTGCCGTGCATGCGATAGATGCGCCCGACGCGCTCCTGCACGCCGGCGCGCGGGTTGAGAACGTGCTCGCCCACGCGCAGGGAGCCGGAAAAGACGCGCACCCACGTCAGGTGGCCCACGTGGGGGTCGGTGACGATCTTGAAGGCGGCGGCGCAGAAGG
The DNA here is from genome assembly GCA_964613665.1 of uncultured Chloroflexia bacterium. Lineage (GTDB taxonomy): Bacteria > Chloroflexota > Chloroflexia > DTKN01 > DTKN01 > CAZQFV01. The sequence goes on from CAZTIG010000008.1 coordinate 13,393, forward strand.
GCGCGGCCGGGTCGTCGGGGCGCTCGACGATCTCCTCTGCGCCGTCGGGAACGAGGCCCAGCACCGGCGGCATATCCACCGGTGCCGGCAGGTAGTCGACGATGGCGTCGAGCAGCGGCTGCACGCCGATGCGGTTGCGCGAAAAGCCGCACAGCACCGGCACCAGGCGGCGGGCGATCGTCGCCCGGCGCAGGGCCGCCTGCAGCGCCGCCAGGTCCGGTTCCCTCCCTTCCAGGCGCAGCTCCAGCAGGTCGTCGTCGGTCTGGCAGATGGCGTCCAGCAGGTCCTCGCGCGCGGCGCGCACGGCGTCGTGCAGCGCCGGCGGCACCGCTTCGACCTGCGGATCGTCGCAGCCCTCGCTCCACACCAGGGCTTCCTGGCGCAGCAGGTCCACCACACCGCGGAACGAGCCCTCCTGGCCGATGGGTAGCTGCAGGAAGACGGCGCGAGGGGTCAGGCGCTCGTGGATCTCGCCCAGCACGCGCCCGCTGTCGGCCCCGACGCGGTCGAGCTTGTTGATAAAGATCAGGCGGGGCAGGTTCTCCTGGTCGGCTTGTCGCCAGACAGCCTGCGTCTGCGGCTCGACGCCGGCGACGCCATCGAGCAGCACCACGGCACCATCGATGACGCGGATCGAGCGCACCACCTCGGCGCTAAAGTCGATGTGCCCGGGCGTGTCGATCAGGTTGATGCGGTGGCCGCGCCAGTGCACCGCCGTGGCCGCCGAGGTGATGGTGATGCCGCGCTGGCGCTCCTGCTCCATCCAGTCCAGCGTCGTGCTGCCCTCGTCCACGCTGCCCAGGCGGTGGATGCGCCCGCCGTAGTAGAGGATGGCCTCGGACGTGGTCGTCTTGCCGGCGTCGACGTGGGCAAAGATGCCGATGATACGGACCTGTTCGATCGGTGCTTCTCTCTTCTTGTCCATCCCGCGCTCAGCAAAAAAGCCCTCGTCGCAAGGACGAGAGGGCTTCCCGTGGTACCACCTTGCTTCGACGCGCGGATGGGACCGCGCGCCGCGCTCTGGGGTGATAACGGACCCTCCGGGCCGGCTTGGTGGCCGTCAGGCGTTCGGCCGGCCGACTCCCAGGCGACCTTCGGCGGCCCGGTCCGGGGAGGGCTCGCACCCGCTGGCCCTCCTTCTCTGGCGGACCTGTCCCGCCTACTCCTCCTGTTCGTCGTCGTTGCCTGTTCAGTTGCCGCGATGATTATAGCGAACCGGGGCGGTTCTGTCAAATGGCGGGGCTTCACTGCTTCACTTGACGCCCTCGTGGGCCCGTGCTACAATCAGCGGCAACTCGTACCTACGGTCACAAGGAGGACCACTTTGCCGTTCCACGCCATCGTCCTCGGGGGGACGCTCGCCGGAACCCAGGCCGCCCGCCGCCTGGCCGAGGCCGGCCTCAACGTCACCCTCCTCACGGTCGGCCCCTTCCTGGGCAACGACGTCTCCCGCGAGAGCAGCGCCTGGCTGCCGGCCGCCCCCGAGTTCCTGGAGGCCATCCGGGACCCGCGCATCACCGTCATCACCCAGGCTGCCGTGGAGCAGCTCACGGCCGAGGTGGACGGATACCACCTGGCGGTCGCCCAGGCCCCGCGCTACGTGGACCTAGCCCGCTGCACCGGCTGCGGCGAGTGCGAGGCCGTCTGCCCGGTGCACGTCGCGCAGGTGGAGGGCGAGCACCCCCGCCGGGCCATCTTCCGCGACCCCGCCGGCCGCTCCGTCCCCAACGTCTACGCCATCGCCAAGCGCGGCACGGCCCCCTGCTCCTACACCTGCCCCGGCGGTATCCACGTGCAGGGCTATGTCGCCCTCATCTCCCAGGGCAAGTTCGCCCAGTCCCACGACCTGATCGCCCAGGAGGTTCCTTTCCCCGGAGTCCTCGGCCGGGTCTGCTACCATCCCTGCGAGGGCCAGTGCAACCGCTACGAGCTGGACCGGCCGGTCAACGTGCGCGCCCTCAAGCGCTTCGTCGCCGACTACCAGGCCGGGCGCGACGGGCTGCACTGGGACAAGGTTCCGCCGGACCCGGCCCTCCCGCCGGTGGCGGTGATCGGCTCCGGCCCGGCCGGCCTGGCCGCGGCCTGGCAGCTGGCCCGCCAGGGCGCGCGCGTGACCGTCTTCGAGGCCCTGCCGGTCGCCGGAGGCATGATGGCCGTCGGTATCCCCTCCTACCGCCTGCCGCGCGAGACGCTGCGGCGGGAGATCGCCGCGGTGGCCGAGTTGGGGGTGGAGATCCGCCTGAACGCGCCGCTGGGGCCGGACATGACGCTGGACGACCTCTTCGCCCAGGGCTACGGGGCGGTCTTCCTGGGCGTGGGCGCCCATCGCAGCCGTCGCCTGGGCGTGCCCGGCGAGGACCTGGCCGGGGTCGTCCACGCCATCGACTTGCTGCGGCAGGTCTGCCTGCTGCAGGAGAAGGTCGGCAAACAGGACCTGCGCGACGCCCTGCAGCGGGAGCACGGCCTGGAGGTCGGCCGGCGGCCGGTGGTCATCGGCGGGGGCAACAGCGCCGTCGACGCCGCCCGCACCCTGCTGCGGCTGGGGGCCGAGCAGGTGCGCATCCTCTACCGCCGCTCGCGGCAGGAGATGCCGGCCATCCCCGAGGAGATTGCCGCGGCCGAGGAAGAGGGCATCGTCCTGGAGACGCTGGTGGCCCCGCTGCGCGTCATCGGCAGCGACGGCCGCGTGACGGCGCTGGAGTGCCAGCGCATGGAGCTCGGCGAGCCCGACGAAAGCGGTCGGCGCCAGCCCATCCCCATCGCCGGCAGCGAGTTCGTCGTCGCGACCGACATGGTCGTCCCGGCCATCGGCCAGGAGGCCGACCTCTCTTGCGTGCCGGGAAGCCTGTGCGATGGGCGCGGCCGGCTGGCGGTGGAGGCGGAGACGCTGCAGACCTGCCGGCCCGGGGTCTTTGCCGCCGGCGACGTGCTGCAGCCGGCCTCGGTCATCGAGGCTATCGGGGCGGGCAAGAAGGCCGCCGCGGCCATCCTACGCTACCTGCGCGGAGAGGAGATGGCCCCTGCGGAGGCCGAGCGCGCCGTGGTGCGCTTCTCGGCCCGCGAGCTGGAAGAGCAGGAGCGCCAGGCTCGCCAGGAGCCCTCCATGCTCTCGCCGCGCCGCCGCCGGCGCGATTTTGCCGAGGTGGAAAAGCCCTTTACCGCCGAGCAGGCCGTGCACGAGGCCGGCCGGTGCCTGGCCTGCGGCGTCTGCTCGGAGTGCATGGAGTGCGTCGCCGTGTGCGAGCCGCGGGCCATCGACCACCGCGCCCGGGCGCAGCGCTTCACCCTGGTGGGGGACGCCGTTGTCCTGGCTGGCGAGTACGACGTGCCGCCCGCGGAGGGGGTCCATGCGCTCGCCGTGGACGAACCGGAGGCGACCGTGGCCGCCGTGCTTGCGTCCCTGGGCGAGCGCGAGCCGGCCGCTGCTGCTCCGATCTACATGCCGCTGGAGCTGCCGCCGGCCCCGGCTCGCCTGGGCGTCTTCCTGTGCCGCTGCGGGGAGCAAATCGCCGCGTCGCTGGACATGGAGGCGCTGCAGGCCCACGCCCTGTCGTTGCCCGGCGTCGTGCGCGTGGAGCAGGTCCCCTTTGCCTGCCTGCCGGAGGGCCTGGCCGCCCTGCGCCAGGCGACGGCCGGCCTGGACGGGGCAGTGCTGGCGGCCTGCTCCTGCTGCAACCTGACCCACATCTGCTACTCCTGCACCACCCAGCGGGTGCGCTGCCGCACCGGCCTGGGCGTGTGGGAGGCGGTCGAGGGGAACAGTCTGCCCTCCTGGGCCTGGGAGTACGTCAACCTGCGCGAGCACTGCGGCTGGGTACACGAACCGGCCGAGGCCCTGGCGACGGCCGCCGACCTGCTGGCCGCAGCCACGGCTCGCCTGCTGACCGGCCCGACCGTGCCGGTGGTGGCGACGGTGGACATGGAGCGCTGCCGTACCTGCGGCACATGCCAGACGTTGTGCCGCGCCGGGACGATCCGCCTGGAGGCAGACGAGGCAGGCCGTGTGCGCACCCTGGTGGACGCCGTCCACTGCCTGACCTGCGGCACCTGCGCCGCGCACTGCCCGACCGGGGCCATCGTGGCCGGCCGTGTGAGCGACCAACAGGTAGAGGCGACGCTGCGGGCCTTCCTAGGCCCGCAGCCCGACGGGCGCATCCTGGTCTTTACCTGCAACTGGGGTGGCCACAGCGGGGCCGAGGCCGCCGGGATGTTGCACCAGAGCCTTCCGGCGGGGGTGCGGGTGATGCGCATGCCGTGCCTGGGACGGCTCTCGCCGGGGCTGCTGCTGCGCGCCTTGGAGCTGGGCGCGGCCGGCGTGCTGCTGCTGGGCTGCCCGGAGGAAGGGTGCCAGTATGACTTTGGCCGCGACCTGGCCGGCGAGGCCCTGGCCCAGGCCCGGGCGCTGGCCCGGATGGTCGGCCTCCGCCCGGAGCGACTGGGGCTGACCGGGGTGGGGCTGGGCGATGGGGTAGCCTTCGCCCGCGAGGTGAACGCCTTTGCCGAGGTGGTGCGGTCATTGCCGAGGTAACAGGTCGAGACCCGCCGGCTCGAGGATGGATTGAAGATGAACCTCTTTCGCGAGATCATTGCCCAGACCCACGCCGCTGCCTGTCTGGAGTGCGGCAAGTGCACCGCCGTGTGCGTGGTGGCCCGGCGGGACCCCGCCTTTTCGCCGCGCCGGCTGGTGGAGGAGATTATCCAGGGCCAGCCGCTGGAGGCGCGCCACAATCACGCCCTGTGGGCCTGCCTGACCTGCCGGGCCTGCCAGGAACGCTGCCCCCAGGGGGTGGACTATATCGGCTTCGTCCGCGGGGTGCGCGCTGTGGTGCGGCAGGAGGGCGACCGCGCCCCCTGCTCGCACGGTGGCCTCCTGCAGACGGTCATGCGGCTGATGGCCGATCCGCAGCACAAGCCCGATCGTCTGGGTTGGATCACCCCCGACCTGCAGACCTCGACGGACGGCGAGACGCTCTACTTTGTTGGCTGCCTGCCCTACTTCGAGGTGGTCTTTGGCAGCCAGGGCGTGCCGGCCCTGGAGATCGCCCGTGGCGTGGTGCGCCTGCTGAACGCGGCCGGCGAGCGGCCGCGGGTGCTGCCGGACGAGCGCTGCTGCGGGCACGACCTGCTTTGGGAGGGGGACGAGGGAGCCTTTCGCCGCCTGGCGGAGCAGAATCGCGAACTCATCCGCGGCAGCGGCGCCCGGCGCATCGTCACCGCCTGTCCGGAGTGCGCCCGCACCCTGGCCCTGGACTATCCCGCCTTTGGCTACGACCTGGGGGTGGAAGTGCTGCACCTGTCGCAGTGGCTGGCGCCGGCCCTGGCGGAGGGCCGGGTGAAGCTGCGCCACGAGGAGCGCCTGCTGACCTACCAGGACCCCTGCCGGCTGGGCCGGCACCTGGGCGAGTACCAGGCCCCACGCACCGTCCTGGCGGCGCTGGGCCGGCTCGTGGAGATGGAGCCCAGCGGCCGGCTGGCGCAGTGCTGCGGCACCAGCGCCTGGACGGCCTGCGGGGCGGTGAACAAGGACATGCAGCTGGAGCGGCTGCGCCAGGCGCACGCCACCGGAGCCGACCTCCTGGTCACGGCATGCGTCAAGTGCCAGATCCACTTCCGCTGCTTGCTCAGCGCGGCCGGGGTGGAGGAGGACGCCCGCATCGACATGCTCGACCTGGCCCAGCTGGCGGCGCAGGGGCTCTGAAGCGGGGTACTGAGGAGCGGTCACGGGGGAGCGGACTCGTCCACGTCGATCAGGATAACCTTCACAGGGACGGCGGGAAAGTGCCGTTTCAACCGCTCGATGTCATAGACCAGCTGCTCGCCGTACGATACGCCGGTGGACATCTCTACGTGGAGTGCATGGCAGGGGACGATCTCGATCCCCACATCAGCCTTGCTCTCGTTGAAGAAATACTGAAACTTGGCCAGGTCGTAGAACATGAAGGCGTACTTGCCGAACTGAACTTCGACGAGTACCTTGCCCTTGACAAAGTCAACCTGCTTGAACGCGCCGGGAATGGCCACGTCGCTGTCCGGCATGCGGATCGTGTAGGTGTCGCGCAATTCCCGATATCCCCGGGCGGAGAATGCGGTGCGAAACTGTCTGTTCATGTCGACAGGCGAGTAGAGCGCCCGTCCGGGCATCGTTTTCTCCCGGCTGACCTTGCTCCGTTGGGCCCGCACGCCGGCGATGATTTCGTAGATATCGCGCTCGCAGTTGGGATAACGCACCTGCAGGATCTCGGTCCCTCCCAGGTGCGAGTACTCGTACACCACCCTCATCGCGCTACTCCGACTCGCCGTACTCGATGCGTTGGTCGAACAGGGCCGGCTGCACTGGCGCCTCTCCCAACTGCACGACCCTGGGCGGCGGGCTGGCACCCGGGGCATCGGGGTCGTAGACGGCCCGCTCCATGGGCCGGATGCGCAGCGCTCCGCACTCTGCCAGCCGAATGCGCTCGCGCGCGATCTGCACATACTCGGGTAGAATCTCAGCACCGATAGCCTTGCGCCGGTGGATAAGCGCTGCAATCGCAGTCGTACCCACGCCCATAAAAGGATCGAACACCCAATCCCCCTCGTCGGTCATGGCCAGCACCAGGCGCTCGATGAGCTCGACCGGGAACTGGCAGGGGTGGATCGTCTTCTCCACGTGGTTGGCCTTGACGTTGGGAATCTCCCAGATGTCGCCGGGGTTCTTGCCCAGAGGATTGCCGCTCAGCTCCCCCCTCCGTGGCCCCTTGAAATACCTCTTCTGAGGATACTTCTGCGGCACACGGACGGCGTCCAGGTCGAACTTGTACTCGTCGCTCTTGGTGAACCACAGAATCACCTCGTAGCGGCCGGAGAAACGCCTCGAGGCATGCAAGCCGTGGCCAAAGTGCCAGACAATGCGGTTGCGCAGGTGCAGGCCCAGCGAGGTGAAGATGGGATATAGAGCAATGTCCAGGGGAACGATCTCGCCGTTGCGGACGTAGTTGCCCACCTGCCAGCAAACGCTGCCCCGCTCGTGCAGCACATGCACACAGGCTTCGATCACCTTGCGCTGCTGGGACAGGTACTCGTCCAGGTCCAGGCGGGTCTCGTATGGCTTCCCCAGGTTGTACGGCGGCGAGGTGACGACGAGCTTGACCAGGCCGGCCGGAATCTGCGGGAGCAGGTCAAGACAATCCCCCTGGAAAAGGACCAGGTCCGCCGTCGGGTCGAACTCGGGAGCGACTTTCAATCTGCCCATTGGCGCCTTTCTCCCGCGGCCCGTCCTCTAGCATGACCGTGCCGCTCTCTCCTGCATCTATTATACTCTGCGACCCTTTTCCTGTCAAGGGCCTACCCGCGAGCGGTTTGCTCCTACCACGGCAATATTTTGCCACTTATCGCCAACATCTGGGCAGACATACGTTTGCCGACATGGCCAGACAGCCCTTCTGGCAGCTCGCTCCGTGGCACGCGCCCCCCTGGGGCCGCCGGCTTGCAGCAGGAAGCAAGTGCGAGTACAATGTGATTGTGCGAGTGCGATTGAGCGAGCGGATGGCTATTGGCTTTGGGGGCGGACGCGCGTGCCAGGGAAACCGATGCCAGAAGAGAGGGCTTTCTCCCCATCCACCCTGTTCGCCACCTTCCCCTACGCCAACGACGAGGAGCGGGCCTACTTCCGCCAGCACCCCCAGCGGGTGGCGACGAACCTGCGCGTCCTGGCCCGGCTGGGTCTGCCCGCGGGCGCGCGCATGCTGGACATCGGCTGCGCCTGGGGCGGCTTTTCCCTGTTGGCCCGTCGGCACCTCGGCCTGGAGGTGATCGGGCTGGACCGCTACGCGGAGCTCGTCGCCGCGGCCCGCGCCCGCGGCATCCCCGCCTTTTGCACCGACGTGGAGCGCGAGGGCCTGCCCCTGGCCTCGAGCAGCGTCGACCTGGTCTGGTTCGACTCGGTCATCGAGCACCTCTACGACCCCACCGTGGCCCTGGCCGAGATCTACCGCGTGCTGCGGCCGGCCGGCTACCTCGTGCTGGGCTGCCCCAACGTCGTCTCGCTCAACCGCCGCCTGCAGATGTGGGGCGGTCTGAATCCCTTCTCCCAGTACCACCGCTATAACGCCATCGAGGGCCGGCCTCCCATCCTGAAGTGCTCCGTCCTCTACTCCCCCGCCGACGTCGCCGAGGTCCTCTGGACGCGCTTCACCGTGGAGCGGGTCGACTACGCCGTGCACCTGGACCTCCGCGAGCGCCGGAGCGCCTCCCTGGGCCTGCGGGCCTGGGACGTGCTGCGGCGGGGGCTCTGCCGTCTGCGCCCACAGTGGGGGGATAACTTCCTGATGACGCTGCGCTCGGACAAAGGGGGGACGCTGGGCCAGGGCAAGGTCTCGGCCGTGGCCCTGCCGGCGCGCTACCCCCCGGGCGAAGCGCCGCCCTACGCCTGCCAGTACGTCGATCGCAGCGGCGACCCGCTCCTGGCGCCGGGAGAGGCGGCCGACCTGGCGGTGCGCTACCGCAACGTCGGCACGGCCACCTGGCAGCGTGCCGGGGCACATCCCGTCCGCCTGGGCACGGTCCAGCCGCAGGACCGCGCCAGCGCCTTTTACACTGCCGGGAACTGGCTGGCACCGCACCGGCCGGCCGCGCTCGTGGAGGAAGCAGTGGCCCCCGGCGAGGTCGGCACCTTCCAGTTCAGCGTCACCGCGCCGGGCCGGCCGGGCTACTCCATCGAGCGCTTCGCCCCCCTGGCCGAAGGGGCGGCCTGGATGGAGGACTGGGGACTGTGCTGGGGCATCGAGGTGGCCGCGGCGGCCTCGCCGTAGGGGCGCGGCCGGCCGGGTTTTTCTCCCCCTGTGGTCAGCGCACCGTGATCGGCTGAAAGACCACCTGGGCGTTGCCGTCCAGGTCCTCGACGATAAAGCCGACCACGTACTGCCCGGCGGCGGCGTCGAGCACCTCCCAGGTGAACATGCGGTCGCTGAAGGTCAGCGTCTCCCCGGCCTGGCGGACCGTCTGCACGACGTTCCCCTGGTCGTCCAGGTCGGCCCACTTGTCCAGGATGGTGAAGGTATCGCCGGGCTGCGGGACGACCTCGCGCGGGGCGGCGGCGGCCTCGCCGGTGAAGCACACGACCTGCTGCAGCACGCCGTTGGCAAAGTACAGGCGGGCGTTGCGCCGGTCGCCGGAGTCGGCAAAGGTATAGACGCCTTCCACCGAGTAGACTGCCTCCTCGCTCGACGCGCCGTAGCTTTCGGGTGTGAACAGGGCCGGGTAGCGGGCCGTGCCATCGTCGATGGCGTAGATGATGGGCTCCCAGTCAAAGGTCATCTGGAACGAATCGGTGCCCCAGTCCGGGAAAAAGACCCCGCCAACCTCGTGCGAATCGGGGCTGGCCAGGTAATCGCTGTCGGCCAGGTAGATCGAGTTGGCGTCCCGGTCCAGGTAGCCCACCAGCAGCTTGACGTAGCCGACGTTGGCGCCCTCGATGTCGACGCTCAGGTGAACCTTCTGCCCTGGTGCGACCTCAGTCGCCGATGCGGTGAGGCCCGAGACCTGGATGCCGCCCGCGGCGGGAGCGCGCAGCGTCTTGCCGGCCGGCGGGACGGCCACGGCGCCGTGCTGGGCATCGAACGGATCCCCGGTGTAGTGAAAGGCCAGGAAGTCATCCCAGAGCGACTCGGAGGCGAAGCGGCCGGCGATGCCGGTGTACGACTGCGGCCCGGCCTGGGCCGACGCATAAAGCTGCGAGTTGGGGAAGTAGATCGATACCCCGGTAGCCCCAGGAAGGCGCGCGCCGTGTTTCTCGGCAATGACCACCTTCCCCAGAGCGGCCTGGAGGTTGGCATTGGCCGTGGCGACCGCGGATTCGCCGCTGGAGCGCTCCACCAGCTGGGCAAAGTTGCCCAGGTCGATGTAGGAGGGCGGCACGTCCCGGCCAAAGACACTGGTGAAGGATTGGGCGTAGCTGCGGGCCTGGGCCACGCTGCGCTGGTCGGCCTCCTGCAGCGCGACGGCCAGGTCGTTCAGGCTGCGTACCAGCTGCGGCATGGCCTGCAGGTCGACGGCGGCCAGGGTGCTGCCCTGGCCCATCTGCTGGGCGACCTGCGCCGCAGAAGGCACCTCGGCCGGGCCGAACAGGAACGACAGCGGCTCCCCGCGCCCGACCAGGTCCGCCCGCGCCGCATCGTCCACGATGCGCTGATCGTCCACGATGTAGCTGTCGACGATGGACTGCCCAAGGTGAGCCCCGGTGAAACCGGGGTTGTTACGCAGATCGTTCAGGAAGGAGGCATAGGCCCAACCCAGAGCCGGCTCCGTTTCCTGGGACAGCACCGCATACCTGGCGTGTGGGGCCAGGGCGCTCATCACCTCCACGTGGCCCATCAGGCAGGCGTCCATGCCCACCAGCTCGAGCTCGCCGATCCCGGTCTGTGTGCGAATCTCCTCGAGGGCCCGGTCCAGTTCGTCCAGGTAGAGGTGGTCCCCCATGGCCGCCTGGAGCGGCAGCAGTCCGCTGGGTCTGGCGGCGCTGGCATCGCTCCACCCGCCCGGCCAGCCCATGCCGTGATCGCTGAGAATGAGCACGTACTTGTCCGCGGGGTAGTTCTCGATGGCCCAGGTGGCAAAGTCGACCAGGGTGTCTCCGCTGGCCATGTTGACCTCGCCCAGATCCATCACCATGTCCGAGCCTACGTAGTTGAGATCGTCATCCTGGCGCACATAGTAGCGCCGGGCGCCGACCCAGTTGCCGTCTCCGGAGAAGCCGGCCTGGTAGCGGTCGATCTGGGCGACGATGTTCAGATGGTCGCCCGAGCCGACCCGCTCCGCTTCGTTCAGGTCGACGAGGATATCCTGTTCCAGGACGTTGTCGTCCGCATCCTGGTACAGAATGATGGTCCAGGTCTTGCCGCTGCCGGGCAGGGCCGGCTTCAGCGTGGGCCGGCGCGTGGGTGCGGGGCCGGGGCTGTCCACCACAGCGGGCCCGGCCTGATAGCCGGTGTCGATATTGCCCAGGAACCCCTGGCTTCCCAGCCACAGGAAGAGGCCGATGCCGCAGGCCACCAGCAGGATCAACCACAGCCAGCCCCACTTGGAACGGAGCAGGTTCCCCAGCAAAGGAAGGAGCGCGAGGCCGCAGCCCGAGGCGCTGCCACCGGGGAGGGACGGCCCGCCCGTGGAAGCACCGCTGGGGAGAGAGGACCCGCCCGCGTAGCCGCCAGATGGGCGCCCTTCTCGCTCGCGGCTGGGCGCCTCGGCTCGTTCGCGCTGACCGGGTGGGGTACGGCTGCCGGGGCGGCGACGTTCCACCTCGATCGTTGGCTTCTGGCGGCCGTCTGTCATGGGACCTCCTCGTGTATTCCCCGCGAACTCCTCAGCACATCCCTGGGTGACTGTCCCTATTGTACATCAGGAGGGCGGCAATTTCAAATGGACCTCGTGGGCGCTTCACGCGTCCGGGCCGGGTTGCGTGCCGGACTCGATTGTAGTACAATACAGGCGGCACGCACCGCCGGGGCCGGGGGCGCGTGGGATTGCCCTTTCCCGGCATACGTCCCTGGGCGAGAGGGTTCGCCGTCCAGAGCCCCTGGTTGCCTCGCTGTGATTCGGACCGGATGAACCAGCCTGGTCGAACGGCCGGCTGGCGCGGGCCGGTCAGAAAGGAGCTGGAGCGTTGAGGCGGCTGCTTTCAGGCAACGAAGCCATCGCCCGGGGAGCATTCGAAGCCGGTGCCAGGGTCGCCACGGCCTACCCGGGAACTCCCAGCACCGAGATACTGGAGAACCTGTCCAAGCTGCCCTCCATACGCACCCTGTGGGCCCCCAATGAGAAGGTCGCCCTGGAGACGGCCCTGGGAGCTGCTTACGCCGGCGTGCGGACCATCGTGGCCATGAAGCACGTGGGCCTGAACGTGGCCGCCGACCCCTTCTTCTACGGTGCCTACACCGGCATCGAGGCCGGCCTGGTCATTGTCTCGGCCGACGACCCCGGCATGCACAGTTCGCAGAACGAGCAGGACAACCGCCGCTACGCCAAGTTCGCCCGCGTACCGCTGCTTGAGCCATCGGACAGCCAGGAGGCCCGCGACTTTGCCCGGCTGGCCTTTGAGATCAGCGAGCAGTTCGACGTCCCGGTCATGCTGCGTACCACTACCCGCATCTCCCACTCCCACACCGCTGTGGAGATCGATCCCGACCTGGTGCCGGCGGAGCGCGAGCTGCCGCCCTATCCGCCCGACCCGCGCAAGTACGTGATGATCCCGGCCTATGCCCGTCCACGGCACGTGGTGGTCGAGGAGCGGTTGCAGAGGCTGGCCGCCTACGCCGACGAGACGCCCCTCAACCGCATCGAGTGGGGTGACCGCAGCCTGGGCATTGTCTCCAGCGGCGTCTCGTACACCTACGCCCGCGAGGTCTTTCCGGAGGCCTCTTTCCTGAAGCTGGGGATGAGCTATCCCCTCCCAGCCAGGAAGGTGCGGGAGTTTGCCGCCGGGGTGGAGAAGCTGATCGTCGTCGAGGAGTTGGACCCCTTCCTGGAAGAGGAAGTGCGCCTGCTGGGTCTGCCCGTCCACGGGGGCAAGGACGCCTTCCCGCTGCTGGGCGAGTTCGACCCGGATGTCGTCCGTGCCGGCGGGCGCAAGCTGGGCCTGCTGCCGGCTGGCGAGCCGGCCCCTACCGCAGTAGCGGCCGCCCTGGCGCCGCGCCCGCCGGTCCTGTGCCCCGGCTGTCCGCACCGCAGCGTCTACTACACGCTGCGGCGGATGAAGCTGGGTGTGAACAGCGACATTGGCTGCTACACGTTGGCCGTGCTGCCGCCTCTGGCCAAGACCGACACGATGGGCTGCATGGGGGGGAGCATCAGCATGGCCTACGGCGCGGAGCTGGCCGGACGGCCGGAACGCACCGTGGCCACCATCGGCGACTCCACCTTCTTCCACAGCGGCATCACCGCCCTCCTGAACATCGCCTACAACGGGGGCCGCACGATTGTCATCGTCCTGGACAACCGCACCACCGCCATGACCGGCCACCAGGGCCATCCCGGCACCGGACGGGGCACCCATGGCGAGCGCCTGCACGAGGTGGCCATCGAGGATATCGGCCGGGCCCTGGGCCTGCAGCGGGTCTTTGTCGTGGATGCCTATGACACGCGCGAGCTGCGCCGCATCCTCCAGGACAGCCTGGAGGCCGCGGAACCGACCCTCATCGTCGCCCGGCAGCCCTGTGTCCTTCTGCCCGAGGCCGTGGCCCGACGCGGGCCGGCCTATGTGGTGGACCTGGAGCGCTGCAACGGCTGCGGCCTCTGCTTCACCATCGGGTGCCCGGCCATCTCCAAGACGGCCGACGGCCAAGCCGCGATCGATCAGCTCCTGTGTGCCTCCTGTGATCTCTGTGCCCAGGTCTGCGCCCGCGGGGCGATTCATCCCCGTTGAGAAAGCTCGAAGGAGTCGGTCATGGAAGAGGCAAGCTTCCTGCTGGTGGGCGTGGGCGGGCAGGGTATCCTGACCGCCAGCGACATCCTGGCGGAGGCCGGCCTGCGGGCTGGCTACGACGTGAAAAAGTCCGAGGTGCACGGCATGTCTCAGCGTGGCGGCGCGGTGAGCAGCCACGTCCGCTTCGGCCCCAAGGTCTATTCCCCGCTGATCGGCCAGGGCCAGGCCGACTACCTGCTCGCCTTTGAGCTGCTGGAGGCGCTGCGCTGGGCGCAGTTCCTGCATCCCCAGGGCATTGCCCTGGTGAACTGCCAGCGCATCCCGCCGGTGGCGGTGACCAGCGGTGGGGCGCACTACCCGGACGAGGAAGAGGTCCGCCAGGAGTTGGCCGGGCGCGCCCGCCAGGTGGTCCTGGTGGACGGCGTGCAGGTGGCCCACGAGCTGGGTAGCCCGCGCGTGGCCAACATCGTGCTCCTGGGCGCGCTGGCCGCATTCCTGCCCTTTCCAGTGGATCTCTGGCAGGAGATTATCCGCGAGCGCATCCCGGCCCGCTACGTGGAGCTGAACCAGCAGGCCTTTCGTTTCGGTCACACACAGGTGGGAACAGGATGAAAACGTGCCGCGTTGACGGGGAGGCGGACATCTACGTCGCCGCCGGCCTGGCCCGGGATATGGCCCGGGAGATCGGCTTTGGCAGTGCCGATGCGGCGCGCATCGAGATCGTCGTGCGCGAGCTGGCCTCGAACATCTTCCGCCACGCCGGCCGCGGCGAGATACGGCTGCAGGAGGTCCTGGAGGCGCACCGCGGCCTGCAGGTCGAAGCAGTGGACGGCGGCCCGGGAATCGCCGACGTGGAGCTGGCCCTTCAGGATGGCTACAGCACGACGGGCCGCGGCCTGGGCTCGGGCCTGCCGGCCGTGCGCCGGCTGATGGATACCTTTGAGATCGAGACGGCTGTCGGCCAGGGCACGCGCATCCGCGCCACGCGTTGGCTGCGCCGCCCGACGGACTGGCTGCGCCGCTGGTGGGAGCGTACCTAGGGGCAGCTCGAGAGAGTCCTGGTGGTGTGGGGGTCGTTGCCGAAAGCGCGGGCCAATGGTCGCGACAGGAAAGACTGCCATGAGCGAGGCGGGTTCCGAACTCTCCCCCCAGGAACAGGAGCTCCTGCTGGAGGTGGGACGAAGGCTGGAGGAGCATCTGCCCGCCCTGGCGGCAGGGTGGGACCGCGCCCTGGACGACCTGCTGGCGGCCGAGGGTGAGCCGGCCCGGGGAGCGCTGCGCCAGGAGTCTCTCTCCGCCGCCTACACCCTGCTCAGTGCCCTGTCCTCGGGGCGGGCGAGCGATGCCCTGGAGAGCGGTCGCGCCTACGGTGCCACCATGGCCATGCAGGGCCTCGGCCACACCCTGCTGGGAGCGTGGCTGGCTGCGCTGCGCCAGGGCTTGCTCACCGTGCTGGCCCAGGCCTATGCCGACGATCCGCAGTTGGACCGGGCTATCATTGCCTTCAGCAAGCTCTACGCCATCTACATGATCCGGGTCAGCGAGAGCTTCAGCGGCCGGCAGCAGTCCCTCCTGCTGGAGCAGCAGGAGGCCCTGCGCAACGCCTACGAAGAGGCCCAGCGGCGCGTGGTCGAGCTGGAGGTGCTCAACGAGGTCGGCCGGGCCATCGGCTCGATCATCGACCTGGACGAGCTGATGCAGCTCATCTATCGGCAGACCAGCCGGCTGATGGATACGACCAACTTCCTGATCGCTCTCTGCGATTGGGAGCGGGGGCTCCTTCACTTTGAGATCCGCATCGAGGAAGGCGAGGCGCTGCCGCGCGTGTCGCGCGGTATCGACCAGGGGCTGACCGGCCACGTCGCCTGTACCGGACAGCCGCTGTTTCTGCCCCACGGCACGGAGGCCTTCCGCCAGGAGCACGGGATCGACCGGATCGGGCGCGAGGCCCTGTCCTGGCTGGGAGTGCCGATGTTCGTCCAGGATCGGGTCATTGGCGTCATCGCTGTACAGAGCCTGACACAGGAGGCTGCCCACGACGAGGGCCACTTGCGCATCCTCTCCACCATCGCCTCCCAGGCAGCCGTGGCCGTGCAGAATGCCTGCCTCTACGCCGAGGCCCGCCGGCGGGCCGAGGAGATGGAGGCGCTCTACCGCCTCGGGGCCACGGCCGCCCTGCACCTGAGCGTGGAGGAGATCCTGCAGTCCATCTACGATCAGGCCAGCGTGGTCATGGATACCACAGCCTTTTTCGTGGCCCTCTATGACCGGGATACCGACGAGATTGCCTTCGAGATGGTGTACGACAACGGTGTCCGCGAGGCCTCCAGCCGGGCCAAGAAGTCCGAGCGCGGTGGGCTCACCGGCTGGGTCCTGGACCACGGTGAGACGCTCCTGATCCGCGATTGGGAGAACGAGGCCCCGGCGGAGCTACGCCGGATCGCCGTGCAGGATGGCGAGGCGGCGCTCTCCTGGCTGGGCGTGCCCATGATCATCCGTGGCGAGACCATCGGCGTGATCGCCGCGCAGAGCTACCGACCCAACGCCTTTGACGAGCACCACGGCCAGGTGTTGGAGATGATCGCTCACCAGGCCGCCGCGGCGGTGGAGAACATCCGCCTCTACCAGGAGGCGCGCCGGCGGTTCGAGGAGATAGAGGCGCTCTACCGGATCGGCATGGCCTCGGCCTCGCGCCTGACCTTCGAGGAGGTCATGGAGTCGATCTACGCCCAGGCCAGCGTGGTCATGGACACCGGCGCTTTTTACGTGGCCCTCTACGATCGGGAGACCGACGAGATCCGTGCCGACCTGATCTATGACCGGGGGGAGCGCATGCCTCCCTACCGCACGAAGAAGTCGGAGCGCGGCGGGGCAATCGGTTGGATCATGGACAGGGGGGAGGCGCTGCTGATCCGCGATTGGGAAGAGGATGCGCCGGAGGATCTGCGCCGGGTGGCGCTGGACATGGAGGAGGAGCCGGTGCGCTCCTGGTTGAGCGTCCCCTTGGTCGCCCTGGGAGAGGTGGTCGGGGTCATCACCACCCAGAGCTACGAACCGGGTGCGTTCGACGAGCACGACCGGCGGGTACTGGAGATGATTGCCCATCAGGCCGCCCCGGCTCTCGCCAACGCCCGCCTCTACCAGGAAGCGCAGCGCCGTGTGGCCCAGCTCTCCGCACTGCAGCAGATCGGGCTGAAGCTGGCCGCGACGACGGATCTGTCAGGGGTCCTCGACGCGGTGGCCGCGTCGGCCCTCGAGCTGCTCCAGGCCAACGACGTGCTGATCTTTCTCCACGAGGAAGGCCGGGACGAGTTTACCCTGGGCGCGGGGCTGCGCGACAGCGGCGAGCACGGCCTCCTTGTGCCGATGCCGCGCAAAGATGGGCTGACGGCGCGGGTGGCCCACAGTGGCGAGATGGTCATCATCGAAGATGCCGCCGCGCATCCGCTCTATGCCGATCAGATCGAGCAGGCCCGCGGGCTGCGCTCGATTGCCAGCGTGCCGCTGATCCGGGCCGGCCAGGTGTTGGGGGTGCTCAACGTGTCGTATGCCGAGCCCCATCGCTTCACCGGCGAGGAGACGCGCCTCCTGCAAACTTTTGCCGACCAGGCGGCCGTGGCCGTGGGCAATGCCCGCCTCTTTCAGCAGACGCAGGCAGTACTGCAGGAGTTGCAGGACACCACCGCGACGCAGTCCACCCTCCTGGGCCTGATTCAGGACCTCTCCACGCCGATCGTTCCGCTGCTGCGGGGGGTCCTCTTGATGCCGCTGGTCGGCAGCATCGACAGCGAGCGTGGCCGGCAGATCCTGGAGCGGCTGCTGCGCGCGGTCGAGCTGCAGCGTGCGCAGATCGTGTTGGTGGACATCACCGGGGTGCCTGTGGTGGACACGGCCGTGGCCCAGATTCTGCTGCAGGCGGTACAGGCGGTGCAGTTGCTCGGCGGAGAGGCGGTCCTGGTGGGTATCCGGCCCGAGGTGGCGCAGACGCTGGTGGGCCTGGGTGTGAACCTGGCCGGTATTGCCACGCGCTCGGATCTGCAGGGTGGGCTGCTCTACGCCATGCGCCGGGTCGGGCAGAAGGCGGCGGCCCGGATCGGTTCCTCGCCCGGAGGATAGATCGGATGAAGGCTAAGCAAGATGAGATTGCTACGCTGAAGGAGAGGCTACAGCACCGCGAGTCCGAACTGGCCGCCCTGCAGCAGATCGCTATGGCGGTGGCCACGGCCCAGGACCTGCCGGAGGTCCTGCAGACGATCGTCTCCCTGTCCACCCAGGTGATGGGCTGCCAGAAGGCAGCGATCTTTGAGCTGGATGAAGAGGCTGACATCCTGGCGATCCGCGCGTGGGAGGGCCTCAGCGAGGCCTATGCCGAGGCCTCGCGCGCCGTGCCCATCGCCAGCCCGCGGGCAGCAGCCTTCCGGGAAGGGCAGCCGCTGGCGGTAGCGGACGTGTCCGCCGGCGCGGCCCATGAGCATGAGGAGGTTCCGGAACTGGCCCGCCAGGAGGGCTTTGCCGCTTTTGTCGACGTCCCGCTGCGCGGCCGCGAGCGCAACCTGGGGCTGCTCTCGGCCTACTATGTCGAGCCGCACGAGTTTACCGCCGGCGAGATCGAGATGTTCACCTCCTTTGCCGATCAGGCTGCTGTGGCTCTGGAGACGACCCGCCTGCTGCGCGACCTGAAACGGCGCGTCGCCGAGCTGGGCAGCCTGGAGGAGGTCGGGCGGGCGATGAGCGGCACGCTGGACCTGGACGCCCTGTTGGAGGTGATCTACCAGCAGACCTCGCGGCTGATGGACACGACCAACTTTTTCATCGTCCTCTACTTTGAGGAGAGCGAGGAATGGGAGATGCGCCTCTTTGTCGAGGACGGCGAGCGAAAGCAGCCCATGGGCCGGCAGAAGCTCGGCGCCGGCCTGACCGGCTGGATCATTCGCCACCGCGAGCCGCTCCTGCTGAAGCGCGGGGCGGACGTGTTCCTGCAGCAGCAGGGCATCACCCGCATCGGCCGGCCCAGCCGGTCCTGGCTGGGCGTGCCCATGCTGCGCGGCGAGGACATCATCGGCGCGATCGCCGTGCAGAGCTACGAGCGCGAGGGGGCCTATGACGAGGGCCACATGCGCGTCCTGGCGGCCATCGCGCGCCAGGCCGCCGTAGCCATCGCCAACGCCCGCCTCTTCGAGCAACACCAGCGGCACATCACCGAGCTGGCCATTCTGGAGGAGGTGGGGCGGGCCATCAGCGGCACGCTGGAGCTGGAGGAGGTACTGGAGCGCATCTACCAGCAGATCTCGCGCCTGATGGAAACGGTCAACTGCTACATCGCCCTCTACGACCCCGGGGAGGACGAGGTCTCGTTCCCACTGGCCTATGAGCATGGGCAGCGCCAGCGCTGGCGGCCCCGCCGGGGGGGCCAGGGGCTGACCGAATACGTTCTCAGGACCGGGCAGCCGCTTCTGCTCCGGGAGAACGTCGATGAGGAACTCGAGGCACGGGGCATCAGCAGCATCGGGGCCGAGGCGCAGTCCTGGCTGGGCGTGCCCTTGCAGATCGGTGACCGCACCATCGGCGTCCTGGCTGTCCAGAGCTACACTGCGGCGAACCTCTACAGCGAGGACGATCAGCGCATCCTCTCGGCCATCGCCCGACAGGCAGCTATCGCCGTGGAGAACGCCCGCACCGTGGCGGAGATGCGGAAGCTGAACCTGGAGCTCCAGGGGACGCTGGACACCCAGAAGCAGCTCCTGCAGACGATCCGCGAACTGTCGACCCCGGTGGTGCCGCTGCTGGAGGGAATCATTCTCCTACCACTGGTCGGGCACATCGACAGCAACCGTGCCCGGCACATCATGGACCAGGTCCTGATCGGCGTCCAGTCCCACCGCGCCCGGCTCGTCATCGTCGACATCACCGGGGTGCCGGTGGTGGATACGATGGTCGCCCAGTCGCTGGTGCAGGCCGCCCAGGCGGTGCATCTCCTGGGAGCCGAGGCGGTCCTGGTGGGGATCATGCCGGAGGTAGCGCACACGATGGTCGGGCTGGGGATCGACCTGACGTTGCTGGTCACCCGGTCCGACCTGCAGAGCGGCCTGGAGTACGCCGTAGAGCGGCTGCGGCGTTGGGTAGAGTGATGCCCGGGTCAACCTACAGGAGGGACTGGCCTATGCGGTGGGGCAGATGGGGCGGGCGGGCTGAGTCTGGTAGTGGTGGGTGGGCTGTCGTAGAGCGGGTGCACTGCGACTGCGGGGCACGGTGGCCTGGACGGACCCGGTGAGGAGATAACCGTGGGTTCATCATCGGTGCAGTTCTTTCCCAGACTGATCGGCGAAGAGCGGGAACGGCGGCTGCGCCTGTTCCGGGTGCTGCTGGTCGTGCAGCTGGTGACGATGCTCCTGGTGGCCGGCTCGACGCTGTGGGATGTGCTCTCCACGCCGTACACGATCGCCTACGTGGTCGCCGTGGCGGTGCTCCTGCTGGTGGCCATCGGCGGTTACTTCATGGCCCGGCGCGGAGCTTTCTACGCGGGAGCCCTGACGCTGATTGCCTCCACGCTGCTGTTGCCCGTTCCCTTCCTCCTCTTCTACGGCACGCGCGGGGCCTCGTCCTACCTCTTTGTCTGGCCGATCATGGCGGCGGCGATCTTGCTGGAGCCGGCGCTGCTCTTTACGACGACCGCGCTGGCCGGCCTGGGCTACAGCGCCATATCCGTCCTGGAACTGTACCGGGTGGGAGGCTTCCCCGTGTATATGCCGGAGATCTATGCCCCCTGGCACGCGGTCGGCAGCCCCGGGGTGGTGGGGTACTATGTCGCCGAGGTGGTCTCTGTATCCCTGTTCTACCTTGCCGTGGCTGTCTTCTCCCACATTGCCCTGCGCAGCCTGCGCCAGGAAGTGCAGCTCACTCGCGATCAGGCGGGCCAACTGCTGCGCTACCGTGCCGAGCTCGAGGATCAGGTGAGCGCCCGCACGGCCGAGCTGCGCCAGACCACGGAGAGGCTCCAGGGCAGTCTGGCGTTGCTCCGCGAGATGGGCAGCCCGGTGTTGCCCCTTCTTCGGGGCATTCTGCTGGTGCCGCTCGTGGGAACGCTGGATTCGGAGCGGATGCGCCTGGTGATGGAGAACGTCCTGCGCGGAATCGCCGGCCAGCGCGCGCGGGTGGTGATCCTGGACATCACCGGGGTCACGATGGTGGACACGGCAGTGGCCAACGCCCTGCTGCAGACCGCCCACGGGGCCCGCCTGCTCGGGGCGACGCCGGTCCTGGTGGGCATCCGGGCCGACGTGGCTCAGACCATCATGGGCCTGGGGGTGGACCTGCAGGGGATCGATATCCGTGCCGGCCTGGAGGGCGGTTTGAGCTACGCGCTCGAGCTGGTGGGCGGGGAGATTCGCTGGCCGCAGCCCGGCGGTGGTGGGGAAAGGGCCGCCGCCGGGGGCGGTGCTCAGGAGGGTCGATGAGCTGGCGGCATTGGGTCGAGCCGCGTGCTGCCGACGAGAACGTGGCGCGCCAGGAACAGCTGGTCATCATTCTGTCGCTGGTGTCGGCTGTGGCGGCCTGCTTCTACCTGCTGGGGCTGGCGGGTGTCGCCCTCACCGGCGGGACCGTGAGCCTGTTCTCGCTCCTGGGCGGCGTTCTGGCGGTGCTGCTGGCGGTGTGCTCATACTATCTCGTGCACCGGGGCCTTGTGCGGCCGGCCGCCATCCTCATCGTCACCGCGACGGCCGCCATCGGCCTCTACTCGGCCTATGTGCGCGGCACGGAGAGCGTGGCCGTGGTGATGCTGACACCGGCGATCCTCTTTGCGGCCATGGCCATCGGCGGCCGTGCCAGCATCTTGACCGCCTTGGGGGAGTTCGCCGGGTACCTGACGCTCGGGCTGGCCCAGCGCCAGGGCTGGGTGCCCAGGCCGGATGAGAACCTGTCCTGGGTGACGGGCGTGGTCCTGGCCGCCAGCTCCCTGGCACTCATCGCCGTAATCGGCTGGCAGACGATCCGCTCCCTGGAGCGCTCTATCCAGCGCATCCAGGAGCGCAGCCGGATGCTGCAGGATCTGGCCGGGGAGAAGGACCGCCTGCTGGCGGAGCTGCAGGCGCGCGAGCAGGCCCAGAACAGCCTGCTGCAGACCGTCCGCGAGCTGGGCAGCCCGGTCATCCCTCTGGCCCCGGGCGTGATTGCCATGCCGCTCATCGGGGCCATCGACAGCGTCCGGGCTCAGCAGATCATAACGGACCTTTTGCAGGGCGTGGTGGACAACCGCGCCCGCGTGGCCATCGTCGACGTCACCGGGGTGCCGATCGTGGATACCGCCGTGGCCGGGGCACTGCTCAAGGCGGCGCAGGGCGTGCGCCTCCTGGGGGCCGAGTCGGTGTGGACCGGTATGCGGCCCGAAGTCGCCCAGACAGTCGTCGCCCTGGGGCTGGACCTCTCCGGGGTGACCACCCGGGCCACCCTCCAGGAGGGGTTGGCCTATGCGCTGGAGGCGCAGAGAAAACGATGAGCTGGTGGCAGCGCCGAGGACTGCGTTTCAAGATCGCCGTGGTAGTGAGCCTGGCCCTGATCCTCGTTCTGGGTGGGGCGGTGTCGGGCATCGTCGTCGGTATCCGCGACTACCTGTATCAGCGGGAGGTGGAGGCGGCCGAGCGGACCGCCGCGCTGGTGGTTGCCGGCGCGGAGAGCCCGATGGTGCTGAACCGCTGGGACCAGGTAGCTGGGGTCATCACGAGCGTCGCGCGGGACGCTGGCGCGCCGCTGGACGACGTGGCCCTCTACACCCGTCGTGGGGACCCGGCCGCTGCCGGGGCGGAGCGGGATGTGCTGGCTGTCTTTGTCACCGCGTTCTCGGAGGCGCGGCGCATCCCCAAGTCGGAACTGGACAAGAGCCCAACCGGCGAGGGCTGCGCGGTCTGCCACAGCCTTCCCAGCGAGGCACGGCCGGCTACCGTCCAGGTTTCTCTGCAGGGGCAGGAGGTCCTGCGCAGCTCGGTCCCGCTGCAGAACAAGCGCATCTGCCAGGGGCCGGAATGTCACTCCGGCGACAAGAAGGTCCTGGGAAAGGTCCTGGTGGACTATCGCCTGGACCGATACGAGCAGTCGGCCAACCTGATCACCGGAGGGCTGGCCGGCGGCGGCAGCCTGGCCATCCTGCTGGTCATCGTGGCCGTCTTCTTGCTGCTCAACCGCATGGTGGTCTCCCCGCTGCACGACCTGGCCGCCTCCACCAAGGCTGTGGCGCAGGGCGAGTGGGAGCGCCGGGTGCGCGTGCGCGGCGGTGACGAGCTGGGCCAGCTGGGCAGCGCCTTTAACGACATGACCGCGCAGTTGTCCACGACCTACACAGCGCTGCAGCGGGCCAAGGCCGAACAGGAGGAGAAGGCGACCGCCCTGCAGAGCGCCCTGGACGAGGTCGAGCGCGGCCACGAGGCCCAGGACCGCCTGCTCCAGACGATCCAGGAGATGGCCACGCCGGTGGTGCCCGTCCATCAGGGCGTACTGGTGATGCCGCTGGTGGGGATCATCGACTCGCCGCGGGCGCGCGGCATCATCGAGACGCTGCTGGCGGCAATCGAGCGGCAGCGGGCGCGGGTGGTCATCCTGGACATCACCGGCGTGCCGATGGTGGACACCTCTGTCGCCCAGGCACTGCTGCAGGCGGCGCAGGCGGCCCGCCTGCTGGGGGCGGAGGCGGTCCTCGTGGGCATCACGCCGGCGGTGGCCGAGACGATCGTGTCGTTGGGGGTCGACCTGGCCGAGCTGGTCACGCGGGCCGACCTGCAGAGCGGGGTCGCCTATGCCGTGGAGAGACTGGGGACACGCGGCTGACAGACGCATGGTTCTGTGATATGACGAGAGTGCCATTCAGGAGGCGAGTATGAGCCCGTCTTTCGCCGAGCTACTCGGTCAGAATAAGGAGGCGATCGTCCATGAGCTGGCCCAGGCGGTCAGGGAGCGGGCCGGCCCGAGCTACGCGGCGGTGTCCGTGGAGCAGCTCAGGCCGCGCATGGAGGCCGTCTTCGACGCCGCGCACGGGGCGATTGCCCACAACGACCCGACGATCCTGGAGGAATTTGTGGTCGCTATCGTGCGCGAGCGTGTCCAGGAACGGTACGCCATGGAAGAGATCCAGCGACTGATCAGCTTTCTGCGGGAGATCATCCTGCGGGTGGTGCACAGTGGCTTCAGCGACGCCGAGCAGCGTGTCGCCAGCATCTCGCAGCTGGAGGAGCTGACGCATCACGCCCGTGAGCGCGCTTTTCAGGTGTACATCGAGGCCTACGAGGCGCGGGAGGCAGTACAGCGGCGCACCCTAGCCGAGATCTCCACGCCGGTGATCAAAGTCTATGAGAACGTCCTCGTCCTGCCCCTGGTGGGCGCCATCGACACCGAGCGCGCCCACCGCATTATGGAAGAGCTGCTGCAGGGGATCACCCGACACCAGGCCGAGATGGTGATCATCGATATCACCGGGGTGCCGCTGGTGGACACGGCGGTGGCCAACCACCTGATGCAGACGATCAAGGCGGCTCGACTGTTGGGGACGCGCTCGATCCTGGTGGGCATCTCGGGCGAGATCGCCCAGTCCCTGGTGCATCTGCAGATCGACCTTTCCGGTGTCGTCACCCGCTCGAACCTGCAGGCCGGCATCGAGTATGCTCTGGAGCAGATGGGGCTGGGAATCGCTCCGGTGGGGGACGGCCAGCTGATCTCGGAGCAGGGCGCGCCGGCAGCCGGTGTGAGGTGATGCGTGCCTGCACTGCCCAGGTGGCGGGGGCGCCGCATTCCTCTCGACAGGACAGGAGCCCCGGCGGCAGGAGCGACAGGAGGTAGGTGAATGTCAACTGAGCTGATCCGCATCCCCATCCTGCAGATCGAGGACTTCCTGGTCGCTTCGATCCAGGTGGCGCTGCACGACCGCAGTGCCGTGCAGTTCCGGGACGATCTGCTGCAGCGAACCTACGAGACCAAGGCCCGCGGGCTGATCATCGACCTGACGGCAGTGGATATCGTCGACAGCTTCATCGGCCGGCTGATCGGCGATGTCGCCGAGATGGCCTCGCTGATGGGCACGCGGGTGGTGGTCACCGGCCTGCAGCCGGCCGTGGCCATCACCTTGACCGAGTTGGGCCTGGAGCTTCCCGGCATCATCACCGCCCTCAACTTGGAGAAGGGCATCTCCATCCTGCGCCGGCTGGTGCGCCAGGATGAGCAGGTGACGGGGGGCGGACAATGATCGGCGAGCGCACCCTGCTGATCCGCAGCGATCTGGACATCGTCAGCGCCCGCGTGGAGGGCCGCGACATGGCCAAGTCCCTTGGTTTTGGCACGATCGACCAGGCCCGCATCGCCACGGCCATCTCCGAGCTGGCGCGCAACATCGTCCTCTACGCCAGCGAGGGCACGGTGACCCTGCGGGTGATCGAACGAGGGCTTCGCAAGGGCGTGGAGGTCGTCTGCGAGGATCACGGACCAGGTATCGAGAATGTCGGTATGGTGATGCAGGATGGCTATAGCACCTCGCGGGGCCTGGGCATGGGCCTGCCGGGCGCCAAGCGGCTGATGGACGATTTCGAGATCACGTCGCGGGTCGGAGAGGGCACCAGGGTGACTGTGCGGAAATGGCTGCGATGAAGTACGGTGTGTTCACCCGCCCGAAGCGCGAGGGTGGTATCTCTGGCGACGCCTATGCCATCCGGGAGGAGGCGGGCAGCGTCCTGCTGGGCCTGGTGGACGGCCTGGGGAGCGGTGAAGATGCAGCCATGGCTGCCCGGCTGGCGGTGGAGTGTATCCAGGCGCACGGCGCGCTGCCCCTGCTGCAACTGCTGAAAGAGTGCCACGCGGCTCTGCGCGCGACGCGCGGTGTCGTCCTTGGCCTGCTGCGCATCGACCAGGAGGCGGGGCAGGTGCGCTATGTCGGGGTGGGCAACATAGGACTGCGTGCTGCGGCGCGGGAGCCGTTCCGCCCCATCTCCTACAACGGCATCGTCGGCTATCGGCTGCCGCATGTGCACGAGTTCGTCGGCTCCTACAGCACGGGGGACACCTTTGTCCTCTACAGCGACGGCATCGACGCGCGCTTCCACTGCGACGAGCTGCTCCTGCGCCAGGAGCGCGATCCCCAACGCCTGGCCGAGGCCATCGCCCGCCACTATGGCAAGGACGACGACGTCTGTGTGCTGGTGGCGCGGTAGGCCTTGTTCCGTTCTCGTCCACGGTTTTCGGCAGCGTTCCTTTCTGCGCACTGCGGATACACTGGCACTGGCAACTGAGGATGATACACCTTGATTCTGTACATCTCCCCCCAGGCCCACGGCGGTGTGGACGTTTGGATGGAGAACATCCAGCAGGCGATGGAACGAGCCGGCCTGCCCAACCGGCTGCGTTTCCTACCGGCGAGGTACAACTTTGCCCCCTTCCTGCTGCCGCTGGCGCTGCGGGGGGATTGGGCCGGCCCGGCCCGTCTGGTGCACAGCGGCTCGCGGGCTGGCTTCGCCCTGCGGGCGCGCGGCCGGCCCCTGGTGGTGACTGTCCATCATCTCGTCGCCGATCCCTCCTATCGCCCCTACACCCGGCCGGCCCAGCGGCTCTTCCACCGCCTGGAGCGCCTCTACGACGGCCTGTCTATCGCCCGGGCTGACGCCGTGGTCGGCGTGAGCGCCTATACCCGCGAGCGCGTCGTCGAGATCTATGGGCGCAGCGACGTCCATGTGGTCTACAACGGGATCGACACCGAGCTCTTCCGCCCGCAGGCCGGGGATCGGCCGGCCGGGCGGCCTTTTCGCCTGCTCTTTGTCGGCAACCGCACCCGGCGCAAAGGAGCCGACCTGCTGGGTCCGCTCCTGGTACGCCTGGGTCCGGGCTATGAGCTGTGGTACAGTGGGGGGCAGCGCCAGGACGAGGTGCCGATGCCGGTCCAGGGGACCCGGGCACTGGGGCGGCTCTCGCGGGAGGAGCTGGCGCGGGCCTATAACGCCTGTCACGCCCTGGTCTTTCCGTCACGCCTGGAGGGCTTTGGGCTGGCCGTGGCCGAGGCCATGGCCAGCGGCCTGCCGGTCGTGGCCAGTCGCTGCTCCTCTCTGCCCGAGCTGGTCGTCGACGGGCAGGGAGGCTTCCTCTGTCCGGTGGATGACGTGGCCGCTCTGGCCGCTGCCGTGCGCCGGCTGGCGGAGGAGCCGTCCCTGTGTCGCGAGATGGGTGCTTTCAACCGCACCCGTGCCGAGGCGCTCTTCTCCTTTGGCGCAATGGCCGCGCAGTACCGGGCGCTCTATGCCCGGCTGGGTGTGCCTGTCCAGATGGCCCCAGGCGCGAATGCCTGATCGTGCCGGCGCGACATGGGCCGGGACCGCCCGACGGGGTCTCTTCGGCCATAGGAGCTCGACAAGGAGGAAACCATGCCGATCCAGGAAGCAGAGGTCATCTGGTTGGACGGGCGCTTCGTGCCATGGGCAGAGGCGCGCATCCACGTCCTGGCCCACGTCGTCAGCTATGGCTCCAGTGTGTTCGAGGGCATGCGGGCCTATGCCACGCCGCGCGGGCCGGCCATCTTCCGGCTGGAGGCGCACGTGCGCCGCCTCTACGACTCGGCGCGCATCTACCGCATGGAGATCCCCTATCCGCCGCCGGAGATCGCCCGGGCTATGTGCGACACGGTGCGGGTCAATCGCCTCCCCGCCGCCTACCTGCGCCCGCTCGTCTTCCGCGGCTACGGCGAGATGGGGGTGAGCCCGCTCGGCTGTCCCGTCCAGGTGGCCATCGCCGCCTTCGAGTGGGGCCGCTACCTGGGGGCGGAGGCATTGGAGCAGGGTGTGGACGCCGGCGTGACCTCCTGGGCGCGCATGGCTCCCAACACCTTCCCGGCCATCTCCAAGGCCGGGGCCAACTACATGAACGCCCAGCTGATCAAGATGGAGGCCGTGCGTCACGGCTACAGCGAGGGCATCGCCCTGGACCCCGGCGGCTATGTCAGCGAGGCCAGTGCGGCCAATCTCTTTGTCGTGCGCGATGGCGCGCTGTACACGCCCCCGTTGGCCTCCTCCATCCTGCCGGGGATCACCCGCGACAGCGTCCTGGTGCTGGCGCGCGAGATGGGTATCCCCGCGTTCGAACAGGTGCTGCCGCGGGAGTTTCTCCATATCGCCGACGAGGCCTTCTTCACCGGGACGGCGGTGGAGATCACCCCGATCCGCTCGGTCGACGGCCTGGCCGTCGGCTCGGGGAAGCCCGGCCCCGTCACCAGGCGGTTGCAGGAGGCCTTTTTCGCCATCATCGAGGGCCGGGCCGAGGACCGCCACGGCTGGTTGACGCCGGTGTAGCGATGGATACAGAGGGCCTGCAGGCAAGCCGCGCGCTGCACTCCTGGGATGTGACCCCCGGGGAAGCGGCTGCCTGGCAGCAGCGGCTGCGCCCGCAGGTGCGGCTGGAGCCTTTTGCCGGGCCGGTGCGGCGCGTGGCCGGCGTGGACGTGTCCTTCCGCGCGGATAGGGCCCGCGCCGCGGTGGTTGTCCTCTCCTTCCCAGCCCTGGAGCTGGTGGACCAGGCCTGGGCTGAGGTGGCCGTCTCTTTCCCCTATATTCCCGGCCTCCTGTCCTTTCGCGAGGGGCCGGCCGTCCTGGCGGCCTTTGCCCGGTTGGCCCTCTGGCCGGACCTGATCATCTTCGATGGGCAGGGCATCGCTCACCCCCGCCGCCTGGGCCTGGCCAGCCACCTGGGCCTCTTCCTGGACCTGCCCAGCATCGGCTGCGCCAAGTCGCGCCTGTGCGGCGAGCACGATGAACCCGGCCCGGCCCGCGGCGATTGGGCTCCCCTGTACCACAAGGGCGAGGTCGTCGGCGCGGCGCTGCGTTCCCGCCCGGGGACCCGCCCCCTGTACGTCTCTCCCGGGCACCGTGTCGACCTGGAGACGGCTATCCGCCACGTGCTGGCGTGCTGCACCCGCTACCGCCTGCCCGAGACCACCCGCAGGGCCCACCGGTTGGCCGGAAGCCGCTGAAACAGTACAAGAGTACTATTGCCTCTCGTGAAGGGACATGCTATAATCATGGTGTGGATTCACCCTCTGCGACTGCCAGGGCATCGTCAGCATGCCCGGAGGTGCACTATGCGCCAAGAACGATCGACGAAGGGCCCAGGGCAGCGCTTCCTGCCCCCCTTGTTGGCCCTGGCTGGGGTCGTAGCAGCGGTGCTCCTCTTGTACTTCCTAGCCCTTCGGCCGGCCTATGCGCTCGAGTTCTTCTACTATGACACGACACTGCTCGATTTCAACGAGGGCTTCCTCTACCACACCGCCCTCTCCTGGCGCGACGACGGGGAGATCCAGCTCCTGCCCATCGGCTTCCCTCACCCCTGGGAGCCGGGCAACAACACCGGGCTGCCGCCGCGGGCCGGTCACGCCGCGGTCTACTACCGCGACCATCTCTATGTCATCGCCGGGGACAACCCGTTCGGCGATACGCACAACGAGGTCTTTTACAGCACCATCATCAGCACCCTCACCCACGAGCTGAGCGACTGGCAGCAGACTATGCCGCTGCCAGCGACCGCCGATTTCTACCCCGAAGGCCTCTATTTCCACGAGGCCGCCGTTCTCAACGACTACCTCTACGTCTTTGGCGGCAAAGAGGATGAAGGCGCCGCCTCGACTTACTACAACAAGGTTGTCTTTGCCCCGATCAACGCCGACGGCACCCTCGGCGACTGGCAGTTGACGACACCCCTGCCGGGTCCACGCTTTGAGCTGGAGAGCCTGGTCTACGAGGGACGCATCTATGTCATCGGCGGAGCGGACGAAATGGGCCAATCCACCGAGACGGTTTGGTACACCGTGCCCGCCGCCGATGGCCAGATCGTCAGCTGGATCCCGGTGACGCAGTACCTCCCCCACCTGGGGCAGGGAGGCTACGTGGACGCTTCCGCAACCCTGGAGAACGGCCGTATCTACGTCTACGGCGGCGCCAGTGAGGTGGCCTACAACGAGTACTCGCCCTACGTCCACTTTGCCCAGCCGCTGACCACGACCGGGGACATCACCGACTGGACGATGGCTGTGAACCCCTTGCCGTTCAACTGCTACGCCAGCGAGGGCGCGGCCTATCAGTCCGGCCTGCTGCTGGCCATCGCCGGGGCCTGGAACAACGGGCTCCAGCCATCGGGGGACGTCCGCGCGGCCCTGGTGGACCACGACACCGGTCAGGTCAGCGAGTGGGTCTCTACGGTGGCCCTGAGTCCGACGCGCTACTACCATGCGGCGATCCAGGACGACTACGGCTGGTTGTACTCCATCGGGGGTGCCAGCCGCAGCGGCGTCGGCGGCAGCCGCTTGAACAGCGTGGACATCGCCTCTCCCTACGGCGGGGATGGTGGCCCGCTGATGGCCGACCAGCCCCTTGTCGGCACCACGCAGACCAGTGCCACGGTCTATGCCCCGGAGGGGACTTTTCTGTCTCCGGCGACGCTCGTGACCCCGGTGGAGGGCCGTCTCGGCACCCTGACCAGCCTGTCCTGGAACACCACCATCACCGACGGGAGCGTCATGACCGTGACAATGTCCTACCGCTACCACGAGGAGAGCGGCTGGACCGACTGGTACGGCCCCTACCCCTCTCTGCCGGGCACGGCCGTGACGACCACGCTGGCCATCAGCGGGACGTGCGATTATTTCCAGTACCGCGCCTACCTCTCGAGCGAGATCAGCACCACCACGCCCTTCCTGAACCTGGTGCGCATCGGGGTCCTGGCGCCGCCCGACCTGGTGGCCGAACACCTGACGGTGACCGGCTGCCCCACCTGCCCCGGCCTCATCCCGCCGAACAAGCCCGTTCAGATCGAGTTCACCGTGTACAACCGCAGCACCGATCTGGAGTGGAACAACAACTTTAACGCGATGGTCTTTATCACCACCACGCCCGACCCCGACCTCTACCCCCACCTGCCGGTCGGCTGCCAGGACTATCCCACGGTGACCTGCCCGCTGATCTGGCAGTGCCAGGCCCTCAACTTCCAGTATGCGGACCCGCCGGTGACCCTGAAGACCACGTATACCTTCACGACGCCAGGGCAGTACTACCTGGTGGCATACGTGGACTATAACGACACGCCGACGCACCCGCCGCCGGCCTACGATGTCCTCGAGCTGGTGGAGACGAACAACGAGCTGGTGCTCCCCATCTACGTCGGGCACAAGGAGATTTACCTGCCGTTGATCGACAAGTCCTGGCCATAGGGTCAGGACTGTACCAACAGGAATACCAGGCCTGCCCGGTGCTGTCCGGGCAGGCCTGCTACTCCGTGCCAGCCGGGTTCATCAACGCGGCTCGCGGTCACAGGGACTGGGCCACGAGGAGGTGCGCCAAGGCGCGAAAGCGGCCCCAGTCGTTCCACTCCGCCGGCAGTTGCTGCAGTCGGGCGGCGATGGTGCCGAGGTCGGCCGGCCAGATCCAGCGATAGCCGCTGATCTTTTCGTCCGAGTCCTGTGCGGCCGGCCGCCGGGGCGGGGCTGCCATCAGGAAGACGGCCGAGGCGAAGCACACCCGAGTCCCGGCGGCGTGCACCTCGTAGGTGAGCACGCCGAGCAGCCGCTCCAGCCGACCGGGCAGGCCGGTCTCCTCGGCAGTCTCGCGCCGAGCGGCGGCATCGGGGGATTCCCCGCGCTCGATCCCGCCGCTGGGCAGTCGCCAGGTGCCGGGCGGGTAGAACGGCTTGGTGTGCAGGAGCAGGCGCCCCTCCGGCCGGCGGATGGCCAGGACGACCTCGCCGTCGCGCCGCGCGGCGTTGCGGGCCATGAGCTGGCCAAAGCCGGGCCCGGCGTTCAGAACATGGTGCTGGCAGGGAAAGGGGCCGTAGCGCTGCTCCAGGTCCTGCCAGGTCGCGGGGAAGGGGAAATCCATGGGTTCCGGCCTCGTTGTCCGGCGGCGGTTCCAGCCTCGACAGGCGATATCGTAGCACCGGACACCCGCTGTGTCAAGGCGGGTCGGAGGCGCTGCAGCTGTGGTATAATAGCCTCGTCGCCCCAGGCGATCGGGCCGGGTTTGGCCGGCCGGGCGCTGGAGCAAGGAGGAACAGTGCACCCGCTGCTGATTCCCTCCTATCTGTTGGCCATCGCCGTCGAGGTGCTCTTTCCACTCCTGTTGGCGCTGTGGCTGCGCCGCCGCCTGCGGGTCTCTTGGAAGTACTTTGGCTACGGTGCCCTGGTCTTTGGCATCTTTCAGCTCCTCACGCGAGTTCCGGCCATGCTCATCGGCCAATATCTCCTGGCCGGTGCGCTGAACAGCTCGCGGTTCCTCATGGTGGGTTGGGTGGTGCTGGCCGCCCTGACGGCCGGCCTCTTCGAGGAGGGCGGCCGCTACCTGGGCTACCGCTTCCTGTGGAAAAAAGGGGAGGACAGGACCTGGCCCCAGGCCCTGATGTACGGTGCCGGCCACGGCGGGCTGGAGTCGATGCTGCTGGTCGGCGGCCTGGCGCTGATCGGGCTGCTCAACATCGTCATCGTGTCGCGGATCGACGCTGCGGCCCTGCCGCCGGACCAGGCGCTGGCCATCTTCCAGGCCCAGGAGACGATCTCCCTGACCCCCTGGTGGGCACCGCTGTTGGCCGCGCTGGAGAGGTTCCTGGTCATGGTGGTGCAGATCTCCCTGGCCGTGCTGGTGTTGCAGGTCTTTGCCCGGCGGCAGGCCGGCTGGTGGTGGCTGGCCCTG
This sequence comes from uncultured Chloroflexia bacterium, assembly GCA_964613665.1. Classification (GTDB taxonomy): domain Bacteria; phylum Chloroflexota; class Chloroflexia; order DTKN01; family DTKN01; genus CAZQFV01. The sequence continues at coordinate 45,469 of CAZTIG010000008.1, forward strand.
GGCTACCACGCGTTGGCCGACCTGGTCCCCGGCCTGGCGCAGGTGTACCTTGTCCCCCGACTGCCGCAGTGGGGCGGCCTGCTCCTGCTCGAAGGGCTGGTGGGCATCTTTGCGTTGTGCAGCGCCGGCATCATCTACGGACTGCGCCCGCGGCTGGCGGCACCACCCGGCGGGGCGGGGGAGCCGTTCGCTGGCGAAGCGGCCACGCCGGTCTGACATTCGCGCATCGATCCCACACCTATCTCGACGGCGGCCCCTGGCCGCCTGCAGGGCGCCTCCTTCGCGCACAGCACAAGCCACTGCCGCGGACCCTGGAGGCGTAGCGGGCCGCCTTTCATGGTGCACGGGCTTCATGGGTGGATGTCAGGCGGGTGCGTGCCACCTTTTTCGGTGCAACACAAAAGCGCTCCGTCTCGCCCGATTGGAGCCGAAGGTACGCCGGTCGCGTCATGTCGCCCCAACTCGGCGAGCTTCTGGTTGCGGACGGATCGCACCAGGGTCGACCCACGAATACGGCGGGCGACTATGTCGGGCCAGTCGATTGACAAGTCTTCCGCCCTGTGCTACAGTAGGCAGGAGCCCGGCCGGGGCCGGGACCAGGAGGCGCAGATGGCCGAGCAGACAGAGCGTGTCTACGAGGTCTTTATTGACGTGGCGACGGGCCTTTTCGACCGGCGTACGATGTGGTCTCGCCTGGCGGAGGAGATCTCCCGCGCCCGCCGCTACCACTACCCCCTCTCGTTGATGCTGATCACCTTTGACACGCCGGAGGCCCAGCAAGCCGTGGCGCGCACGCTCATGATGGCGGAGCTGTTAAAGTGCCACACCCGCTCGGTGGACATCCTGGTTCGCTACAGCGAGGATACCCTGGCCATCCTGATGCCGTGCACAGACGAGCGCGGTGCCCTCAAGGTCGCCGAGCGCATCCGCCAGCTTGCCCTGACGATGCCTCTGTTAGCAGACGGAGCGGCCCCGCCCCCGGTCCGCATCGGCGTGACCTCGACGCCCAGCCAGACAAGCGTGGACAAGGTCTTACTGGTGGAGCAGGTGGAGTGGGCTCTGCACAAGGCCAGGAGCAATGCCGACGGAACCTGTACCGTCGTTGTCCCGGTCCCCCAGCAGCCCGCCACCTCCCAGGGCACCGCGGCGTGAGCGGCCGGCTGGTCCTGATCAGCACGGGAGGGACGATCTCCATGGCGGCGGATGCCGCCGGCGGCGGGGCCGTGCCAGTCCTGCACGGTGTGGACCTGCGCCGGCAACTCCCGGAGTGGAGCGGCCCCATCGAGGTCGTGGAGCATTGCCATCTTCCCAGTGCGCATTTTACCCTGGAGACGCTGTGGGGCCTGCGCCAGCGGGTGCAGGCCCTCGCCCGTCAGGCGGACGTCCAGGGGATTGTCGTGACCCACGGGACCGACGTCATGGAGGAGAGTGCCTATCTCCTCGACCTGACGGTGGAAGGTGTGGCTCCTATTGTGCTCACCGGGGCCATGCGCGCGGCTTCGGACCCCGGCTACGACGGGCCGGCCAACCTGCAGGCAGCCCTGCTTGTGGCGTCCGCCCCAGAGGCGCGCGGGGTGGGAGCGGTGATCGTCATGGAGGATGAGGTTCACGCCGCCCGGGTGGTCACCAAGGTGCACACCACCAGCCCAGGGGCCTTTGCTTCGCCCTTCTGGGGGCCCCTGGGGCGGGTCGACGGTGGCAGGCTGGTCCTGCGCAGACCGCCAGCGCGCCACATCCTGGCGACGGAGCGGCTGGAGGAACGGGTCCTGCTGCTGAGGCTGGCCGTGGGGATGGACGATGCGCTGCTGCGCTACGCTGTGGAATGGGGGATGCGCGGCGTCGTGCTGGAAGCCCTGGGAGGCGGGCGCGTGCCGCCCTGGTGGATGGCGACGATCGGCAGCGCGATTGCCCAGGGGGTAGCTGTGGTCGTTACCTCGCGCTGCCCGGCCGGCCCGGTCCATGACCGCTACGGCTATGCCGGTGCCCATCGCGACCAAGCCGCGGTGGGCTGTCTCTTTGCCCGCGGCCTGAGCGGGCCCAAGGCCCGGCTCAAGCTGATGGCGGCACTCGGGGCGGGGCTGGAGGGCGCAGCGCTGCGCGATGCCTTCGACCGGGAGCCCTAGGGCCGATCCCAGGCCGAGCGCTCACGGGGTGGCGGGAGGCGTGGGGGCTGCCGTCGGGGCTGGGGTTGGGATCTGGTAGACGCCGGGAGCCGCCGTCCAGGGAACCCCCGTGGGCGGCTGGGAGTACCAGGCCAGGGACTGGGGCCAGAAAGCCAACAGGAGTAGCAACACGAGGACAGCTAGGCCCACGGCGATCGCAGCCATGAGCCACAGCCGGCCGCCCCAGTTCGCCGGGTTGGGGGGCGGTGTGTCCGGCCGCTCCTGTGCATGTGCCTGCGTCGACTGCTGCCCAGCCATCCGCGCGCTCCTGTCGGTCTCTTGCCGTCCAGCCCCGGTAGTGTACCACGGGACAGGGGGGCTGTCAAGTTGCGCCGAGCCGGCCGCCGTGCTATAATAGGCCTGCCATCGACCCATCTGGGCGGTGAGCGGGGGTACCTTGGACAGATCGTCGCTGGGATCGTGGTACGACCGAGACGACGGCAGAGGTGGCGGCCGATGTCTGCCCTCCGGTGGTGCCGGAGGGCCTTTTTCTTTGACCGTCCGCGAGCACCCATCACCGGATCGCCGGTTGGCCCACGGCGGGCTGGGCGGTGGCAGCGGAAGGCCGCTGGCTACGCCGCGGATCGGGGGACCGGCACAGTGAGCGAGCCTCTGATTCGGGTGCAGGGTCTTTTCTTTGCCTACAATGCCGGGACCGACCGGGCGGTACCGGCCCTGTGTGGCATCGACCTGGAGATCCAGCCGGGCGAGCACCTGGCGATCGTCGGGGCCAACGGCTCCGGCAAGTCCACCCTGGCCCGGCATCTCGATGCCCTCCTGCTGCCCGACCGCGGCGACGTGTGGGTCCAGGGGATCAACACCCGCGATGTGGAGCGGCGGCGCGAGATTCGCCGCGCCGTGGCCATGGTTTTTCAGAATCCCGACAGCCAAATCGTGGCTACCACGGTCCAGGAAGATGTCGCCTTCGGCCCGGAGAACCTGGGCTTGCCGCCGGAGGAACTGCACCGGCGGGTGGCGTGGGCCCTCGAGGTGGTCGGGCTGTCCGGCTTGGGCGAGCGTGCCCCGCACCACCTTTCCGGCGGACAGAAGCAGCGCCTGGCCCTGGCCGGTGCCCTGGCGATGGAGCCGGCGTGTCTGGTGCTGGACGAGGCCGCAGCGATGCTCGACCCGGCCGGCCGGCGCGCGCTGCTGGGTATCGTCCAACAGCTCCACGCGCGGGGCATGGCCATCGTCACCATTACCCAGGACATGGCCGAGGCGGCGCGGGCCGGGCGCGTCGTTGTCCTGGCGCAGGGGAAGATCGCCTGCCAGGGGACTCCACGCCGTGTGCTCAACGATGAGTCCATCCTGCGCGCGCTGGGTCTGGACCTGCCGCCGCTGGCCCGCCTCTCCCGAATGCTGCACGCCCGTTGTCCTGACTTTCCTCCCGACCTGCTCACACCGGCCGAGGTGGTCGCCGCGGTACGGGAGCGTGCCCGGGGAGGTGCGGCGTGAGCGAGCCGCTGATTGCCGTGCGTGATCTCCAGTACACCTACATGCGCGGGACACCCCTGGAGACGGTGGCGCTGCGCGGGGTCGACCTGGACGTCTGGCCGGGGGAGATTGTCGGCCTGATCGGGCCGACCGGATCGGGCAAATCGACCTTGCTGCAGCACCTCAACGGGCTGTTGCGCCCGCAGGCCGGCACGGTGCGGGTGGCCGGCATGGATCTGACCGATCGCCGCACCGACCTGCGGGCGGTGCGCCAGCGCGTGGCGCTCCTTTTCCAGAATCCCGAGGACCAGGTCTTTGAGCGCTATGTGGCCGATGACGTGGCCTTCGGCCCGCTCGCCATGGGGCTGCCGCGGCCAGAGGTGCGGGCGCGGGTGGAGCGGGCGATGCGGGCGGCCGGCCTGCCGTTGGAGGTCTATGGCGACCGGGCCACCTTCTGCCTGAGCTGCGGCGAACGCCGCCGGGTGGCCCTGGCGGGGGTGCTGGCGCTGGAGCCGCAGGTGCTGGTGCTGGACGAGGCCACGGCCGGCCTGGACCCGCGCGGCCGGGGCGAGTTGCTGGCCCTGCTGGAGAGGTGGTGCCGCCAGGAGGGGCGGGCCATCGTCTGGGCCTCTCACTCCATGGAGGAGATTGCCGCGCTGGCAGACCGCGTCTACGTGCTGGCCGCGGGACGGGTCGTGCTGCAGGGAAGTCCGCGGGCCGTCTTTGCCCAGGAGGAGTTGCTGGCAGCGTGCGGTCTGGAGGTGCCGGCCGTGACCCAGGTGCTGGCCGAGCTGGCCCGGTCGGGGCTGCCCGTCTCGGCCGACGCCCTCACCCTGGAGGAGGCCGTCCCGCTGCTGGAGAGGTGCCTGCTGTGAGCGAGTTTGGGGTGCTGCGCGCCCTGGCATTTGGCCAGTACGTGCCCAGCGGCTCGGCCCTGCACCGGCTCGATCCGCGGGTCAAGCTGACCGGGGCGCTGTTGCTTGTCCTGGCGCTGATGGTGCGGAGCGGGCCCGGAGTGGGCCTGCTCGGGGTCGCGCTGGCGCTGGCCCTGCTTGGCATGGCCCGTGCTCCTCTGGGATACGCGCTGCGCGGCCTGCGCCCGCTGCTGCCGCTCTTCCTCATTGTCCTACTGCTGCAGCTGCTCTTTTACCCGCACGGCGCGGCCGTGGAGGCCGGCAGCCTGGCCGTGCTGCGCTGGGGGCCGCTGTTCGTCAGCGGGGCCAGCCTGGTGGCGCTGGTGGCGATGCTCCTGCGCATGGTGGCCATCGTGCTCCTGCTGACGCTGCTCACGGCCATCGCCGACACGGGCGACCTGGTTCACGGGGTGGAGGGCATGCTGCGGCCGTTCCAGCGGCTGGGGCTGCCGGCGCACGAGCTCTCCCTGGTGCTGGTGGTGACGCTGCGCTTCGTGCCGCTGCTGGGGCACGAGCTGGAGCGCCTGATCAAGGCCCAGGCGGCACGGGGAGCCGATTTCGGGCGCGGCCGCGGCAGCTTCCTGGCGCGGGTGCGGCGGACCTTTCCTCTGCTCATCCCACTCTTTATCGCCGCACTGCGCCGGTCGGAGGAGCTGGCCGTGGCCATGGAGGCGCGCGGGTACGGCGGGGGCAAGGGGCGCAGCCATTTCGTGCGGCTGCGCCTGCGGCCGGCCGACTGGCTGGCGCTCGGCTTGGTCCTGGCGATCACCGTGGGCCTGTTCGTCGTCGATCCGGGGCCCCTGGAGCATGCTGTAGCCCTGTGGCTACGCGACCTGTTCGTCAGTTCGCAGGCTGCGGGTGAGAGTCCAGGGATCACAGATTGGGTGTTCTGGGCGAGTTGCTGATGAGGTCGTTGCGGACCCCGTTCTGAAGAGAAGAAGGAGGTTGCCAATGAGGATCACCACCCGTCAGATCGTCGTCACCGGTGCCCTGGCTGCTATTGTCATCCTGCTGGGAGCACCGCCGCTGCGCCTGGGGTTCATCCCGTTCGTCCTGGGAGTGGCCGTTACCATCCTGCACATCCCAGTGATCATCGGGGCGGTGCTGGAGGGCCCCTGGGTGGGGTTGGCCCTGAGCTTCCTCTTTGGCCTCTTCAGCCTCTTCTGGTCGTACGTCGCGCCCACCGGGCCCTTTGACGCCTACTTTCAGAACCCGCTGATCTCGATTGTGCCGCGCCTCTTCATCGGCCTCGTTGCCTACGCAGTCTACCGCTTGGTGGGCGGAGGGCGCCATGGTCAGAAGACCTCTTTGTGGCCGGCGATCCTGGTCCTGGCGGCGATCATTGCCCTGGCGGTCGTCGGCCCGGTGCTGGCCTACACCACACCGGTTCTGGGTGGGGATGCCGGCCTGACCGCTCTCGTGCTCTTCTCCTCCCTGGCGTTGGGGTTGCTGGCGCTGGCCGGACTGGGGATGGCCCTGTGGCGCGGGGGTGAGATCGCCGCCGTCGGGGCCGCCGCGGTCGCCGGGACGCTGACGAACACGGTACTGGTGCTATTGGCCATTGGCGGGCTCAACAGCCTGATCCTGGCTGACGCGCCGACGCCGTGGAGCTACCTGATCGGCACGGCCGCCTCCGCCCCACCGATGCCCTGGCCCGTGATCCTCGGGGCTGGCCTGGTCAATGGGCTGCCCGAGGTGATTGCCGCGATCCTGTTGACCGTCGCCATCGTCGCCGCCTGGAAGCAGATCGAGTTCGGGCGCAAGGGAGCGCGCATCCTGCACGAGGAGTGACAGAACAGGGTTCGCAACAAGAGTCAGGGGTTTCACGCGTCACGAATCACGCCTGATAAACGAGGCCTTTCCGGGTCTCCATGGTACTGTGGGTCTGGCCAACGGGAGGTTCCTATGCTCCTCTGCATCGACATCGGCAACACCAACATCGTCCTGGGCCTGTACGAGGGCGAGAAGCTGGAGCAGCACTGGCGCATCGCCACGGGGCGGGAGCGCCTGGCCGATGAGTACGGCCCCCTGCTGCTGGTCCTGCTGCAGCAGGCCGGCCATTCCCCGGCCGACATCCACGACGCCGCCATGGCCAGCGTCGTCCCTCCGCTGACCGGGACCTTTGTCGACCTGTGCCGGCGCTACGTGCGGGTGGACCCGCTGGTCGTGGATGCCGGCGTGCGCACGGGGGTGCGCATCCGCTACGACAACCCACGCGAGGTGGGGGCCGACCGCATCGTCGATGCGGCAGCGGCCTACCGCAAGTACGGCGGGCCGGCCTGCATCGTCGACTTTGGCACGGGTACCACCTTTGACGCCATCTCTGCCGAAGGGGAGTACCTGGGCGGGGCCATCGCCCCCGGGGTGGGTATCGCCGCGTGGGCTCTGACCGAGCGGGCGGCCAAGCTGCCGCGCGTCGAGCTCGTCCCGCCCCCGCAGGTCATCGGGCGCAACACGGTCCACAGCATGCAGTCGGGCATCCTTTTCGGCTACGTCGGCCTGGTCGAGGGAATGGTGACACGTTTTCGTCAGGAGCTGGGTCCGGAGATGCGCGTCATCGCCACCGGTGGCCTGGCGGAGACGATTGCCTCCCAGACGAGCGTCTTTCACGTCGTCGATCCCTGGCTGACGCTCGAAGGGCTGCGGCTGGTCTACGGGCTGAACCGGGCCTAGAGGTCGCGGCGGCTGAAGGAGCCCATGGCCGCCAGCAACAGGACGACCACGTAGACGACGGCATAGAGCACCATCGCCGGGCTGGGCGCGCTGGCCACCGTAAAGGGGGACACGTTGAGCTGGCCCAGGGCCGGTGCCTGCATCAGGTAGGCCCCGCGCCGCCACATGGCTTCGCCCGGGACGAGCAGGCTGACGACAATGCCGATCTGCAGTGCCGTCTCGTTCTGCAGAAAGGCGCCGATCTGCTCGATCCAGCCGGCCACAAAAGCCATGCCGTAGAGCATAAAGACGACCACGCCGTTGCCCATGGGCGGCAGGCGCGTGCCGCCCAGGATGGACAGGGTCAGGAACACCAGCCCTTCCAGCACCATCAGCCCGATGCCCTGCGGCAACCCTGGCGGCAGGTAGTGGGCAATCGACCAGACGACGAGGACCATGCCGCCGCCCATACCGCCGATGACCAGCGCCAGCATCACGGCCAGGCCCAGCCACTTGCCCAGGACGATCTGCCAGCGCCACACCGGCTTGGTGACGACCGTCTGGATGGTGCCCGAGGCGATCTCCCCGGAGATCGAGTCGGCGGAGATGAGCACGGCCAGCATGACGCCCAGCGAGTTCACCCCATACAGTCCCATCAGCAGCATGAGGTTGCTGAACGAGGTCAGCACGAGCGCGGCGTTGGCCGTGCCCGGCCGGATCTCGCGGTACATGAAGTAAAAGCCCACGGCAAACAGGGCCAGGGAGACCAGGCCGATCACCAGGATGATCCAGAAGAGCCGGCGCTGGCGCGCTTCCAGGAAGGTCAGGTGGGCGATGGTCAGGACGTTCATGCCTCTTCCTTCATGATGCGCACAAAGAGCTCCTCCAGGGGCAGCCGCCGGGGCGACAAGGCGTAGAGCCGGGCGCCGCCCTCCACCAGCCAGCGGGCGATGGCCGGCAGGACCTCGCGATCGGCCACGGCCAGGACCACCGTCTCACCGTTGACCCGGAGCACGCGGCCGAACGGCTCCAACCCGGCCAGCAGCTCCGGCGTCAGGCCGCCGGCCCGCACCTCCACCTCGGTGGCTGCCCCGGTCAACTCGTCCAGCGTGCCGCTGCGAACCACCCGGCCGCGCTTGATGATAGCCACGCGGTCGCAGGCCGCTTCCACCTCGCTCAGCAGGTGCGAGTTCAGAAAGACGGTCACCCCGGCGCGGCGCAGCTCGTGGATCAGGTCGCGCACGTCGCGCCGGCCCAGCGGGTCCAGCCCCGAGGTCGGCTCGTCCAGAAAGACCAGCTGCGGTTCGTTCAGCAGGGCCTGGGCCAGCCCGATGCGCTGCAGCATGCCCTTGGAGAACTCGGCCAGGCGCGAGCGCGCCCGGTCGGCCAGGCCGGCCTGCTCCAGGAGCTGCGGGATGCGGATGCGGCGCCGTTGGGCCGGCATGTGGTAGAGTCGCCCGTGGAGGTCCAGGAACCCGGCCGCTGTCAGCCAGGGATGAAAGCGAAAGTGCTCCGGCAGGAAACCGACGCTGGCCATCACCGAGGGGTCGCCCGGAGGCCGGTCCAGGATGCGGGCCTGGCCCGCCGTGGGGCGGACCAGGCCCAGCAGCATCTTGACCGTGGTGGTCTTGCCGGCCCCGTTGGGGCCGAGGAAACCCAGCACCTCGCCGCGCTCCACGGACAGGTTCAGCCCATCCACGGCCACGGTGCGGCCAAATTCCTTGCCCAGGTCGAACGTCTCGATGGCGGGCATGGTGCTACTTCAGGGAGCCGGCGATCTGCAGCAGGACCGCCGGGTCGAGGCCCTCGCCGACCACCGCGTAGACGATCCCGTCTCGCTGCCATAGCACGGCCCCGCCGCGTGTGCTGCCCACGGGCTCGAGCAGCAGCCCGGTGACGCCGTCGACCTCCACCTCACGGAACTGGGCGACGTTGCTGGGCAGGGGGATTACCAGGGTGCTGGTCCAGTCGATCTGCCGGGCCAGCCGCTCGGCATCCTCGGCCGGAACGCCCAGGAAGCGGAAGAGGGCCTGGCCGAGCTGGGCCGGGTCGACAGCGGCCGGCACGTCGACTGCCGGGCTGGGCGACTGGACGAAGGAGACGTGCTGGCCGGCGATGCGGTATTCCTGGTCGACGACGGAGGCGATGTCCACAGTGGCGGCGAGCGTTGCCACGTCCGGCAGGGCCACGTCCTCCACGCCAGCGGCCAGGAGCAGGGCTTGAGCCTGTTCGCGCTGCACCTCGAAGCGCAGGGCCGGCCCGGTGGTGACGCGGAATGCCTGAAGCACCGCTCCGGCAGGCAGGTCGGCCGGGACGCGCACGCGGAAGCCGGCCAGGGCCGTGGCCCCGGCGGCGTCGGCGACATCCTGGGGTGTGCCCGGTTGGCGCAAGACGGCGGGCTCGCCCAGGGCGGCCATGGCCAAGTCCTGCAGCCCGGCCAACTGCTCCAGGCGAGCGGGGTCGACGGTGATGACGGCGAACTTTTGCACGCGGAAGATGCCCAGGAACTGCGCCGCTACCAGGCGCACGGGGGCGAAGCTGAAGAGCACACCTACGACGGCCAGCGTGGCCAGCGCGGCCATGGCCCAGCGCCAGCGTCTTCGCTGCGGCGTGCGGGTTGCCGGAGCCAGGGCCGGCCGGGCCCGCTTCCAGAAGCGCGCCAGGGCCGGCCCAGCCTGTGGAGCGGCCTCGACCTGCGGGTCGAGGGCCCGCAGGCGCTCGGCCACGCCGGTCCCCTGCTGCCGCAGGTGAGCCAGGCGCTCCTGGCAGGGGGTACAGCTGTGCAGGTGCTCCTCCAGCGCGGCGTTCTCCGCCGCCGGGAGGGCCCGATCCAGGTAGGCTTGCAGACGACCGTGGTCACACTTCATGATCCGTACCTCCTCCATGGGTCAGGGCCATGCGCCGGTACCCATCCTCGAAGGCCGTCTTGGCGCGGGCCAAGAGCGTGCCAACGGACCCCGGGGCCACGCCCAGTACCTCGGACAACTCGCGGTAGCTCAGGCCGGCATAGTACAGCAGCAGCAGTTGGGTCTGGCGGCGCGGCAGCGTGGCCAGGACCTGGCGCACCACCTGCCGCTCGTCGCGGCGCTCGGCCAGCTCGGCTGGGTCTGCTGCCGTGCCCGGGGCCGATAGGTGCTGGACCGCCGCCTGCCGCCGGGCGCGACGCTGCTGGCTGCGCAGAGCGTTGTAGGCCAGGTTCGTGGCCACACGGAAAAGCCACGCGCGCACGCTCTGCTCGCGCCACACCGGGAAGCGCCGCCGGTAGAGGCGCAGGAACGTCTCCTGCACCAGGTCTTCGGCCTCCTCGGGCAGGCCGACCAGGCGGAAGAGCAGCCGATAGACCTCGCCGTAGTGAGCCAGGAAGAGGGCTTCGAACTCATCTCGGTTCCAGGACATGCGGCCGGCCTGCCACCAGGCTTCGGTCATCGCTTCGCTCCTCACTGCGCCACCTCCTGCCATGATAACACCACAGGGGGAGGTTTTGTGACAGATGCCCTGCTCGTGCATGGGGGAATACCAGGCAGGCGTGCTGTAGTCCAAGCCAGACGCCCCATCTTCCCCAGCGCTCGCATCGGCTAGCGGCCGGCCCACCAGCCCAGTCCGGCGACCAGCAGCGCCAGCGGCAGCATCCAGCGGGTGTACAGCCGAGCCATCTCTGGCAAAAGTACCTGCCGGCCGCGGGCTTCGAGGGCGCTCAGCACGATCAGCGCGGCCACGAAGGATACCAGGAGCACCAGGTCTGGGTGCTGCGGCGGGACGAGCCCGGTTGCCCGCAGCACCACGGCGATCAGCCCCACCTGCGCGGCCAACTCCAGCCCCTCCAGCGCGCGGAAGATGGCCAGTGTCCTCCCGCCCAGGCTGGCCAGCGGCGCAGTGTAGGCGTCGCGGTCCCACAGCAGCCAGGGTAGCGTCGCCAGGAGGAGCACGGCGACGGCGCTGCCTACCACGGCGCTCCAGGGGGTCAGCGGTACCTCCTGGGACAGGGTAACACGCCCGGTGAGGAGGGGCAGGGCGCTCGCTGCCAGGAGCAGGGGCAGCAGGCGAGCCAGCTCCACGGGAGCCTGTCGGCGTGCCCCCAGAGCGGCCTGGGGGTGGGCCGAGAAGCCGGCAGCCAGCAGGCGCGCCAGCGGCGGGATGGCCAGCAGCCCCAGGTAGAGGAAGAGACTGCCAGGAAGGTCCGCGGTGCCCAGGACACCGCGTGGCCAGGGCAGTATCCCGGTGGCCCAGGCCATAGCTGTAACGCCCACGAGGCCGGCCCAGGATGCCAGGGCGGTTCGACTATAGTCTCCCACGGGGGCCTTGCCGGCCAGGTGCACGATGTCGCGGCAGGGCTGCCACGGCGGCGGGGCTGCCCGCCGGCCGAGCAGCGCCCCGATCCATCCAGCCAGCCCCCGGCAGAGCAGGCCGGCCAGCAGTGCGCTGAGGAGGCCGGGGCAGAGCAGTGTCCGCCCCAGGTGCTGCAGGAGCGTCATGGGCCCTCCTCCTCGGGGCTTGCCCGGCGTGGCGGACCGGAACGCCGCCGCGCTGCCCAGGCTGCCTGCACTGCTTCCAGTATCTCCTGGGGGCCGGGCGGGCAACCGGGAACCGCCAGCGACGGCCCCAGCAGGAGCTCGCCGGCACAGCAGTCTCCCAGGCGCACGCAGGCCCACGGCTCCGGCAGTGTTGCGGCCAGCCGCTGCACCTCCTCGGCCAACTCGCCCGCCAGCGGCCCGCACAGCACCAGGACGTCGGCATGGGCCGGCGCCTCCACGGCGACGATACCCCGGCGAGCCGCCCCATACCGTGTCGCCAGCGCCGCCTGGGCCTCCATGGCGCAACCGCCGCAGCCGCTTCCCTCCAGGATACAGATGCGCACCCGGTCGTTCACGCTATGCCCCCCCCAATCCCACAGTCGCCTCGCGCAGGATCGCCAGCACCGGGTCGGGGTACAGGCCCAGGAACAGCAGGATGGCACTGAGCGCGGCGATGACCGCCAGGACCGCCCACGGCGGCCGGCGGAAGGGCACCGTCTGCTCCGTCGGCAGGAAGGCCGGCCAGAGCGCCCGCACCATGGCCAGCAGGAACAGCGCCGCAGCTAGGAAGAGACCGGCCAGGTACGGCCATCCCCGCGCGAGGGCCTCGCCATAGAGCGGCCAACGGCCGGCGAAACCGCCCCAGGGCGGAATCCCTGCCAGGCTCAGTGTGGCCACAACCAGCCCCAGGCACACCACGGGCATGCGGCAGGCAACTCCGACCAGGCCGGCCACGTCGTCTCGGCCGGTGCTCCATTCCAGGACCCCGATGCAGGTCAGCAACAGCACCAGGGCTACCCCATGGTGTATCGTCAGGAAGAAACCGGCCTGGAAGCCGCGGGCATTGGCCAGCCCGAAGGCGAACAGGATCACGGCCACATCGTAGGAGGCGGCGTAGGCGGCCAGCCGCTTCAGGCGGTCCTGCCCGCTGGCCAGCAGGGCCGCCGCCACACCCGCGGCCACGGCTCCTCCCGTCAGCCACTGGCTGCCAGCGGCATTGTTCTGCAGCAGCTCGGGAACGCGCCAAAGCACACTCCCCAGGAGGACCAGGCCGGCCCCCTGCACCAGCGACACCAGCAGGCTGGTCACCGCAGTCGAGGTGTGGCCGGCCATGTCGGGGAACCACAGCTGGAAGGGCACCACTGCCGTGCCCAGGCCGAAGCCGACCACGAGCAGGCCCAGGGCCATCTTGGCATAGGCCGTCTGCTGTGGGACTTCCTGGAAGAGGCCCAGCAGCAGGAACCCCAGAACCAGGGCCATGCCCGTGAGCACCATCATCATCAGGTACTTGAGCCCGGTCATCAGCGCAGGAACCGGCAGCAGGCCCACCGGCTCGTGGGGCCGGTCTACCGTGCCCAGGACGATGGCCAGCCCGACCACCTCCAGCAGCAGGGCGATGACGATTGGGTCATCCAGCAGGACGATGGCGTTGCCGATTCCCAGGATGAAGAGGCCGATGGGTATGGGCAGTTCCCCCTGGCGCAGGGAATGCGCCGCGACGATGACCGCCGCCGTCATCAGCAGGAAGGCATAGCCGAAGAAGCGCTGCAGCGGGGTCATGGTGAGGACGGCACCCAGCAGCCGGATGGGCTGGTTCAGCGGCAGCAGCGACCCCACGTAGCCGACCAGGATCAGGGCCAGGCCGGCCGCCCAGATGACCAGGCGGTGCTGCCTGCCCAGCAGATAGCAGTAGAGGGCGATGACGATTGGCAGGGCGACGAAGAGAAGGTGCAGCATCTAGTCCCACTCCTCCGCCGAGGGCAGTTGCCACCGCCGCAGTCGCAGGTAGAAGAGCTGGGCCAGGTAGGCTGATCCCAGCGCCAGGAGGATGCTGACGGCGCTGAGCAGACCGATGGCCAGGAGGCCCACACTGCGGGCCAGCGCCGTGTAGATGAGGTCCACGCTGCTGATGCAGAGCAGCAGTCCCACACTGACCTCCTGCATCTCCTGGGCCAGCAGCACGATGACCAGCCCGGAGAGGCCCAGCCAGTACCAGGCTAGGTCGACATAGCCCCACAGCGGGCTCGCCGGCATGCTCGGCGTGCGCGCCAAGGGGTAGAGGAAAGCCAGGACGTGGGTGGACACGATCAGGACGGCCAGGGCGGCTACCGGCAACAGGTAGGTGGACAGGTGGAAACGATCCTGGCCCTCGCGCCGGGCCACCCGGCGCGCCGCCCAGCGCAGGCGCGCAGCGGTGATCTCGTCCACGGGGTGCTGGCTCTGCTGTAGGGCGCGCCGGCGCGAAGCCACGGTGATCGCCAGGATGCCGACGACGGTGACACCCGTGACCGCCTTGGCCAGGACGAGCGGGCTGGTGACCAGGGGGCCCAGGACCAGGTCATGCGGGTCAAAGGGGAACCAGGACAGGAGCACACAGAGCAGGAGGTACTCCCCCAGCAGTGCCGCCAGGGTGACCCACCAATTGCGGAAGACGACGAGCAGCGCTCCGCAGAATAGAAACCCGGCCCAGACCAGGAGCTCAGGGCTCAGGTAGAGCGGTTCCAGATTCACTGATCACCTCGTCAGGATGATCAACACAATCGTCGCCGCGATCAGCACGACGAGCAGGAAGTAGGCTGTATGGCGCTCCAGGAAGTTGACCAGGCTGTTGATCGCCGTTCCTACCCCGAGGGCAGCCTGGCCCAGCCGGCGGTAGAGCTGGGTGGGCCAGGCCAGCCAGGACAGCCAGGCCGTCTCCTGCGGCAGGAGAGCCAGGGGTTCCTGGAGCGGCCCTGCCACGGGTCCGGTCTCCGCCGTGGCCGGTGCCGCGCCCCGGCGCCACGCCCCATTCCACCACAGTCCTCCGCCCACGACCAGCGCCAGGACGGTGGCCCCGGCCAGCATCCAGTCCCACAGGGCCGCCATGGCCGATTGCACCGTCCAATCTGCCCCGAACACTGCCCGGGTGGCCGGGGCCAGTTGGCACAGCCACGGAGCTGCCAGGCCGCTAAGCGCCAGCAGCCCGGCCAATCCGCCGAAAAGCCATGTCGTCCAGCGCTTCAGCGGAGGAGCAGCCGCTGTCGCCCGCGGCAGCAGGTTCCACGCCCGCCAGACGTAGGCCACGGTCAGCGGAAGGGCGAGCAGGAGGACAGCCAGGTAGGGTAGCCGACCGGCCTCGATCAGAGCCAGTACCAGCAGCCAGCGCCCCACAAAACCCGGGGAGGGGGGCAGGCCGATCACCCCGCCCGTGCCCAGGAGCAGGAGGCTCTGGCGCAGCGGGCGCTCGATCTGCCGGCCGCTGGCCAGTGCTACATGCAGGAGCATCTTGCTCAGGAGCAGGTCCAGCAGCAGGAACAGGCCGGCCGCCATTCCCAGTGGGCTATCCAGCCCCAATGCGATCCACACCAGGCCCAGTCGGGATACGGTATCGCTGGCCTGGATGCGCCGGGGGCTCTCCTGACGCAGTGCCAGGGCGGCCCCCAGAAGCAGGCTGACGCTGCCGGCGACCAGGACCACCTCGCGCGGGGCGTGCTCGGCCGAGAGGGAGAGCAGGCGCAGCCACAGATAGGGGCCGGCCAGCAGACCGAATCCCCCCAGGACCAGGGTGCTGACCGGACCCGGGGACTCGGCCAACGCCAGTGCCCAGCCCTGGAAGGGTACCTGGGCTGTGCGCAGCCAGACCGTGCCCAGAAGCAGGAGCATGACGCCGGGGAAGACGGCACCCGCTCCCAACGTGGCATCGTGCAGCGTCTGGGCAGAGCCGCCGAGCCAAAGCAGGGCAAAGAGCAGTGGGTAGCCGGCCAGGTGTTGGCTTCCCAGGAACCACTCGGCGATTCCCGGCGTGGGCAGGGCTTCGCGGCGGTAGATCAGCAGGAGGTAGGTAGTCAGGAGCAGGACCTCCCAGCCGGCATAGGCCAGGAGCAGGTCGGCGCTGCTGAGCAGGTGCAGGTAGAGGGCCAGCAGCAGCAAGACCCAGGGAGCATAGGGTCCCTCTTCCTGCGGCGCGCCCAGGGTCATCCACAGGAGAAGCAGCAGCGCCGGGAGGCCGGCCAGCAGGGCCATTGTCCCGGTCAGGCTGTCGAAGCGGTAGGCCAGGCTCGTCGACCATCCCTGTACCGGGATCCACTGGCCCAGAGTGATCTCCGCCGGCCCCGCCCGCAGCAGCAGGAAGGGCACCGTGGCTCCGATGCCCAGGGCCAGTGCCGCCCAGCCCGATACCCTGGTCGGCAGCCAACGGCCGACCAGGAGGAGGACGAGCCCTCCTCCGGCCAGAACGGCCATGGCAATGACTGCTGCAAGAGCCATGCGAGCCTACCTGCGTTCCGCCTGGGCGCCGCGCCGCTGCCCGCGGACGGTCATTTCGGGCGACCTGCCCTCACTGCATGCCCACCGGGGTGGCATGGCCGGGCCACATCCCTGCCCGCGCGATGCCGTCAGTGTCGCGCCAAGCAGGCTGGGCAGAGCCCCCACGAAGCGACAATTGCCCCTACCAGGTCCAGCCGCTGCCCCAGCAGTGTCTGCGGCAGTGCAGCCAGATGCACCTGGCTGGCAGGATTCCGCCACAGGCCGGTCAGCCGACCGGCCTCGTCCACCTGTACCCGCACGACGAGAGGACCGGCCGGGGCCTCCACCCGCGATTGCGCTTCCCCGGCGGGAAAGGAGCCTGTTCCCGTCTCCTGCACCGGTCCATCGGGCAGGGCCGCGGCCGTGGCCTCGATCAGGCGCAAACTCTCAAATACCTCCAGGACGAGGACCATCCAGCGGGCAAAGACGTCGCCGCCGCCCTGCGTGACCAACTGGGGGTCCAGTTCGCCGTAGGCGGCGTAGGGCTGGTCCCGGCGCAGGTCACGGGGCGATTCTGCCGCCCGGGCGACCGGCCCGCCCACGCCCTGTTCCTCGGCGTACTCCTTGGTCACCAGACCCGCGCCGATCAGGGGAGTGATGGCCGCCCGGGTGGAGATGACGCGGTGCGCAAGACGGTAGAGCGGCCCCTTCATGCGGCCGATCAGGCTGACCAGCGGTTGGTCGGTGATGTCCCGGGCGAGGCCGCCCGGAACGTTCAGGCCTGGGAAGGTGCGCTGGCCGGTCAGGTTGTGGCGGTGCAGGAGGACCTCTTCGCGCAGGTCCATCAGGGCCAGTGCCATGGGCATCAGGCCGGCCAGCTCTAGCAGCTTGCTTGCGGTCCTGAGGTGGCTGGCCAACCGCTCCACTTCGGCCAACAGAACCCGCAGGAAGCGGGCCCGCGGTGGCACCTCCAGGCCGGCGAGTGTCTCCAGCGCCTGGCAGTAGGCCAACGTGTGTGCCCACGTCGCGGCTGCGCAGAGCCGCTCCACCCGGGACAGCCCCTCCGTGGGATGGAGGCCACTCCACCCCTCGGGGTGCACGGAGTGTGACAGCAGCGCCTCTGCTGTAGCTGCCTGTACGATCCCATCCTCGACCTCCAGCACCAGGCGCAAGGGACCAGGCCAGCCCGGGTGGAAGGGTCCCAGGGTGTATGGATAGCGCATGCACGGCCTCGTTGCTCTGGCCCCTTACCTGGTTGGGAAGATGTAGAGGATCACCAGGACCGCGGTGCCCCACAGCAGCATGTTGACCAGGAAGGGAATGTCCCGCAGGAGAATATCCTCGGGACTGCCCCCCTTGTTCTTCTGATAGACCAGGTAGAGGTAGCGGAAGATGGCATAGATGACAAAGGGGATGGTGAACATCGTGTAGGGGATTTCGGGCATGTAGGGGATCTCGGAGACCAGGCCCGGTTCCCGGTGGGCGAAAAAGGTATACAGAGAGTAGGCCATGATGGTGGTGGCACTGACGACCGAGATCATCTGGTCGAGCAGTGCTGGTGAATACTCCTGTAGGATACGGCGGTGCTCGGTAGCACCGTACTCCAGCAGGAGCAGCTCGTGGCGGCGCTTGGCCAGCCCCAGGAAGAGAGCCAACAGGATCATGCAGACGAGGAGCCAGGGCGAGATCACCACCCCGATGGCCAGGGCCCCGCCGACAGCGCGCAGGACGAACCCGATGGCGATGGTCAGGATATCCAGGATGACAAAGTTCTTCAGGAGGAAGGAGTAGAGCACCATCAGGCCGATGTAGGCGACGATGCAGCCGCCGAAAGGGATGTTCAGGGCTGCGGGCATGTTCAGCAGAAAAGCCCCCGGAACGGCCAGCAGGATGAGGACCACGGCGGCGATGATCGCCGTGCGCGGGCGCAGCCGGCCGGCCGGCAGCGGCCGGTTCCGCTTCACCGGGTGGGCGCGGTCCCGCTCGATGTCCGTCACGTCGTTGATCAGGTAGACCGCGCTGGAAGCCAGACAGAAGCAGGCAAACGCCAGCAGGGATTGCCCCAAGGGCACCGGGTCGAGCATCTTGGCCGAGAACACGACACCCGCCAGGACAAAGACGTTCTTGCTCCATTGTCGCGGGCGCATGGTGGTCAGCAGATCGCGAAGCACGGCCAGTTTCTGCCTCACATACACCTCCGCAGGCTGAATGCCGCTCTATGATACCGCATCTCCTGCCGAACGTCAACTTGCACTGTTTACAACCAGTGGGGAGAATGCTATAATAGGCTGCAGGGACAGCGTATCGGCCTGAGCGGTCAGGTGACTGTCATGCCTCGTCGTTGGAACTGGCAGCGGATCGCGGCAACGGCCGGGATCCTCATCCTGCTCCTGGGCATCATGACGGCGGTGCTCCTGTTCTTCAATGTGGGGACGACGCCGGTCGTGGGTGCGGTCAAGGTCATCATCGCCATCGGCCTGGTGGTGAACTGGGGGCTGATGAACATGCCCACCCCCAAGCCGCCCACCGGCGATTTTGTCCTGGGCATTGCGACCCTGGGAGAGGAGAAGGTTTCAGGGGAAGCCCTCTCGGGCCGTGTGCGGCCTCCCCACATGTACCTGCTGCCCTGGTCGCGCAAGCGACTGCCCCCGGAGACGCCGCTCGGCGACGACGGCCAACCGCTGCCGCTGCTGCCTCCGCCGGCCGGAGGCGAGGAGGTCAGCGATGTCATCTACCACCAGCTCCAGGTGAACCTGGCGGAAAAGGGCTGCGCTGGCGCGGCTGTGTGGCGACTGCCCTTTGTCGGCAGCGCGCAGGAGGCCCAGGATCGCGGCAGGGAACAGCGCGTGGATGCCGTCCTGTGGGGCTGGGTGCCTGCCGAGACGCGCTCCAAGGCCTTGCCCTGCTTCCTCCTCCTGCGCCCGCTGGAGCCGCCCGCCCAGCCCGGCCACGCCCGGCTCATGGGCATCCCCTCTTTCCGCCTCAGCGAGGAGCGGGTGGTCCGGCTGCCCCGCGGGGCAATCGGGGCCACGCTACTGGCCTCCTTCACCGCCGGTCTGGCCCACTACGCTTGTGGCAACTACGAGGGGGCTATCAACGAGTTCCATGCCGCCCTGATCCGGGCCATGATCGAAGCCGACGAGGTCACCCAGAGCGACATGGCCGCCACTGGACTGGTTCACTTCTTCCTGGGCAATGCCCACTTCTGGCGCGAGGAGTGGAAGGAGGCCGAGCAGTCGTACCGGGCCGCCAGCGAGCTGCTGCCGCAGATGGCCGCCTGCCACCACAACATGGGGCTGCTGCACTGGCGGCGGGGGGACCGGGAGAAGGCCGCCGAGGCGCTGCGCCTGGCCCTGACCCTGGCCCCGGAGTCGGCGATTGTCCACTACAACCTCGGCCTGATCTACCGCGAGCAGGGCCGCCTGCCCGAGGCCATCAGTGAGTTTCAGGCGACCACGCGGCTTGATCCCGCCATGGCCGAGCCCCATCGGCTGCTCGGCCTGATCTATCGCCAGCAGAAGCAGACAGACGAGGCCTTTGCCGCCTTCCGCGAGGCGTTGTCCGTTCGTCCGCAGTACCCGGAGGTGCACCGCGACCTGGCCGAGCTGTACCAGGACCGCGAGATGCCGGAACTGGCCCTGAAGGAGCTCCGCCTGGCCGTCCAGCAGCAGCCGGAGCACGCCGAAAGCTACCTGCGCCTGGGCCGGCTGCACCTGCAGTTGGGCAACCTGGACGAGGCGGTCGATGCCTACCAGGAGGCGATCCGCCTGCGCCCCGACTACACCGACGCCCACTACGAGCTGGGTGTCACCTACAAGCGCCAGGGACGGACCGACCTGGCCGCCAGCCAGTTCCAGGAAGCTACCAGCGTTGCCGCCGACACCGCCGAGACGCACATCAACCTGGGGTTGGCCCACCGCAGCCAGAACCGTCTGGCCGATGCCGAGAGCGAGTTCTCGCGGGCGCTGGAGCTCGACCCGCAGAACGCCGAGGCCCATTTCTGCCTGGGCCTGGTCTACAAGGATCGCGGCCACCCCAACATGGCAATCATCGAGCTGGAGGAGGCCCTCTCCTTGGACCCGGGCCTGATCGCCGCCTACGACACGTTGAGCCGGATCTACCAGGAGAAGGGCGAGCTCGATCATGCGGTCGAGATTCTGCAGCGCAACCTGCGCGCCCGTCCCGACGACGCCGAGGCGATGTATCGTCTGGCGAACATGGTCGTCGCCCAGGCCCGCGCCCGGCGCATGCCGCAGGGCGTCTCCGCCGCTGTCGAGCTGTACCGCCGCGTCATCGAGCTGCAGCCCGACCACGCCGAGGCCCAGTTCAACCTGGGGGTGGCCTACCTGTCCCAGAGCGATCCCGAGGCGGCCGCGCCGGCCCTCATGGAGGCTGCCAGGCTGCGGCCCCGCGATGCTCAGTTCCAGTTGGTCCTGGGTGAAACGTGCCACAAGCTGGGCCGCTACGAGGATGCGGCACAGGCGCTCCGCCAGGCAGTGGAGCTGGACCCGACGAATGTCGCCGCGCGCTTGCTGCTGGGTTCGGCCTGCCGGCACCTGGGACTGCTGGATGAAGCCCGCGAGACCGTCACCGACGCGCTGCGCTTCCGGCCGGGCGATACCGAGGCCTTTTACCAACTGGGCCTGACCTACGCCGCCCTGAAGGAGTACGACCAGGCCATCACCCACCTGCAACAGACCATCCAGCAGGATCCGACCCACGCCGGGGCACACTACAACCTGAGCGTTGCCCTGGCTGCCAAGGGAGACCTGGCGGGTGCAGTAGCCAGTCTGCAGGAGGCGATCCGTCTGAATCCGGAGGACGTCGAAGCCTACAACGCCCTGGGGGTGACCCTGCGCGAGATGGGGCGGTTGCCGGATGCCATCAACGTCTTCCGCCAGGCGGTGCAGCTACACCCGCGCTATGCCCGCAGCTACTACTTGCTGGGGAAAGCGTACCAAGCGTTGGGTGACACGGCCCGCGCCGTGCAAGCCTTTCATCGCTACGAGGAGCTGGCCCACGGGGAGGATTAGGCCTGCGGCAGCGGCCTGCAGGGACCAGGGCCGCCGGTGAAGCTACTCCAACGGAAAGGTGAAGAACAGCGCCACTTCCCCTTCCTCGTAGTACTGCTCGTGGTAACCGCTGAAGGCCAGCCCCAGCCTCTGGGCCATGGCGATGGCCGCGGCGTTGCGGGCCTGTGTTTCCAGGACGATGGCCCGCAGCCCGTGGGCGCGGCCCCAGGCAAACACCTCCTGCATCAGGCGGGTACCCCAGTGGTGGCGACGTTTCTGCGGGGCCACCGCCATCACGTCCACCCACCCTATGCGCTGCCCGGGGTTGATCCCCACGCCGATGTAGCCGTAGAGGATGTTCTCTTCCTCCAGGACGAGGGTCAGCGCCCGGCGCTGCCATCCCGCCGCCAGGCGCTCCTGCAGGCCCGGAGCCGTGAGCACGATGGGGCGCGGCAGGCGCACCGGCCGGAAGGTGACAAAGAGGCCCTCCTCTCCCTCCGCCAGCACGTCGCCGCGCTGGACGCGCATCTGCCAGACCTGGCCGGTGCGATACGAGGCGTCCACCGCCAAGCAGGCGTGCAGGTCGCCTGGTGTGGCCGGCCTGATGATCATGGGGCCTCCTTCTTCTTCTTGCGGCGGAAGAGGCGCAGCGGCTGCCGCCGTACAGGTTCATCGTAGAGGACAGGCTTGTCCATGAGCTTGGCGTATAGGTAGCGCAGCACGATCTTGATCGAGGCGGCGATCGGCACTGCCAGGAGCAGTCCCAGCATACCCGCGATGTTTTCCCCCGCCAGGACGGCAAAGAGCACCACCAGGGGTGGCAGGTCCACCAGGTAGCCGATCAGGGGCGGGAGGATGATGTTCTCCTCTACCTGGTTCATGCCCAGGTAGATGACCACAATGACGATGGCCAAGGTGACGTGGCTCCAGCCGAATGGGGGTGGCTGGAAGAGCGTCACCAGGATGGTGATCGCCGCCGATAGGTTCGGCCCCAGGATCGGGACAATGTCCAGTATGCCGCCGATCAGGGCCAACAGGATGGCGAAGCGTACGCCGAGGATGCTCAGGGCAATGCCCAGCACCACGCTGACGAAGGCGATGCGCAGTAGCTGGGCCCGCACATAGGCAGTCACGGTGGTGTGGATGCGCCGTAGCAGGGGCAGGGCCTCGGCCTGGACCTGCGGCGGCAGGGAAGCCACCAGTCCCTGGGACCATCTCTCCCCAAAGAGCAGGAGGTAGAAGGTGGCGACCAAGTAGATGATGACGCTGAACACGGTACCAAAGGCCAGCCGGACGGCAGCGACGAGCTGCCCTGGCAGCGCCCCGGCCAGGCTTCCTACCCAGTCCGCCACCTGGTCGCTGAGGTTCGTCAGGTCCAGCCTGAACCCCAGCAGGTCCACCTGGCTGTTCTCGAGGACGAAATCCTGAATGGAGGCGACGATCCCGGGGACATCCTTGACCAGCTCGTTGTACTGGCTGACCACCAGCGGGATCAGTGCAGTGAGCGCCCAGGCGATGAGACCTCCCGCTACCAGGTACAGAACGATGATCCAGATGAACTTGGGTAGGCGGGTCTTGCTCGCCAGCCACTTGACCAGGGGGTGGGCGATGTAGGCCGTGAGCAGCGCCCAGAAAAAGGGCATCACGATTTCCTGGACGCGGTACAAGAAGAGCACGGCCAGGAGCAAAAGCACCCATACGGTGATGGCTTTGGCTCGCGGAGAGAAGCGAATCGCCTCCACAGGATTGCCCCTTCGCAGATGCACCGATCAGCCGGCACCACCCCATCGTATCAGGGAACAGCCAGGCGCTGCGCTGCCAGCCAACCCCAACGCCACCGGGCCTGCTCCATTATACACGGAAGGAGGGGAAATCGCAACGACTTGTCGAAGGGGGCAAGTTGTGTTATGATTCGGATCCGGGCGAGTGGTGGAACGGCAGACACGCATGCCCTAGGAGCATGTGCCGGGAGGCATGAGGGTTCGAGTCCCTCCTCGCCCACTGGCGGACCGTTCAGCCTGCTGTCCCTTCCTCCATCAGCGTGACGAGCATGTCCAGTACCTTGCACAGGCACTGGCGATCCTCCGCAGAAAGGAGGGAGAGGAGCTTCCGGGCCTGCTGCTGGCGACCTGCCTTGACCTCGTCCATGAGGCAATGCCCGCGCTCGGTCAAGTGCACGACGACGGAGCGGCGGTCATCCTGTTGGCGCTGCCGTTCCACCAGGCCCCGCTCGAGCAGCCGGTCCACGATCCCGGTCATGGAAGCTGCGCTCTGCCGGGCCGCTGTCGCCAGGGGGCCCATGCGCGACTCTCCCGATCTACCCTCAAGGATGTTCAGGGCGACGAACTGCGGAAAGGTCAGCCCGTAGCGCATCAGGTTGCGGTCGAGGTGCTGCTGTAGTGCGCCCAGCAGACGGGGCAGCAGCACGGTCACGGTTTCCAGATCTTGCTCCAGCGTGTCCACGCGATGACTCCTGCAGGTGGAGTTTGGGCTAGCGTTGTGAATAGTTCACAGGCGTGTTATTTTGCTGCATTAAGTATATCACGGCACCGGGTCCTTGTCAAACGGCGACGCCCGAGGTACAGTGCAACGACAAGCCGGTGTGTAAGCAGCGCGCCGGCTGCCGCATGGCGCTGCGGGCTGGGTTGCGCCTGCGAGGACGCAGAGAGCGCCGAGTCAAGAGAACAACGCGTCTGTCGCGGCGACTCTGCGCCAGCGGCCACCTCTGCGTCCTCTGGGGGAGGCTTTGCCGAGGCAGTATGGCCGATCCTGTGCCACCGGGCTGGGCCAGGATGACTTGTCGCGCCATCGCCCTGACAACACCGGCCATGGCCATGAACGCAAAGGGCAGGCCAGGCGGCCGCCTGTGCCCGCGACAACCGCTGCTCTAGCGCAGGAGGTTGCCGCGCCGTAGTTGGCCCGGGTCGTGGTCCGGGCGGGGGTGGGTGTGCTGAGGGGGTGTCATGTGACGGAGGCCCCTTGCCATCGGCCCTGTCTGCGGATATAATGGCAGCTGGAGGTGGCCCATGTTGGTGCGGAAACGGTTGGACCCGGCCATCTTGAACCTGCCGGTGGAGAAGATGCGCTCCGGCTACTACGCCGACCAGGACCTCTCGCGAGCACAGCAGGTCCTGCTCCGCGATGGCCATCATCCGCACGTCCTCGTGGTCGTGTACCAGAGGCAGGAGGCGGTGGTCTGTGGCACCGATGAAGCCATCGCCATTCTGAAGCTGTGCAGCGGGTTCCCCGATCCGTCGGGCAACTGGACTCCGGGCTGGGAGTCGTTGCGTGTCCTGAGCCTGTACGATGGGGAACGGGCCGCGCCCGATGAGCCGGTACTGACCATCGCCGGCGACTATGCTTGCTTTGCCCAACTGGAGACCGACTTTCTGGGGGTACTGGCGCGGCGCACTCGCGTGGCCACCAACACGACCGCGGTGGTGGAGGCTGCGGGGGGCAAGCCCGTCCTATTCTTCCCGGCGCGCTTCGACCACCACCTGGTGCAGACCGGCGATGGGTACGCCGCCTACATCAGTGGGGCGCTGGGCGTGGGCACCGCCGCCCAGGGGGCCTGGTGGGGCAGCCCGGGCGTGGCCACCGTCCCAGTCTCCCTGATTGCCTGCTACGGCGGCGATACGGTGCGGGCGGCGGTCAAGTTTGCCGAGAAGGTGGGCGAGAGCATCGACCTGATCGTCTCGGCCGAATTCGCTGGCGACGCCGTCGGCACGGCCCTGGCCCTGGCCGGCCGATTGGGCCGCCGCCTCTGGGGTGTGCGGCTGGGCACGGAGGAGCCTTTGGCCGCCCCCGCGGGCAGGGCGGGTGGCGGTGCTGCCGGCGTGGGCCCCCAGCAAGTCGTGAGCGTGCGCCGGGCCCTGGATCAGGCCGGCTATGAGCATGTCAAGATCGTCGTCGCCGACGACTTTACCCCGCAGTCGATACGCGCCTACGAGGAGGCCGGCGTGCCGGTGGACGCCTACGCCGTCGGCCGCTATCTCCTGCAGGGCGATTTCGCCTACGCCGCCGACGTGGTCGAGGTGGACGGCCGGCCCTGCACGCGTGCCGGATTCCACTATTGTCCCAGCAATCGCCTGAGCCTGGTGACCTAGTGGGCCTTGGACACGGCGTCACGGATGATGCTGTTGGCGCGCGACCCATGCCCAAGGTGCAGGCCCCGCAGGAGTTGCCGATGGACATCGCTTCCCGCATCGAGCATACCTTGCTCCGCCCGGACAGCACCGAGGCCGAGCTGCGCCTGCTCTGTATGGCGGCCGAGGACCACCGCTTGGCCGCGATCGTCGTCCCGCCGGTCTGGGCTCGCTTTGCCGTGACCGCACTGGCCGGTTCCGCTGTCCGTGTGTGCGTGGTGGTAGGCTATCCGCTGGGGATGCACACCTCCTCGGCCAAGGGGCTGGAGGCGCGGCTTGCTCTGGAGGAAGGCGCGGTGGAGATCACCCTGGTGCCCAACCTGGCGGCTTTCAAGAGCGGCTACCGCCAGACCTTCTCCCAGGACATCGCCTACGTCCTGAGGCAGTGCCGACTGGTGAACCCCGATGCGCTGGTCAAGGTCTTGCTCTACGGGGATCTGCTGAACTCGGGCGAACAGCGCGAGGTGGTGCGCCTGGTGCAGGAGAGCGGCGGGCGTTTCGTCGTGCTGGGAGCCTACAAGCCGCAGCCCGTCGCCCCGTCGCTGGTGCGGTGGTTCCAGGAGATGCTTGCTGCAAGGACCCAATTGGGTATCCTGGGCGAGGTGCGCTCCTTGGAGGAAGCCCGCCCGCTTCTGGACCTGGGGATCGCCCGCCTGGCCACGCCATGGGGGGCAGAGATCGCGGCGGCAGGGAAGTAGCGTCCTGTGGAGGGCTCGCTCCCTGGCGAACCGCGACGTGGGCAAAACGACGGCTCTCCTGATGGCGCACCGGCATCTCTCACGGCATCTCGAGGCAGGGTTGTGCCAGGGCTGCACCAACAGATCAAGGAGAACCGGCTATCGCCAATCACCGATCGTAGATCGTCAATCGTCGATCGCAAATCGCAAGGAGTTGGCCATGACCCACGCTGTCAACGGATCGACCGACGGGCGTCGCTGGTGGCGCCACTCTATCACCCTGCTCCTGATCGCCGCACTCCTGGCGGCCGCGTTGTGCGGGCCGGCCCCCGTGCCGGTCACGCGGGCCCAGGGCCTGGTGCAGTTCGAGGAGGGCATCGACCCCGACCTCTGGTACCAGGATCACGAGATCGAGCATTCCTGGCGGCCGGCCTACCTGCACCTGGCCACCGGCGATCCGTACTCGACCGACCACGGTGTCTACCAGTGGCCGTACGATCTCGACTCGATCGGTTGGAGCATGCAGTCGTACCAGGACTACGGGGGCACACCCTACTTTCATCATGGGATGGACATGATGAAGATGTACGGCACACATGTCTACAACCGCTCCGGGGGCCAGGTGATCAATATCGAGAACTACCGGCCCGGCTGGGATCTGTACTGGGAAGTGGCCGTCCTGGACCCGGACGGCTATATCTGGCAGTACCACCACATCGACGAGCCCACCATTCCACAATACATCTGGGACAAGTGGTACGAGTACCTGGCCGATCCGATCAACGGTGGCTTCATCGATCCAGATACCTGGATCGGCGATATCATCGAGTGGCCGGTCTGGTCGTTCGGCAAGCAGTTCAATCACATCCACCTGAACATCCTGGGGGCCGGCGGCGTCTACTGCAACGGCTTCGAGTTTCACGTCCCCCTGCCCGACACCGACGGGCCCGAGATACAGGCCGTTGGCCTGCTGCAGAACGGCCAGGTCTATGCCGGAAACGAGATCGAGGGCGACTACAGCCTATACGTCCGCTCCCGCGACCTGATCCTGGACGATGTCTACTGGCTTCCGCCGTGGGAGATCACCTTTGCCATGGACTGCGGGCCGGTGCACACCACCTGGCGCTTCGATACGCTGCCCGGGGGCGCCGACCGCTATGCCTACCTGGACGATTTCTACGTGGTCCCGCCGACGTGTGGGAACTATGACTGCCGGGACTATTACATCGACCTGGGCTTCATCCCCGATTCCCAGTTTCAATTCCCCGCCGACGGGGGAGCACACACCGTTCACGTGATGGTGCGCGACTATGCCGGGAACTCGGCCAGCCAGGATTTCACCTACACGGTCATCGCGCCCCCGCGGGGAACGCCGCTGTGGCAGGACGACTTGGAAACCGACCGAGGCTGGATCCCCAACCCCCTCGGATCGGACACGGCGACGGCGGGCTTCTGGGAGCGTGGCGATCCGGAAGACACCTACTCCAACGGGCCCAAGCAGGTGGGGACGACGACGAGCGGCCTGAATGACCTGGTGACGGGGCGGCTGGCCGGCGCCAACGCCGACAGCTACGACATCGACGGCGGGGTGACTACCATCCGCTCGCCGGATATCGTCCTGCCGGTGACCGATTCCCTGACGCTATCGTTTCGCTTCTACCTGGCGCATGGGAACAACGCCTCGGCCGCCGACTATCTGCGGGTCAATGTGGTGGGCTTGACCACGACGACGGTGTTCGAGGAGTTGGGCGCCCCCGAAAACGACAATGGGGCGTGGGCCATCCAGAACGTCAGCCTCGACGCCTGGGCCGGGCAGACGATCTACC
This sequence comes from uncultured Chloroflexia bacterium, assembly GCA_964613665.1. GTDB lineage: Bacteria > Chloroflexota > Chloroflexia > DTKN01 > DTKN01 > CAZQFV01. Next base: position 73,026 of record CAZTIG010000008.1, read on the forward strand.
TGCTATTTGAGGCCGCGGACGAGCAGGGCGACAGCCTGGTGGAAGCGGCCATCGACGACGTGGTGATCGTTGCCTACACCAACCAGCCGCCAGTCGCGCTTCCCCAGTCCGTATCCACTGAAGAGGACACGCCGGTGGACATCGTCCTGGTCGGCTACGATTTGGATTGCGACCCGCTCACCTACAGCATCGACTCAGGACCCAGCTATGGGACGTTGAGCGGTACACCGCCCAACGTGACCTACACGCCGGAGGCCAACTACAGCGGCGTCGACGCATTTACCTTTGTCGTCAGCGATGGTATGGCCTTCTCTGCCCCGGCCCTGGTCAGCATCACCGTTCTGCCGCGGAACGAGATGCCCGTGGCCTACCCGCAGGCCGTCACCACCACCGAGGATACCGCCCTGGAGATCGTCCTTACAGGCTACGACCCGGACGATGACCCGCTCACCTTCGCCATATCGGAGGGGCCCAACCATGGCATGCTTGGCGGTACCGCTCCTACCCTGACCTACACGCCCACGCTCCACTACAACGGCCCCGACGCCTTTGCCTTTGTCGTCAGCGATGGCCTGATCACGTCGACGCCGGCCGTGGTCGGCATCACGGTGCTGCCGGCGAACGGGGCGCCCGTGGCCTACCCGCAGGCCGCCACCACTACCGAGGATACCGCCCTGGAGATCGTCCTCACCGGCCACGACCCGGATGGCGACTCGCTCGCCTTCAGCGTCGTGTCGGGCCCGAGCCATGGGCTGCTGGGCGGCATCCCTCCCACCCTGACCTACACGCCCACGCTGGACTACAACGGCCCCGACGCCTTCGCCTTTGTCGTCAGCGACGGCCTGGTTACCTCGACGCCGGCGCTGGTGGACATTGCCGTGCAGGCGGTGAACGACGCCCCGGTGGCCCTTGCGCAGGCGGTGACCATGACCTGGGGCCATGCCAGGGCCATTACCCTCACGGGTTGGGATACCGAGGGGGATGAGCTTTCCTACAGTGTGGTGGCCGGGCCGGCCCACGGCACCCTCGGCGGGACGGCGCCGTACCTGACCTACACGCCAGCCCCCGGCTACGCGGGGTTCGATCTTTTTGCCTTTGTCGTCAACGACGGCGAGCTGGACTCGCCGCCGGCGGTGGTCAGCATCACGATCAGGGCAGCCATCTACCTGCCGGTGGTCGTCAGACCCTGAAAGAAGCAGGATGCAGGATGCGGGACCATTGCGTCCTGCATCCTGCATCCTGCTTCCTGCCTCTCCCACAGATATGGCGGGCGCGCTTGTGACCTAGCCTTCTTGACGCTCCCGGTTTTCGGGCGTATAATGTGCCCGCTGGCACAAACTCGAGCGCCCTGGAGGTCGTTCCGTTGGAAGAAACGCTTGCGCCTGTGGTTGGAGAGCGGGTGGGGGCTGTCTTGGTGGTCGGCGGCGGTGTGGGCGGCATGCGCGCCGCCTACGACCTGGCCGAGGCCGGCCTGAAGGTCTACTTGGTGGAGGTCACCCCGGCCCTCGGCGGCAAGATCGCCCAGTTGGGCTTCATGTTTCCCTCGCACGACTGCGTCCTCTGCCGAGGCACTGCGGAGCACGGCTACGGCTGCACCCGACCGGCCATCTCCTATGCCTTTCTGGACCACAGCACCCATCCCAATATCCAGGTCATGACGCTGACGCAGATTCGCCGCGTCGAGGGCCAGACCGGTCACTTCCGGGTGCTGCTGCGCCACTCCCCGCGGCACGTCGACGTGGCCCGCTGCACCAGTTGCGGCGAATGCTCCCGGGTCTGCCCGGTGGAGCTGCCCAGCGAGTTCCAGCTGGGCATGCGCACACGCAGGGCCGCCTACAAGGTCTCGCCGCGCACGGTGCCCGACGTCTACCTGGTGGACAAAGGCCCCTACTGCGAGGGCTGCAACAAGTGTCAGGAGGCCTGTCCCACCGGGGCCATCGACCTGAACGAGGAGGCCTGGGAGGAGAGGATCGACGTCGGGGCGATCATCCTGACTCCTGGTTTCACCCTCTACAATCCGGCGCTGAGTGAGGAGCTGGGCTTTGGGCGCTACCCCAACGTAGTCACCAGCCTGCAGTTCGAGCGTCTGGTCAGCCGCTCGGGGCCCACTGAGGGGGCCACCCGCCGCCCCTCCGACGGCCGGCCTCCCAAGCGGATCGCCTGGCTGCAGTGTGTCGGCTCGCGCGATCGCCAGCACGATTACTGCTCCTCGATCTGCTGCATGTACGCCACGAAGGAGGCCGTCCTGGCCCGCCAGCGCGACCCCGAGGCCGAGTGCCGCATCTTCACCATGGACGAACGCACCTTCAACAAGGAGTACAACGCCTACTTTATCCGCTCGCGCGACTCTTACGGCGTGCAGTACACCCGCTGCCGCATCTCCAGCATCCGCGAGGAGCCCGAGAGCCACGACTTGCTTATCCATTACCAGGACGAGGAAGGAAAGCTGCGCCAGGAGCGTTTCAACCTGGTCGTCCTCTCGGTTGGCTCGGAACCGCCGATGCAGGCCGTGGCCCTGGCCCATGAACTGGGCATCGAGCTGAACGAGTACGGTTTCTGCCGCACGGGCAAGTTCACGCCGGTGGAGACGAGCCGGCCGGGTGTCTATGTGGCCGGGGCCTTTTCCAGCCCCAAGGAGATCGCCGAGACCGTCGCCGAGGCCAGCGCGGCGGCGGCGGCCTGCATGGAGCTGCTGGCCGGCGCCCCCGCAGGCCACCGGGGTACGGAGTATCCGCCGGAGCGCGACGTCAGCGCCGAGGCGCCGCGCGTCGGGGTGTTCATCTGTCGCTGTGGGCAGGAGATCGCCGGGGTGGTGGACACGACAGCGGTGGCCGCCTATGCCCGCACCCTGCCCGATGTCGCCTGCGTCGAGGAGATCGATTTCGCCTGCATCGGCGAGGCACCGGCCCGCATCGAGCAGATCATCGCCGACCAGAGGTTGAACCGAGTGGTCATCGCTGCGTGCAGCCCGCGGACCCACGAGGCCTTTTTCCAGAGGAGCCTGCGCCGGGCCGGGCTGAACCCCTACCTGCTGGAGATGGCCAACATCCGCGCCCAGTGCGCCTGGCCCCACCTTGAGGACCCCGCCACAGCCACCCGCCAGGCTCGCGAGATCGTGCGCGTGGCCACGGCGCGCGCCCGCCGGCTGGAGGCAGTCCACCGCACCCCTGTTCCCGTGACCAAGCGCGCCCTGATCATCGGCGGGGGCATGTCCGGCATCAACGCTGCCCTGACGATCGCCGCTGCCGGCTATTCCGTCACCCTGGTGGAACGCAGCTCGGTCCTGGGTGGGCACGTGCGCCAGCTCTACTCCACAGCCGAGGGCGCCGATCCGCAGGCCTACCTCTTCTCCCTGGTCCACCGCGTCCTGCAGGACCCCCTGGTCACCGTGTACCTGGACAGCGAGGTGGTGCGGCACGACGGTTTTGTCGGCAACTTCCGTTCGACGATCGAGGTGCACCGCGGCGACCCGGTCCGCCGGCATACGGTGGAGGTCGAGCACGGGGTGACCATCGTCGCCACCGGTGGGCAAGAGTTCCATGGGTCGGTCTACCTGCTGGGCCAGCACGAGCGGGTGATGACCCAGCAGGAGCTGGAGCGGCTGATCCTGGTCAACCCCGGGCAGGTGGCCCAGATGAACACGGTGGTGATGATCCAGTGCGTCCGCCCGCCGGACGCCGCCTACGACTACTGCAGCCGCATCTGCTGCACGAACACGGTCAAGAACGCCGTGCGCATCAAGCGCCTCAACCCCAGGGCGCGCATCTATGTGCTCTACAAGGACATTATCACCTACGGTTTCCGCGAGCAGTACTACACCGAGGCCCGCCGCCAGGGAGTGGTCTTTGTGCGCTACGGCGAGGGGAATCCCCCGCGGGTCGAGGCGCTCGACGGGCAGGTCCAGGTGCGGGTGACCGATCCATCGCTGGGGGATGAGCTGGTGATTCAGCCGGACTGCGTGGCGCTGAGCATGAGCATCGAGCCGGACCCCAGCACCGCCCGCCTTTCGGAGATGCTCGGCGTACCGCTTTCGCCGGAAGGTTTTTTCATGGAGGCGCACATCAAGATGCGCCCCATCGATTTCCTGCGCGAGGGTATCTTCCTCGCCGGCATGGCCCACTACCCCAAGTTCATCGAGGAGGCCATCGCCCAGGCCCAGGGCGCGGCCGGCCGGGCCCTGACGATCCTCTCCCGCGATATCCTGGAGGTCGGCGGGGTGGCCGCAGTCGTCGACCAGGACAAGTGCGTGGGCTGCCTGACCTGCGTGCGGGTCTGCCCCTTTGATGTACCGGTGGTGGACGCCGCGCGCACCGGCGTGGGTGGCATCCAGGGAGCGGCGTACATCGAGCCGGGGCGCTGCCAGGGCTGCGGCACCTGCACCGGGGAGTGCCCGGCCAAGGCCATCCAGTTGACGCTGTACCGGGACGATCAGATCGTCGTGCCCGATATGGCCGTTCTGGGCGCCTGGCTGCCGGAAGAGTGTCAGGAGTAGGCTGCCGTGGAGCAGGAGAGAACTCCCGAGATCACCGTGTTCACCTGCATCTACTGCGGGTACACCTCGGCCGACATGGCCGGCGCGATCGGCATTCAATACCCAGCCGATGTCAAGATCGTCAAGCTGCCGTGCACCGGCAAGATGGACACGATCTACATCCTGAAGGCCCTTGAACAGGGGGCCGACGCGGTCATGGTGGTGGCTTGCGCCAAGGGCACCTGCCACCACTTGGAGGGGAACCTGCGCGCCGAGAAGCGCGTCGGCCGGGCCAGGGAGCTGCTGGAAAAGGTCGGCCTGGGCGGCGATCGGGTGGACATCTTTTTCGTCACTGGTTCGCAGGGAGTCTCCTTCGCTGCGGCGGTGGAGGAGATGACCGGGCGGGTGAAGCGGTTGGGGCCCAACCCGCTCAAGAGAAGGGGGCACCGTTCCGCCTAGCGCCTAGAACCCCTGGTGCTCCGTGCGGGCGATGATCTCGTCCTGCAGGACTCTACCCAGATCACAGAAATAGTCGCTGTAGCCGGCCACGCGCACGATCAGGTCGCGGTGCTGCTCCGGGTGGTCCTGCGCTGCCCGCAGGGTGGCCGCGTCGACGACGTTGAACTGGATGTGGTGGCCGTCCAACCTGAAGTACGCGCGGACGAGCTGCACCAGGCTGTCCAGGCCGGCGTCGTCGGCCAGGAGCTGCGGGGTGAATTTCAGGTTGAGCAGGGTGCCCCCGGTGCGAACATGGTCCATCTTGGCCACGGAGCGGATCACGGCCGTCGGCCCGTGCCGGTCGGCCCCCTGCACCGGCGAGACGCCCTCGGAGAGCGGCATCCCGGCCCGCCGGCCGTCCGGCGTGGCGCCGACCACGGAGCCGAAGTAGACGTGCACGGTCGTCGGGAGCAGGTTGATGTGGTACCGACCGCCCCGGGTGTTGGGCCGGCCGTCGATGGCTGCGAAGTAGGCCTCGAACAACTCCACCATCACCGCATCGGCATAGTCGTCGTCGTTGCCGTACTTGGGCGTGCGGTTCAGAAGCAGCTGCCGCAGCCGCTCGGCGCCGGCGAAGTCGGCGCGCAGCGCCCCCAGTAGCTCGGGCATGGGCAGGTCCCCCCGGTCGTAGACGTGGTACCGGAGCGCGGCCATGGCATCGCTGATGGTGCCCAGTCCGACCCCCTGGATGTAGCTCGTGTCGTAGCGCGCGCCGCCGTCGTGATAGTCCCGGCCCTTGGCGATGCAGTCGTCGATCAGGAGCGACAGGAACGGGGCCGGCATGTACCGGGCGTAGAGCCGCTCGATGACGTTGTTGCCGCGCACCTTGATGTCGACGATGTGGTTGAGCTGGCGGCGGTAGGCGGACAGGAGCTCCTCGAAGGTGGCCCAGGAGGCCGGGTCGCCCGTCTCCGGACCGATGCGCCGGCCCGTGCGCGGATCGAGGCCGTTGTTCAGGGTGATCTCCAGGACTTTGGGCATGTTCAGGTAGCCGGTCAGGATGTAGCTCTCCTTGCCGAAAGCACCCACCTCCACGCAGCCGCTGGAGCCGCCGCAGCGGGCGTCGACCAGGTCCTTTCCCTGGCGGACCAGCTCCTGGACGATGAGGTCGCAGTTGAACACCGATGGCTGGCCGAAGCCGCTGCGGATGATGCGCGCGGCGCGCTGCAGGAAGCGGTCGGGGCTCTTCTTGCTGACCTGGATCGAGGAGCTGGGCTGTAGCAGGCGCATCTCCTCGATTACGTCCAGCAGCAGGTAGGTGACCTCGTTGACGCCGTCGGTCCCGTCCGGGCGCAGCCCGCCCAGGTTGATCTGGGCAAAGTCGGTGTAGGTGCTGCTCTCGGCGGCGGTGACGCCCACCTTTGGCGGGGCCGGCTGGTTGTTGAACTGGATCCACAGGCACTGCAGGAGCTCCTCGGCCTGCTCGCGCGTGAGGGTGCCCTCGGCCAGCCCTTGCTCATAGAAGGGCAGGAGGTGTTGATCGAGCCGGCCGGGGTTGAAGGCGTCCCAGGGATTCAGCTCGATCGTCACCCCCAGGTGGACGAACCAGTAGTACTGCAGCGCCTCCCAGAAGTCGCGCGGGGCCCGGGCCGGGACACGGCCGCAGACCGCGGCGATGCGCTCCAGCTCAGCCCGGCGCTGGGGGTCAGACTCTCCCTGGGCCAGCGCGCGGGCCTCCTCGGCGTAGCGCCCGGCGAAGCGGACGAGGGCCTGGGCGCACAGGCGCATGGCCCGCAGCTCCTCCTGCCTGTCGTAGGCGGCGGGGTCGCGCAGGTAGTCCAGGCCGGCCAGGGACTGGTCGATGCGGTCGATGAAATCGAGCATGCCCAGGCGGTAGATCTTGTCGTCCAGCACGGTGTGGCCGGGCGAGCGCTGCTCCATGAACTCGGTAAAGAGGCCCGCCTCGTAGGCGCCGTGCCACTCGGGCGTCATCTCCTGGAAGATGCGCTCGCGCAGCGACTTGCCCTGCCAGAAGGGGATGATCGTATCCCGGTAGACCCGGCGGGCCTCCGGGCTGACGGCAAAGGGGATCTTTTCCCGGGTATCGAGGATCTCGAGGTCGGCCAGGCTGTGGCAGCACAGTTCGGGGTAGGTCGGTGCGGCCTTGGGGGCCGGCCCCTTTTGGCCGACGATCAGCTCGCCCGCGCCGATGTGGATGGCCTTGCGCTCCAGCAGGTACTGGAACAGCAGGGCCCGGCGCAGGGGCGCCGAGACCGGCCCCATGTCCTGGCGGTAGAACTCGGTGACCAGCTCGGCCCGCTCGGTAGACAGGGTCGGACGGGCGGACAGGCTCTCCTGGCGCAGGCGGGCGACGCGCGCGGTCATGGGCATGGTGGAACCTCCTGTTGCAGCGATCAGCCTCCGATCCTGACCTCGAGGCCGTAGTCGGCCAGCACACTCGCAGCCGCCGCCACCTGCTCGTCGCCGGGCGGCGCTATATCCGGCAGGGCGTAGGGTTGGTCCAGGCGCGCGTACTTGTCGACCCCGGCCCGGTGGTACGGCAGCAGGTCTACCCGTGGCAGGAGCGGCAGAGACGCGGCCAGCGCCCCGATCTGGTGGATGTTCTCCTTGTCGTCGTTGATGCCGGGAATCAGCGGCACGCGCAGGACGATGCGGTGGCCGCCGCGGGCCAGCGCTCGCAGGTTCTCCAGGATAGGCGCGTTGGACACCCCGGTGATGCGCAGGTGGCGGGCCTCGTCGACCAGCTTGACATCGTAGAGGAACAGGTCGACCGAACCGCCCAGTGACTCCAGCACCTCCCAGGGGGCCAGGCCGCAGGTGTCCAGGGCGCTGTGCAGGCCGCGGGCGCGGCATTCCTCAAGCAAGGCCTGCAAGAAGCCGGCCTGCAGCAGCGGCTCGCCTCCGGAGAAGGTCACGCCGCCGCCGGACTGGTCGTAGAAGACGCGGTCGCGCTCGAGCTCGGCCAGGACCTGGTCGACGGTCATCTCCCGGCCGGCCAGCTCGCGGGCCCCGGCGTAGCACGCCTCGACGCAGGTGCCGCAGGCGGTGCAGCGGCTGCGGTCCAGCGTGGGACTTTGCCCATCCCAGCCAATTGCCCCCTGCGGACACAGTGGCCGGCAGTGGCCGCAGTGCAGGCAGCGGTTGGCGCGATAGACCAGGACCGGCGCGGGGTCAATCCCCTCCGGGTTGTGGCACCACGGGCAGCGCAGCGGGCAGCCCTTCAAAAAGACCGTCGTGCGGATGCCCGGGCCGTCGTGGATCGAGAAGCGGCGGATGTCGAAGACGATGCCGGTCGTCAAAAGGTCACCTGGGCTGCCAGCGATCCGCTCTCAGCAGAGGGCTTCCTGCGGCTCGTGCACGACGACGGTGCCGTCCTCGTGCACCTCGATCCGCTGCCCATCGCGCACGTACTGCAGGAGTCCCCGGCCCGACCTGTCGGCGGAGACGACCGGCTTCCCCAGCCAGACGTCGGCCAGTACGATCCCCGAGGTCGCCAGGGTATCCACGCGCCCGAAGAGAGCAGCGCCCGGGGGACCGTGTCCATCGTGCCGTGCGCCTGTTCGGCCATCACGTTCCTCCCGGGACGGGGCAGGCGTGCCGCCCGGCCACCCCAACGCATCGCCACCTTTGTGTCCCGGCCGATGTGCAGCGTTCTTCCTGGGCGGCAGTATAGCGCAGGGCGGCGCGCAAGTCAATCGCTCGCTCTGACATCCCACGGCCGTACCAAGGTCGCCGGCCTTGACCGGCAAGTGCCCGGCTCAGGCAACGGCACGACGCCGCACATCCAGGGACACGGCAATGGTACGGCCATGCCGCACTGTACGCTGGCCGGGCACTTGCCATCCGCTGTGCATCGGCGCGACGTTGATATCGCCGTGCTGACATCCAATCATAGTGGCCGTGCACCACGAAAGGCGGCCCGCTGTGCCTCCAGGGCCGCGGCAGTGCCCTGTGCCGTACACGAAGGCGGCACCCTGCGGGTGGCCGGGGACCGCCGTCGAGTCATTGCGCTCTGCACAAATGGCCAAACTTGGCGCGCACGAATGGAAGATTACGGGATGTTCAGTAGGTAATGCAGAGGTCAGTAGGCGTGGGATTGGTGAGCGGATGTACGCTCGAGTTGACAGGAGGTGCGCTATGTGCTATGATAAAACATAAGCGGTCCGCCTTCGGCAGTCGGCCGGGGTCGTGTCGGCCGGTGAGGGCGGACAGCCCCGGGTAATCCTTCTGGAAAAGGATCGGTCATGGGCAGCGATTGGCCACACCTGTTGTCCCGGCGGTGGTTCTGGGCCATAGGCGGCGGGGTGATCCTGCTGCTGGCCCTGGCAGCGGGAGCTTTCTTGGTGGTCGCCGGGCGGGCCGCCGAGGGCCGCGCGCAGCTCGCGCCGGCCATCCTGTCCCGCGATCTCACCTTCCAGGGAGCCGACTTCGCGGCCGGCCAGGCGCACGGCCCGCTTCAGAAGGGGGCCGGCCTCGGACTGACCCAGCCTGCCACCGCCGTCTACACCTCGCCCGTCTTCCTGGTCGAGCTGCCCTTCTCCGACCTGGGCTGCACCTGGGCAGCCGACCTGCCGGCGGGCAGCTCGCTGCTGTTGGAGGTGCGCACCAGCGCCGACGCCGAGGGCGAGCGCTGGGGGGCGTGGCAGACGCTGGAAGAGGAAGACGACCTGCCTCCTCCGCCGTTTGGTGAGCATGCGGCCAAGATCTTTTCCGTGCCGCAGCGGGATGGGGTGCACCGGCGGCTGCAGTACCGCGTGCGCATCGGGGCGCTGTCCGGCCTGCCCACGCTACAGCGGCTCACCTTTACGCTGATCGATGCTCGCGCCGGCCCCAGCACCCAGGAGATCGTGGCCGCCAAGGGGCTCGGCGGGGAGATCGGCATGGTGCAGCGGCCGGCCGTCATCTCCCGCACCGACTGGGGCTGCCCGGATGGACAGGGCAGCCCGGCCTGGCCCCAGCAGTACGCCCCGGTGACGCACATCATCATCCACCACACGGCTACCCCCAACGACGACACCGACTGGGCCGCGCGCGTGCGCGCCATCTGGTACTATCATACCTACACCCGCGGCTGGGGCGACGTCGGCTACAACTACATGGTCGATCCCCTAGGAAACGTCTACGAGGGCCGGGCCGGGGGCGACGATGTCGTCGGCGGGCACGCCTACAACTACAACTATGGCACCATGGGGGTGGGCAACCTGGGCACCTACGAGACCGCCCCGGTGCCGGCCCGCCTGCAAACCAGCCTGGAGGCCCTCCTGGCCTGGAAGTGCTCCGAGCGCGGCATCGACCCGCTGGGCCGCAGCTTCAACAGCCACAAGGTCTACGACCACATCGCCGGCCACCGCGACGTCGGCCAGACCGCTTGCCCTGGCGCTGTCCTCTACGCCCTCATCCCCACCATCCGTCAGAACGTCCAGGCGCTCCTGCAGCAGCAAGAGGAGAGCATCACAGTCGATGAGCTCGACCCCGGCTTTACCCGCAGCAGCGCCTACTGGCACCCCGGCTGCGGTTGGCTGGACCATTCCTGGTGGACGCACACCACGACCGATCCCGATATCTCCACCAACTGGGCCACCTGGCGGCCCAACCTGCCCCAGAGCGGCTGGTACGAGGTCTTTGCCTACGTGCCCTCCTGCAGCGCCCCCGACCTCCCCGACTACACCGAGCACGCTCGCTACCGCGTCTACTACCGCGGCGGGGGCAACCTGATCGAAGTCGACCAGAAGGCCGCGCAGGGCCGCTGGGTCTCGCTGGGCACGTATCCCTTTTACGCCGGCACGGCCGGCTACGTCTACATGGACGACATTGCCGGCGACCACTGGCGCGCGCTGTGGTACGATGCGGTGCGCTGGGTCCTGCGCGGCCCGCTGGCCGAACCCCCGCCGCCCCCCTTTCTGCAGGCCCCCCAGCCTGACACCTGGGTCTCCAGCCGGCAGATCACCCTGACCTGGACCATCCCGCCCTCGGAGACGGTGGATGGCGTCCACCTGGTGGTGGCCACCGACGCCGGCCTGGCCAACCGTATCGTCGACAGCAACCTGGCCGCCGTCACGCGCTACCTCCTGGTAGCCCCGCAGGACTATCCGGCGCTCTACTGGTCCGTGCAGTCGCACAACAGCTACGGCTACGGTCCCTGGGCGGCGGTGCGTCGCTTCGGCGTGGACACGGCCGCACCCACCTCGGCCGCCACCGGCCTCTTCCGCACCGTCACCGGCATCTACATCCTCATGTGGAGTGGGACCGACGCCGGCAGCGGCATCGAATCGTACACCGTGCAGTTTCACGACGGCCTGGACGGCCCCTGGCAGGACCTGTGGAGCGCTACACCCTGGACCAGCGGCGTGGTCGAGGTGCCTGCCGGCGTGACGCGCTACTTTCGTGTCCACGCCCGCGACCGCCTGGGCCAGGCCGAGGCACCGCACGCCGGCGTTGGCGACATCTCCAGCGCCGACACCAGGCCCCTGGACTGGGGCTGGTACCTGCCGTTGGTGCTGCACAGCTTGGCCGTTCCCCCGTCCACCCCGGCGCCGACGCGCACGGTCGCCCCTGTCCCAACCCCCAGCTCGACGCCCAGCCCCATCCCCACCGTGGCGCTGACGCCCACGCCTGCGCCGCCCCTGACGCCTTCGCCCACCGCCGTGCCGCCGCCAGCGACGCGCCTGCCCTCTCCCACGCCCCTGGGCCCCAGCGCTGCCCTGCCCGACCTGCGGATCGTAGCCCTCTACTCCAGCCAGAACTCGCCCTTTGACTGCGGCCGGCCGAGCGGCATCGCCGTGGAGGTCAGCAACATGGGCCTGGCCCCGGCCGGCCCATTCCACCTGGCCCTGGTCGGGCCGGGGCCGGACGACTGCCACTGGTCTCTGGACGGGCTGGCGGCCGGCGGGCGCGCCACCCGCATCTGCCCGTTCGTGGTTGTCGACCAGGTGGTCACGGCCACGGTGGACACGCAAGGGGAGGTGGCCGAGGCGGACGAGGAGAACAACGCCCTGGCGGTCCGGCTGAGCGTGCTGGTGCTGCCGACCTGTACCCCGGCAGCGGGGCCGTAGACCCGACGGCCAGCAGCGAGCTGTGGAATATCGAGGAGCTGGAGCGGCCGTAACCTGGGCACTTGGCGCGGCGATTTCCCTGCGGTATAGTGGCGCAGACCTTGCCGACCTCTCGGGCCGCCCCTGGCGGAGGAGGACGCATCCATGAGGCGCAGGTTCACGCGCCGGCAGTTCGTGAGAGGGGTGGGCGCTTGCAGCGATCCACCGGAACATCTCTCCCCGCGTTCCTCGGCCAGGATCCGCAGGTGTGTGCGATGAACCTCCGAGAGCAGCCACAGCTGCGTCCCGACCTGGAGCTGCTCCTCGATCATACCGAGGAGCGGGCCGGCCCGTTGGTCTATGACCCCGTCCGGCGGGGCCTCTACGAGATAGACGCGGCCGACGTGCCGCTGCTGCGCCTGCTGGACGGCACGCGCACGCCCCAGGAAATCGCCCGCCATGCCTGCCGGCCCCTGGACGAGGTCCTCGACCTGATCGACGACCTCTCGGATATGCTCTTGCTGGTGGATCGGGAGCAGGACGAACTGCTGGCCTCCTGGCGCGCCCAGCACGAGGAGGAGGACCTCCTGCTGCAGCCGATCCTGGACAGCCGGCCGGCGGCGGAGGTCGCTTCCCGGCCCATTCACGTCGTCGACGACGCTCGCCATGCCTGCCGGCGCTGCGGGGCCTGCTGCCACTATACCGTCCCGGTCTCGCCGGAGGAGCGGCGCCGGCTGGAGGAGGCCTCCTGGCCGCAGGAGGTCCTCCCCCCGGGGTCCGACGGGCTCTTCCAGGTGCGCCCGGGGCTGCAGTGGGGCCGGCTGGAGACCACCATCGTCACCCGCAGCGACCCCACCCGCTGTGCCTTTCTCGACGAGGGCATGCTCTGCCGGGTGCAGGAGCTGCTGGGCCCGGCGGCCAAGCCCTTCCCCTGTCGCCTCTTCCCGCTGGCCTATCCTGTCCTGACGCCCACCCAGGTGCTCTTCTCGCTGACCTTTGAGTGCCCCTACCTCTTCGAGAGCTACGACAGCGGCGAGCGCCTGGCCGGCCGGGTGGAGGACCTGGCGGCGCTGGCGGCGGAGATGGAGGAGATCTACATTCTGCCGGAGACAATCGCGCTGGACGGGCAGCGGGCGCTGCCCCTGGCTTCATACCTGGCCTGGGAGGAAGCGCTGCTGTCCGGCGCGCTGCGGCCGGCCACCGGCCTGGAGCCCTTTCTGGCGGCCTTGGGGCGGCAGTGGCAGCAGGTGGTTCCGCAGGGGCGCGGACCGGTCCCGACGCCGCAGGAACTGGCCGGGCTGGCCGGCGCGCTCGCCGCCGGGGCGCGGCAGCACCGCGCCGCGTTGGCCGACTGCCCGGAGGGGGAGATGGGCAGTGCCTGGGCCGGCCGCGTCCTGGAGGAGGTGGCGGCCGGGCCTGCCGCGGCCTGGGCCCCAGTCCCCTGGGAGGATGGGCCGGCTGCCGACCGCTTTCTCCGGCGCTTTGTGCGCCACCTGCTCGAGGGGAAACAGGTGCTGCTCTACCGCACGCTGTGGGCGGGGCTGCGCGCCCTGTCGCTGGTTCTGTTGCTGTCCCGCCGCGATGCGGCGCTGCTGGCACAGGAGGCCGGCGCGACTGCCGTCTCCCCGGCCGTGCTCAACCGCGCCCTGGCGCGCTGGTGCCGTTTCCTGGACATCCGCCCCCTGCGGCTGGCGTTCCTGCGCGGCGCACCGTAGGGGAGCGACATCCCCGGTCCTCTGGAGGTACAATGGACCATCGTGAACCGGAAACGATGAACCGACGCCGCTTCCTGGAGTGGCTCGGCGGCGGGCTGCTCCTGGGCGGGGCCGCGGCACTGGGGTTGGGCGGCTGTGGGCCCGTCTACGACACCCCCTCGCCGGGCGACAGCCCGCGGCCGATGTTGACCGAGGCCGGCTGGAGCTGGGAGATCCGCTGGATCGGCCGGGCGCCCCAGGTGGATATGGCCGGCTGGCGGCTGCTGATCAACGGGCTGGTGCAGAGCTCGCGGGCGCTTTCGCTGGCCGACCTGCGCGCCCTGCCGACGACCACCCTGCGCCTGCGCATGAAGTGCGTGGAGTGCTGGTCGGCGCCGGCCGTCTGGACCGGTGTGTCCGGCCGCGACCTCCTGGCGCTGGTGCGGCCCCTGCCGCAGGCCGGCTACGCCACCCTGCACGCCCTCGACGGCTACACCAGCACACTGTCCCTGGAGGAGTTGGCCGCCGAGCGGGTCCTCTTTGCCTACGGCATGGACGGCCAGGACTTGCCGGCCGAGAACGGCGCGCCGCTACGCCTGATCGCCCCGTCCAAGTACGGCTACAAGTGCGTCAAGGCCATCGGCCGGGTGGAGCTGGTCGACGACCGCGTGCCGGGGTTCTGGGAGCTGCGCGGGTACGACAACGTGGGCACGATCCAGGCCGGCCGGGACTTTCCGCTGGACCTGGGGCGCACCGGCCGGCCGATTTCGGGGGGCGAGATCACGGACTACTGAGAGCTACAGGATCGTCGGCGCGCGGTACTCCCCAAAGACCTCGCGCAGCACCCCGCAGACCTCGCCCAGGGTAGCATAGCGCCGCAGGGCCTCTTTCATGGGGTGGAGCAGGTTGTCCGTCCCCTGGGCCGCAGCGCGCAGCTCGGCCAGGGCCTGGCGCACGGCGGCGTTGTCCCGCCCCGCGCGCGTGCGCTGCAGTTGCGCCACCTGCTCCTGCTGCACCGCCTCATCGACGCGCAGGAGCTGCGGCCGGGCCAGCTCCTCCTCCATCTGGAAGCGGTTGAGCCCGACCACCGTCTTGACCCCGCTCTCGATAGCCTGCTGGTAGGCGTAGGCGCTGTCGCTGATGGCCTTTTGCATGAAACCCTGCTCGATGGCCGCGACGGCGCCGCCCAGGCGGTCCACCTCGGCGATGAGCGCCTCGGCGCGGGCCTCGATCTCGTCGGTGAGGGCCTCGACGAAGTAGGAGCCGCCCAGAGGGTCAGGCGTGTCGGCGATGCCCGACTCGTAACCGACGATCTGCTGCGTGCGCAGAGCTACGGTGGCGGCCTGCTGCGAGGGCAGGGCCAGGGCCTCGTCGAAGGAGTTCGTGTGCAGCGACTGCGTTCCGCCGAGGGCTGCCGCGAGCGTCTGCATGGCCACGCGGACGATGTTGTTGAGCGGCTGCTGCGAGGTCAGGGTGCAGCCGGCCGTCTGGGTGTGGAAGCGCAGCATCTGCGAGCGGGGGTCCTGGGCGTTGAAACGCTCCTTCATGATGCGCGCCCAGATACGCCGGGCGGCGCGGAACTTGGCCACCTCCTCCAACAGGTTGTTGTGGGCGTTGAGGAAAATGGACAGGCGCGGGGCGAACACGTCCCCGGCCCGGCCGGCGCTGAGGGCTGCCTGGACATAGGCGATGCCGTCGGCCAGGGTGAAGGCGATCTCCTGCACGGCTGTGGAGCCGGCCTCGCGGATGTGGTAGCCGGAGATGGAGATGGTGTTCCACTTGGGTATTCTCTCCTTGCAGTAGCGGAAGATGTCCACCACCAGGCGCATGGAGGGCTGCGGCGGAAAGATGTAGGTGCCGCGGGCGACATACTCCTTCAGGACGTCGTTCTGGATCGTCCCTTGCAGCGCTGCGGCCGGCACGCCCTGCTTCTCGGCCACCAGCTCGTACAGGAGCAGGAGCACCGCCGCCGGGGCGTTGATCGTCATCGACGTACTGACCTGGTCCAGCGGGATCCGGTCGAGGAGGATCTCCATGTCAGCCAGGCTGTCGATGGCCACGCCGACCTTCCCGACCTCGCCCAGGGCGCGGGGGTCATCGCTGTCCATGCCCAGTTGGGTGGGCAGGTCGAAGGCGGTGGAGAGGCCGGTCTGCCCCTGCTCCAACAGGTAGCGGAAGCGCTGGTTGGTCTCGCGGGCGGTGCCGAAGCCGGCGTACTGGCGCATGGTCCACAGCTTGCCCCGGTACATGGTGGCGTAGATGCCTCGGGTAAAGGGGTACTGGCCGGCGTCGGGCGGGTCGGCGCGAACATCCTCGCGCCGGTAGGCCGGCTTGACCTCGATCCCAGAGTCGGTGCGAATGGGGTGTTCTGCGGGCATCGTGGTCCTCCTGGAGGGTATGCTGTCCTTGGCGCCATTATAGGGGAGTGCCCGAGCCATGTCAAGCCAGCGTCGTGCGGGCCGGTTGCACTTTGCCGGCCCCTGTGCTAACATTGGGGGCGGTGTTCCTGGCATCCCTGGCCGTCCATGGGGACTCTCATGTCCGATCCACTGCTCCCGCGAGCCGAAGGGGACCACGATGCTGAGGCAGCCCTGGGCAGCCTTTCCTGGATCCTGCCGCGGCTGGCCGGCCTGCCCGCCTGCCGACAGCTTCTGGATGCCGTGGATCGGCAGTCCGGCGGCATCGCGCCGGTCGCTCCGCTCCTGGAGGCCCCCCGGCCGGCCATCCTCGCCCTGCTGCACGTCCACCTGGCGCGCCCACTGCTCCTGCTCACCGCCGGCCCGGAGCTGGCCCACCGCCTGTACGAGGCCCTGCGCCTCTACAGCTCGATCCCCCAGGCCGTGCTGCTCTTCCCGGCCACCGACGCGCGGCCCTATGAGCGCATGGCCCCCGACAGCAGCATCGTCGCCCAGCGCCTGGGGGTGCTGGAGGCACTGGCGCGCTGGCGGGCCGGCGGTGGGATGCCGCCCCTGGTCGTAGCCGCCGCGCGCGCCGCCGTCCAGCCGACCCTCTCCCCGGCCGAGCTGGCCCAAACCAGCCAGACGGTCCAGCAGGGCATGGTCCTGCCTATCGACGAGTGGACCCGCCGCTGGGTCGAGTGGGGTTACCAGCCGGCCAGGGTGGTCGAGGAGCCCGGCGAGTTCGCCCGCCGCGGCGGCATCGTCGACATCTATCCCCCGACCACTCCCCTGCCCCTGCGCATCGAGCTCCTGGGAGACGAGGTCGAGAGCATCCGCCAGTTCGACCCGGCCACGCAGCGCTCCCGCCGCCAAGTGGCCACCTTCACCCTGACGGCGCCCTACGAGATGCCCTGGTGGCAGCGCCAGCGCGCCGTCGACTACCTCGGCCGGGTCGACCCGGCGCCCCTGCGCCCCGAGGTCGCCGGGGAGCTGGCCCGCGACCGCGCCTACCTGCAGCAGGGCACCTTCTTCGAGGGGCTGCTGCTCTACGCCCCGCTGCTCCAGGAGACGCCGGGCTGTCTGCTGGACCATTTCCCCGCAGACACGCTGGTCGCCCTCGACGAGCCCGAGCAGTTCCAGGCTGCCGTCCAGGAGATCGAGGCGCAGGCCAGCGCCGTACGCTTCGAGCTCGTCCAGGGCGGCGAGCTCCCGGCGGACTACCCCTGTCCGCTGCTGACCTGGGAGGAGGTGTCGGCCCGCCTCGCGGCGCGCCGGCAGGTGGGCCTCTCTATGACCACGCCCCCGGACGAAGAGGCGTCCCTGTCCCTACCCTTTGCCCCGCTGCCGCACTACGGCGGCCAGCTCAAGGAGGTCCTCACGGCGGTGGCCGGCCGGTTGGTCCAGGGGGAGGGCGTCGTCATCGTGAGCTACCAGGCTGCCCGTCTCCTGGATCTCCTGCGCGAGCAGGGGCTGTCTCCCGGGGTCGGGCCGCAGCAGGCCGAGGCCCGACTGCAGGTCATCCCCGGCCGGCTGCCCAGCGGGGGCTGGGCCTGTCCGGAGGCCGGCCTGACGATCCTTAGCGACAGCGAGGTCTTTGGCTACGCTCCGCCACGCCGCCGGCCCATGGTGCGCCGGCCGCGGCGCGAGGTCCTGCGCGAGGAGATGCTCCAGCGCCTGGCAGTGGGCGACTATGTGGTGCACGAGGACCACGGCATCGCCATCTACGAGGGCCTCATCCGGCTGGCGCTGGCCGATGGCGTGGAGCGGGAGTACCTCTTCCTGCGCTACGCCGCTGCCGACCGCCTCTACGTCCCGGTGGACCAGGTCGACCGCGTCCACCGCTACATCGGCGCAGGGGAGGGACCACCGGCCCTGCACCGCCTGGGCAGTGGCGACTGGGAGCGGGCCAAGAGCCGCGTCCACAAGGCCGTGCAGGTCATGGCCCGCGACCTGCTCGAGCTCTATGCCGCCCGGGAGGTGGCCCGCGGCACGGCCTTTTCGCCCGATACGCCCTGGCAGGCCGAGCTGGAGTCCGCCTTCCCCTATATCGAGACCGAGGGCCAGGTGCGCGCCGTCAGTGAGGTCAAGCAGGACATGGAGCAGCCCCGGCCCATGGACCGGCTGGTGTGCGGCGACGTGGGCTATGGCAAGACCGAGGTGGCCCTGCGCGCGGCCTTCAAGGCCGTGCAGGACGGCAAGCAGGTGGCGGTCCTGGTGCCGACCACGGTCCTGGCCCAGCAGCACTACCGCACCTTTCACGAGCGGCTGGGGGCCTTCCCGGTGCGGGTGGAGGTGCTCTCGCGCTTCCGCCGGCCGGCCGAGCAGAAACAGGTCCTGGAGGGGCTGGCGCGCGGCGAGGTCGACGTCGTCATCGGCACGCACCGGCTGCTCTCCCGGGATGTTCTCTTCAGGGATCTCGGCCTGGCCATCATCGACGAGGAGCAGCGCTTCGGTGTGCGCCACAAGGAACACCTGAAGCGGCTGCGGCGCGAGGTCGATGTGCTCACCCTGACGGCCACGCCGATCCCGCGCACCCTGCACATGGCGCTGACCGGGCTGCGCGACATGAGCGTCATCGAGACGCCGCCGGAGGAGCGCGTCCCGATCCGCACCTACGTGATGCCGTACAGCGAGAAGGTGGTCCGCGGGGCCATCCTGCGCGAACTGGAGCGCGGAGGCCAGGTCTATTTCGTTCACAACCGCGTCCAGACGATCTACCGGCGGGCGCGCGAGCTGCAGGAGCTGGTCCCGGAGGCGCGCGTCGGGGTCGGCCATGGCCAGATGCCGGAGCAGGAGCTGGAGCGGGTCATGCTCGGTTTTGTCGCCGGCCAGTACGACGTGCTGGTCTGCACGACGATCATCGAGAGTGGTCTGGATATCCCCAACGTCAACACGATCATCATCGACAACGCCATCTTCCTGGGCCTGGCCCAGCTCTACCAACTGCGCGGCCGGGTGGGGCGCGGCGCGGTGCGGGCCTATGCCTACCTGCTCTACCATGCCGGGCGCGAGATGGGCGAGCCGGCCCAGAAGCGTCTGCAGGCCATCCTGGAGGCCACCGACCTGGGGGCCGGCTTCCAGATCGCCATGCGCGACCTGGAGATCCGTGGTGCCGGGAACCTGCTGGGGGCGGAGCAGAGCGGGCAGATCGCCGCGGTTGGTTTCGAGCTGTACACGAGGCTGCTGGCGCAGGCGGTGGAGGAGCTGCAGGCAGCCGGCGGGGAGACCGGGCGCCTGACGCGGGTGCGCGAGGAGGGGCAGCGGGCGCGGGCGGCGCTGCGCGGGCCGGCCCCGGTCACCCTGGACCTGCCGCTGCGGGCCTATCTGCCGCCCGAGTACGTGGACGAGGCCGAGGTGCGCCTGCAGCTCTACCGCGGCATGGCCGAGGTGCGCACAGCGCGCCAGGTGCAGGAGATGGCCCGCGAGCTGCGCGACCGCTTCGGTGAGCCACCCGGGCCGGCCCAGGCCCTGCTGGAGCTGCTGCGCCTGCGCGTGCTGGCGCTGCGGGCACAGGTGCGCGAGGTGCGCTACGACGGCCGCATTGTCCTCATCACCATGGCCGGGGGAGCCAAGCCGGCCCTGGGCGAGGTGCCGCGGTGGCTGCAGCAGCGTCTGCGCGTCCGCGGTGACTCTGTCGAGCTCAACCTGGAAGGGCTGGAGGAGCGCTGGCTGGAAGTGCTGCGACGAGTGCTGCTGGCCCTGTCGCCGGGGCAGGAGGGGGGTGAGGGGGCAGGAAGAGGGGGGCAAGGTGCAGAATGACAGGGACGGGACCCGGTAGGGCCGGGCAGGTCGCCGCCCGCAAGAGAGAGGTGAGCATCCATGCTAGCTGTCCTGATTGAAAGCCTGGTCCTGGTCGCACTGACTATCCTGAACGGCGTTTTCTCCCTTTCCGAGATGGCCGTTGTCTCCGCGCGAAAGGAGCGGCTGCAGCAGTGGGCGGGCCGTGGTGACGGCCGCGCCCGGACTGCTCTGGAGCTGGCCAATGCCCCGAACACCTTCTTGTCCACCGTGCAGATCGGCATCACCCTGGTCGGCGTGTTGGCCGGCGCCCTCGGGGGGGCCACCATCGCGGAGGAGATCGCCAGGCGTCTCGGCGGAGTGCCGGCTCTGGCAACCTATGCCAAATCGATCGGCGTCGGTGTGGTCGTCGTGGCGATCACCTACCTTTCCCTGGTTGTCGGCGAGCTGGTTCCCAAGCGCATCGCCCTCGGCAACCCGGAGCGGGTCGCCTCGGCCGTTGCGGCGCCTATGCGCTTCCTCTCCAAGATCACCCTGCCCCTCGTTCGCTTCCTGGGCTTCTCGGCAGATGTGGTGATGCGGTTGCTGCGCATACGGCCCTCGCTGGGGCCGCCGATTACGGGGGAGGAGATCCAGGTTTTGGTGGAGCAGGGCACCCGGGCCGGGGTGTTCGCCGTGGCCGAGCGGGACATGGTCGAGAGGGTGTTCCGTCTGGGAGACCGGCGCGTCTCTGCGCTCATTACCCCGCGCACCGAGATCGTCGCCCTATGTGTCGACGACTCGCTGGAGGAGATCCGCCGCAAGATCGGCAGCAGCGCACAGGCCGGCATCCTTCTGTGCGAGGGGGACCTCGATCATGTCCTTGGCGTGGTGCTGGTGAGGGACCTGCTGTTGCGCATCCTGGATGGCCAGCCGCTCGATCTGCGGGCACTGGCCCGCGAACCGCTGATCGTCCCCGAGAGCACTCCCGCCCTGAAGGCACTCGAGCTGTTCCGGGCCTCGGAGAGCCCCATCGTCTTTGTGATCGACGAACACGGGGGCTTGGAGGGGATCGTCACCGGGAGCGATCTTCTGGAGGCGGTGATCGGCGACATCTCCCGCGTGGGCACTCCGAGGGCCGTCCAACGCCCCGATGGCTCGTGGCTCGTGGATGGGATGATGCCGGTGGACGAGTTCAAGAGCGTCCTGCGCATCCAGCGACTGTCGGGTGAGGAGCGACGTTCCTTCGAGACCGTTGGGGGGTTCGTGCTCACCCACTTGGATCACATCCCCGAGGCCGGCGAACGCCTGGTGGTCGATGGCGTTCGCTACGAAGTGTTGGACATGGATGGCCTGCGCATCGACAAGGTCATGGTCAGCCCGGCGAAGGCGCCCCGGGAGTGGGAGAAATGACGAGGCGTGGAGCTGGACACAAGCCCTGGCTCCACCTGGGCCTGTGGGTCCTGCTGGCCCTGGACCTGCTGGCAGCGCTCATCCTGCCCCTCTGGCTGGATGACGACGTCCGCCGGCGCATCGCCGCCAGCGGTACGCTGCGCGTCGGCCTGGACCCGGCCTATCCGCCCTTCGAGAGCGTGGACGACCGGGGCGAGCTGATCGGCTACGATGTGGACCTGGCCCGCGCGCTGGGACTGGAGCTGGGCCTGCGGGTCGAGTTCGTCCCCATGGCCTACTACGGCCTCTACGATGCCCTGGTGTC